>NZ_MRAE01000052.1 GCF_002008345.1 Clostridium tepidum
AATAAATAGTATACAAGATATAATAGTGCCTTATTATAATCAATTACCCATATAATCATCACACTAATAGCAAATATTATGATATATTAATTTTAAATTTCTAAACTAATCATATGTAAATTTTTTAATACCATAACCATAATTTAAAATTATTTATTTAATATTAAAAAAATTATATAATTCATTTTCAAATATAAATTCTTAGTCACAATAAATTGTATAAGTATTATAAATATTAAAAAGGATGCCTTAGAAACAGACTTAATTTTAATTTACAATTTCTTAGCAAAATAAATTCCATTTGTAAATGTTTTTTATATTTGCTATATTAAAATTAAATCTTTTCTATTTTAAGACACCCTTTTTTAAAAATAAAATCACCTATTTTTATTTTTACATCTCTTCAACTACATCTATACCTAATAAGTTAAGAGCATTCTTTATCACTTGACAAGTAGCTTCTACAAGTTTTACTCTTGCTAATTTCACATCATTATCTTCTGCATTTAAAATTCCATGAGCATTATAGAACTTATTGAAAGATTTTGCTACTTCAATTACATATCTAGTTACTATAGATGGCTCTAGCTTATCTATAGCATTCATTATAGCATCATTAAATCCACCTAAAAGTTTTGCTAATTCAAATTCTTCTTTAGATGTTAATTTAGAGTAATCTACTTCTCCAGTTAATTCTCCTGCTTTTCTTAGTATACTCTTTCCTCTTGCATAACTATATTCTACATAAGGACCTGTTTCTCCATCAAAGGATAAAATTTCTTTCCAATCAAATACAATATCTCTTTCCCTATTATTTTTTAAATAAGTAAATACAACTGCACCTATACCAAGTTTTCTAGCTGTATCTTCTTTATTTTTTAAATTAGGATTTTTATCATTTATAACTTTTAATGCTTCTTCTACAGATTGATTTAATAAATCTTCTAAGAATACAACATCTCCATTTCTTGTAGATAACTTTTTATTTGCCAATTTAACAAGACCAAAGCCTACATGTTTACAATCGTCTGCCCAATCATGCCCCATAAGTTTTAAAGTAGTAAATACTTGTTTAAAATGTAATGCTTGTGGAGTTCCAACTACATATATACATTTATAGAAATCATAAGTTTTCTTTCTGTATATAGCTGCTGCTAAATCACGAGTAGCATAAATAGTTGCTCCATCAGATTTTTTAATCATGCAAGGTGGTATATTATATTCATCAAGCATAACTACTTTTGCACCATTACTATCTACTAATAAGCCTTTATCCTCTATTTCTTGAACTACTGCATCCATTTTATCACTATAGAAACTTTCCCCTGCAAGAGAATCAAATTTTATTCCAAGCATATCATAAACTTTATTAAATTCTTTTAAACTTAAATCTTTAAATCTATTCCATAATTCAGTTTCTTCTTCTGAACCCTCTTCTAGTCTTTTAAAGTTTAGTCTAGCTTCTTTTTCCAGCTCAGGATCTTTTTCTGCTTCTTCATGGAATTTAACATATATTCTTAAAAGTTCTCCTATAGCATCTTTTTCTAGTGCTTCTTCATCTACCCATCTTCTATATGCAGAAATAAGCTTACCAAATTGTGTTCCCCAATCTCCTAAATGGTTAATTCCTATACAATTAAAACCTTGGAAAGATAATATTTTATACAATGCATTACCTATAGCAGTAGTAAATAAGTGTCCTATATGGAATGGTTTCGCGATATTTGGTGATGAATATTCAACTACTACATTTTTTCCTTCTCCTACTTTAGAAGAACCATATTTTTCTTTTTCCTTTAAAACTTTTTCCAAAACATCTTTTATTAATACAGTTTTGTCTACAAAGAAATTTAAATAAGGTCCTACAGTTACTACCTTTTCAAAACCTTCTTTATTTATTTTTTCTTTTAACTCTTCTGCTATTAAATTTGGTGCTTTTCTAAAAGTTTTAGCTAATTGGAAGCATGGGAATGCATAATCTCCCATTTCTGGTTTTGGTGGAATCTCTATAAGTTTTTCTATTAAATCAATTTCTAATTCTGTATTTTCTTTTATTCTTTCAGCTACTAGCTTTTTGTAATCCATGGTTTCTACCTCCAAGTTTTTATATTTAAGTTTTATTATAAAATTTTAGTATATAAAATCATTTTATTGATTTAGCAATATTTTTATAGTTATTTACTATAATATAAGTGTATTAATTTATAGTTATTATTCACTATAAATAATAATAGTATTGGTAACTTTAAAAAAGTATTGATTTTCATAAAAAATTAATCAATGCATATAAAAAACCGTCTCTGCAAAAACAGAGACGGATTATCCGCGGTACCACTCTAGTTGACTAAATAATACAAATATCTTTAATATAATCATAAAAAACTATTTTAAATCTTATTTATAATTATATTAACTATAATATATTTATATTATTAAGTCCTCTTAAAACTTTAACGCAGTCAACGGCTTACATATGGAATATATGTTTTTTATAAAAATAAACACACAATAACCTTTCTTAGTAAGCTTCTCCGAGACTCTTTTCCTTTTTAACTAGTTACAGGCTTACACCAAACCCTGCTCGCTTTAAACTTCATTAAAAAGTACTCTTCTCTTCAAAGAATTAAATATTATATTCTAAAATTATAATATATTATATTCCATCTTTATTATTATTGTCAAGTAAAATAAATACTTTCTTAAACAAATTATATTTCTAAGCTACAGCATCTTCTGATCTATCATGAACATTCCAAGTAAATGATAAAAATACTATTGCTAATATAGAAGATATCATTAATAAAATAAATCCTCCATTCCAACTAAATTTATCAACAACTGCTCCCATTGCTATTTCTGCTAACACTTGTCCGCCCATGTATCCAAATAACCCTGTGAATCCAGCTGCAGTACCTGCTGCTTTCTTAGGAACCAAATCTAATGCGCTTACACCTATAAGCATAACTGGTCCATATATTAAAGCTCCTATAGAAGATAATGCACAATTTATTGCTAATGCACTATTACTTTTCCAATATACATAAGTTGCTATAGTCACACCTATCATACAGAAAACTCCAACAGGAGCACGTCTTCCATGAAAAACTTTATCACTTAACCATCCAACAAATATAGTTCCTGGTATTGCTGCATATTCAAATAAAGCAAAAGCTAAAGATGAATCCTGAGGATTAAAATGTTTAACCTCTTTTAAATAAGTAGGTACCCAGTTTATAACTCCATATCTAACAAGGTATACAAAAATATTAGCAATAGCTATATACCATAAATATTTATTATTTAAAACATATTTGAACAATATTTCCTTTCCTGATAATTCCTTTTCTCTATCTTCTACTTTTATTTGTGGATAATCATTTTTATACTCTTCTATTGGTGGCAATCCTACTGATTGAGGGGTATCTTTTGCAAATATTATAAATAAAAATCCAACTATAATTGCGATTATAGCTGGTAGGAAAAATGCTCCCTTCCAACTTCCAAACATAGATACTCCTATTAGAACTATTGTAGCAATAAAACCTCCACCTATGTTATGCGCTGTATTCCATATTGACATTTTTACTCCACGCTCTTTATCTGAGAACCAATGAGTCATAGTTCTTCCACAAGGTGGCCATCCCATACCTTGAAACCATCCATTTAAAAGCATTAATATAAACATCACTGTAATGCTTTTAGTAATAGGGAAGAATAGGTTTACAACACCAGATAAAATTAATCCTGTAGCTAAAAAATATCTAGGATTGGATCTATCTGATAAATTCCCCATTATAAATTTACTTATTCCATAAGCAAGTCCAAGAGCTGATGCAACAAAACCTAACTGTGTTTTAGTGAATCCATGTTGAAGTAAATAAACCTTTGCCAAAGAAAAATTACTTCTTACGAAATAATAGGTCATATATCCTATATAGATACTTATAAATACCTGTAAACGATATCTTTTGTAAGTTGAATCAATTTTATCTTTTGGTAATCTTTCTATATGTGGGGCTGGTCGAAATAAATTTTTTAGCATTGTGTCATTACCTCTTTCTATATTAATATTTATATGAATTGCCTAAAGGATAGCTAGATTAAGCTAACTATCCCTTATTTAAATCATATTCATAAATTTAATTTTTAGAATTCAAACACTTTGTAGCTATAACATTTACTCCTGTATTTGCTATATTTTCTACTATTACATCTCCTATTTTTAAAGGTGCTTTTACAGTTGTATTCTTTAATATTTTTACGCATTCCATTAGTTTATCCTTTGGAATATCTTTTTCTGTTTTAACACAGACTACATCTTCTTCTCCATTTTCTACATTAACAGATATAGTTAGTATTCTTGTAGGATTTGTGCACTCTTTTTCTGCGTATATTTTACCCCTAGGGCAAGTATTTCCTTTAACTGACTTTACTTTTTTATCTTCAATTTCTACTTCTAAATTGCATCCTAGTGGACACCCTATACATATTAATTCTCTTATAGCCATAATTATTCACCTTCCACTTTAACAGTAATTTTTTTGCAATCTAAATGTTTTTCAAACATATCTTTAGTTAGTTTTACTGTTTCCATCTCACCTGGAGCTATAACTTTTTTCTTTTTATGAACTACTCTTTCATCATCAAAATATACAGATATGAAACTATCTTTAAATACATTTCTTACTCTAAATCTAATATCTACTGCATTTTCCACATTATTTTTGTGTATTACTTTTGGCACTGTATATCCTACACCATTTTCTGCAACTAATTCTATTTTTTCACCTTCTACTTTTTTACCTTTTACATAATCTGCAGCATTCTTTCCTGCATTATAACTTTCCTCTGTTACGAAATCTACCAAATCATGTACGTGAAGAACATTACCACAAGCAAATACTCCTTCTATATTAGTTTGCATTGTTTCATCTACCTCAGGTCCGCCAGTTACTCCTAATTTAACATCTGCTTTTCTTGATAAATCATTTTCTGGAAGTAATCCAACAGATAAAAGTAATGTATCACATTTTATATGTTCTTCTGTTCCTTTTATAGGCTTTAAATTTTCGTCTACTTTTGCTATAGTAACAGCTTCCAGCCTTTCTTTTCCTTCTATCTTAGTTACAGTATGAGCCAATTTTAAAGGAATACCAAAGTCATCTAAACATTGAACTATATTTCTTTTTAATCCTCCAGAATAAGGCATAAGTTCTACTACTGCTTTTACTTTAGCGCCTTCCAAAGTCATTCTTCTAGCCATTATAAGTCCTATATCTCCAGATCCTAAAATAACAACTTCTTTTCCTGGCATTTCACCTTCTATGTTTACAAATTTTTGTGCTGTTCCTGCTGAATATATACCAGAACATCTTGTACCTGGAATATTTATAGCTCCTCTTGATCTTTCTCTACATCCCATAGCTAATACTATAGACTTAGCTTGAATTTCTATTAATCCATCTTCCTCGTTAACCGCTGTTATAATTTTATCTTTATTCATATCAATTACCATAGTATTTAATTTATATGGTATTTTCATTTCTTCTACTTTATCTACAAATCTTTGAGCATACTCTGGTCCTGTAAGTTCTTCTTTAAAAGTATGAAGTCCAAATCCATTATGAATACACTGATTTAATATTCCACCTAATCTTTTATCTCTTTCTAATATTAATATACTATCTACGCCTTCTTCTTTAGCCTTTATAGCAGCAGCAAGACCTGCTGGGCCTCCACCAATTATAACTACATCATATTGTTGCATATTACGCCCTCCAATGCATTTACTTAAAATTACCTCATTAATTTAAATCACTTTTTTAATATAATATTTTTGAATTTCCTCCAAACTTAGTGACTTCATTTCTTTTTATGCCTAGCTCTTCTGCTAAAATCTCAACTATTCTGTTAGAGCAAAATCCTGATTGGCATCTTCCCATACCTGCTCTTGTTCTTCTTTTTACTCCATCTACAGTTTTAGCTCCTCTTTTTATAGCCTCTCTTATTTCTCCTTCAGTTACTACTTCACATCTACAGACTATTTTTCCATAATGAGGATTTTCTTTTATCACTTCTTTTCTTTCTTCATTTGTCATTTCTCTAAATTTAGGTATATCTTTTCTAATTGGATTAAAGTTTTTATTTTCTTCTGGATTTAATTTTTCAACTATAATTTTTCTTACATACTCACCTATAGCTGGTGCACTAGTTAAGCCAGGTGATTCTATTCCTATAGCATTTATGAAATTTTTAGCATCTTCTGCTTCTCCTATTATAAAGTCACCATTTTGTTCATGAGCTCTAAGACCTGCAAAGGATGTTATAACTTGTCTCATTGGTATTTCTTTTATACTTAACTTAGCTTTTTCTGCTACTGTATCTAAACCTGCTCTTGTAGTTCCAAAATCATCCTTTTCTTCTACATCTACAGAAGTTGGTCCTAAAAGTAAATTACCATCTGCTGTTGGAGTAACTAATACTCCTTTTCCCATCTTTGTTGGAAGCTGGAATATAGTTCTTTGAACCATGTCACCTACAATTTTGTCAAATAATAAATACTCTCCCTTCCTTGGGATTATATGGTATTTCTTTTCACTAACCATATTATTTATTTTATCTCCAAAAACTCCAGCTGCATTTACTACAACTCTAGTTTCTATATCACCTTTATTAGTTTTTAACACATATCCATTTTCTTTTTTTTCTATATTAGTTACTTCAGTTTCAAATTTAAACTCTACACCATTCATAGCTGCTGATTCTGCAAGAGCTATATTAAATTCATAAGGAGATACTATACCTCCTGTAGGAAGTCTAAGAACAGCCACTACATGTTCTGATAAGTTAGGTTCTAACTTTAAAGCTTCTTCTCTATTTAATATTTCCATTGTATCTGGAACACCATTTTTTAACCCTCTTTGTCTTAATTCTTCTAGCTTTCCAATATCCTTTTCATCAAAACATAAAACCAAAGATTCATTTCTTTTAAATGGGAAATCTATTTCTTCTTGTAATTTGTCGAACATTGCATTTCCTATAACATTCATCTTAGCTTTTAGAGTTCCTGGTATTGGATCTTCACCAGCATGTACAATACCACTATTAGCTTTACTTGTTCCACTAGCTACATCTATCTCTTTCTCTATAACACAAGTTTTTAAATTGTATTTAGATAACTCTCTAGCTATAGCTGCTCCTGTAACCCCTGAACCTATAATTGTAACATCAAACATATTACTTATTCCTCCTTATAAATCAAAAGAGCCTTAATTTAAAATGAGTAGAATAATCCCATTTTAAATTAAGGCTCTCAATATCTCTGCCTAAAATTATTTTATTTTTAATCAATTAAATCTTGTAAAACTTTATAACTTAATCTATTCATATGGTAACATATCGTTTTCATTTTTTCAAGTTTTTTTATGTAAATTAAAATTTTAACAATAATAATATATATGAGTAATTATTTAAAAGCTATTTTTTCATATACATATTTCTTACATAGCTCTTTTACTACTTCTCTTATTGAAAAGTCATATGAAAAATTGTTAGATATTTCACCATCTATTTAACATCACTTAATTGCCATTCTTTCCAAATTTCTGGTTCATATCCTATTGTGGCTTTTCTTCCATTACGTACTATAGGAGTTTTATATAATTTAGGATTATTTAAAAGTAACTCTTCTTTCACACTATCTGTTCTAATACTCCCTATATTACTTTTTTTATATTCCTTACTATCTTTATTTATAAGTGCATTTAATCCTACAGAAGATTTTACACTTTGAAGTTCTCCTTTACTCAACCCCTTTATATTTAAATCTATAAATTGATATTTTATTTTTCTTTCTTTAAAATATCTTTCAGCCTTTTTTGTATCAAAACATTTCTTAGTTCCAAATATTTGTATGTTCATCTTAATTCTCCTTACTAAATAAAACTCATAAGTGCCAAAACATATGGTACTTATAAGCATATTAACACTAAAATTGTTATTAATAAACTTTACTAAACCAAAAATATATATAACTAAATACACAACATTGGTGTTAGTATATTACTGGGTTATTCTCACACAAAAATAGATTTAATTTTAATAAAGTAAACATAAATAATATATAGTAAGCATCATAAGCAAGTTTTAGTAGTTCTTTATTTGACGCAATTAAAAATTTACCTAATTTCTATCAGACATAAAGAACCGATAAAAAAGATAGTACGGCACCTCTATATAAGTAGTAAATTTTTAATGAAGACAAATTTAGAACTTCTTAACAAAATGAATTGCTTATAAATGTGTTATTTGTATTTACATATTATTTATATTTACATAATTAAAATTAAATCTATTTTAACAACTTTTCTTTTTTAGTTTACTAAACAATACTAATTAACATATAAATTATATGAGCTGACACTCCTGCTACTAATCCTCCCACAGTATGACTTAATATAGCCTTACCTGTTAACTTTCTGCAATTTAAACTATCCATCATAGCTATATGAGTACTTAAGTATCCACTCCAGCACATACCCATAGCTGTAAATACTGCAATTTCATTAGCTCCAATTAAATTCTTTGATAAAAATTGAGGAACTAAACTCATAGCTGCACCAACAGCTCCTAGTGAAGTTATTGGAAAAGCTATTGCTTCTGGATGTTTAAAACCAAATAATGGATTCAAAATAAAACTTAATTTATCTCCTATCCAAGGGAAAAATGCTACACCTTCATAAGCAGCACCTGTATATCCTTTTGGTGATGGTCCATTAGTTAACATTAAAACTAAAGTACAAATTATAACTACACCTGGAATTATAGCTAGTCCAAGTTCAACGCCTGATTTACCGCCTTCTAATAAAGATTCAAGTAATCTTGCGCCTACACCACCTTCTCTAACTTCTCTATATTTTAAGGAATCATAACCACCCTCATCACTTTCATAAACCATATCATCTGCATGTTCTCCATAGAATTTTCTAGTATGCCTAACCATCAATCTAACACTTACAATACTACCTATAACGGCACCTATATCTCCTATTATGGCAGCTTGTACAAAATTTTCTCCTATAGGAGATTTTTGTGCAATCATAAATGTAGTTAAAATTAATCCCATTCCAAAAGAAGTTCCTAAATTAGTCAAAGCTGGTACTTGATATTTTTTAAAATACTTTAAAAATCCTTTATCTTTAGCCAAACTTATAATTGCAGGATTGTCTGACAAATAAGTTGTAACTACTCCTAGTGCTGCAGCTCCTGGCAATTTATATAAAGGTTTCATCAATGGAGATAGTGCTTTATTTACTAAAGAAATAACTCCAAATTCAGATAATAATCCTGCTATAGCTCCTGCTAAAACAGCTATAGCCATAATATAGAAAACAGTCTCCATAAGCAGTTGATATCCTGTTTTCATTAAAGTATTAAACATATTAACTGTTCCCATTTTACTACCAAGTATTATAAAAAACCCCAAAAATAATACCAAACATATAAAACCTTCTTTTCCAATTACGGGCTTAAGATTTTTATTTGTCACCTCCTTAATTTCAATTTCTTGTTCTGTTATAGTTTTTAAATCTGACATAAAATCTTTCCTCCTTGATTTTATATAAAGCTTAAAATTTTAAGTATTTTTATAAATTTTTCAAGTATATTAATCAATTTTAAACAAATTAATTACTTGATAGTGGTTTTTTTATATTTTAACACAAAATTTGTTTTTAAGGATATTGTTCAATTTTCAAAATATTCTCACAATATTTTTTATAATGTATATGCTTAATTTAATATAAAAATGATAAACTTTTAACCATTCTAAGTTAAAATTTCCATATCTACATATTAACATACAATTTATAATTTTACAAATTGTTTATACAAATTAAATTTATATATATATTACATCCATATATCTAGTTCTTTTTAGAATTATATAAAGAAAATATTTTTATTTTTTCCCCTTGATTAATTTGTTATTTTTTATACAATTTTATTTACAACTTAAAATAGTTTATTAAACCATTTTAAGTTATTGATATTTTAACTGTGCAAAATTTTGCAATTTTACTATCTTGAAAATAAAAAACAGTTTTATAAATATTTATACAATATATTCTTTAATATTTTACTATAATGGTTTTTTATAATAAAATATACATCATAGAGTATAAATTTAATTAACAAAAGGATGATTTTAATGATTATATCAACTGTTGAAAATATATGCAAAAGCTATGGTGAAAAAACTTTGTTTAAGAAAGTTTCTTTTACTATAAGCGATGAAGATAAAATAGGGTTAATAGGAGTTAATGGTACGGGTAAATCTTCCCTTTTAAGAATCATTACTGGTAAAGATACTCCTGATAGTGGTACAATTACTATTCCTAAAGGAGTTACTATTGAATATTTAGATCAAAATCCAAACTTAGATCCTAATGCTACAGTAGTAGAACAAGTATTTAAAGGTAATTCTAAAATAATATCTGTAATAGGTAAATATGAAAAAACTTTAGACCTTATTTCTAAAAATCCTAAAGATGAAAAACTTCAAAATTATTTATTATCATTAACCAATGAAATGGACTCTTTAGACGCTTGGGATCTTGAAAGTAAAGTTAAAACTATTCTTACTAAACTTAATGTAACGGACTTTGATAAAAAAATAAAAGAACTTTCTGGTGGTCAGAAAAAAAGAATTGCATTATGCAGCGCCCTAATATCTCCATGTGATTTACTAGTATTAGATGAGCCAACAAACCATATGGATAATGATACTATAGATTGGCTTGAAAATTATCTTCAGAGTAGAAAAGGTGCACTTTTAATGGTAACTCATGATAGATATTTTCTAGATAGAGTTGTTAACAAAACTTTAGAATTAGATTATGGAACCATGTACACATATAATTGTAATTATTCACAATTTGTAGAAAAAAAAGCTGAAAGAAAAGCCTTAGAAAATTCTTTAGAAGAAAAAAGACAAAGTCTTTATAAAAAAGAATTAGAATGGATTAGAGCAGGTGTCCAAGCAAGGGGAACAAAACAAAAGGCAAGAATAAAAAGATTTGAAAAGTTAAAAGAAAGTAATTACAACCATGATAGTGATGATATTGATATATCTGTAGCTCATTCACGATTAGGTAAAAAAATAATTAATATAGAAAATCTAAATAAAAAATTTGAAGAAAAAACTTTAATAAAAGACTTTAGTTATATTTTACTTAGAAATGATCGCATTGGTATAGTTGGGAACAATGGAATGGGTAAATCTACCCTTTTAAACATTATTACAAACAAAATAAATCCAGATAGTGGTTCTATTGATATAGGTACTACAGTAAACATCGCATATTTTTCGCAGCAATCAGAAGATATGAACCCAAATTTAAGAGCTATAGAATATATAAGAGAAACAGCAGAATTTATAACTACAGCGGATGGGGTCAAAATAAGTGCTTCACAAATGATGGAAAAGTTTCTCTTCACAGATGATATGCAATGGTGTTATATTTCAAAATTATCTGGTGGAGAAAAAAGAAGACTATATCTTTTAAAAGTGCTAATGACTGCTCCTAATGTACTTATATTAGATGAGCCAACTAACGATTTAGATATTGATACATTAAAGGTTTTAGAAAATTATATTGATGAATTTAACGGTCCTGTTATATCCGTATCCCATGATAGATACTTTTTAGATAGAACTTGCAATAAAATATTTCACTTTGAAGGCAACGGAAAAATATCTAAATATATTGGAAATTACTCAGACTTCATCAATAGAAAAAAAGAAATCACAAATATAAGTTTAAAACAGGAAAAGAAAAATAAAGTTTCAAAAGAAAGTAATAATAAAAAAGAAA
The DNA here is from genome assembly GCF_002008345.1 of Clostridium tepidum. Classification (GTDB taxonomy): domain Bacteria; phylum Bacillota; class Clostridia; order Clostridiales; family Clostridiaceae; genus Clostridium_F; species Clostridium_F tepidum. The sequence goes on from NZ_MRAE01000052.1 coordinate 11,874, forward strand.
ATTCTCCAAAATTAAAATTCTCTTATAAAGAAAAACTTGAATATGAAAATATAGACAAAGATATAGAAAAGCTAGAAGAAAGATTATCTAAATTAGAAGAGGAAGTAGAAGTTAATGCATCTGATTTTATGAAACTTGAAAATATTTTAAAAGAAAAGGATAAAGTTGAGGAAGAACTGTTATTCAAAATGGAAAGACAAGAATATTTAGAAAATCTTGCCCGGGAAATAAAAGAAAATAAGAAAAGTATGTAATGGAGTTATGTCCTTGCCTGGTGGAAAAAAACGGATATGTGGTTAAAAAGGTAGCTCAATTCGCTAAGAAGTTCTAAAGTTTTTTCGAATACCTTTTACACCACATACCCTTATTTTTAAACCACAAGTGGTAGTATGACTTCATTTTTAATAGTTTTTATTTTATTCCTTTTTCTAAGTAGTCTTTCATTCTAGTATTCCACACCTCATAATATTTTGGATTTTCCTTTTTAACTTGAAGTAAAAATTCATCTAATACACCAAGTTTATTTAAACCTTTCATTAAATGTCTTGGATATACAACAGTTTTAGAATAATTATTTTTAGGATCTATTATTCTTAACTTATACTTTTTATCTACATAGATATCTTTACATCTTATATCTAATTTTTTAAATTTTAATCTTTCAAATTCTTTTATAAGCTTAATTATATTGTGAGTTAATCTCTTGTTTATCCCATTTTGCTTTATATAGTGATCCAATCTTTTTCCCCTTATGTACTCTCTTAGTATAAAATAATCTCCATAATCATATACTTTCGGAAAGTATTTACTATTATTAGTTCTTTGTAAAATTTCTCTTTCTTTTTTGCACACCTTTTTTTCTTTAAAAACTTTTATTACCTTTTTATCTGGTAATAAATATACTATACCATTATGTCCACTTCCTAAAAATTCACCTTTTCTAAGCATCTTTTCTGCTTTATTATTAAGCTCTATAAAATATTCTTGTTTTTCCATAACTCCACCTTATATATTAATCTCTTTACGATATTATATGAGTACGAAATAAAATAGTGCTAAAGTTCCATTTACACTTTAGCACCCTTTTATTATTTATATAATTTTAAACCTATCACAATTTGTATTATAAACATATGTTAATTAAATTACTATGTCTTTAAATTTTTCTAAGAATATCATGATTTAATTTTGCATTCTTTTATATTACACTCTGTTATAGTTTTTTTAAATTCATTTTTAATAATTAAAAATTGTTCTATGTCATTTAAGAATTGAAAAAGTAAAGCCCTATTTTCAAATTCTTCTCTAGTATTAGGCAAATTCATCTTTTTAAAACTTTCTCTTAAATTTTCTAAATCTAGAATTAAACCTTCTCCTGTATTTTCTTCATGAAGAGAATCTGCCACCTTTTTTGTAAAATCTGCAATCATTTCTGTTTGTTCATAGGTCATAAAAAACTTATTAAAATGTTGTCTCATTCTTTTTAATGTTTCAAATTGTTGCATTCTCATCTCCATATAAGCTAAATAATAACTTACATCTAAAAGAAAATAGTTGTTTAAATTTATATATGCTCTTTTTTTAGCCTTAATTAGTCTTTTTTCCAAATTATTAAATAATTCATCTTCCCTAAGTGAAACTGAGAGTTTTCTTAAAGCTATAGACATTTGAATAAGTATTTCTTTCATATGCTCTTCTATATAAACTTGATCTTCTTTTATTTCTTTCTCTATACTTGGGATATACAAATTTAATAACAAGGCTACTCCTGCTCCTATTAACATTAATGAAATTTCATTTAAAAATAAATTCATACTTACACTATTTTCTAATAATATGTGTGTAACTAATACAGAATTTACTACAATTCCTTCTTGTAAGTTAAATTTAACTGCTAAAGGTATAAATACAAGTAAAAATAATCCAAAAACTATAGCATTATGACCTAATATAGTAAATAAAATTGAAGATATAGCCAAAGCTAATAAACATGCTAGCATTCTTTGAATAGCCACATCTAAAGATTTTCTTTTTGTATTTTGAATACTTAAAACAGTAATTATACCAGCAGATACTGAATATTTAAGTCCTAAAGCTGATGCAATACTCATAGATATTGTAGCCCCAATTGCTGTTTTCAATGTTCTGTAACCAATAAACTTCATATTCTACATTTTCTCCTTTTGTATATTGACACATGAAATTTTTCTTAACTTACTTTATATCTTTCTCTTCTAATGCTATTCTCTTTTAAAGGAAAAAGTAAATATTTAGTACCATCACCCATAGCTAAAAGTTTCTATGCTTTAATAGAATTAAAAACTCTCTTTGAAACTTAAAATCTATTTATTTTATTATATTATAAATATAATAATTACAAAATATTAATTTTATTAATTTATAACCAAAATTTAATATAAGTCCTAACTATTAAATTTTAGCAAGGACTTATATTATTAAATATTAAATTTATTACCTTTATTTATTTTATATTTAAACTGAATATATAAATAAATTTAAAATATTATATACTGTTTTATATAC
>NZ_MRAE01000053.1 GCF_002008345.1 Clostridium tepidum
ATCTTATATGATAGGCATTTTTATTAAAGCATAACAAACTTTAATAAGTTAAAATTTCTAAGAATTCTATTTTATAAATTTTAGTGGAAAGAAAAGCTATTTTTGAATATTATTATTTTAATGTAAATATAAAATTTTATAACTTTTATTTATTATTTGATAATTAAATTAAGGAGTGAAAAATATGAGGAATTAAAAAATATATGTTAGAAATGTTGTATCAATAGTTATAAAAAATAACAGAATTTTAGTTACATTAATATAAGAATAAATAATATTTATGTACTTTAGAAATCAAAATAAATTTGCTAAAAGAAAATAATAAGCATAAAAGATATCTATATTATAATAAAAAAGTAGAAAAATAAATGACTTAACATATAGTAGATAAGTATATTATGTTAAGTCACAGTGATTTTCTAAAGTTTCTATCATTAATTTGGTAACATAATGTTTAGGTTCTTTTTCTGAAATATCAGAAATTAAGTATTCCTCAAAGGAATAATCTCCTAAAATAATTTTATGTTCATTTGCATAGTTTAATAGTTTTTCATAGCCATAGCATAAATCGTCATAAAAACCTTCAAAGTATCCACAAAGATAAATCCCTGATTTTCTAACTATTGTTTTACCTGGTATGTTGGAGTTGGTTTTTATATATAAATAAGAAAGGTTTGAAAAATTGTTTTTTTTAAGGTTTTCTACAGGTATGACACCACCTACAGATTCTTGTACCGTAATACCAAGATTTTTACAGAATTCAATATACTCTTGCATAAAGCTAGCAAAACTTTTATTTGTTGAATTTTCCATATTGTCTGATGGGAGAATAATTTCTTGAGGCAGTTTTTCTAAATAAATTTTATTGTTACTATTTATACCTTCTATGGTCATAGTTTTCATGCTATAAATCATTTTTTGTATATCTTCAAAATATCTTATTTTTTCAGCTACTTCTTTACTTTTTTCTTCTAATAAATCTAAGAAGATAGATGGATTGCGCTTTTTAAGATAGATTTTTATATCTTTTAAAGACATTCCAATTTTTTTTAAGTTCAATATAACAGAAAGTGTAAAATATTGATGGTATGAGTAATAACGATAACCATTTTTCTTAATAATGGCTGGCTTAAACAGACCAATATCATCATAGTAAAACAAAATATGTTTTTCAACATTACACATTTTGGCAAATTCTCCAGTAGTGAAATATTTTTCTTGCATTATTTTTAAGTCTCCTCTTGACTATAATGTAACATTATAGTTTATCATAATATATATTGATGGGGAAATCAAGAATGGGTTATATAAAAAACAGTGGCAGAAAAGAGGTTAAATATGAAGTTAATTTTACAGTATTTAAAAAAGTATAAGCTATATTTATTTTTTAATATTTTAGCTGTGTTCGGATTTGCTGTAGCAGAGCTTGGAATTCCTACAATTGTTTCTAACATTATAGATCGAGGTATTGTTTTAAAAGATAAAGCTTATATTTATAAATTAGGCATTATTATTTTAATTGTAGCAATTATAGGTGGCATTGGAAATATTGTATTAGCTTATTGTAGTTCTAAAGTAAGTACATCAATTACAAGAGATATTAGAAATGATATCTTTAAAAAGGCTCAGGAATTTTCCCATAAAGAGTATAATAAATTTGGTGTATCCAGTATGATTACTAGAACTACTAATGATGCATTTATTCTTATGCAGTTTATTAATGTTCTTTTAAGAATGGCATTGTTAACGCCTATAATGATTTTAATAAGTATGTTTATGGTTATAAAGACAAGTCTTACATTATCTATGGTAATTGGGGGATGTATTCCTATTATATGTTTTGGGGTATACCTCATTGCTAAAACTAGTAATCCAATTAGTACTAGACAACAAAAAGGAATGGACAAATTAAACCGAATTATAAGGGAGAACTTGACTGGTGTTAGAGTTATTCGTGCCTTTAGAAAAGACGACTATGAAACACATAGGTTTTGTGAAGCAAATGAGGATTATGCATATAATGCTAAAAAGTTGTTTAAGCTAATGTCTGTTGCGCAGCCAGCTTTTTTCTTATTACTAAACCTTGCTATTGTAGTTGTATTTATATTGTCTAGCAAAATGATTGATATGGGAACACTACAAGTTGGGAAATTAGTGGCTTTTCAAGAATACATGTTTCATGCTATGTTTTCTATGATGTTATTTTCTATGATATTTGTTATGTATCCTCGTGCAGAAATTAGTGCTAGACGTATCCTAGAATTATTAGAGGAAGAGCCTACTATTAAGAATCCAGAAAATCCAGTAACAAAAGGAGAAGAAGATGGAACATTAGAATTCGATCATGTAAGTTTTCAATACCCTGATGGTGAGGTGCCTGTTTTACAAGACATAAGTTTTAAAGCGAAAAAAGGAGAGAAAATTGCTTTTATTGGAAGTACAGGAAGTGGAAAAAGTACATTAGTAAATCTTATTCCAAGATTTTATGATGTTACTGAAGGTAGCATTAAAGTAGATGGGGTAGATGTTAGAAAATATGACTTAATATCATTGCGTAAAAAAATCGGTTTTATTCCACAAAAAGCATTGCTTTTTTCTGGAAGTATAAATAAAAATATTAGATATGGAAAACATGATGCAGTACATTCTGAAATAGAACATAGCGTAAAAGTTGCTCAAGCTTATGATTTTATTAAAGATAAGCCAGGTAAGTTTGATGAAATGATAGAAGAGGGCGGAAGTAATGTATCTGGCGGACAAAAACAGAGATTAAGTATTGCAAGAGCTATTGTAAGAAAGCCAGATATATATATATTTGATGATTCCTTTTCAGCATTGGATTCTAAAACAGATGCTAAATTGAGAAATAAACTAAAATATGAAACTAAAGAAGCTATTACATTGATTGTTGCTCAAAAGGTATCATCTATTATAGATTCTACTAAAATTATTGTATTAAACGAAGGAAAAGTGGTTGGTATAGGAACTCATAATCAGTTATTGAAAGACTGTAAAGTTTATTATGAGATAGCAGCTAGCCAAATGTCAAAGGAGGAATTAAAACGATGAAAAATGAAAACACTGGTATTAAGCGTTTGATTCCATATTTAAATAAATATAAGGTGAAAATTATCTTAGCAATATTATTAATTATTGTAGCTTCATGCTTAATTGCATTAAGTCCCACTTTAGAGGGAATGATTACTACTCAATTATTTTCTGATGTTATAAAGAGGAAAAGTATAAATTTTATAAGAATCAATAAAATTATTTTAACTTTAATTTGTGTTTATGCTACAGGAGCTTTAAGTAATTGTGCGTATCAATTTTTATTAACAGATGCAATACAAAGTGCCATGCTGGATTTAAGAAATGATGTAGAAGGTAAAATTAGGAAGCTTCCTATAGCATATTTTGATAAAAATGCCATAGGTGATATTTTAAGTCGTGCATCTAATGATGTAGAAACTATTTCTAATGCACTCCAACAAAGTTTTGCTCAAATTTTAAATGCTATTTTAGGATTGAGCCTTGCAGTATTTATGATGTTCAAGATTCAATGGATAATGGCTTTATCTTCAGTGGCAATTATAGCAATTTCAATTATTATATCGAAAGTAATCGTAAAAAAGCCACAACCAATATTTCAAAAGCAACAAAATGCATTAGGGCATTTAAATGGAATTGTTCAAGAGAAGTTTACAGGATTTAATGAAATTAAATTATTTGGTAAAGAAAAAGATGCATTAAAGGAATTTATGGATGCCAATGAAAATTTATGTGAAAATGGATTTAAAGCTCAATTTATTAGTGGTTTAATGTCACCTCTAGTGTCTTTTATAACTTATATTGGAATTGGATGTGTAGCTATAACAGGTGCATTTTATGCTATAACAGGTACTATTACTGTAGGGCAGCTTCAGGCTTTTATACGATATATATGGCAGGTAAACCAACCAATGTCACAAATTACTCAGCTATCCTCAGCAATACAGTCTTCTATAGCAGCAATACACAGAGTTTTTGAATTTTTAAATGAAGAGGAAGAATCTAAAGAACTGGAATTAACAAAAGTAAACAAAGAGGTTTATGGTAATGTATCTTTTGAAAATGTAGAATTTTCTTATACAAAAGGAACGCCATTACTTCATGATTTGAATGTAAAAGTAAAAAGCGGTCAGATGGTAGCCATAGTAGGACCTACAGGGGCGGGAAAAACTACATTGATTAATTTACTTATGAGATTTTATGATGTAACTGGTGGTTCTATCAAAATAGATGGTATAGATATTAGACATATGAAGCGGGATGATTTAAGAGCAAAATTTGGAATGGTTCTTCAAGACACTTGGCTTTTTAATGGAACTATCAAAGAAAATATAGCTTATGGGAAAGATGGAGCTACAGAAGAAGAAATTATAAATGCAGCTAAGATAGCAAATGTCCATCATTTTATAACTACCCTTCCTGAAGGCTATAATATGGTACTTAATGAAGAAGCAAATAATATATCTCAAGGAGAAAAACAGCTTTTGACTATATCCAGATCTATTCTTTGTGATCCTCCTATAATGATTTTAGATGAAGCTACTAGCTCTGTAGATACGAGATTAGAACAAAAGCTTCAAGATGCTATGAAAAAATTATGAAAGGGAGAACATCCTTTGTAATTGCTCATAGACTATCTACAATTAAAAATGCAGATTTAATATTAGTAATGAAAGATGGAAATATAGTAGAGCAAGGAACGCACATAGAATTACTTAATGAAAATGGATATTATAGGCAACTTTATAATGCACAATTTGGAGACAGAAGTGCTGAGTAATAATATTATTTTATATTGTTGATATTACATATAAATATTTAAATGATAATATAAAAACCACTCTTTATAATATAAACTTAATTATAAAGAGTGGTTCATTTATTTGTAATAATACAAACATTATAGTAAATTATATGAATTATAAATTTTTTCAACTGTTAATCTAATGAAATACAATATTACTATAGTATTTTTTATATAAAAAACAAATTAACTTCACAAAAAACACATAAAATTTTATTAGAATAACCTTTGTAAGAAAATTATAGGAGGTTATACAATATGAATTTTTTTAAAAGAGCATTATTAAGCATATCAAAAAAGAAAATAAAATCTTTAATATTATTTGTTGTGCTTTTAATAATAGCTAATATGGTGTTAGTTGGATTGGCTATACAAACTGCAACAAAAAAATCTATAGAATTAGCTAGAGAAAAATTAGGTAGTGATGTAACACTAAAAATTAATGAACAAAAGTTTATGGAGCAAAAAAGAGAAAATAAGGATAAAACAACTACTAAAGCGTCTTTAACTACAGATATTGCAGATATTTTGAAAGATAATAAACATGTAATCCAGTATAATTATACTTCTTCATCCTTTGGAATTGCTAAAAATTTTGAATATGTAAAGAGTGAAGAAAGTAGTGATAATACTACTTCTGAAGAAGGTGAAAAAAGACCAAGAGATATGTTTAAAATGGGAGGCAGTAATGTTATTACTATGCCAGAGATTTCTTTTTCAGGTACTATAGCTACAAGTCTTTTATCTGATTTTAAAGACGGTGATAGTAAAATTATACAAGGTAGAGGAATTACAAAAAATGATGTAGGTAAAAATGTAGCTGTAATTGAGAAAAATTTGGCCGCAGAAAATAGTCTGAGGGTAGGAAGTAAAATACAGGTATCTTCCTTAGATGAAAATATTACATTGGAATTAGAAGTTGTAGGAATATATGAGGCAAATTCTGATACAGATACTAAAAATAATAGAAATATGGATTTTTTAAACCCATATAATAAAATATATATGCCATATGATATAGTTTCTAATATTTCAACTGAAAACAGTGATAGTACTAATAGTAGTAAGAATATTACTTCTGCTGTATATTTTATGGACAACCCTGATAATATAGAAAGTTTCAAAAAATATGCAAAAGATAAAAAAATTGATTTAGAAACTTATACATTAGATGCTAATGATCAATTATACAAACAAATGGTAGGACCTATTGAAAATGTAGGATCTTTTTCAAAAACTTTGGTGTTAACTGTATCTATTGCAGGAGCAATGATATTAGTACTTATAATAGCTTTATCTCTTAAAGATAGAAAGTATGAAATAGGTGTATTGCTATCACTTGGAGAAAGTAAAATCAAAGTTATTTCTCAATTAGTAGTTGAAGTACTTTTAATAGCTGTTATAGCTTTTGGTGTTTCTTCTTTCACGGGAAATTTAGCTGCTAATAAAATAGGAGACACTTTACTTCAAAAGGAAATTCAAGTAACTGAAAACTCAGAATCAGAAACTAGTGCTAACTTTGGTGTACACAGATATATGGATGGTGGGCCAGGTGGAATGATGGAAGGCAGACCTTTTAATAAGTTAAGCAAAATAGATATGATAAAGGATATAGATGTTTCTGTAACTTTAAAAGATCTACAAAAATTAGCGATTATAGGACTACTTATAGTAATGGCTTCAGCCTCTATACCAACTATATCTATATTGAGATTTAGTCCTAAAACTATATTGAGCAAAAGAGAATAGGTGAGGTGATAGGTATGAATACGATCTTAGAATTTAAAAATGTGAATTATAGCTATAAAGATGGAGGAAAAGAGTCAGTAATTTTAAATGATGTGAATTTTAATTTTGAAAGTGGTAAATTTTATACTATATTAGGGCCTTCTGGGTCAGGTAAAACTACTGCCTTATCCTTAGCCAGTGCGTTAGATAGTCCTAAAAGTGGAGAAATATTATATAAGGGTAATGATATAAAGAAAATTGGTTTAACTAATTATAGAAATAAATATATAGGAATAGTATTTCAAGCATATAATTTAATTAATTATATGACAGGTATTCAAAATATAGTTACTGCTATGGAAATTACTAAAAATAAAGTTTTAGATAAAAAGAAAAAAGCTTATGAATTAATAGAAAAGGTAGGACTTACAAAAGAACAAGGAAATAGAAGTGTATTAAATCTTAGTGGAGGACAGCAGCAAAGGGTAGCAATAGCTAGAGCTTTATCCACTAATGCTAAAATTATACTAGCGGACGAACCTACAGGGAATTTAGATAGCAAAACTTCTGTAGATATAATAAAGCTTTTTCAAAAATTAGCTCACGAATATAATAAATGTATAATAATGGTAACTCATTCTTTAGAAATTGCATCTATGTCTGATGTAATAATAAATTTAGATAACAAAAAATTTAAAATACAATAAAGAATTTTTATAAGTAAAAAAATATAGATTATTTTAGATATAAATAATCTATATTTATAAAAGAATTATGAAATTTTCTTAATTTTTTATTTTTATAATAGTAAATAAGATTTAGGAGCAAGTATTCAAATATATAGAATCCTATGATAAACTAAACATTGGAAATAAAATATATTTGGAGAATAAAAATGAGTAACTCAACTAAAGATTTAACTAAAGGTAATCCTTTAAAAGTAATACTTAAATTTTCATTGCCTATGATAGTAGGAAATATATTTCAGCAATTATATAATATCGTAGATTCAATAATAGTAGGAAAATTTATAGGCACAAATGCTTTAGCTGCTGTAGGTTCTTCCTTTGCTATTATGGTTTTTATAACATCAATTTTATTAGGATTATGCATGGGTACTTCTATTGTATTTTCGCAATTTTTTGGTGCAAAAGAAATACAAAATTTAAAAATTAGCATATCAACATCTTTTATTTTTATAGGGATTATCTCTATTGTAATCACCGGAGTATCGTTGGTATTTGTAAATGAGATTATTCTATTTATGAAAATACCAAGAGAATTATTTACAGATACTAGAGCATATCTTAATATAATATTTAGCGGGATATTTTTTACATTTTTATATAATTGGTCGGCAGGACTTTTAAGAGCACTTGGGAATTCTAAAGTTCCATTATATTTTTTAATTTTAGCAGCTATTATAAATGTAGTATTAGATCTTGTATTTGTTATTATTTTTAATATGGGTGTATCAGGTACAGCTTTAGCTACGGTTATTGCTCAATTTATTTCCGCTATTCTTTGTATTATATATTGTATAAAAAAACTAAAATTCTTAAAGTTTAAACCAAAGGAATTTAAATTTGATAAAGAAATATTTAAGCTAACAGCAAGGTATTCTTTACTTACATCAATACAACAATCTATTATGAATTTTGGAATATTGATGATACAAGGATTAGTAAATTCTTTTGGTATAGATCCTATGGCAGCTTTTGCTGCAGCAGTTAAGATTGATTCCTTTGCTTATATGCCTGTACAAGATTTTGGAAATGCTTTTTCTACTTATATTGCACAAAACAAAGGAGGCAAAAAAGATGAAAGAATTAGAAGTGGCATCAAGGTATCTTTAAAGATTGTAACTATATTTTGTATTATTATATCCTTAGTAATATGGACTATGGCAGATAAATTTATGTTAATTTTTATAAATTCTACAGAATATCAGGTTATAAAAATAGGGATTGAATATTTACGAATTGTATGTACATTTTATTGTTTTATAGGTTATTTATTTATGTTATATGGTTTATACAGAGGTTTAGGAAAAGTTAAAATGTCTATAGTTTTGACTATAATATCTCTTGGATTAAGAGTGTCTCTTGCTTTTATTACAGCTCCTTATTTAGGATTAAGGGGTATTTGGTGGGCAATTCCTATAGGATGGATTATAGCAGATACAGTAGGAATGATATATTATAAATTTATTAGTTAATGTCAAATTTTATAAAGCTAATTAAATAAAGATTAAAAAAACATAGAAATTTAGAATAATAAAATATTTTAAAATAAAAAATGAAATAAATAAAATATTCTAAAATAAAAGTTATAAATTTCACATATTTACAAAAAATATATGAAAATATGTTATAAAGATACAAAATATTATATAATGTAGAGTATGTAATATTTTGTATTTTTTTATCCTGTGAATAATACAGAATATTCTATATATTTAATAATTAAAATAAAAGGGATATTTTTAAGTAATTTTATAAAATACAAAAATTTAAAAGAAATCTATAGATTAATTTAAAAGCTTTACAAACAAATGTTTTTTTAATTATAGGAATTTAGAAATTTTAAATAATTTACATTATAATTAGATTATAATTAATCAATATATAGGGGGAATAACCATGATAAAGACTGCTATTATTACAATAAGTGATAAGGCTTCAAAGGGCCAAAGAAAAGATGAAACAGGAAGAGTATTAAAAGATATTTTAGAAAAAGAAGGGTATAAAATAAAGTATTATAAGGTAATACCAGATGAAATAAATATTATAAGTCAAGAGCTTATAAAGCTATGTGATGAAGAAAAAATAAATCTTATTATTACTAATGGAGGAACAGGATTTTCTAAAAGGGATGTAACTCCAGAGGCTACAGAAAAAGTTATTGAAAAGCATGCACCAGGATTTAGTGAAGCAATGAGAGCTAAATCTATTTTAATAACTCCAAAGGCTATACTTTCCAGAGGAATTGCTGGAATTAGAAAAAATTCTCTTATAATAAATCTACCAGGAAGTCCAAAAGCTGCTACAGAAAATTTGCAGGCAGTATTAGATGTTATACCACATGGAATAGAGATTATGCTAGGTGAAGCATCAGAATGTGCCAGATAGATTAAAAGAAAAATAAAAGTTGTAGATATAAAGAATTTACGAGTATAGTTTAATACAAAGGAGCAATTCGATGTTAGATAAATATGGAAGAAAAATCAACTATTTAAGAGTCTCTGTAACAGATAGATGCAACTTAAGATGTATTTATTGTATGCCACCAGAAGGTATTTTAAAAAAAGATCATAATGACATAATGAGATATGAAGAGATTTTTAATGTGATTAAAACAGCTTCCTTACTAGGAATAGATAAAGTTAGATTTACAGGTGGAGAGCCTCTTATACTTAAAAATATAGATAAATTAATCTACAATACATCTAAAATAAGTTCCATTAGGGATATTGCTATGACTACCAATGCTGTACTTTTAGAAGATAGAGTAGAGGATTTAAAGAAGGCTGGTCTTAAGAGGCTTAATATAAGTCTAGATTCTTTGAAAAAAGATAGATTTAGGAGCATTACAAGAGGTGGGGATATTAATAAAGTTTTTAAAAGCATCGAAAAATCTTTATCTATTGGTATGAGACCAATAAAAATTAATACAGTTATAATGAAGGGAATAAATGATGATGAAATAGAGGAGTTTATGAATTTAACAAAGGAATATCCCATATCCGTAAGATTTATAGAACTTATGCCTATAGGAGAAGGTAGAAAATTATACAAGGATAGTTATATGAGTTCAGAAGAAATAATATCAAAGAATAGAGATTTTATACCTGTGGAAACAGATAAAAGTAGTACGGCTCTATTATATAAATTTAAAGGATCCAAAGAAAATATTGGGTTTATAAGCCCTATGAGTTGCAAATTTTGTAGCGGCTGTAATAGAGTAAGGTTAACTTCCGAGGGTACATTGAAACCTTGTCTTCATTCTGAAAAGGAAGTAAATCTTAGAGATTATATAGAAAATGAACAAGCTATTCTATCTAAGATGAATGAAGTTATTTATAATAAGCCGTTAGAGCATCATATGATAGAAGAAAAAGAAAGTAACAGCAAAAAAATGATGTATCAAATTGGAGGATAGTTTATGAATTTAACACATATAAATAAGCAAGGAAGAGCAAAAATGGTGGATGTAGGCAGTAAAGGAGATACAAAAAGAGAAGCTATTGCCTATGGTTATATAAATATGAAGAGAGAAACTTTAAATAAGATAAAAGAAGGTACTATATCAAAAGGAGATGTGCTATCTGTGGCTCAAGTAGCAGGTATTATGGCAGCAAAAAATACAGCTAATATTATACCGATGTGCCATCCTATAATGATAAATGCTTGTGATATAAATTTTAAATTTGACTTTGAAAACAATAACATAGATATAATATGTTCAGTAAAAAATACAGGGAAAACAGGAGTAGAAATGGAAGCATTAACAGCAGTTACAGTAGCAGCTCTAACTATATATGATATGTGTAAAGCTATAGACAGAAAAATGATAATATCTGATATAAAACTTATGAAAAAAAATGGTGGAAAGTCAGGATTATTTCAAAGGGAGGAATTGTAAATGGCAAAAGTAATAGCCGTTAATATAAGTGAGAAAAAGGGTGTAGTAAAGCATCCTATAGATAAAGGATTGTTTAAAGTAAGTCACGGTCTTGTAGGAGATGCTCATGCAGGAAATTGGCATAGACAAGTAAGCCTTTTAGGTATAGAAAGTATAAATAAAATGAAAAAGCTAGGACTTAAAGAAGTATCTATAGGTAATTTTGCAGAAAATATAACTACAGAAGGATTAGTTTTGCATGAATTATCTGTTGGAACAAAATTAAAAGTAGGAGAAGTACTTATGGAAGTAACTCAAATAGGTAAGGAATGCCATGCAGGTTGTGAAATAAAAAATCTTATAGGAGAGTGTATAATGCCTAGGGAAGGAATTTTTACAAAAATACTAAAGGGAGGTTTTATTAAGCCTGGAGATGAAATAGAAGTTTTATAGTATATTAAAGTTTGTGATAATTTATTTTTATTTTAAAAAGAAAGAGTTATATGAAATATAAAAATCTTTATATTAAAATTATTTTAAAGTAATTCCCCATTAGCTTAATGGATTATATAAGTTAATGAGGAATTTTTATAAGCTTATATGTTATTAAATTTATTATGTTAAATATATTCCATATTTTATATTTAACATTCTAATACCATTATAAGTTCTCCATTTTCATCTAATTCTCCAGTGAATTCAAATCCAAATTTTTTATATAATTTCATAGCTTCAATATTATTTTTAAATATGCTTAAATAGATTTTATTGCAGTTGTATTCTTTAAGTATAGTATTGATCAATAAGTTAAGAGAAGCCTTCCCATAGCCTTTATTTTGATATCTATAATCAATCATAAATCTGTCTAACCAAAGGCGATTTTCCTTTTGGAAATATCCATACATAGCAAAACCAATTAAATTATTATTACAATAGATACTTTTAGGATGCCATTGAGGTATAAATTTACTTTCTACAATAGAATAAGCATTACTTTCAATTAAGTTTTGTTGGTTTTCATTTACTTTTAAACTAATCACATAACGCCAATTTTTACTGGTTACTTCTTCTAGATGTAAGTTCATTATTTTAACCTACCTTTATTTAATTTATATGTAATTATATAAAAAATTAGTCCTTATATGTCTATATAAAAAGTTTTATTAATATATTAATATTCTAAATTGTAATGATGACAAAATTTGATTTAAATTTATTTTATTTTTAATATAATATCATTTAAGTGTACTATATGATCACTAAGGTATTTTAAATCATCAATAGGAAGATTAGATATTTTTTCTGTCAATGAAGATTTTATTAAATTTTCTTGATCTTTTATAAAAGCAGTCCCCTTTTCTGTTAATTCAACCCTTATAATTCTTCTATCTTTTGGATCAGTATATCGAATAACCATATTTTCAGAAATTAGTTTATCAATGATGGGAGTCATATTAGGTTTAGAAATTAATAAATCCTTAGCAATTTTAGAAATAGAACTGTTACCATTATGTTTAAGATAAATAATAACTTTTCCATGGGATGGAGGCAAGGGAAAATTTCTTTTTAACTCATCTGGATTTAAGAGTTTTTTATGTAAATTTAATAATAAATCATATAAATCTTGAGATATTTCATTAAGTTCAATATTTTGCATATTTATCCTCCTCAGTTAATTATATACGTTAATTACATTATATTCTATTTAATTTTATTATACAACATAAAAAGTTATTGACATATAAAATATATTAAAATATAATAGTTATAAAAATATAACTATTATATAACGTATATAGATATATAATA
>NZ_MRAE01000054.1 GCF_002008345.1 Clostridium tepidum
ATAGTTGCCATACCTAAAAATGCACTAATCCACATCCAAAAAATCGCTCCAGGTCCTCCTGATACTATAGCGGTGGCTGCTCCTGCTAAATTCCCAGTACCTACTTGAGCTGCCACTGCTGTTGCTAAGGATTGAAATGAACTCATTCCATCACTGCCAGCTTTTTTCCCTTTTAAACTCATTCCCCCAAAAGCTTTTTTAAATGAAGCTTTAAATTTTGAAACTTGAACAAACTTTAAAGATATAGTAAATATTATTCCTGTTCCACACAACAAAAAAATCAGTACATAATTCCACAACACATTGTTTATGCTTTTTACTACATTTAAAAAGTCCATATATGTTCCCCCTTGTAAATTAAATACACACATTACATATATATTCTTATATAAATATATTAATTCACATATAGACATCATTTTTTAACATATCTTTTTAAATCTTCAAAAAAATTATATATAGGATAAATCTTTATAATTTTATATTAAAATATCTTACACTATAGTGTTTTTTATTTGTATATATTTAAAATAAACAATAAAAGGCTAGATATTATAATTCTAGCCTTTTATTGTTTATTTATAAAATTTTAAATTTCCATAATTATAGGTAAAACAATTGGTCTTCTCTTTGTTTTTTCATATAAATACTTTTCTATAGATCTTTTAATATTTGATTTTAATACATACCACTCAATTATTTTATTATCTAAACAATCTTCCAATTCTTGTTTTACTATTTCCTTTACTTCATTTATTAAAGACTCAGATTCTTTTACATATATAAAGCCTCTAGTTATTACATCTGGTCCTGCTATTACACTGTAAGATTCTTTTTCTAAAGTTACTACTATAGTTAACATACCATCTTGGGCTAAATGTCTTCTATCTCTCATTACTATGTTACCTACATCACCTACGCCTATACCATCTACAAATATAGATCCTGTGCGAACTTTTCCTGATATTTTTGCTTCTTCATTTGATATTTCTAGAACCTCTCCTGTTTCTAAAGAAAATATATTTTCTCTTTTCATACCTAATTCCATAGCTAAATCTACATGCTGTTTTAAGTGTCTATATTCTCCATGTACCGGCATAAAATATTTAGGCTTTACTAATGTATGAATTAATTTCAATTCTTCTTCATATGCATGACCAGATACATGTACTTCTTCTAGTGCTTCATATATTACATCCGCACCTTTTTTAAACAGTTCATTTATAACTCTAGATATAAGTTTTTCATTCCCTGGAATTGGTGATGCGGATATAATAAATAAATCATTTGGTTCTATAGCAATTTTTCTATGATTAGAATAAGCTATTCTTGCAAGACCGGCCATAGGTTCTCCTTGGCTTCCAGTAGTTATCAAAGTTATTTGTTCATTAGGATAATTTTTTATATCATCTACAGTTATTAAATAATTCTCTGGTATATGAAGATATCCTAAATCCATAGCTACTTTAGATATATTTTCCATGCTTCTACCACTAAAAGCTACTTTTCTTCTGTATTTTATAGATGCATCTATTATTTGTTGCATTCTATGTATATTTGAAGCAAAAGTTGCTACAATTACTCTTCCTTTAGCATTAGAAAAAATTTTGGTTAAAGTTTCTCCTATAGATTTTTCAGAAATTGTATGTCCTTTACGCTGTACATTTGTACTATCTGCCATAAGAAGCAATACACCTTTTTTCCCTAGTTCAGAAATACGATGAAAGTCCATTACTAATCCATCAATAGGTGTATAATCTATTTTAAAATCACCAGTATGTAATATAACTCCAACTGGTGTATGAATAGCTATTGAACAAGAATCTGCTATACTATGCGTATTTCTTATAAATTCTACCTTTAGATTTTTAAGTTCTACTATATCCCCAACCTGAACTTTAATAAGTTCACAATCTGAAAACATATTATGTTCTTTTAATTTATTTTCTACTATACCTAATGTTAAAGCAGTACCATAAACTGGTCTATTTAATTGTTGTAAAATATAAGGTAGGGCTCCTATATGATCTTCATGTCCATGAGTCAAAAATATCCCCTTTACTTTATCTTTATTATTTAAAAGATAAGTTATATCTGGAATAACTAAATCCACACCATACATCTCTTCATCGGGAAAAGATATCCCGCAGTCTATAATCACTATTTCATTTTCATATTCAAAAGCAGTTATGTTCTTTCCGATTTCTCCCAAACCACCTAAAGGAATAATTTTTACACATTCTTTATGGTTCATTATTATATCCTCCTCTTTTAGTACATATTTACTTACCATATTATATTTCTATTTAATAAAACTAACTAATAATTAATATCTATTATAAAATTTTTCATTTATATTATTTTGTCTACTCTAAGTTAAATTAATTCCTTTTATTTATTATTAGTATTCTTTACCTAATCATACCATTCTTAGTCCTCAATCTACAATATTATACCAAGCTTTAATAATATTTTTACATATTATCAATTTTACATATTATTAAAAGTAGTTTTTAAATTTAAATTTTTTATTATAAAATTTAACTATAATAATATAATTAAGGGTATCTAAAAAAGAATTAAATTTAATAATGTAAAGATATTTTTATACTCTGCATTATTAAATTTAAATCTATTTTTTTAGATACCCTTTTATTTTATAATTTATTTTAAGTTATTTATTTTGTCCAAAAACCTTTTCATAATCTTTTATAAATTTTTCAATGCCTATATCAGTTAATGCATGCTTTGACATTTGAATTATAATTTTATATGGTATTGTAGCTATATTAGCTCCTGCCATTGCAGATTCTAATACATGCATAGGATTTCTTATACTAGCAGCAATTATTTCTGTTTTTATTTCATGAATTTTAAACATATCAGCTATTTGTTTTACAACTTCAATGCCTGGATTTCCTATATCATCCAATCTTCCCAAGAAAGGACTTACATATGTAGCCCCTGCTCTAGCTGCTAACAATGCTTGCATCGGTGAAAATATCAATGTTACATTTGTTTTTATTCCTTCTTTAGACAAAACGCTAACTGCTTTTAGTCCTTCTTCACACATAGGTATTTTTATAACTATATTTTTATGAAGTTTAGATAATTCTCTTCCTTCTTTTATCATTTTATTATGTTCTAAACTTATAACTTCTGCACTTATAGGCCCATCAACTATACTGCAAATTTCTTCCACTACTTCTTTTAAGTCTCTTCCTTCTTTTGCTATTAATGAAGGATTTGTTGTAACTCCTGCTAAAACACCTAACTCACTTGCTTTTCTTATTTCTTCTACATTAGCTGTATCTATAAATATTTTCATTTCGCCCTCTCCTTTAAATATTTCTTAATAGATTTTAATACAATATTTATTTTATTATTATATTTCCTATTATACATTTTCTCTTATAAAGTTCAAAATTCATTTTATTCCTTCTAATTTAATTTTTTACCAATTCCTTATATTGTCTAAACATTTATAACTATTTCTTATGTTAATGAATTTTTTAAAGTGAATTATTTTAAGAATGTATTATTTATATTTATTGATTTAAAACTAAAGCTGTCTTTAAACATTCTCTTTTGGTTTTATTTTATGTATAGTAATATTTTTATAAAAATAATATTTTAATTACTATTATCTCTATTATTAATATTTTTGTATAGAGAGTACATCTTCAATTCTTTCTAAAGAATATTCATATGCATCATAAATTGCTTTATTATAAATTTCTGGTGCTAACTTTTCTAAAAAAAAGTCTAATATCATATGAGCTGCTAAATCTCCTATTTCTTCGTCTCTTTCATTATAAAAATATTCTTTTATAGATTCTATCATGACTTTCTTTTTATTTTTATCTATTTCAATAATATTTTTATTTTTCAAAAAAACACCTCCAAATTAATATACCCTAATATATTATATCAGTTAATTTTCTATTAATTTAAAATATGTTATCTAAAATATTTGTGTGTTCTATAAATATTTTAACTCCTATTAATATTAGCACAATACCTCCTAAAATTTCTGCTCTCTTTTTTAAAAGTTTTCCACATTTTTTACCTATTATAACTCCAATAAAACATATAATGAAAGTTATAATACCTATAATAATTATAGTACTTATTATTGAAACCTTTAAAAATGCCAAACTTACTCTTACAGCTAATGCATCTATACTTGTAGCTATAGCAAGTAACATAAGTGTTTTATTAGTTAAGCATCTTTTTTCTCCACCTGTATAATCACAGGCAATTTCATCTTGATTATCTTTAATACTATCATATATCATCTTTCCTCCAATAATAGAAAGTAATATAAGAGCTATCCAATGATCTAAAGCTTCTATATAGCTTTGAAAATTTATTCCTATAGCCCATCCTATTAAAGGCATCATTGCTTGGAATCCTCCAAAAAACAAACCTATTCTTATTCCTTCTGAAGCAGTAACTTTATCTGTCATAGCTCCATTAGTTATAGACACTGCAAAAGCATCCATAGACAATCCTATACTAATTAATATTATACTAACTAAATCCATTATGTTCCCTCCTTAACATAAGTTACATTATGTAATTTTTATACAAAAAAACTCATGCATAGCTAAAAACTATACATGAGTCTCATTATTTAAGACAAGCCAGACTTTTAGAAGTCAATATGTTGACTTTGTCACATAATACTTTAGTATTGTGCCAATTACTCCCTCATACTTATTATTTATATTTATAAAAATAATATTCTTAATTTAATTATATTATATGTATTAATATACGGTCAATAAATTTTATTTAAAAAAATACATACTAATACTTAAAACTATTAATTTCATAAGTTTGAGAAAATCTTTCGTAAAATAATTTTTTCTCCTTATTAAATAATCCTTTAATAATCATTATCCCTATCACAAAAATAACAATAAAATAAATTAAAACTACAAAAACTAAATAATATCCTTGAAAATTAAGTTTAGATAAATAATTAAATACAGTCAAAATAATTAACCATAAATACCTTTTTAAAATTTGGATAATTTTCAATCTATCTTTAGACTCATTTATAACTTTTATTTTTACTAACTTTTTACCTATAGTATAACCATTGGTTATGTATATACTTAAAACTATATATAATAGAAAAAGAATTGAGTATATTTTATCATTTAAAAATGAAAATAACATATTTATTATAAATGAATCTATAAAAAAAGCTATAGCCCTCCTAGTATAAGATACTTTTAATTTATCCTTATATTTACTATCTATCTTACTAACATCAGGAAGTATTTTACTCACTATAGGAACTAAATAATATCCTATTACACCTCCAAATGTATTTAGTATAAGATCATCTACATCAAATAACCTATATGCATACTTATATATACCGAATATACCAGTTAATTGTGTTACTTCAAAAAATAAAGAAGTACAAAATACTATTATAAATGTTTTCTTAAAATTTTTATTGTACGCATATTTTAAGAAAAAACCTAAAGGTGTTAATAATATTATATTAAAAGTAACTTGCCAAAAACCTCTATTTTTTATCACTGCAAAAATGGGCTTATATCCACCATTTACAAGGGATCTATATTCTTTTATAAAATCACCTATAAAATTGAATGGTTTTAATTGAGGCTTAATTATAAATTTAGGAACAAAATCTTGCGGTGGTAATGGTAATATTACTAAATAAAAAGAAGAAATTATATAGAAAATAAAAGCCACATGTATAAAAGATCTATACTTACTTATAAATCCATGTTCTCTATATTGAAAAATACAATATGGAATAAAAGCCATATAAATTAAAATAGGTACTGTTAAAATTGCCACTTTTATAGGAAATGTGTATGCTTCCATAATTAACACCTCTTATTATAAAAATTAGTTGTATTATAGCACATTTTCTATAAATTTAATTTAGATAAAGCATCAGCTAGTGCTGAATTTATTGGTTCATCATTTTCTTTTTGAATTTTTTTCATATATTTAACTACCTCTTTTTTATTTAACTTTTCCTTATTATTTCTATACTTTTTATTAAAAGAAGAAAGTTTCTCTCTAAAACTACATTTTGTACATACGTATATTTGTCCTTGACCTTCTCCTCTAAGTTCTAATTTAACATGACATTCTGGGCATCTTATATTAGTAAATTTACTTACGTTTTCTCTATATGCGCATTCCCTATCTTGACACACATTGATAATTCCATTTTTCACCTTAACTTCTAACATATATTTACCACATTTTGGACATTTTTTACCAGTTAAATTATCATGAACAAATTTATTTTTACTATTTTTAATATCTTCTACAAGCTCTGTGGCATAACTTTTCATTTTATTTATAAATATTTCCCCTTTTAGTTTACCCTTACTCATTGAATCTAATTCTCTTTCCCATTTTGCTGTTAAAAGTGGTGATTTTAAATCTTTAGGTACCAAATCTATAACCTGTTTTCCTTTTGAAGTCGGAATTATTTCCTTTCCTTTCTTTTCTATATAAAAAGTATTGTATAATTTTTCAATTATATCCGCTCTAGTAGCAACAGTTCCAAGTCCACCAGTTTCTCCTAATGTTTTAGAATTTTTCTTATCTATACTTATATACTTTTGTGGATTTTCCATAGCAGATAATAATGTACCTTCATTAAATCTAGCTGGAGGCTTTGTCTCACCTTTGTTTATCTTAAAGCTAGAAAATTTTATACTATCTTCTTTATTAACCTTAGGAAGAGTTTGATCTTTTATATCATCATTATCTGAATTGTTATCTCTATCATCAAATTCTTCTCTGTCATAAATTGCTTTCCATCCCTTTGATTTTATAACTTTCCCTCTTGCTATAAACTTTTCACCCATAACATCCACTTTAATTGTAGTTTGAATATATTCAAAAGGTGGAAGCATTACTGATAAAAATCTTTTTATAACTAAATCATAAATATTTCTTTCCTCACTACTTAAGCTTCCAAGTCTAGGCTTTTCTTCTGTAGGAATTATAGCATGATGATCTGACACCTTACTATCATCTACAAAACCTTTATGTGCTTTAATGTTTCCCTTTAAAATTTCATTTGTAAACTTACTATAACTTCCTATAGATATAACTTTTAATCTATCTTTTAAAGTACCAACAACATCCCTTGAAATATATCTAGAATCAGTTCTTGGATAAGTTAAAATCTTATGATTCTCATACAGTCTTTGCATTATAGATAAGGTTTGTTTTGCTGAATAACCAAATATTCTATTAGCATCTCTTTGAAGCTCTGTTAAATCATAAAGGGCAGGAGAATACTTCTTTTTATTGCTTTCTATTACTTCTGTTATTTTTCCATCTTTGTCTTTAACCTTAGAAATTACCTTTTTAGCCACTTCTTCATTAAATGTATTAAATCCACCCTTTTTATTTTCCCAATACACTGTAAATCCATTAGCTTTACCTTCTATAGTGAAATAATCTCTGGGCTTGAAATTTTTTATATCTTTTTCCCTTTGAACTATCATAGCTAATGTAGGTGTTTGTACTCTTCCTGCTGAAAGTTGCGCATTATATCTGCAAGTTAAAGCCCTTGTAACATTAAGCCCTACAATCCAATCCGCTTCTGCCCTACACACTGCTGAATGATATAAATTTTCATAGTCTTTACCTGGTTTTAAATTTTTAAATCCATCTAAAATAGCCTTATCTGTTTGAGATGAAATCCAAAGACGCTTTATAGGCTTTTTAAAGCCTATCTTATCAATTATCCATCTAGCTACAAGCTCTCCTTCTCTTCCCGCATCAGTCGCTATAACAAGTTCTTCTATATCCTTTCTTCTTATAACCTTTCTAACTTCATTAAAATGTTTTGAAGTCTTTTTTATAACTGTAGTCTTCATCCTTTTAGGTAACATTGGAAGGGTATCCATACTCCATTTTTTATATTTTTTATCATAACTTTCAGGATCTGATAAAGTTATTAAATGTCCTAAAGCCCAAGTTACAATATATTTATTTCCTTCTAAATAACCATTACCCTTTTTATTGCATTTTAAAACCTTAGCCAAATCTCTTCCTACACTAGGTTTTTCTGCTAAAACTAATATTTTTCCCATAAATAATTATCGTCCTTCCATAAATAGTTGATTTTTAATAAAAAATAAGGATAGATATACTTACTATCCTTATATTACATATATAATTATATATTAATTTCATAGTAAAGCTATATATTACATATGATATACATTAATATTTTTATATATTTATGATACACAAATTAACTATATTTTTAGATAGTTAATCGTTTAATTCTTATTACTTTATTATAAACTAAATATTTAATTAATACAAAATCTTTAACAATATATAAAAATTTCATATTTTTATTCATATTAATAAATTCTTAAAATTATTTAATAATAAAGCCATAAAGCTTATATATTATACTTTTAAAAATACTTAGTTAAAATTTTCCTTATAATAATTAATATATTATCTATTTAAAAATTATTTTCTTTTTAAAATAGCTTTTTTAGTAGCATTAAATATTTTATTGTATCCAGTACATCTACATAAATGACCTGATATTTCTCTTTTTATTTCTTCATCACTATAATCTTTTCCGCTCTCTACTAAAGCTGTTGTAGTTAAAACTAAACCTGGTGTACAAAATCCACATTGTATAGCACCTTCATCTATGAATGCTTTTTGCACATCTGAAAGTTTACCATTTTCCCCTACACCTTCAATGGTTTTTATTATCTTACCATCTGCCCAAACTGCTAAATATATACATGAATCTTTTGGAACTCCATCTATTAAAACAGTACATGCTCCACATTCACCTACTCCACATCCTTGTTTAACTCCTGTCAAATGTAATCTGTTTCTTAATACTTCTGATAAAGATTCTCTAATGTCTACCTCTATTTCATATTTTTTATTATTAACTGTAAATTTTATTTTTCTTTTTAAACTCATATATTCTCACCATTCCTCTCAGTGCAACCAACCATCAAATATCTGTATTATTATTTTTTTAAATTTCTTGATCTTTCAACAGATTTTTTAAGTGCTCTATAAGTTAATTCCTCTATTAGATGATTTTTAAACTCCTTTGATGCATTCCAAAAATCTATTGCTTTTGAAGATTTTAAAGCTAGCTTTCCTATTAATTTCATATTTTCCTCTGTAACTTCCATGTTTTTACTTTCTTTTTCTGCTATTTCACATCTTATAGGTGTGGGTCCCGCTACTCCCAAAGCAATTCTTAAATCCTCAATTCTATTGTCCTTAACTTCCATTAACACAGCAACTCCCATTAAAGCAATATCCATTGCACTTCTAGTAGAAAATTTAATATAACTTCCATAATTATTTTCATAATCTTCCTTTTCAATAATTATACTAATTAACATCTCATTTTTTCTAACAGCAACTTGTCCAGGACCTGTGTAAAAATCTTCTATTTTAACTATTCTTTCACCGCTTTTAGATTTAAGTTTTAATTTGCTATTTAATGCAAATAATGAAGGTGCACTATCTCCAGATACGGCTCCATTACAAACATTACCACCAATGGTTGCCATATTTCTAACTTGAGGTCCGCCCATAGAAACTGCCGCTTCTGCCAATATAGGAATATTTTTATTTACTATATCGCTTCTAAATATTTCTGCAAAAGTTGCCAGAGTACCTATTTCTATTGAACCATCTTTAAGAATTTTTATCTCATTTAAATTTTTTATATTTCTAATACTTATTAAATTTAAGGAATGAAATCTTTCTTCGTGGAGTTTTACAAGTACATCAGTGCCTCCAGCTATTATTGTTAAATCATCACGATTTGATAATAATTCTAACGCTTCTTCTAATGTTTTAGGTTCTAAAATTTCATTTATATCGTACATACTTTTCTCCCCCTATATAAGTCCAACTTCTTTAAATTTTTTAAAAACAGTTTGAGAATCCATTGGCAATTTATTAAATGCTACCCCTGTTGCATTTAAAACAGCATTACGTATAGCTGGTGCTGGAGAAATTGTTGTACTTTCACCTAAAGATTTTTGTCCGTAACTAGATGTTGGATCATAAGTATTTACAAATTCACAATTTATTTTTGGAGTGTCCATAATAGTTGGAATCTTATAATGCAAAAGATTGTTATTTATTATAGCTCCTGTTTTTTCGTCTATTATAAATTTTTCTGATAATGCAAATCCTAAAGCCATGCTAACCCCACCATGAACTTGACCTTCTGCCAATTTTCTATTTAAAATTTTTCCAGAGTCATGTATATTGTAAATATTTAAAATTTTTATTTTCCCTGTTCTTATATCAACCTCAACTTCAACAAAAGTTGCTCCATAAACTATAGCATTATTTTTTACTTTTACAGTTAAATCACTTGTTATAGGAGCATATTTTTCTTTATTATAATATGCCTCTAATGCAATCTCTTCCAAAGTATACAGCTCTCTTTTTATTCCTTTTTCTATTATTTTTGTATCTACAATATCTAAAAGTTCTTCATCTAATCCACATTTGTCACTAGCAATCTTTAAAATCTTTCTTTTCACTTCTGTTGCAGCCTTCTTTATAGCTTGTCCTGCTATAAAAGATTGTCTTGATGCATAAGATCCTGTATCAAAAGGTAGTAATATCTGTATCCTGCTGTGATATTACTGTCACCATATCAAAAGGAATTCCGATAGTTTCTGCTATCATTTGAGTAAATACTGTATCACTACCTTGCCCAATTTCTGTCGCTCCTACTTGAACTTGAACAGAGCCATCTTGATTCATTACTATTCTCGTTCCTGCTGCTTCAAGACATACTGGCCAAGTTCCTGAAAAATAACTAAAACAAGCCATCCCAACTCCTCTTCTTATGTCACCTGTCTAATTTTTATATAACTTTCTTTTTTTATCCCATTCTATCAGTTTTCGCCCTTTTTTTAAGCATTCTGGCAATCCAAAAGTTCTAACTACAAGACCTAAAGCGGGATCTATGTGACCTTTTTTTATAAAACTATTAATTCTAAAATCTATAGGGTCTACATTTAAATCTTTACATATATCATCAATCATAGATTCTATAGCAAAGCATATCTGCGGTACGCCATATGCCCTCATTGCACCTGCAACTGGAAGATTAGTATATATAGTCTTAGGAGAATATTTTTCTGCTTTTATATCATAAAGAGGTCTAATTTTGCTTCCTGCACTCATAGCAATTGAATGACCATGAGATGCATATGCTCCATTGTTTATAAAATTCTCTATATCATATCCCTCTATTTTATTATTATTTGCTAAAGCCATTTTAATTTTTATTCTCATAGAATGCCTTGTTCTAGTTGCAATAATTGCTTCTTCTCTACTTAACTGTAATCTTACAGGTCTTCCATTAACAGCAAGACTCATTGCAGCAGTAAGAGGTTCTATTATAACATCTTGTTTTCCCCCAAATCCCCCACCAATATAAGGTTTTATTACTCTTATTTTCCCAATAGGTAAATTACAAGCTTTTGAAACTATTCTTCGCACAATATGAGGTATTTGTGTTGATGATATAATAAGCATTCTACCTCTCTCATCAATTTTTGCTATAGTATTATGAGTTTCCATTTGGCAATGTTGAACTATTTGAGTTTCATATTGTCCTTTGTAAATTTTATCAGCATTTTTAAATACTTCATCTGGATTCCCTACTGTTATTCCAAAATCACTAATTATATTATTAGGTCTTTCTTCATGAATAATAGGAGCTCCTTCTTTTATGGCTTCCTCTTGATCAGTAACAAAAGGTAACACTTCATACTCTACCTTTATTAACTTTAATGCTTTTTTAGCTATAATTTCATCCGTTGCTACAACTGCTGCAATAGAATCTCCAACAAAACGGGCCTTATCTGTGAGCAATAGGCAATCCTCTATATCTCTATGACTTGGATCCAACGAATATGGATGACCTGCTGTAGGAAACTTTATATTTGGCACACTTTTATATGTTAATACAGCTTCAACCCCCTCTAAATTTTCCGCTTCTTTGGTATCTATATTTTTTATTTTTGCATGGGCATAAGGACTTCTTAAAACCATTCCTACAAGTAAATCACTTTCAAAATAATCAGAGCAATATTTAGCTTTTCCAGTAACTTTAGCTACTGCATCTACTCTATTTATACTCTTTCCAATTAGATCATACTGTTCTTCCATATATACTTCCTCCTTTTATGTTATATTTCTTCTGTTAAATACCTCCATTATTTCGTGCATTTCTATTCTTTAACTATTTACCTCTTGTAATAATTACTTATACAAATGCAAAAACTATACCAAAATATAATGAGTAAATAACAATATATATGTATACTTCTCAACATTTTTCTATATTTTCCTTTAAAAATACTATTAAATATCTATATTTCACATTACATTTTTTCTACAAAACATTATTAATTTATTATGCTAAAACAAAAGATTTTATTATAATGATAATTTCTATATCATTTTGATAATCATAAAAATCTTCTAACAAGTAATTTATCCTTTAATTTATTTAAAATAATATTTTTAACAAAATTGCATATAACTAACTTAAAACACTTATATTTAACCAAATTTTATAACACTTTAGTAAAATAAAATCAATTATTTTGAAATATTCTTATCCATATTTTATTATGTTAATTGACCATTTTAATTTAATAAAATATATTATTTTATCAATTTGATAATATGTTAATTAAAATAATTCTAAGAATATATTCACTATATTTTTAAATTATTTTTAATTAGGTTGAAACTCAAAAGGTTAAAAAAGTTTTTATAAATCTTTTAACCTTTAATACAATTAATTTTTACTATTTAATCTAATTGTGAAATTAAGTATATTTACAATAC
>NZ_MRAE01000055.1 GCF_002008345.1 Clostridium tepidum
TATGTAAATGGATAAAAACATCCTGAAATGAAAATATATTAGAAAAAACTGATTGTTTCATCCAATATCCTGTTAGAATTTTTTCAATATATTTTACAAAAAAAATTTAGAATATTTTAGTGAATGATTTGCTATGCCAAATTTAAAATCTATTTTGATATAAGTTTTATTATAAAATAAAAATTTATTTTATCTAATTTTTTATTATATCTTCATACTTGAATAGTCCTAAAGGGCTAGCTTTTAATCCAAGTATATTTTTTTGTGTTGCTATAGCTAGTTTAGGATGATATAAAAATACCCATGGAACATCTTCTACTATAATATCTTGTATTTCTTCATATAATTTCTGTCTTTTTTCAGGATTTATTAAATTTTTAGCTATTTGTAATTTTTCATTTACTAATTTATTGTTATATCTAGATATATTAGATATATTATTTATGTTAAATAATGGTTCTAAGAAATTATCAGCATCCCCAGAATCAGCACACCATCTACTTATAGCCATATCACATTTTAAAATATTATCTAAATTTAAATATTTAGAAGAATCTACTTCTTTTAAAATATATCTTATACCTATACTTTCTAAATCCTCTAGTATATATTCTGTTATTCTAGAAAATAAAGAATCCTTATCTTTTCGTACTAGTATACTCAATTTATCTCTAGAACTATTAAAATTACTTCTAGACAGTATTTCTTTAGCTTTAGCTTTATTATAAGAAAAACCTTTTAGTTTATTATTAGGTATTATGTTTGGAGGAAATGGACCTTTTGCTTCAACTCCTAGTCCACCCAATAGTTCTTTTATTATTCTATTCTTATTTATTGCTAAGTTAATTGCATATCTTATATTTTTATCTTTAGAAAATATTGAGTTAGATTCCATATTAAAGCTAGCATAATAAGTAGCTAACAAATCCTGTTCTATTAAATTTATATCTTTATTAAAACATAAGGCAGTGTATTCTTTTTCATCATTTAAAGTTATTATATCTAAATTTTTATTTAAAAAGTCTTCTATAGGAGATTCAGTTCTAAACTTAATATTTATAATATCAATATAAGGAACTCCATTAAAATATTCCTTGAAAGCTTTTAGTTTGCAGCCTTCCTCATTAAATTCAGATATTTCATAAGGACCACAGCCTATTACTTCACCTTTTCTTATAGAATCTTTGTTTATAATAGCGCAAAATTCTAATCCTAGATTTAATAAAAATCCACAATAGGAATAAGATAGGGTTAAAGATATTCTATATTTATCTAATATTTTAATACCAGAAACATGATTTGCTAGCCCCTTTTTAAAATCTTCAGCTCCTTGTAAAATTTCTAGTAGCCAAGAATTTGGGGAATTAACCTTAGGATCTAACAGTCTTTCTAATGAAAATTTTACATCCTCAGAAGTAACTTCCTTGCCATTATGGAATTTTATTCCCTTTTTAAGGTTGAAAACCCAAGTAAGGTTATCATCTTCTAAATACCAACTTTTAGCTACTCCGGGAGATATTTCTCCATAGGAGTTTATAGTTAAAAGACCTATATGTATATTATTTAATATGAAGCTACTATTAAGATCATAGCTTAGAGCAGGATCTAAATATAAAGGCTTTTCAACACAAGTATTCAATATTGTATCATTTTCTGTGGAGTTTATTTCTATTTTATCTAAAAGATTATTGCTAATGTGTTTTAAGTTTTTGGAAACTTGAGATAAATCTTTTAAAGAAGTCTTTGTGTATTGTGTATTTAGAGAAGCTAATTCTGTTATAAACATTAATTTTTCAGAAGTAGTGTTCATATCCTCAGTGGAGCTTATAACATTTTCTAAATGAGATATTTGTTTTGTAATAGCATCATTAATTTCTTCTGACACAGTGGTGCTAGTTTTTATAGAAGATATTATACTATTAAAAGTTTCCATAGTTTTATTTGCTATTTGAGTACCTTGTTTTACCTTAGCCATGGTTTCATTTATAGATTTTATAGCTTCATTTAAACTTATATGTACTTCTTTAATATTATTGGTTATTAAAGAGACTGATTCCATGCTTCTTTCAGCTAATTTTTTAACTTCATGGGCAACTACAGCAAATCCTTTACCTGCTTCTCCGGCTCTAGCTGCTTCAATAGATGCATTTAAAGATAACAGATTGGTGTTATTTGCTATATCTTTTATTACATCCAGCATATTATCTATATCCACAGCTTTATTGCTAAGATTTTCAACAACATCTTTTGAACAAGACATGGCACTTTCTATATCTTTCATAGCTTTTATAGAATTTAAAACATCTTTGGTACCATTTTCTGCAGCTTCCATAGTGTTTTGAGATATTTGTTTCGAGTTTTCTGTACTAGAAAAAACCTCCTCTGCTATAGCAGAATAATTACTAATTTCACCAATTACTTTAGAAATAGAATCCATTTGAATATCTACATAATTAGATATATCTTTTGTTATCTTAATTAATAATTCTGTAACAGAATCCGTTTCTGCTATTTTCTTATCAATTTTTTCTACTATTTTTTTCTGATTATTGGTTAAAAGTTTTAACTTATCTTCATGAATTGTGATGTTACAGGGGATGTCTATATTTTTTTCTTTTAAAGTGTTAATATCTTCATCCATAGAAGATTTTTTAAATATTAAATTAAACATATTAATCCTCCTAAGAAATATAATTAATACTAATATTTTAACTTATTTAAATAATTTGTTAAAGTATGAAAATATTCATCAACACAGAGCTATTAGATTTAAAGTGAGAAAGCACTACTATGAATACTAAAAAGGCACTTAAACATTGCGGTTTATATTTTATTTATGCAGAGAAAAGGGCTGCTATAAATAGTAAAAAATTATTTTTTATAATAAAACTTATATTTTATTTTGGGAAAGTTCTACTATGAATAATTTTTAGTAACAATAATATTACAAATTTCATAGCATAAATACATAGAGTTATATACAGATGTATGGAGGGTGGCTTATTTATTTCCCTATAGCCATCATTTTCTATAACTTGAGTTATATATAGATGTTTGGAGGGTGGCTCTTGATAAAAAGATATGACATATCATAAATACATAGAGTTGTATATAGTTGATTATTTAAGTTTATTTAAATTTAAGCATTATCTTTAACCAGTTATATATAAGGTATGATTATTATAATTTCAAGAGCAATCCAATAATTTTATTCTAAATAATAAGTTATATAGGAATATATTATGCAAACAGAGATATAAAAGATGGAAGTAAATTATTTTATAACAAATTATATATAGGAGATGATAAAGTGGCAAAAGATTATAAATTATCGGATATACCAGTAGGACAAAGCTGCAGAGTAAAAGAATTAAAAGTAAAAGAATTATTAAAACAAAGGATTTTAGATTTGGGTATGGTGCCTAATACAGAAATTTATGTATTAAGAAGAAGCCCTTGGGGAGATCCTACAGCTTATCTAATAAGAGATACTTGTATTGCCCTTAGAAAAGAAGAAAGCGATAAAATAATAGTCACTATGAATTAATTATTTTTTACTTTGAAAAACTGTAGTAAACAAGCTAAGAAACTTATAATAAAAAACTAACAAATTAATTGAAAATTAATATAGTTTATTATAGTAAAGTTTATGGGATTTTAAATGAAAAATAATTTGAAATCTACAGAAAGGGTGATGGTTATGGGGCTAACTTATGCGTCAACTCAAAAAGAGACTTTGAAAGATTTATTTAATATTGAAAGAGCTAATAAAGATGATATTGTAGTAGCTTTAGCTGGTAATCCTAACACAGGAAAAAGTACGGTTTTTAATACATTAACAGGATTACATCAGCATACAGGAAATTGGCCTGGAAAAACAGTAACTAATGCTCAAGGAAAGTACAATCACAAGGGAAAAAAATTTATAGTAGTTGATTTACCAGGTACTTATTCATTACTTGCTAGCTCTGTAGAAGAACAGGTAGCTAGAGATTTTATTTGTTTTGGGAAACCAGATGTGGTGGTGGTAGTAATAGATGCTACTTCAGTAGAAAGAAATTTAAATTTGCTTCTTCAAATATTAGAAATTACACCTAAAGTAGTGGTTGCTTTAAATTTAATGGATGAAGCTAAAAAGAAAGAAATTAAGATTGATGTAAATAAGTTAAGAAATGAATTAGGAGTGCCTGTTATACCAACTATTGCAAGAAGTAATAAAGGAGTAGATAAACTGAAAGATAATATTTATGAATTAGCTTTAGGAAATATAAAGACCAATCCTGTTAAAGTAGAATATAGCAGTGAAATAGAATACGAAATAGCAAAAATAAGTTCTTTATTAGAAACAGTATTTCCTCAGGAAATATCTTTAAAATGGCTATCCTTAAGATTATTAGATGGTGACGAATCTATTTTAAATTCCATAAGCAAATATTTAAATTATGATATGAAAAGCGCTTTGATAAAGGGGGATTAAGGTGAAAAAATTAGAAAAGGATGAGGGGAAAAAAATTAATAAAAATAAAATAAACATAAAACATTATGACATAAAAGATTGTGAAAAATATAAATTTAAAATATCAAAAGTGAAAAAAAATATGGACATAGAACATAATACTAAGAATAAAAATTTAAATGAGGTATTTAAGAATATAGAAAATTTTAGGGAAAGTTATAATGAAAAAATAAGAGATGAAATAGTAAAAAGTATATATAATAAAGCAGAAGAAATTGCAGGCAAATCTGTTAAAAAGAATAGAGAAAAACTTTTAGCACAACAAAAAATAGATGATATAGTAACTTCTAAAGTTACAGGAATACCTATTATGCTTTTACTTTTAGCAGGAGTTTTATGGATAACTATAGAGGGAGCCAATGTACCTTCAGAGTTTTTAGCAAAAATACTTTTTTTTATAGAAGACAAGATTACACAATTCTTTAATTATATAAACGCGCCTTCATGGCTTCACGGTGTATTAGTTCTAGGAATATACAGAACTTTAGCTTGGGTTATATCTGTAATGTTACCACCTATGGCAATATTTTTTCCCATATTTACTTTGTTGGAGGATGCAGGTTATCTTCCAAGAATAGCTTTTAATTTAGATCATGCTTTTAAAAAGGCTTGTGCTCATGGCAAACAAGCTTTAACTATGTGTATGGGATTTGGTTGTAATGCAGCTGGGGTTATTGCTTGCAGAATAATAGAATCTCCAAGAGAAAGATTAATAGCTATTTTAACTAATAATTTTGTACCCTGTAATGGAAGATTTCCCACTTTAATAGCACTTTCTATGATTTTTGTTGGATTAAAATTTGAAGGTGCAGGAGGAAGTAGTCTTATAGCAACTTTTATGATAGTTCTTCTTGTACTTATAGGAATAGGAATAACTTTATTAGTTTCTTATGTATTATCAAAAACATTACTTAAGGGAGTTCCTTCATCTTTTACTTTAGAATTACCACCTTATAGAAAACCTCAAATAGGAAGAGTAATATATACATCAATTATAGATAGAACCATATTTGTATTAATGAGAGCTGTGGTAATTGCAGCACCAGCAGGAGCTATAATTTATATTTTAGGAAATATAACTGTAGGAGATAGTACCATATTAATTCAAGTAGCTAATGCTTTAGACCCTTTTAGCAAAGCTATTGGATTAGATGGATTTATACTTTTAGCTTTTATATTAGGATTACCAGCCAATGAAATAGTTTTACCAATATTAATAATGTCCTATTTATCTAAAGGTTCTATGATAGATTTTGAAAGTTTGGAACAATTAAGAAATATACTCATTTCAAATGGATGGACCTATTTAACTTTATTAAATACTATGTTATTCTCTCTGTTACATTTTCCATGTGGTACTACAATATGGACTATAAAGAAAGAAACAGGGAGTACAAAATGGACTATATTCTCAGTAATTATGCCTACATTAATAGCTATAGCAGTATGTTTTTTTACAACTCAAGTTTATAATTTAATAGTATAGATTAAAAAATATATATTTATTTTAAAATAAATTATGCAATTTTTTATTTAGCTATATTAGTAATTAATAGCTTAGTTATTAAAGGACTTATTTTATATAAGTTCTTTTTATATATGTGCCTCATTGCTCACTATTTTTTCCCTAAAGTGGGCTTTTATTTTATATAAGTTTTTTATATAATTATGTTACTTGTTTTAAGTTTATTTAATTTATAAAATCTTTTATTTTATATAAGTTTTTTTATATAAAGTATTTAAGATAGTAGTAATTATTTTAAAAAGAGTTTATTTTATATTTATTATTAGAGTAGAAAACACTAGATAAAAAAATAAGACCTTTGTTTTAACAAATAACAAGATTTGCTAAAACAAAGGTCTTGCTCCAAGATTCCTATAATACTCTTGCATCAAACCGGGTTGTAAAAACCAGCATGTCGATTTGATGAACAAAGCTTAAAGCTTTACCGAGCTACTCCCCCTTATTTTATAAAAGCAATTATTAATTTATATACTAATAGGTTATGATATACTTAGAAAAATGTTACAATTAAAATTAAACTTATTAAAAAATACGATAGTCATTGATTAGGAGAGGAATATGAATATATATTTAATAAGACATGGAGAAACGGAGCAAAATAAAAGAAAAAATTTTTATGGTAAGTTAGATGTAGGATTAAACGAAAAAGGAAAAGAACAAAGTTATAAAGCAGGAGAATTTTTAAAGAATATAGATTTTAATAAAATTTATATAAGTGATAGAAAAAGAACTAGAGAAACTGTAGAAAAAATTTTAGAGATGAATAAATTCTACAAAAATAAAAAAAGCATTATTTATAAAGATGAAAGAATAAATGAAATAGATTTTGGACTTTTTGAAGGCAAATCATATGAGGAAATATGTTCATTGTATCCAAAAGAAAAAGAGGAATGGGAAAAGGATTGGAAAAATTTCACACCACCTCAGGGGGAAAGTGCAAGAGAATTTTATAATAGAGTAAAAAGTTTTATGAAACATATACAAAAAGAGGATGAGGGAAATTATTTAATAGTTACCCATGGTGGAGTAATAAGAATGATATATAGTTATATACTTCAAAATAATATGGATTTTTATTGGAATTTTGCTTCAAGAAATGGAGATATAACATTAATCAAATATGAGTATGGAAATTTATTTGTAGATTACATATTGCCAACAAAGCTAATATGAGATTAATTTTCATATTTACTTAAATTTTTATTTTTATAGTCGAAGAATTAAATTAAAGATTAGTATTATTATATTTATTTAAATTTTTTACCAATACATAAATCATATTTTAGGTTAAATTGAAATAACTAGAGTTAATCAAGAAAAGTAGTTTCTTCTTTACAGGTCTTTTTAGTAAAGGTAAAATTATTTATGAGATAATACCATCTTTTAAAATTTTTTGTTTATAACAAATCTAGCTAATTAATAAATGCAAATTGAAGAGGTGATGCTTATGGTGCAACAAAGTAGCAAAAAATTTGACAAAAAGAAAATTATAATTAGTGCAATTATAACATGTGTCATCTTATTAGGAGTTATAGCTATATGTACAAGCTACATGAAAAGATCTGTAAAAAAATATAGCACTTTAATTTATCCTGGAATCAGAATTGAAAATGTAAATCTATCAGGAAAAACATTAGAAGAGGCTAAGAAGCTTTTAAAAGAACAGTATGTAGACAAACTACCTTCTAGAAAATTAGTAATAAAGGCAGAAAACAAAAACTATACATTTGAATTTTCTAAGTTAAATGTTAAGTACAATTTGGACAAAGCATTGGATGAAGCTTTTAACTATGGAAAAAACTTAAATATTTTTAGTCAGTATAAAATTATAGTGCATCCCAAGGATAAACTTATTAGTTCAGGATTTTCTTATGATAAAGAAGTAATGAAAAAGTTTATAGATGGTATATACAAAGATATTAATAAAGAGCCTATTAATGCAGCTGTAACTAGTATAGATGGAAAAGTTAAGATAATCAAACATAAAAATGGTAAGAAATTAAATATTGATAAACTTCAAAAAAATATAAACAATAATATGAATGGGGATGCTAGTAAAGATGTTGAACTACAAGCTCCTATAGAAGAAGTTAAACCTAAAATAACTACAGATAAAATTTCATCTATAAATGCTTTAATAGCTACATATAGTACACAGTACGGGGGTATATCTTCACCACAGAGAGCTAATAATATTGAAATATGTACTAAGAGTATAAATGGTACTGTATTAATGCCAGGAGAAACTTTTAGTTTTAATCAAGTAGTAGGAGAAAGAACAGAGCAAAGAGGGTATCAAGCTGCTCCAGTTATAGTAGGAAATGAAATCGAGTCAGGATTAGGTGGAGGAATTTGTCAGGTATCATCAACGTTATATAATACTATTTTACTAAGCAATATAAAATCCACTGAAAGAATACACCATACATTACCATCAAGTTATGTACCATTGGGAATGGATGCTACTGTAGATTGGGGAAATATAGATTATAAATTTAAAAATAATTTTTCATATCCTATTTATATTGAAGGAATTGCTGATGGTAACAGCATAATATTTAATCTATATTCTAACTCAGAATTAAAGAAAAGAACTTGTTCTATTTGGAATGAAGTTTATGCTACTGTAAATGCTAATATAATAACTGAAAATGATCCTAATCTTTTAGAAGGAAAACAAGAGATTGTAAAAAATCCAACCACAGGATATAAAGTAAGAGTTTATAAAAATATTTTGGAAAATGGAAAGATAATAGGTAAGGAGCTTATTTCTGATGATTTTTATAGACCAATAGAAGGATTAATAAAAGTAGGATCTAAAAAACCTGAACCTAAACCAGAGGAACCAAAAAAGGATGATTCTAAAGCACCTTCTAAGCCAGAAGATGAGAAAAAAGATGATCCTAAAATTAAACCAAATGAAACTGATGAAAAGGATAAGGGGAAAGATAAGGAAAAAGAAAAAGATAAGGACAATCCAGCAGGAGAAACTCCTAAAGAAGAGATAAAAAAATAATATAATAAAATAGTTTGTAAATATATAGTCATATAGTAATTTTTTTGCAAGAATAAAAAAGAGACACCCTTTCCATCCTATGTTAAGTGATAAAATAAAGCATAGAAGGGGTGTCTCTCACAAATATTATATAAATTTTAGAGAATAACCTAGCTGAACTTATAACTAATTTAAAAAGTGTGTCTTATAAATATTATGCAAATTTTAGAGAATATAAATTAGCTGAACTTATAATTGACTTAGAAAGTGTGTCTTATAAGCATTATATGAAATTTAACTAATTAATAATAAATATAAAAAAGGAGAAAACATGAAGAGTATATTAAATAATTTTTTATTAATGATTCAATTTTTTACACGTATACCTGTAAATAAAAACCTACAATGTGAAAAAGACAATTTTAAAAAAGGGGCTTTTTTCCTTCCAGTAGTTGCTTTTATTATAGGTGGAATGGAGTTTTTAATATATTTAATTCTTAAAGATTTTTTGCCAATTAATGTAATAATAGTGTTGTTAATTTTGTTTACGGCTATGATTACTGGAGGTATTCATATGGATGGATTGGCAGATACCTGTGATGGATTTTTTTCTTTAAGAGATAAAGAAAGAATAATAGAAATTATGAAAGATAGTAGAATGGGGTCTTTTGGTACTATAGCAATGATAATTAATTTATTACTTAAATACCAATTGCTTTATTCTTTAGTTTTAAAAAATCTTAGTATAGCTATAATTTTAGCACCTGTCATAGGAAGAATTAGTATTTTATTTTTGTGTTTATCTAAAAGAACAGCGAAAAAAAATGGTTCAGGGAATATATTTATAGGAAATATGAGTAAACCTATAATATTTTTTATTACTATAATAGTATTAACTATGAATACATATTTTTTAGGATTAAAGATTACAATAATTTCATTTGCAGCAGTGTTAACAGTAACATATTTATTTTACTTATTATGTTTAAACAAAATAGATGGACTTACAGGAGATACATTAGGAGCTTGTAATGAGCTAGGTGAAATAACATTTTTATTAGCATTACTAGCTACTATTCATTAGATTTATATAAATTTTATAATAGGGCATTTTTATAAAAATAGTTATTATACTTTTGATACAATCAACATTTTTTATGTTTTTGTTCTAATTAAAGATAAGAAATAGTTAGCCAGAGATATATAGATTTTTTATTCTAACTTTTAAGAATATAAGAATATTAAAAAGAGAATTTTAAAGATAAAAATTTCATAGCATTTTATAGAGCTATAAAAAGTATTGTATAAAGGAGATATAAAAAATGAATTTTACAGGAATAATTATGGGATTATTTATGTTGTTTTTTACAGGGATTGGTCATGTTATTGTAATAAAAGGAGAATACCATTTTGGAGTTAAGATTTGGCCAATCTTTTTAATATTAGGTATAGGATTTATAGTTCTATCATTAATTGTAGATAATGTTTATTTATCAGGAGGTTTAGGAATTGGAGGACTTACTTTTTTATGGGGAATATTAGAATTATTTCAGCAAAAAGAGAGAGTAAAAAAAGGATGGTTCCCTAAAAAACAATTAAAAAAATAGAGTATTTTTCAAGTAGATGCAATTATATACAAAGGTATTTTAGAATATTTTTTAGTTAAAACTATTATTGCATAGCAAAATAAAATTAAAAAAATCACTACCAAGACAAATTTTGCCACTAATAGCATTATTTTAGCTCTTTTGGTAGTGATTTTTATTGATAAATTTTAATATTAATTTAATATTGTAAACAATTTGTAACAAAAGTATTAAAAAATTATATAAAATAGGGTTATGGAATAATTTAAAAAATATGATATATTGTTTCTTTAAATGGAAATATATTAATGAAAATTTCTTGATTCACTATATAGACTTAAGTTATGTATGAAAGTTGAATAACTGTGAATTGAAAAATATATAAAATAGTGTTTATACTTTTATTTTATAAGGTTTTAAGGAGAATACATAATGAAAAGATTTAAACTTTCACTACTTATTGTATTTTGCGTTTTAGTTGGATTTATAATTTTTTTTATAGGAGCTAAAAATAATAAAATACAGGTTAAAGAAAACAGTAAAAAAAATGAACAGAAAATAAAAGAAGAAAGATACTCTAATTTTTCACCATTAAATTTAAGTAAAGCAGATATTAAACTTAAATATAAAGGAAAAATATTAAATTTAAAATTGCCAATATATATGGACAAGAATAGGTACTATATTCCAGTTAATAATGTATTAGATGAATTTGGAATAGATTATATAGTAAAAGATGAGAAAGTGCATATAGAATCTGATGGTAAGAAAATAGATATTGGTAAAACTGTTGCTAATGTTTTGGGAGAAAAATATAAGCTTAGAAAAGATAGTATTTTAAATAAAGATATAATGTATATATATTTATTTGATTTTGCTAAAATATTGGGACTTAAAGCTAATTGGAATGAATCAGAAAAGACAATAGTTCTATACAAAAATAAAATACAAGAAAAAATAACAAATAACAAAATTAAAAATCCCAAAGTAAAACCAGCCTTAGTAAAACTTGAAGATATAACTTCTAACCAAAGATATAAAACCCCTGAGGCACTGGAAAAATTAAGAATAATATCAGATTATTTATGTTCTAAAAAAATACCATTCCATATAGCTTGGGTCCCAAGATATTTAGATCCTAAAAACAATATAGATGATGATGCATCTAAAGATTTTAATATGCATAATGCTAATTTTATATATACTTTAGATTATTTTATAGATAGAGGTGGCATTATAGGTCTTCATGGATATACTCATCAAGCAGGCGATGCAGCGAGTATAGATGGTATAGAATTTGATGGTATGACAAATAATATTGAGCCTGTCATAAGAGAGAGAGTAAAAAAGGCTATTCAATGTGCAAAAGAATTAGACATACCAATAGGATTCTTTGAAAGCCCTCATTATGCAGCCACAGATGAAGAAATGCAGATAATAGAACAATATTTTAATTATATGTATGATCCACCTAAATTTGCATCTAGAAATAATATAGCAAAAAGACAATCAAAAGATAGAATGGTTAGTTATATACCAACTCCATTGGATTATGTAGATGGTATAAAGCATGCAGATAAAGTTATAGAAAATATTAATAATTTAGATGAAAATACATTGGGTAGTTTCTTTTATCATCCTAGTATAGAATCTAGCTTTATAAAATTAAAAAACAATAAAGA
Source organism: Clostridium tepidum (assembly GCF_002008345.1). GTDB lineage: Bacteria > Bacillota > Clostridia > Clostridiales > Clostridiaceae > Clostridium_F > Clostridium_F tepidum. Next base: position 12,305 of record NZ_MRAE01000055.1, read on the forward strand.
TGGGTCTATTGAATATACTTATGAAGATAATTCACCTTTAAAAAATATAATAAAAGCTTTTGAAAAAAATAATTATGAGTTTAAAAAAATAACAGAGTTTTAGAAAGTTCGTTAAAGGATAATACAAAATAAAAATATTTTAACTATACAGTTTAAAATTAAACAACTTATTTTTAAAATATAAATAGATTTATCCACTTTACAAAATATAAAAAAATATTACTAGAAAAAGAAATGTTTCTAGTAATATTTTTTTATATTTTAATAATTTTTATTTAAATTATAGTATATACTTTGAATAACTTTTTTTGCTAGGTTATATTTAGGCACTTTAACAAAATAAAGTTATGTAAGTATATATT
>NZ_MRAE01000056.1 GCF_002008345.1 Clostridium tepidum
AACAAATATATAAATATTTATGGTTTTTACGTGTTAATTAATATAAATGTTTAATTTTATTTATCTATTAATAAAGTAATGTTTATGTTTTATTAATAAATTAGAAAAACATACAAAATATTTTGAAAAATAACGTATACTTATATTAAAAGTATTTTTGCAAAAAAAATAATAGAGTGCCGACTTTGTCGACACTCAGAAATCCTTATGCAAATAAATAGGAAGACTTTCCTAAGAATTAGATTTTGAATTTTTTGCACCTGGATAGTATTTAGGGTTTGAAAAAAACTCTTCTTTTAATTCTTTAATTTCATTTCTCATAGCTATTACACCAATCATATTTGGTATAACGACTAGGGCTAAAAGAATATCAAGTAATGCGAATAAGAATTCTAATTTACCAATAGCTCCATAAATTATAGCTGCTAGACAAACAACTCTTATAACTTTTGAGAATGCAAGTCCAAATAAAGCTTCAGCTTGCTTTTCGCAGTAGTAAACTATGACTATAATAGTAGATAAAACAAATAATAACAAGCTAATTGATACTATAGTACCACCAAAAGCTTTGCCAAATACATTTTGGAAAGCCATTGAAGGCATAGAGGCTGCTTCAGAACTTGGAACAGTATTCCATATTCCTGTAGTTATAACCACAAGGGCTGTTAAAGTACAAATCATTATTGTATCTACCATTATTTCAAATATTCCCCAAAAGGCTTGGCGAACAGGGTGATCTGTAACAGCAGCAGAGTGAGCTATAGGAGCACTTCCCATACCGGCTTCATTTGAGTAAGTACCTCTAGCTGTACCCCATCTTAATGCCTGGGCAAGTGTGGCTCCACCAAATCCACCTACTGCAGCTTGAGAGGTAAAAGCACCTTTAAATATCATTGCAAAAGCATTTGGTAATTTTGTAATATTAAATAATAATATTATTATTGAACAAATAATAAATATTAAGGCCATTATAGGAACCATTTTTTCAGTAACTTGCCCTATTCTTTTAATACCACCATAAACAACAAGACCTACTAAAACGGTTACAATTATGGCAGTGACTATCTTAGGTAATCCGATAGTTTCAGCAGTTTGACAAACTGATAATGATTGTGTGGAAATAGATGGTATAATTTCAATCATAAAACAGAAAGAACACATTGTAGCTAAAAAAGGTGATTTTAATCCCTTTTTTAAGTAATAAACAGGTCCGCCAACATAGTTTCCTTCTTCATTTTTTTCTCTATATTTTATACCTAAAATTATTTCAGAGAATTTAGTAGCTTGACCTAAAATTGCAACTACCCACATCCAGAAAACAGCCCCAGGACCTCCAAAGGCAATAGCAACAGGAACTCCTATAATGTTAGCTGCGCCTACAGTTGAAGCTAATGCTGAGCAAGCAGCTTGAAATGGTGTTATTGTGCCTTCTCCTTCTGCAGGTTTACTGAACATTTTACCAAAAGTTTCTTTTATTATATAGGGAAAATATCTTATTTGAAAAAAGTTCAATGTAAAAGTTAGAATAATTCCTCCACCAACTAATAATATTAGCATAGGTGGACCCCATATCCAATTGGAAATTTTGCTAATAAAATCCATAAAATATTCCATAATACCCCTCCTAAAATATTAAAAAATAAGAACTATATGTTAAAATTATATCAGTTATTGTCAAAACTTTCAACCTATAAAAATAAATATATTTTAGAGGTTAAATAAGAATAAAAAACAGATTAAAACATTGAAAAAAAAGGATCTATCCGATAAAATAGAAAAATAATTATGTATAAATTATCATATTAATTGTATAAATAGTAATTAAAATTAAGGATAAACAGTATTACAAACTGTTTTAAAGGGTTTAATATAACGTTTATTGTTATACATTTAACAATTTTTTATAATATGCAAATATAATTTTAAGGTTATTTATTAAATTGAAAAGAGATAAAGAAAAATATTTAAATAATAGTTGCAAATGCAACTTATTTGTGATATATTAAGTTGTGTTTGCAATTATTAATAATTTAATGGAGGAATATAATATTGGGGAATGAAATACAGTGCATAGGTAAATACATATCTATGTTATATAGAGCAGGCAATTCTTATATAAATAAGGAACTTTTTAAATATGGTATAGGCAGTGGACAATATATTTTTTTATTGTATTTGCTTAATAATAATGGATGTAACCAAGAGGAGATAAGTACTGCTTTAAACATAGATAAGGGAACCACAACAAGGGCATTACAAAAATTAGAAAAAGAAGGGTATATAAATAAAAAGATTGATGAAGAGGATAGAAGAATCAATCATATATTAGTTACTGAAAAAGCTATTGAAGTAGAGGAAGTTATTATAGAAACTTTAAAATCTTGGCACAAAACTTTATATTCAAATTTTGAAGAAAGAGAACAAAAAGAACTTTTAAAATTATTAGAAAAAGCTTCCTTGAATTGTCATAATAATAAATATAAATAATAGATTGGAGGAATAAGATGGATAGGCAAAAGCAATTAGGAGAAGAAAATGTTAAAAAGCTATTATTAAAATTTTCTATACCTGCCATTATGGGAATGCTTGTTAATGCTTTATATAATGTTATAGATAGGGTGTACATAGGACATATAAAAGATGTAGGTTCTATGGCTATTACAGGTGTAGGACTAACATTCCCTATTATGTCTATATTAATGGCATTTAGTATGCTAATAGGTGTAGGGGCATCTTCACTTATATCTATAAGATTAGGTCAAAAAAGAAAAAAAGAGGCAGAAAAGATATTAGGAAATGCTTTTACATTACTATGTATTGTAATGATTTTTATAACCATAATAGGATTAATATTTGTAGATCCTCTTTTAAAAATCTTTGGGACTAGTTCTAAAACTTTTTATTATGCTAAAGAATATATAGTTATTATTTTGATTGGATCTATAACTAATGCACTAGGATTTGGATTAAACAACTCAATTAGAGCAGAAGGTAACCCTAAAATAGCTATGGTAACAATGCTTTTAGGAGCTGTATTAAATTTAATATTAGACCCTATATTTATATTTGGTTTTAATATGGGAGTAAAAGGAGCAGCTATAGCTACTGTTATATCACAAACAGGTAATACTATATGGGTGCTTAAATATTTTACTAGTGGGAATAGTACTTTAAGACTAAAAAAAGAAAATTTTAAAGTTGAAAAACAGATACTTTTAGATATAATATCTATAGGTATGGCTCCTTTTGCTGTTCAAGCAGCAGCTAGTATAGTAAATATTATTTCAAATAATGCTTTAAAAACTACAGGTGGGGATATAGCAATAGGAGTTATGACCATTATCAATAGTATATCTTTGATTTTTTTAATGCCTGTGTTTGGTATAAATCAGGGAGCACAGCCTATAATAGGATACAATTATGGTGCTAAACAATATAAAAGAGTTAAAGATACTTTAAAAACAGCTATATTAGCTGCAACTATGCTTGTTGTAGTAGCGTTTTTATTTGTTCAGATTTTACCACAATATGCTATAAAAATATTTAATAATGATCCTGAATTAATAGAAGTAGGAATTTCAGCTATAAGAATAGTTTTAGCTATGTTACCTGTAATTGGATTCCAAATAGTTAGTTCTAATTACTTCCAAGCTATAGGTAGAGCTAAAATATCTGTATTTTTAAGTTTATCAAGACAAGTAATAATATTAATACCATTATTATTAATATTACCAAAGTATTTTGGACTTGCAGGAGTTTGGTATAGTTTACCTGTTTCAGATGCGCTTTCTTCTATAATTACAGGAATATTTATTTTTAGGGAAATGCATAATTTGGGTAAACAAAAACAGCATAATGTTAATTTATCATGATAGATAATTAGAAAATTAATTTATATTAACTAACGTAATTTTAAAAGTATAGGATCAAAGCTTAAAGATAATTTTATTTGGTTATTTTTAAGCTTTTTATTAGTTTATATTAAAATTGATTTTTTATTTTAATTATGCATCAACAAATTTATTATAGTATAATAAAAATATGTACATTTTATGAATAAATTTTGACCATATGTTTATGGAGGTAAATAATGGATGCTAATAAGAAAAAACATTGTATAATATTTTTTATATTAGGTATAGTTTTCATAGTTGTATCATTTACAAGTTATAATTATGGTAAAAATGTAGTAATAAAAGATCTTGTCAAGTCAGGAGATATTTATATAAATAAAAAAGAATATGCTAAAGCTATAGCAGTACATAAAGAAGTTGTTAAATATAATAATGCTGATAGCGATAAGTATATGTTAAATTTAGCAGAATCCATGAATAATTCTAAAAAATCCTATATTAATGGAATGAAATACTATAATAAAAAAGAATATTTAAAAGCTATTGAGTGTTTTAGACAGGTTATGGAAAACGATCCTATAGCCTTTAATAAAGCACAGGAAAAAATTAAAGAATGTAAAGAAAAGTATATACAAGATAATTTAAATAAGGCTAGAGAAGCTATGTATAATTTTAAGTATGAGGAAGCTAATGAGTGTTTAAATAATATTTTTAAAGTGGATAAAAATATTGAAGAAGCCAAAAAAATGAGAAATGCATTGAATAAAAAAAATTCTAACTAAAAAATTAACAATACTTTTATTAATATAAATAAAATATTTTTTTAAGGATAAAAATATGGATAAGAGGCAATCTTAAAATTAAACTTATTTTGAGATTTTCTTTTATAAATTTATATTAATGGGGTATTGATATTATGAACACACGTGTTATAGATGCGTATATAAGCAAATTTAAAAATAGAGAGAATATATTTAAATATAATTTAGATATGTATCAATGCAAAAATATAAATAAGTTATATTATTATACTAGTATAAGTACTTTAGAAAATATAATAAGCAAAGAAAACATTTGGTTATCTAATAGCAAGTATCTTAATGATAGTACAGAAATAAATTATACAAATAATTTAATTTATGATATATGTGAAAAATATTTAAATGAGCATAAAGAGTTTGATAAATTATTTAAAGAAAATATAGAAAGTTTGGTGCATACTATAGATATAGAATTAGGGGACACATATATACTATCTCTTACAGAAAATAAAGATTCTTTAGCTCTTTGGTCTAATTATTCTAATTATGATGGATATAATTTAGCTTTTAATTGTGATTATTTTCAAAATATATTTACAGAGAAAAAATATAGGTTTATAAACAGAGATGAAGAATCTATTTTATTAAATGAGGGAGAAGATTTTTTATGGTATTTTGGAGAGGTTATATATAATCAAGAATATCAAGAAAATATAATAAAAGAAAGAATAGAATTTTTATATAATTTATATAAAAGATTTTATAAATTTAAAGATGAAGAGGATTTTAAGTGTTTAATAGTATATGTTCTCTATAATATAGCTTATATATCTACTTTTTTTAAAGATGAAAGCTTTAAAGAAGAGCAGGAGCATAGATTAGTGTTTAGAATTATTAATAAAAATATAAAAAAGCAAATAATAAAACATAGAATTTCTAATAGAGTATTTATTCCTTATATAGAATTAGATCTTAGTGAAAATAGAAGGGAAGGTAATTTGCCTATAGAAAAAATAACTATAGGACCTAAAAATAATTTGGATATTGCAGAAATAGGATTGAAATCCTTTTTAGAAAGTGAAGGATATTATAATATAAATATAAAAAAGTCTAAGATTCCTTTAAGATATTAAATATATATTGTTATATATAATATTTAGATAAATTTAAATTAGAGATACAATAAATAAGTATTATAAAATTAATTTATAAAAGTAAATACAATAAAAGTAAAGAATTTTATATAAATTGAGTTTTATTTTAATGTATTTAATATTTAAAAGAGTGTAAACTCATATGATAAGGTTGCAAAAATAAAGTAATGAAAGTATAATGTAAATAGATAACTCTTCTTAATCAATAATAAATATTTGAAGAGTTATTTTTTTTAACATTAAAGTAGAGTGAGTTACTAAGAAATAAAAGTTTATTAAAAGAGGGGATAGTGTGTTAAATTTTAAAAAATTAACTATTAATGATAAAGAACTATTTGAAAATTATATAAAGCCATATAACTTTTTAAATTGCGAGTATTCATTTACAACTTTATATATTTGGAGAAAGGCTTTAGACATAAAATATGCTATATATAAAGGAGCACTTATTATAAAAAAGAAAGATTTTAATGATGAATATCATTTTATGCAACCTTTAGGATATAGTAAAGAAAATTTAAAAGATATAATAGAAGTTTTAGTAGATTATAAAAGGAAAAAAGTTGTTAAGTGTCTATTTAAAGATTTAAGACAGGATTTCGTTGAAGAATTAAAAAGCCTATATAAAGATCAGGAAATATATAAAAACATAATAGTGGAAGAAGATAGAGATAACTTTGATTATTTATATGAAAGTAAAAAGCTTATAACGTTGTCAGGTAAAAAACTTCATGGTAAAAAGAATCATTATAACTATTTTGTAAAAAATTATAATTTTAGTATAAAAGATTTTAAAGAAGAAGGTGTTATAGAAGATAGCTTAAAAATTGCTCAATTATGGTATGAAAAAAATGAAACAAAGGACAAACACTTACTTTATGAACTTCAAAGTATAAGAGATATGTGCTATAACATGGAGACTTTAGGTTTAAAAGGTATGGGTTTATATGTAGATGAAGAAATTGCAGGATTTAGTATAGGAGAAAAATTTAGTGATGATATGGCCATAATACACATAGAAAAAGCTAACAAAGATATTAGAGGAGCCTATACTTTTGTAAATAAAGCTTTTGTAGAAAATTATTTTAGCGATACACCTATAATAAATAGGGAACAAGATTTAGGAATAGAAGGGCTAAGAAAAGCTAAATTATCATATTCACCTTTAGATTTTGAAAAGAAATATGTGTTAGATTTATGTTGTAACTGTGGATGTAGTGATAGAGAAGAGAGAGAAAGGCAAATTATATAAAAATAAAAAAAGGTATCATATTTTGTTTATAGTTTGTGTATATAAAAAAGTTAAAAGAAAACTAAAAATAATATAATGGACAATATTATAAAAAAGAAAGGGTGAATAATATGGCTATAGATTCTCTTTTAGTAGGAAAAGATTTAAAGCTTACAGCGGTGGAAAAGGAAGATATTAATACTATAGCTTCTTGGTATAGTGATATAAATTTTTTAAGACACTATGATATAGTATCCTCATTTCCTAAAAATAAAGAGCAAGTAGAGGAAATTATAAATAGTTCTTATAGATCACAATCTGGATATGTATTTGCTATAAGAAATATAAAAGATAATAAGATTATAGGGTTAACAGGACTTGAAGATATATTGTGGAATAATGGAACAGCTCTTTTTTATATAGGCTTTGGAGATGAAGGAGCTAGAGGGAAGGGATATGGAACTCAAGCTGCAAAATTAATTTTAGATTTTGCTTTTAAAGAGTTAAATCTTCATAGAATTCATTTAACAGTATTAGAATATAATCATAGAGCTATAAAACTTTATGAAAAAATAGGATTTAAAAAGGAAGGAACTTATAGGGAGTTTATTCATAGAGATGGGAAAAGGTATGATCTTTATATATACGGGATTCTAAGAAAAGAATGGGAAAGCTTGAGGTAGCAATATTACTATGGAAGAAATAAAAAATATAAATTATATAGAAAATGTAATTAAAGATAATTCTATGGTATTAATGTATTTTTCATCAAATGAAAAATGTAATGTCTGTACTATACTTAAAGAGAAAATAAATACTATTGGCAAAAGATACAATATAAAAGTTTTTAATGTAAATATAGATAATTTTAAGGATGCAGCGGGAAAATATAATGTATTTACAGTTCCTACTATCTTATTTTATATAGATGGGAAAGAAGTACTAAGAGAAGGTAGATATATAAGTCTTGTAGAATTTGAAGAAAAAATAAAAAGATATTGTGATTTATACGGGGATATTTCAAAATAAAAAAGATTTAAAATGGCATAAATAAAAATTAAATTTATTTTGAAATACCCCTTTTTAGATAAATTTTTATGTGGGGTATATTATTGTTTTAATTCTAAACCTTTAATGATATGTCAAGTCATAATTTTCTTATATATATCCATTCATTCCTCTTACAGATATTTCTCCCGAAATTAGTGGTTTTATTTCTCCATTTTCAAATTGAACTAAAAGTTCACCATTAGAATTTAAACCTACAGCTTTCCCGAAATTTTCCCTATTTCTATTTATGATTTTAATTTCTTTTCCAATTAGTATAGAATTTTTGTGGCATATTTTTATAGAAGTATCTACATTGTTGTATTCGATAAGTTCTGCATATAGTTTTTCAAAATTATTTATTATATCAGCAACCAATATATTTCTTTTAAATTCTTTTTTTTCTTCTATTTTTAAAGAAGTAGCTTTTTCAAGTAAATCCTTTGGTATATCTTCTTTTTCAGAATTTACGTTTATTCCTATACCAACAACTACATAATTTACTTTATTTATTTCTCCACTCATTTCTGTTAAAATACCGCATACTTTTTTATTGTTTACTATAATATCATTTGGCCACTTAATATAAGCTTCTATGTTATTATTAATTAATGCATTTGCTACAGCAGCAGCAGCCACTTGAGTTATTTTAGGTACATCCATAGTGTTTATATCAGGTTTTAGTATTATAGACATATATATGCCTTTAAATTTATTAGAAAACCATGATCTACCTAATCGACCTTTTCCCATAGTTTGCTCTTCAGATATTATTATTGTACCATCATTTTCAGAATGTGCTATTTTTTTAGCTTTATTATTGGTTGAATTAATAGAATCAAAATGAATAATATTTTTACCCAAAAATTTAGTTTTTAAAGAAGTTGAAATTTCCTCAAAAGTTAAAATATCAGGACAAGAAATCAATTTATAACCTTTTTTAGATGAAGATTCTATATTATATCCTTCTTTTTTTAGTACATTTATGTATTTCCAAATAGCAGTTCTTGAAACTCCTAATTTGTTACTGATATATTGTCCAGATATAAATGTATGAGAACTATTTTTTAATATATTTATTATAGCCTCTTTCAAATTTAGTTGCCCCCTTTAATTTATAAGTAAAAATCTCTTTATTATATTATACTATATAAAAATTATTGTAATATTTTAAACTTAAATTTTTTATTGTAAATATTTTTAATAATAAAGAAGATAATAACTATATAGGATTAAAAAGAGAGGAGAATTTTTATGGAAAATTTACATTTAAATGTATCAGGAATGGCAAACAATGAAAGTAAAACTAAGTTATTAAATGCTTTAGATAAAGTTAAAGGAGTTCAAGAAGTTGCTATTGATTTGGCCAGAGGTACTGTGGAAGTAGGTTATAATAAACCTGCTAACGAAATGGATATAAAAGATTGTATAGAACATACTGGATATAAAATAATATAAGATAAATACAATTTAATGTATAATAACTAAAAGTAATGTAATATATAAAGGTAACAAAATATTAGATTATCGTAATTTAGTAAAAAGTATGTAAACATAAGTAATAAATACATATTTATTAAATTTTAATGAATATAATATTATTGTAATAGGATTTTTTTACTTTATGTAGAAATATATATAATGATTTAATCTTTATAATTTTAAAGGGGGGAATATATTTCTTATATAAACTAAATTATAGGAAGGAATATATATGAATATAGCGTTTTTTCTTACACCTAAGTTAGAAGTTATTTATGAAAATGAGAATAGTACAATGAGGCAAGCACTAGAGAGAATGGAATATCATAGATATACAGCTATTCCACTTATAGATGATAATGGTAAATATGTGGGGACTTTAACTGAAGGCGATATGTTATGGAAAATTAAAAATACTCCACATTTAAGCTTTAATGATACAAATAAAATAAGTTTAAAAAATGTACCAAGACACACATATAATAAGCCTGCTCACATCAATGCTGAAATAGAAGATTTAATATCTTTATCAATAAATCAAAATTTTGTTCCTGTGGTAGATGATAATAATATATTTATAGGAATAATAAAAAGAAGTCAAATTATAAATTATTGTTATGATTTTATTAGGAAAAAAAAAGTATTATAGTAGAGAAAAGCAAGAACTAAGCTTCTTGCTTTTTGATTTTTTAGATAATAAATAAATTAAAAACAAAATGTTAATTAATTTTAAATTTTACTGGAGATAAAAGGAAAATAATAAAAAAAGTTGAATTGTTTATATTGTGATAGTAATGATATGGATATATTAAAAAGGGAGTGGGGAAATGGAAAGTAGAACTACTATAATTATTAAGGATCATCACAAAGTTGCAAAAAATTTTTTACCCATAAAATTTATATTAATTAACATAGCAATTATTTTTGTTTATTTAAGTCATGTTAAATCAAATTTAGGAATTTTGTATATTACAATGGTAGAAGGGATAATAGTTAATAATATAATGTATGGATTTTCCAGTAGAGATATGAAAAAATTTAGAAATAAACTTAATAATGGATATAATAATAAAACAAAAATATATAAAAATTTTATTAATAATATTATTTCACCTATAATATTATTAAAAGATGAAAAAATTTATTTTATGAACGATGAAGCTAAAAAATTTATAAAAATTAAAAAGAATATAAATTTTAATAATATAAATATATATGAATATTTGGAAGAAAAATTTTATAAAGAAAGATTATTAAAAATAGATAATATTAAAAAATCAGATGGAAATTCTACTGGAGTTACATATTTAAATGAAAAACTTATTTTAAAAAATGGAGAGATATTAAAAGTAGATTTAAGATGTTTTGTTTTAAAATTAAATGATGAAGAATTTGTAAGTATATCTATTAAAAATAATTCTTTATTACAAGAAAATAAAAAATTATACCAAGAGTTAGAAAAAAACAAGGTAAAATATAGCGAAAAAATTAAATTTTATAATGAAAATAAGAAATTATATGAGGAATTAGAAAATGTTAAGACAGAACATAGAGAAAGAGCTGAATTTTATGCTAACATATCCCACGATTTAAAAACTCCTATAAATATTATATATTCCGCGATTCAAGTTATGAATATAGCTTTAAATAATAAGAGAATAGATACTATTGAAAAATACATTGGAATAATAAAGCAAAATTGTTATAGATTATTAAGGCTTGTAAATAATATTGTTAATACAAACAAGATTGAATCTGGTTGTTGTAAAGTTAAGCTAAGCAATAATAATATAGTTAGTTTGGTAGAAGATATAGTTACTTCTGTTTCTACCTATGTTGAAAATAATAATATGGATATAATATTTGATACAAACACAGAAGAAAAAATTATAGCTTGTGATAAAGATATGATAGAGAGAGTTGTTTTAAATCTTATATCTAATTCTGTTAAATATAAAAAGAATGGGAAAGGAAACATACAGGTAACTGTACAGGATAAAGAAGATAAAGTTCTTATTTCTGTTAAGGATAATGGAATAGGAATACCTAAGAATATACAAAAAAATGTGTTTAATAGGTTTGTTCAATCCAATAGAAAAGAATATGATTTAACAACTTGCAGTAGTGGTATAGGGCTTGCATTAGTAAAATCTATAATTGATATGCATGAAGGAAATATTAAGATAAATAGTGAAGAAAATAAAGGAACGGAAATAATTTTTGAGCTTCCGTCTAAAAAAATTAAAGAAAGTGATAAATGTAAAGAAATATATACTAAAAATATAGGACAGAATGTAAAAATTGAATTCCCAGAAATATATGATAGCGTTATTTAAATTTAAGGTAAAAAAATTAACTTTAGTCAATGAATATCAGTTAAACTTATTATATATTTTAAAATTTTAAGTAAAGCAGTCGCGATTGGTGATAACGATTTCTAAGGGATAAAACTCCTTAGAAATCTGTTTATAAAGAAAAAGGTGCTTCGAAATTAAATATATTTTGAAACACCTTAATTTTATTAATTTATATTGTAAATTAACTTTAAAATTTACTTATTTTTATTTTTCCACTTATTAGTTATTTTGTTCTTTCCTTCTTCAGAAATTATAGGAGTTTGATAATTACATTTTTTCATTCTATCTTTTTTATTATCAGGTTGACTATCTTTAGGCATAAAACATCTCTCCTTACTATAAATTATTAATA
>NZ_MRAE01000057.1 GCF_002008345.1 Clostridium tepidum
GGATTGTTTATTTGAGAATTTTCTATTAAAATATCATATACTTTTGAATATTTTATATTTTCATTAAACCACTTAATTGTTTTATTAATATAATCAGGACTATGAGCAAATAAATCTCCAAGATTTTTTATAATCTTAGGAACAAAAGTATTTATGAATAATATTAGAAGTCCAATTACAATTATATAAGTTAAAATAATGCTCAATATCCTATTTAATTTGAATTTATTTTGAAAATATTTCATTAATGGATTTAACATATAAGCAATTCCAAAAGCCCAAAAAAATGGAATTAATATTGATAAAAAAGATTTCATAAAAGAATAAATATTTTCTATGTTATTTATAAATTTTAAAAGTAAAAAGGATATAAGTATTATAGGTATAAACTCTATAAATGGTATTTTTTTATTTTTTGACACCTTTTTAACCTCCAATATGTATAATAATAACTTGCATGCTTAATAAATTTTACTATATTATAATAGATTTTACAACCTATTTAATATTATAAATGCATTGAAAAATATGTAAAAGTCATATATTGATAAATTGAAAATATTCTGAACTTTGCATTTTTAATATTATTTATGATATAGTTATATGATATAATAAATATTAAATTAATTTATTTTTTAGTATGGAGGGCATTAATTATGGATACAAAAACTAAAATATTAGGAGGTTTATTTGGAGTAGCCTGTGGAGATGCTCTAGGTATAACATTAGAAAATATGGATAAAGAAGAAATTAATAATTATGGATATTTAAAAGAAATTGTTGGTGGTGGCATTTTTGATTTAAAGCCAGGGACTACAACTGATAGTACCTTAATGATGCTATGTGTAGCTAAAGGGATATTAAATAATCCAAAAGATCCGAAAGATAAAATAGGAGATGAATTTATAAAAGTATATAAGGATTTAATAAAATATGCTGGCACTACAGTAAAATGTACTATAGAGAAATTTTTAGAATGTAAAAACTGGTATGAGGCTAGCCTTCATAGTAGTGAAGTTCTTAATTGGCAAGTTGCTGGCAATGGAGCCTTAAAAAGAAGTTTACCTGTAGCTTTATATTATAACAATTATGATGAAATACTTAAAATAACAAAAGAACAATCCCAATTAACTCATAGAAGTAAAATTGGAGAAAGAGCATGCCTTTTATATAATACATTAGTTTATTATTATATAAAGGGTTATGATAAAGATGAAGCGTTAAAAATTGCTCTAAAAAATTTTGATGAGTTTTATAAAATAACGACTATAAATAAACATTCATTGAATTCATCACCTTTTGTAGTAGATTCATTAATGTGCGCTATTTGGAGTATTATGAATACAACTACTGCGGAAGAAGCTATATGTGAAGCTGTTAATTTGGGAGGAAATTCAGGAAGTATAGGTGCAATAACTGGAGGCCTAGCTGGTGTATATTATGGATATGATGCTTTACCAAAAAAATGGACAAATATAATAGATAGGAAACAAGAACTAATGGATATAGGCTTAAAACTCAGCAATAATAATTAGAATATCTATTAATAAAGTTAAAAATATAATTATTAATAAACAATTAACTTAATATACAAGTATAAGTATTATTAGTATAATATATGAACTATTTTTAAAAATATCTTAAAATGTTTTATTTATTAGCACCAGAAAAATCTGGTGCTTTTTATATGTTATGTAATACTGATTCTAAGGCAATAAGACTACATTTTCAATGCTTTTTAAAAAAGATTATCCCTTTATCTCTAAGAGTTCGTAGTTGTAGTATATTATATAGATGCTAATATCTTCTTGAGATTTTAGTAATATAGATATTAAAGTATTTATAATTTTAATTTATCTTTAAGTTAATCTTTCTATCATTTCAAGTTATGAATTTATTGAATACAAAATTTTATATTTACACCATTATTCATATATCAATTAAAATTTATATTTTTAATAAATTATTGACAAGGCTCTGGTTATAAATTAAAGTTTATTTTAGATTATATTTTCAGGAGGATTTTTTACATATGAGCATACTAACAGTTAAGAATATTAGTCATGGATTTGGAGATAGAGCTATTTTTGAGGAAGTATCCTTTAGACTTTTGAAAGGTGAACATGTAGGACTTATTGGTGCCAATGGAGAAGGTAAGTCTACATTTATGAATATAATAACAGGAAAGTTAATGCCAGATGAAGGTAAAATTCAATGGGCCAAAGACGTTAGAGTAGGATATATGGATCAACATGCTAATCTTACAAAAGGAAAATCTATTAAAGAGGTTCTAAGAGAAGCCTTTGATTATCTATTTAATCTTGAAAAAGAAATGAATAATTTATATATGAAAATGGGAGATGTGTCCCAGGAAGAAATGGGAAAAATGTTAAATAGAACATCCATCATACAAGACATACTAGACAATAATGATTTTTATATAATAGATGCAAAAATAGAAGAAATTACAAGAGGCCTTGGTATTACTGATATAGGTTTAGATAAAGATGTATCTGATTTGTCAGGTGGACAAAGAACAAAAATACTTTTAGCAAAACTTCTTTTAGAAAATCCCGATATCTTGCTTTTAGATGAACCTACAAATTATTTAGATGAAGATCACATAGATTGGCTTAAAAATTATCTTAAAAACTATGAAAATGCATTCATTTTAATATCTCATGATATACCCTTCTTAAATGAAGTAATAAATTTAATTTATCATGTAGAAAATAAAAAGCTTACTCGTTATGTAGGTGATTATTATGAATTTAAAAGAGTATATGAAGAAAATAAAAAAAGACTAGAAGCAGCTTATGAAAGACAACAAGCAGAGATATCAAAATTAGAAGATTTTATAGCAAGAAATAAAGCTCGAGTTGCTACAGTTGGTATGGCAAGATCTAGACAAAAGCAATTAGATAAAATAAATAAAATAGAGCTAACAAAAGAAAAACCAAAACCAGAATTTAATTTTAAAAAAGCCAGAACTTCTGGAAAAATTATATTTGAAACTAAAGACTTAGTTATAGGTTATGACTCACCTTTAACAAAACCTTTAAATATAAAAATGGAAAGAGGACAAAAAATAGCCTTGGTCGGAGCAAACGGTCTTGGAAAAACTACATTATTAAAAAGTTTATTAGGAAATATAAAACCATTAAAAGGAGAAGTTACTCTAGGAGATTATCAATATATAGGATATTTTGAACAAGAAGAAAGAGAATCTAATTATAATACCTGTATAGGAGAGGTATGGAAGGAGTTTCCTGCATTTACTCAATATGAAATAAGATCAGCCCTTGCAAAATGTGGATTAACAACTAAACAATTAGAATCAAAAATAGTAGTATTATCTGGTGGAGAAGCAGCAAAAGTAAGACTTTGTAAAATTTTAAACAGAGAAACTAATATACTAATACTGGACGAACCAACTAATCACCTAGATGTAGAAGCAAAAGAAGAATTAAAAAGAGCATTAAAAGAATATAAAGGTTCTATTTTATTAGTTTGCCACGAAAAAGATTTTTATAAAGATATAGTAACAGAAATTTGGAATTGTGAAGACTGGACAACTAAAATATGTGGCCCTACAAAAAATAATTAGTTATAATAAATAGCCTAAACTTTACTGCTAGTCAAGCACCTGGAATTTTAGATTATAATGAGCAAAATAACACAGATGAAAAGGATACTAAGTAGCATAAATAAAAATTTAATATTTAAGCTAAGACAATTTTAAAATTTTATTTTAAGATTGTCCTTATTTATATAACTGAGCATGAATAACAACCTAACTATGAAATTCTTTTAAGTGTCTGGTAATAAAAATCACTATTATGTCATAATAAAACCTATTTATTGAAAAAATATATATTTATTATATTATAATTATTTTTACACAAACTAATTATATAAATTTATAATAAAGTATATATTAATGTATAATTTATTTGTATTAAAAATAATTTTATTGAAAAAATACCACTAATATCATATAATAACAATATACAATTATGTTTATAAAATATACTTAATATGGATATATAAATTGATTATATTTTTGGAAATGAGATATATAAAATTTGTTATATTTTATTTTTTGTATTTAAATCAAATAAAATTTAAATACACTATATTTTTAATTTTTATAGTACTAAAAATATTGAATTTGAATATAATATTTATGGTTATAAAATATTTATATTATATACTTTTTCTATTTAAGCTTTTAAAAATCCTAAATAGAAAAGGTTAAGTGCTGAGAACACTAAACCTTTCCTAGAACGTTTTTAAACAGAAACCAAGTACCTTTTGGTTAACTGTATGTTTTAGGGCTATTGGATTTTTAACTTATAAATATGTTAAATAAGAGAAAAGGCACTAATCTTTGGAGGATGGGTGCTTTTTCTCTTTGCTATCAACTTCTATATCTAAACCAAGAAACTTAACCTTGATTTTTATAGTGGAAATAAAAAGATTGTGCTTTAATATTAAGCTAATAATACAAAACACAAAAACTCCTTTTATTAAAAGTTCTAGCATATCCAATACCACCCCCTTAAGCTATAGTGAAAAATCATCCATAGCCCAAGGCGGAAAACGTACAACCACCGTAGCCATCCTCATCTACGGAATTTGAATTTTTTTACTTTTTTAGTATAACATAATTTTACTAATTAGTATAGACATAAGTAAAAAATAAATAATTTCTTAAAAATAAAAGCATTAATAAATAACATCGATTAAACTTAATGTAATTCTTTTTTAGTTATGCTAACTTGTAATATCTTAGTGCTATTTTCTTTTTATAAAGTTAATTATTCTAGTATATACTAAAAATTTTTTGGATTCATGTAATAATTTTTATATCTATAATAAATAAAAATTATTACACTAACAAAAATTAACGATATACTTCTTTTATTTATAGTACTAAAAGAATCATATATGAATATACTATTTATAGTGATAAAATATTTATATTAATTAGATTATTATGTTTATTTTTATATAATTTTTGATATAATATATATTAAGTAAAATTTATAGGGCATATTTAAACAAAAAAATTTTAAAAATAGTTTTTTTAATTCTAAAAAAGACTTAGTGCTGAGAACACTAAGCCATCCTAGAACGTTTTAAGCAGAAATCCAAATATATTATTTGGTATAATTTGCTTACCACTAAAGTGGTATATTTTAGGGCTATAAGATTTTTAATTTATAAATATGTTAAAGAAAGGAAAGGGCACTAATCTTTGGAGGATGGGTGCTTTTTCTCTTTGCTATCAACTTCTATATCTAAACCAAGAAATCTAACCCTGATTTTTATAGTGGAAATAAAAAGATTATGCTTTAATATTAAGCTAATAATGCAAATCACAAAAATTCCTTTTATTAAAAGTTCTAGCATATCTAATACCACCTCCTTAAGCTATAATAAAATATTATTCATAGCCAAAGGTGGAAAACGTTCAACCACCGTATTCACAAATATATACCAAATTTTAATTTTTATAGTGTAACATAAATTTTATTATACAATATAAAAATAGTTAACAAACTAATTAGGGTGATATAGATTTTTACTATATATCTATATTATCATTATATGCGGAAAAAACTCAAACAACCACAATAGTTTTTAAGTTTTTTTCTAATATAATATTAATATATATTAAATACTTATATTTACATAAATTAATTCTTTACCACTAACCATAATAAACTAAAACAAACAAAGAAATAAAAACACATCTAATCAATAATGTAAGCAAATATATACATAAAATATCCATAAATAAAAAGTAAAACCAATAATCCATTAGTATAGTCAACTATGCATCTACTGAATAAAAAAAATTAAGCAGAAAAATAAAATAATAATTAGTAAATACTGATTATATATTAGGCATAGAAGTAGAAACTTTTAGCTAAAGAATCCATTACATGATCTACAAATATAAAGTAAATATATATCAATCATTCTTAAAACTTTAGTAAAGAGAAAAATTATAAGTTATACTAAAATAATGAATGAAACTAGATCAAAAGCTACTAAAGGAATGATAAAACTAAAAAATAAATAACTTTACATAACAAATATAATATTAATTTACTTGAAAATATATACACGTATTTATTAAAATGTAATAATATAAGTAAAAAACTAAGGAGGAAATAAAATGAACTTAAGATTAGCTAAAGAAAGTGATTTGGATCTTATAATAGAAATGATATCAATTGTAAAAAAACATATGATAGAAAACGGGAACGATCAATGGAATGGGAAATATCCAGATATAAATACATTAAAGAAGGATATAATAGATGAAAATTTATATACTATAATATAGGAAAATAACTGTATAGCTATTGTAGCAATAAATAAATGTCAAGCTCCCGAATATAAAAGTGTTTATTGGAAACTAAATGATGACTCTCCTTTAGTAGTACATAGATTAGCGGTAAATCCAAAATTTCAGGGAAAAGGTATAGCTAAAACTATTATGAACTTTGTAGATGAAAAAGCTATAAAACTTAATTGTAAATCTATAAGATTAGATACTTATTCCAAAAATAAAGTAGCAATAAATCTTTATAAAAAACTAGGTTATTCTATAGTGGGAGAAGTTTATTTTAGAGGTAAAAAAATCCATTTAAATGTTTTGAAAAAATTATATAAAATATACTAATTCGTTAATGTTTGGTTAAATTTTATAAAAGTTTTCTATAATATATAAATAAAATAAAAAAGTAAAGTATAATGTTATATATGATAATAAATTATAGAAATAGGGGGTTTTTATATGTCAGAAAATGCTAAACAAATGATAGGTCATTTACAAAAAGGAGCAGGAGAATTAATTTCTTCTAGTTCAGAAGAAATGAAAAGCTTAAATAACTTTATACAATCAGTTTTTAAAGATGGTGCATTAGATTTAAAAACAAAGGAAGCTATTGCTATAGCTTTATCCGTTTATAGTAGATGTCAATATTGCATATCATCTCATGTTAAAAGTGCTTTAGATGCAGGATTAACTAGAGAGCAAATAATAGAAGCTGGTACAGTAGCAATGGCTTTTGGTGGAGGTCCATCAATGGCTTATAGTTCTACAGTATTAATTGATGCTTTAAATGAATTTGATAAATAAAAAATATAAATTTATCATAGTTATAAATTTCGTTTCATACTTAAAAGGCTATGAATTTTAAGAATAACATATTCTTTAATTCATAGCCTTCGAAATTTAAATGTTCGTATACATAATGCTAATTTTCATCTTTTAATATCTTTAAAAAATCTAAAGATTTATCTGAAAGTCCTGCTATTAATAACACATCTCCTTCTAAAATCTGTGAATTACCATCTGGAATTAATTCTTTTTCTTCTCTAATAATTAAAAATATTCTAGAGCCTTGGGGTATATTTAAATCTTTTAAAGGTTTATTAAATATTTTTTTATTGGTTGGAACAACCTCCCTAACACAAATTTTATTAGTATTAGCTTCCATAGTCTTACCTAAATCATCATATTTCATAACTTTATCAAATATGAATGGAAACAACATACATGATATAACAGCAGTTAAAATCAAACATGAGTATCCTTCTTGAGATATTAATCTTAAATTAAAAGCAATTTGAGCTCCCACTATTAATATACTTAGTTGACTAGATAAAATAATTGACCCAGATAAAGCTTTATTGATTCCAAATCTATGTTTTAATACTAAAGATGGAACAAATTTAATGATATAAATTATTAATATAATTAAAGGAATTGATATTAAGTTATTAGGATTTCTAAATATAGTTGTTACATCTAAATTTACTCCTATCATTATGAAAAATATAGGAATTAAAAATCCATATCCTATGATATCTAATTTATATTTTAAATCTTCTTCATGGCTTTTATCTGTTAAAAATGTAAATATAACTCCAGCTAAAAATGAACCTAAAGCTATTTCTGTACCCGTTTTATTTGATATAGTAACCAAAATAAGTATTAATGCAAAAGCTGCTCTTACTTCTAAATGAGTATTATTAGTTGCCAAAGTAGAAAAATCATATTTCCCTTGTAATTTACTTAATATTTTATAAATTAAAAAAGAAACTATAATAACTATTAAAAATAAAAAACTCTTGTAACTTAATCCATAAGTTAATTTAGATGATATAATAGTCATAGCTATTAAACTTACAAATTCACCTATAAGTGAAAATATCAATAATATTTGACCAAATTCTGTTTTTAATATATCCTTTTGTTTTAAAAATGGTACCAAAAATCCAGGTGCTGCTGCTGAAAATAAAAAAGTCATAAATATAATATCTTTAATAAAACCTACAGAGTATAAAAATTTACATATAATAAAAGAAACAATTATAGATAATAAAGACATTATAATACAAATAATTATATTATTGCTCCCTTTGCTAGCTTTGCTAACCTTTATACTATGAACATCAATTTCCAATCCACTTAAAAACATTAAATAGGCTAGTCCTAAGTTAGATAAAAATTGTATCCAAGGATCTACCTGTATTAAGTTTAAAAAACTTTTTCCAATTATAATACCTACAAAAAGTTCTCCTACTACAAAAGGGATTTTGTATTTTTTTAAACCATTTATAAACAGTGGCGTTATAAATGCAAATAAAGAAAGTATAAGTAATGAATCATAATTAATATTTTCCAATTGAAAATCTCTCCTTTTTAAATAATTATCACTGCTATAACTAATGCTATAAAAACTAGAATTTATTAATTATAACATATTAATTTTAAAATTGAATAATATTTTTTTATTTAATAATATTATTTAATCATTTCTTGTACAATATACTTTACCATAGACACTGTTTTAGTTTTAAAGGTAGTTTTTACCTTCATTAAAAGTTAGTAAATGCTTATTTACGATCATAAGCACTCTTTTATCTTAACTAAAACTTTAAAAATAATATTGAGAGTTTAATAAATTATTAGAAGTAGCCATAGAATAAAAATAGACTTTAAGGGAATTAAAATAAAAGGACTTTTATTTTTACCTGTAGAATATATTAAAAATAACTAAAAAATTTACTATATACTGGAGGGATTCCTTTGAAGTTTGAACAAATTTTACAAATAATCTTAGTAATAGCTATAATTATTCAGTTTTTTTACTCTTTTATATTGGGAAGAAAACAAAATGAAGATATCGGTAATAAATTGATAATTTTAAAAAGAAATGCAACAAAACAAAGTTTTATACTACTACTTATGATAGCTATTATATTTTATATGATATATGCATTTATAAAAGGCGCTACCTCTAATACAGCCATACTTATAATTATATATTTTCTTATAAGTATATATGATTTTACAAAACTAAAAATAGTAACAGATAAAGGTATGGGAAATAAAAGTTTATATAATAATAGTATCTATAATTTTATATACTGGGAAGATATAACAAGATGGGAATGGCATCCTAAACACCCTAACCTTTTATTTTTTACTTTTATAAATAAAAAAGGAAAAACAGATAGGCAAGATTGGGATATTCCATCTTCGGATAAAGAAAAATTTGAAATTATATTAAACAAATATGTAAAACATGCTTTTGTAGACAGTACTTTAGAAAATAATAATCACAATTCTAAGGGAAATAAATAATCTTCTTATATAATTTAACAAAATATTAATGCTAAAATAAAAATGTACTAAGTTGCTAATATTTTTATGTACAATATTGCCTAAATTCTTTACAGTATTATTGGGTGATGAATATGATTCTAAACATGAAAATTAATACTGAAATAGAAATAAACTCAGTAAAAGATTTAGGCAAATTAAAAATATTAGTGGAGGTTAATAACTTGGGAAAACCAAATTTCAGTGAACTCGGAAGAAAACTAGGCATTGATAGAAGAACAGTAAAAAAATATTATGAAGGTAATATACAAAAGGAACGGAAACAAAAAAAATCTAAGATAGATGATTATTACGATACTATCAGATCTTTGCTATCAGCAGAAAATAAACAGATATTCTATTACAAATCACATCTATACAGATATCTCGTTAGAGAGCATGGTCTACAATGTTCTCGAAGTAATTTTAATTACTTTATTTTGAAAAACAATGAATTTACTGAGTATTTTAAATCAAAATCTAAAAAAGATGCTATAAAATCTGAAACTCCGTTTGGTAAACAGGCTCAATTTGATTGGAAAGAAAAACTTAAATTTTCATTTAAGGATGGGAGTAAAATGATTC
>NZ_MRAE01000058.1 GCF_002008345.1 Clostridium tepidum
AAATGAAGATATAGAACTGTCTATAAAAGCATTAGAATTTTTAAAAAAGGACAAAATACAAAATACAGAAAAAGTTAAAAATATACTGTTAGAATTACCTAATTTACGAAAAATAACTAATGATTTATTAAAAAAATGAAATCAATAATAGAAAAAACATATAATGAAGAAGATTTTATATGTGAAGAAAGCCTTAGAAAAGTATATAAAATTTATGAAGAAATATTAAAGTTAAACTTTAAAAACATAAAGTTAATATATTCAGGAATAAATTATTATGATGATATAAAAAAATCTATAAATAAAAAGAGAAAATCTTTTTCTATAAAATTTAATAAAAAAATATCAGAGCCTTTGTTTAAATTAGAGTATCAAATAAACTACTTTAAAAAATTATTAAAAACTTATAATAAAATATTATATATGAATGAAAGAGAGTATTTAAAATTTATATATAATTCAGAAAATAGTAATATAAATGAAAGATTATGTATTATGAGAGTAAAAAAATAGAATTTTCTTCATATTAGATTTCAACTCCGTTGTTCATGGAAATATGGTCCAAAATAAGCTACTGTATTAGTAACTTCTACAGAAATTACTAAAGATTTTATAGATAAAGAGGAAAGTCTTCCTATAGGTTATTGTGGCAAAAATATAATTTTAAACATTAAAGATGAAAATGGAGAAAATATAAAAGAAGAATGTAAGAAGGGTGAATTGCATGTGGCTGGAGAAAGTGTAAGCACAGGGTATTACAATAATGATGAAAATACTAAAAAATTTTTTTATATAGACTATATAAATGGAAAGCCAGTAAGAGTATACAAAACTGGAGATTTAGTATATAAAAAGAATAAACTTTTATATTATTGTGGAAGAAAAGATTTTTAAGTGAAATTAAATATAAAAATACAACCAACAGAAATAACTAGAGAAGATATACAAACTCCAAATAAAATTATTGAATTAGTATCAAAGAGGGTTTAAATAAAATGAAAAGACTAATATCGATTTTGGCAGGAGTAATTTTATTTTTTATATCTGTCTTTATATTGAATTATACTTTAGAAAAAGATATTGATAAATTTTATTCAGATGGTATATCTGCACTATATGGTAATACTATTAAAGATAAAGGGCTTATACTACAAAAAAATCTATAAATAAAAATAATTTAGTTATATATGGTTCTTCTGAATTAGGTGTAGACATAGAACAAAATCCTACTAAATTTTTTTCGAATTCAGAAAATCAATTTGTTGTAGATATAATAGGAAGGGGTTATTGTCAAAGTTTAAAACATAGGAGTAATTTTGGAGCATTAGAAAATAAATTAAACAATAAAAAAATTGTATTATAGTTTCATTACAGTGGTTTACAAGATTAGGTGTAGAATCTGATAAATTTGTGATGAATTTTTCAGAAATACAATTTTATAAAAAAGCTTCTAATGTAATAAGGAAAAAAGGATTCGAAGTTTATAGTTATGAAGAATATGAATATGAATCTTATTTTATGAAAGATGGTATGCATTTGGGATGGAAAGGATAGTTAACTGTTGATGAAACAATTAGTAAATATTATAAAAAAGATAAAAAATAATATTATTTTTAGTTATATAGGTTACTTTATGATATTATTTTTATATTAGTGTTAAGCATTACTTTTGCTAAAGAATGCAGTTATGTTTATTCTTAATTTAAATAATATTATAGCTGTTTAAGAAAGTTTTATAGTGCATTTTGTAATTAACTTATGAATAAAAAATAATAAAAATCTATGAAATTAAAGGGGGAGTCTTATATTTCATAGATTTTTTATTTTACTAAATTTTATAAAAATAATATTTATAAGAAAATGTTGTTCGTTTTTATTTTACAATTTTTATATATTCAACTTCAGAATCTTCTGTTCCTTGTACATACAATCCTGTTTCTTTTAATTTTTCCACATAATCTACAATTTCTTTTGTTATTAATTCACCTGGACATAAGACTGGAATTCCTGGTGGATATGCCATTAAAAATTCTCCACTTATTTTACCAATACTATTTTTTAAAAGTACACTTTCTTTTATTCCATTAAAAGCTTTTCTTGGAGCTGTTGTATTTTCGGGTATTTCAGGAACATCTATAAAATTATTTTGTTTTGTTCCTTTTCCATAATGTTCATTGCTAATCTCCTTTAATGCATTTATTAAAGCATCAATAGATTCTTGAGTATCTCCAAAAGAACCGACAGCAAGTACATTATATAAGTCTGATAATTCAACTTGAATATGATATTTTTCAGATAAAAGCATATCTAAATCATAGCCAGTTATGTCTAAATCTCTACAATTAATGGTAAGTTTAGTAGGATCTAAGGCATAAACTCCAGGTTTCCCTAATAATTCTTTACCGAAGCAATAAAAACCGGGAATTTTATTAATTTCATCTCTAGCATAAGTTGCTAAATCTATAGCTTTATCCAAAAGTTCTTTACCATTTAGAGCTATTTGTCTTCTAGAACAATCTAAAGAAGCCATCAATATATAAGAAGGAGAGGTAGTTTGAAGTAAGCTTAATACTTGATGAACTCTGTTTATGTCTATTCTTTTAGATTTTACTTGAAGTAAAGAACACTGAGTTAAAGCTCCTATTATTTTGTGAGTACTTTGAGCGCACATATCAGCTCCAGCTTCCATAGCAGATATAGGAAGTCTATCATTAAAGGCAAGATGTGGTCCATGGGCTTCATCCACAATTAGGGGAATATTATAACCATGAACAATTTCTGCAATTTTTTTTATGTCTGTAGACACACCATAATAAGTTGGATTTATTATTAAAACTGCTTTAGCGTCAGGATTTTCTTTTAATGTTTTTTCAACAGTTTCAGGGGTAACATTATGAGCTATTCCTACTTTTTTATCTAGCTCAGGTTGCATATAAACAGGTACTGATCCACTTAGTATAATACCTGCAGTAACAGATTTATGAACATTTCTTGGAATTATAATTTTATCTCCATCACTAACTACAGATAAAATCATGGCTTGTATGGCACCTGAAGTACCATGAATTGAAAAAAATGTTGCATCTGATCCATAAGCATCAGCTGCTAATTCTTGGGCTTTTTTTATAGCACCAGTTGGGTGATGTAAACTATCAACTAATTTAAATACAGTTACATCAATTTTAAAAGGATTTTCTCCTATAAAATTTTTAAATGCTTTATCCATTCCTTTACCTTGTTTATGACCAGGAACATGAAATGGAATAGTTTTTCTATTTACATATTCCATTAAAGCATCAAAAATTGGGGTTTCATTTTGATTTAATTTATACACCTTAATATGCACCTTCTTTCATAATAATATTCCCGTGAAACTATGAAATTTCAATGGTTTCCGTGGATTTTTTATTTAAAACAATATAATTATAAGTTAAATGTAATTCAAATGCAATATATATGTAAAATTTATTATGTGTGTTTTTATTGTATAAATACATAAGCTTTTGCAAACAATACAAAAAGTGGAGGGATGAATATGGAAAAATTATTTGTACAAAAAAGAAGTTGCAAAAATAATAATAAAATAAGAAAAGAAAGAAAGGTACCAGGAGTAATATATGGAAATAATTTGAATAATTTAATGTTTGAGGTAGGAGAAATAGAATTAAACAGTATAATTTCACAGATAGGAGAACATGGAGTAACGGATTTAAACTATGAGGGAAAGGATTATAAAGTTCTTATAAAAGAAGTCCAAAAAGATCCAGTAAAAAAGGATATAACACATATAGATTTTGAAAATATAACTGATAGCTCTAATTTACTTAATGCAGAAATACCAATACTTTTTTCAGGTGATGAATTAATTATAAAAAAAGGAGGAGTAGTTCAAAAAGAAAAAAGTAGTATCAAAGTAAGATGTACCGAGGAGAAACTTCCTAATAATATAATGATAGATTTATCTAAATATGATATTGGGAAAACATTTAAAGTATCAGATTTGGAATTAGGAGAAGATATAACTTTTATGGAAAATTTGGACAGTACTATAGCTTCTATATTTTTTGGATAGTAATATAAGAAAATTATAATTTAAAATTTAGTTTACTTTAAGTATATTAAAAAAATGTATTTCTATAAAGGTAAATTAATTCTCTAAGATATTCTTAATTTATTTTGACAAAATATATTAAAATAATAAATAACTATTGTTTGAATCAATTAATATTTTGTAATATATTTGCAATAAATAAGAATATCTTAGTTTTTTCCAATACTTTTAGAATATATAACAATTATTGATATGATAAATTTAGTCTGAGTTTTAAAATATAATTTTCTATAATAAAAATAATAAAGAAGAAATTAAAAAACTTGTTAAAAATTTGATGAGTTTCATATAAACAAAATATATTTTTATAATATTTATATAAATTAAATTTAAAGTGAGTTATATTAGTAAATAATTTTGACATAATAAAGTTGATAAATTTAATAAGTTTTATTATATATTTACCATTTTGAAGTTTTTTCATTAGAGAATTATAATAAAATCCTCTAGAAATATTAAAACAAGAAATACTTTTAGAAAAAATAAATATATATAATAATAAGAATACTTTATTTGTAAACTAATATTTAAGAGTGAAGTAAACAAGCTGTTTATTTAGTTATATTATGCAGTATAAGGCATTAGAGTAATAGCTTAAATATTATGGTGCAAATATTAGTATTCTTTATTTTTATAGCTATCTATTAAGGAAAAATATTTTTTATTTTAATTTTCATTTTAAAAGCTGTTAAGTTGTAATTTATTTAAATTTAGTACAATTATTTATGTTTTTTAATATAATATAGTATGTAATTTTATTGGAGGTAATAAATGAGCTATAGGGAAGTTTACAATTCATGGATAAATTCTTCTTTCTTAAATAAAAAAGAAAAAGAAGAATTAAAAAACATATATGATGAAGATGAGATAAAAGATAGATTTTATAAAGATTTAAGTTTTGGGACAGGTGGAATAAGGGGATTGGTTGGATTAGGAACAAATAGAATAAATAGATATACTGTGGCTAAAACTACACAGGGATTAGCTAATTATTTAATGCATAGTTTTAAAGAGAAATCTATATCTGTTGCAATAGCATATGATTGTAGAAATGATTCATTTGATTTAGCTAAGATAACTAGTGAGGTATTGTGTTCTAATGATATAAAGGTGCATATATTTAGTGATATAATGTGTACTCCTATACTTTCTTATGTTGTTAGAGAATTAAAATGTAAAGCAGGTATAGTTATAACTGCTTCGCATAATACTAGTGAATACAATGGTTACAAAGTATATAATCATAATGGTAATCAAATAACAGATATGGAAGCGAAAAATATATTTGAATATATAAGTAAAGTAAAAAACTTAAGCAATATAAAATATATGAATATAGAAAATGCAAAGGAAAAATTTTTATATAATTTTGTACCAACAGAAGTATTAAATAAATATTTTTTAAATGTAAAAAATTTAGCTTTAAGAAAAGATATTATAAAAAAATATGGAAGCGATTTAAAAATATTATATACACCACTGCACGGTACTGGAAAATTTCCAGTAAGGAAGGCTTTGAAAGAATGCGGGTATAACAATATATTTGTTGTTAAAGAGCAGGAAGAGCCTAATGGAGATTTCCCAACAGTAAAATATCCCAATCCTGAAGATCCTAAATCTTTTTATGTCTCTTTAAAAGAAGCGAAAAATATAAATCCAGATATAATAATAGCTACAGATCCTGATTGTGATAGGGTAGGAGTTATGGTTAAAGAACATAATGAAGAATATGTAGCTTTAAATGGGAATGAATTGGGTATAATTCTTACTAATTATATATTAAGTGCTTTAGAAGAGGAAAAAGGTATACCAAAAAATTCGGTAATTTTAAAGACTATAGTTACCACAGATATGGTTAAAAATATCTGTAAAGATTATGGTGTTAAGGTAGAAGAAGTTTTAACAGGGTTTAAATATATAGGAGAAAAAATAGAAGAATTTAAAAGTAATGGGCAAAATAAATTTATATTTGGATTTGAGGAAAGTTACGGGTATTTATTTGGAGATTTTGTTAGAGAAAAAGATGGAATAATAAGTTCTACATTAATATGTGAAATGGCTTTATATTATAAAATTCAAAATAAAAATTTATATGATGTTTTAAAAGAACTATATGATAAATATGGATATTATAAAGAAAGACTAATATCTATGGAATTTAAAGGGGAAGAAGGTAATAGGAAAATAGAAAATATAATAAACAAATTAAGAGTTTATGATTTAAAGACTATATTTAATGAAAAAATACTAGCAAAAGAAGATTATAAAATAGGAGTAAAAATGATTATGAATGAAAAAAAAGAATATATTAATGGTTTTCCCAAATCTAACGTTTTAAAATTTTACTTAAATAACAATACTAATTTTGTAGTAAGACCGTCTGGTACAGAACCAAAATTAAAAATATATTTGTCATCAGTAGATAAAACAAGTAAAGATGCTGAAATTAAGATAAATAATTTAGAGAAAAATATAAAAAATATGATAAAAAAATTTTAAATTTAAATATGTTTAAATTAAGTATAGGATAATTTTTTAGCAGAACCTATACTTAATTTAAATATTTTTGTATTTTCATTGTTTAATTATATATATTATTATAGAATTAATATGAATATAGAATTTATGATGTAGGTGATGTAGATGGAAATTAAATCATATTTTGCAGAAAAATTATCTAAAATATTGTTTTTAGAAGTAAAAAAAGAAAAAATATCTGAAATATTTAAAGTTGATGTAAATGAAAATATATATGTTCCTCTGAAGTCTAAAAGTTTAGTAGAGGAAATAAAACAAGGAGAAGATTTAGATAATATACCAATTACTTTTTTTATAGAAGGTATGTTTTTTGTATTAGGAGCAGATGAGAAGTTTAAATTTAATAATGAATACAAAGATATGTTAAGTAATATACCTAAAAGTGAACACTATATTAAGGGAGTAATATTTGAAGAAGTAAAAAGACAAAATTATGAAGATGCATATATACTATTAAAGGGATTATCAGCACTAGAAGAAGAAAAAGATATTTATGATAAGTTAATATTGATACTAGAAAACTTAAGACAAAAGGATAAAATGTATAAAGAAGAAGAACTTAATATAATAGAAAGAGCTAAAAAAATAAAAGATTATGAAAAACCGTATTTATATGAATCTATAATAAAAAAAGAAGATAGTAATTTTAAAGAAGCATGGGCTGCATTAGAGAAATACATATCAATGGGAGGAGAGCAAACTACAGATATTATAGAATATAAAAATTCATTAGAAGACATATTAAGTTTTGAAGAAGGAAAAAGACTTATAGGTAAAAATCCTAAAGAGGCTTTAATGAAACTAATACCAATTATGAATAAATTAGAAGATAATACTACAACATATTATTATGTAGCAGTAGCTTATAGAATGATGGGAAATCATGATAAAGCTATATATTATTTAAATAAAGCGCTAGAGATAGATAATGGTTTAATTGATGCAGTAAATGAATTAGCAATAAATTATGCAGCATTAGAAAAATATGATATTGCTATAAAATATTTAAGAAAGGCTTTTCAGGTAGAAAAATCTATAGAGATATGTACTAATCTTATAATGTGTTATATAAATAAGGGGGATTTAGAACAAGCACAGAATCATATAGACATTGCTAAAAAAATTAATCCAGAAGATGAAATATTAAAAGAAATTGAGAACTATCTATCAAAACATAACTAAATTTAAAATTAAATTTATTTTATTTTTATTTATAGAAAGGGGTATATTTATGAAAGTTAAAAAGGCGATAATACCTGCAGCAGGATTGGGAACTAGATTTTTGCCTGCAACTAAAGCACAACCAAAAGAAATGTTACCTATAGTAGATAAACCAACTATACAATATATAATAGAAGAAGCTGTAAAATCTGGCATAGAGCAAATACTAATAATAACTGGAAGAAATAAAAGAGCTATAGAAGATCATTTTGACAAATCTATAGAGTTGGAAAAGGAATTAGAAGAAAAAGGTAAATCTAAAATGCTTTCTATAGTTAAAGATATATCTAATATGGCTGAAATATATTATATAAGACAAAAGGAGCCTAAAGGATTGGGGCATGCTATAAATTGTGCTAGAACTTTTGTTGGTAATGAACCATTTGCTGTAATGCTTGGAGATGATGTAGTTTATAGTAAAGAACCTTGTTTAAAGCAACTTATAAAATGTTATAATGAATATCAAACAACTATAATAGGAGTACAAGAAGTATCAGAAGAGGATGTACATAAATATGGTATTATAAAGGGCATGTTTATAGAA
Source organism: Clostridium tepidum (assembly GCF_002008345.1). Classification (GTDB taxonomy): domain Bacteria; phylum Bacillota; class Clostridia; order Clostridiales; family Clostridiaceae; genus Clostridium_F; species Clostridium_F tepidum. Next base: position 8,415 of record NZ_MRAE01000058.1, read on the forward strand.
AATAAAGTATATAAAATAAAGGATTTAATAGAAAAACCTTCTAAGGAGCAGGCTCCATCTAATATGGCTATATTAGGGAGATATATTATAAGCCCTTCTATATTTGAAATTTTGGAAAATACAAAACCAGGTAAGGGGGGAGAAATACAGCTTACAGATGCATTGAAAACCTTGATTAATAAGGAAGCTATGTATGCATATAACTTTGAAGGTAGAAGATATGATGTTGGAGATAAGTTAGGATTTTTGGAGGCTACTGTGGAATATGCATTAAGAAAAGAAAATTTAAATTTATGTTTCGTGGAATATCTACAAAATTTGAAAAATAATGAGGAATTTTCTATATTGTTTAAAACTAAATAAAAAAAAGATGGGAAAATCCATCTTTTTTTGTTTGAATTATAAAAATATTTATGTGAGTTACGATAATAAAAATATATAATTTTGAAAGGATGGAGGATATGATAAAAAAGAGTAGTTATTTATTACCTAAAATTATTTCATTTTTTATTGTACTATTTTTATTTTCTATAAAGGTACAAGCTATACCCAATATAAGTATTAATTTGAAAACACCAGTACATGAAAAGGTAATAAATGATAAGGAGATAAAGATTGATGGAGAAATAGAATCTATTTCAAAGTTAAAATCAGTATACGTATATATAAATGACGAGAAAATAGGACAAGCTAAATTGGATAAGATTGAATTTAAAGAAAACATATATAAGAGTAAGTTAGAATACAATAAAGATATTTCTTCTTTTAAGGACGGAATATATAATTTGAGGATTTTGGCTATAGATCAGCAAGATAACAAAGAGGAAAAAGAAATTAGTATAAAAATAAAAAGAGATCAAGAAGAAGTTTGGGATAATAGAGTAAATATATATGAAGAACAATTAATAGAAAATGATAAAAATATTGTACAAAGAAATTTAGGATACAATAATGTAAAGATTAGTAGCACAGAAAAAGCTTTAACAACTGTATATAATAAAGCAACTATTAGTAGTTTAGAAGTGAGTTTAAATGGATCAGTAGTAACAAATGGTAAACTAGAACAGAGTAAAACATATACTATAAAAGGTAATGGAAGTAGTGCTAATGGAGTTTTATATCAGTTTTGGATAAAGGATCCTTATACTCAAGTATGGGAAATGATAAGAGATTATGGTACAGGAAATAGCATGAATTGGACTCCAACAAGAACAGGAACATATTTAGTAGGAATACATGTAAAAGATAAAAATAGTAAAGAAAGATTAGATGAACATAAATATGTAGAATATAATGTAGAACAAAATAATTCTAAAGCAACTATTAGTAGTTTAGAAGTAAG
>NZ_MRAE01000059.1 GCF_002008345.1 Clostridium tepidum
ATATTATATAGTATTTCAAATTTAAATATTTATAAAAACTAAGAAAATATATAATTTAAAATATAATAAATACTCAAAAAATAATAGAGCTGTCGCATTAAGAATTACATACAATATATTATTTTAAAACAATATATTTGTAAAATTTATTCCTAGTGCGACAGTTATTTAGATAAATATTTTTATATTTTTATTGTACAGCTTTAAGTTTTTCTATTCCTATTTTAATTCTTTTAATAGTTTCTTCTTTGCCTAATATATCAGCTATTTCAAAAGCTCCACCAGGAGTGAACTGTTTTCCAGAAATTGCCGTTCTTATAGGCCATAAAACAACACCATTTTTAACTTCAAGTTCTTTAACTAAATTCATGCATACATCTTTAATGTTTTCAAAAGTCCAATCTTCTAAAGCTTCTAGTCTCGGAAGAACTTCTTCTAGGCTTTTTAATGAGTTTTCATAAGTTGTTTTCATCTTTTTGTGAATATACATTTCTTCTGAATATTCAAGAAGATCATTAAAGAAATCTAATTGTTCAGGAATTTCATTTAAAACCTCTACTCTAGTGTGTAAAAGTTCACTTATTTTTTTAGTATCTAAATCTCTAGTTAAAACTTTTTTATAATAAGGAAGTGCCATTTCATGGAACTCATCTAAAGATAAAGATCTTATATATTCTCCATTCATCCATTTTAATTTTTTTGTATCAAAAACTGCAGGAGATTTATTTATATTTTTATAATTAAAGGCTTCTATTAATTCTTCCATGGAGAATATTTCTTTTTCTCCACCTGGATTCCATCCAAGTAAAGCGATATAGTTTAATATCGCTTCTTTTAGATAACCTTTAGCCATTAAATCTTCAAAAGAAGCATCTCCATTTCTTTTGCTTAATTTATGATGTTCATCTTTCATTATTGGGGGACAATGAACGTATACTGGAACATCCCAACCAAAAGCTTCGTATAATCTATTATATTTAGGTGAAGATGATAAATACTCACTTCCACGTACTACGTGAGTTATTCCCATAAGATGATCGTCTACCACGTTAGCAAAGTTATATGTTGGAAGTCCATCTGATTTTATTAATATCATATCATCTAACTCTGAATTGTCTACAGAAATATCTCCATATATTTCGTCATGGAAAGAAGTTGAGCCAGTAGTTGGATTTTTTTGTCTTATAACATATGGCACACCTTCAGCTATTTTTTTCTGAGCTTCTTCTTTAGAAAGGTTTATGCAATGTTTATCATATCTGAACGGTCTTTTTAAAGCTTCTGAATTAGCTCTTAACATATCCAATCTTTCTTTTGTACAGAAACAATAATAAGCTTCACCTTTTTCTATTAGCTTTTCAGCATATTCTATGTATATATTTTTTCTTTCACTTTGAACATATGGACCAACAGGACCTCCAATATCTGGACCTTCATCGTGATTAAGTCCAGTGATTTTTAGAGTATTATATATAACATCTAAAGCGCCCTCTACTAATCTTTCTTGATCTGTATCTTCAATTCTTAATATAAAGTCACCATTTTCGTGCTTTGCTATTAAATAAGCATATAAAGCAGTTCTTAAGTTACCAACATGCATATAACCTGTTGGACTTGGTGCGAATCTTGTTCTGACTTTGTTTGTCATTGTTTTCACTCCCATTTAAAAAATATTTATAAATAAAACCTTTCATCACTTGGACGAAAGGTAAAAATTCATTTTATAAGTAAATTTTATAACAAGGCCTATTTAATGTCAAGAATTATGTACATTATATACATGATATATATGTTTATAAAAGCCTATATTTATAATATTTATAAAAAATAAAGAAAAATAAAGAAAAAAGGAGATATTATAAAAACATTAAGGATATGCTGTATAGGTTTTCAAATTAATATATTGACTTATATCCTCGAAATTGTTATAAATAATATAGCACATATAATTAAATAATACATATTAATAATTATATAATTAAGAAATTATACAGCATATTTAATTTAATTAATTATAAATAAAGTTTTTTTTAGAGTATTTAAATAATATGTTTAGGAGGAAAAATAATGGGTATAAAAGTTGGACTTAATGGTTTTGGGAGAATAGGAAGAGCGGTATTAAGAATAGCACAGGAAAAATTTCCAGAAAATGTAGAAATAGTAGCATTAAATGCAAGAGCAACTACTGAAACATTAGCACATTTATTTAAATATGACTCCTGCTACGGAAGATTTAATGGAGAAGTAGAAATAATTTCTGATGATAAAATGAAGGTAAATGGAAAAGAAATAAAAATATTTAGAGAAAATGGTCCTGCAAATTTACCATGGAAAGAACTTGGAGTAGATATTGTTATAGAATCTACAGGAATATTCAAAGATAGAGAAAAAGCTATGAAACACATAGAAGCTGGAGCTAAAAAAGTTATAATTACAGCACCAGGAAAAAATGAAGATATAACAATAGTTTTAGGTGTAAATGAAAAGGAATATAATCCTAAAGAGCATAATATAATTTCAAATGCATCATGTACAACAAACTGTTTAGCACCTTTTGCTAAAGTTTTAGATGACAATTTTGGTATAGTTAGAGGATTAATGACAACAGTACACTCTTATACAAATGATCAAAGAATATTGGACAAAACTCATAAAGATTTAAGAAGAGCAAGAGCAGCAGCAGAATCAATAATACCAACAACTACAGGAGCTGCAAAGGCAGTATCCAAAGTTTTACCAAATCTTAAAGGAAAGTTAAATGGATTTGCATTAAGAGTTCCAACACCAACAGTATCTTTAACAGATTTGGTTTGTGAATTAAAAACTAAGGCAACTGAAGAAAAAATTAATGCAGCATTTAAAAAAGCAGCAGAAGGTGAAATGAAAGGTATATTAGGATATTCAGAGGAACCACTAGTATCAGTAGATTATAAAGGAGATACAAGATCCTCTATAGTAGATGGCTTATCCACTATGGTTTTAGAAGATAATATGGTTAAAGTTGTGTCTTGGTATGATAATGAATGGGGATATTCTTGTAGAACTGTAGATCTAGTTAATTATATAGCTAAATTTATGAAATAATAAATTGACTTATATAAATTAATTATATATAAGTACCTCTTTTATAAATTAATTATTTATACTTATAATAACATTATGTTATTTAACTTATTAGATTTACATTAATATAAATCATATTTAAAAGAGACTATCTAAAAATAATATTAAAGTTATTTTTAGAAAGGCTCTTTCTTTTTAATATTTCATCAATTTGTGAAGTTTAAAAAATATATTAATATGATTTCGATTGAATATATATTTCTATATATTCATTTAATGCATATATTATTTCTTAAGTTTTGCCACAGTAAATGTGAAATAATAAAATTATAACCTCTTTTAAATACTTTTTATAATGTGAATTAATTGATTTAATTAAGATTTTATGTTATCATGTATTTTATTTCCATATATTGTTTTCATTAGCGCATAATTAGCATAAGTTACTTGAACAGAATTTTTCACTATAGGTAACCATGTGTTACTTAAATGGCGGAAATAAACAACCTTGAAATTTTCATTATTTTTGTTATATACTTAAGTTATAGCATAACCTAAGAAGTGATCAGAATCTAAAAACTTATTTTAATCTTAAAGAATAACTCTATATACTCATTATAATTGTAATCTTCAAAAAGTAATATGTTAATTAAAATCTAAGTTGTACTATAACCTAAAAAGTGATTAAAATCTAATTTTAATCTTAGAGAGAATAATTCTATTTAGCTGTTTTCAAATTATATAAAGGTTATATATATTAGTTCATTATGGATTCTTTTTCTATTTTTCTATTCAATTTCTGATTATAATATATAAACTCTATTATAAAATATAATAAGAGTAAAGGTTTGAATTAACTTTTAGTATATATGACTTTCTTTTTATATCCTAATTTATATAAAAGGGTAATTGGTTCGCTATGATATATAGGTTCATCTGTTAATTTTTTAATAATCTTTTTTACTATACTCTATATAAATGGTAAAATAGTAGTTAGATTAACAAGTTAATTAAAAGAAAAATTCAGCTAATGTGACCTTATGATCATGAGAAAGTATTGCACAATCAATAGCTTTACTATGGATTTTAAAATATTGCTCTCTATTTTTTATAATCTATATTTTGATAAGTATTACAGATAAAACAATATTTTATTTTTAATACGTGGAAAAAAGAGTATGATCCTAAGAATTTTATATTCATATACGCCTCCTGTTTTAGTGATTAATTAATATTTATAAAGATATTTTAATACTATATTTATAAACACATAATATAATGCTCTTAGCCAAAATGTAAATATTTTTAAATGACTTTGTGATAAATATAACATATATTTATTTTATAAAGTACTATAAGAATATTAAAATATCAATTTATTGGATAAAATATATGTTTTTACAGATAGTAAAATATATAGGGGTTAAAGGAGTGATTAATTTGTTTAAATTTATTAAGGGGAAATTACGGAAAGCTTTAGAGGAAAGATTTGTTTTAAGTGCTTATTTGTTTACCATAATATTTTTGTTTGTAGTTAATTTGATTTATAAATTAGGCGAAAAAATAGGTTTATTTATAATAACTATTATTTAAATGAATGTATTATAAATGTAAGGGGAAAATAATTAATATAAAGATTTTTAATTATAAAGAAATTTGAATATAAAATTAAAGTATAGGTTTTTAAATACAGGAGGAGCTTATGGATACTAGAGATGACAAAGATAAAGAGACACAAAAGATATTTAAAGATATAGAGAATCATATTTTAAAAGATGATAAACCTTCTAATTATATAAATAGTTTATATGAAGAAGGGAAATTACAAAAATATCCTTTTAATATGCTTACAGATTTAAAAAATATAGAGCAGTCGCCCAAATATCATCCAGAAGGAAGTGTTTGGAATCATATTATGATGGTATTAGATAATGGAGCTAGCAAAAGAGAGAAAAGTGAAAATAAAAGAATATTTATGTGGGCGTGCCTTTTACATGATATAGGTAAAGGAACTACTACGAAAGTAAGAAAAGGGAGAATAACTTCCTATAATCATGATAAAGAAGGGGAAAAATTAAGTGTAAAATTTTTAAAGTGTTTTACAGAAGATGACGAGTTTATAAAAGGTGTTTCTAAATTAGTAAGATGGCATATGCAACCTCTTTTTGTTAATAAAAATTTACCTTTTAAAGATATAGAGACTATGGCAAAAGAAGTTTCTATTAAAGAAATAGCTTTAATTTCTTTATGTGATAGATTAGGAAGAGGTGGTATGTCAAAAGAAAAAAGAGAAGAGGAAATTAAAGCAGTAGAGTTATTTGTGGAAAGGTGTTCCAAGTATATACAATAATATTTGCGTTTGCATTATAATAATATATATAATGCAAAGAAGGGATTTTTGTATGAAGAACATAAGCAATATATTAAAGAAACAGAAGGAATTCTTTGATAATGGATATACTAAGGATATAAATTTTAGAATAGAGGCTTTAGAAAAATTAAAATATAGTATAAAAATTAATGAGAATAATATATTTAAAGCCTTAAAGAGGGATTTAAATAAATCAGAATTTGAAACATTTATAACAGAAATAGGTATAGTTTATAATGAAATAAATATAGCAATTAAAAATATAAAAAAATGGTCAAAAGCTAAAAAAGTGAGAACACCAATTACTAATTTTTTAGCTAGTAGTTATATATATAAGGAACCTTATGGTGTAGTTTTAATAATATCTCCATGGAATTATCCATTTCAGCTTATTATGGCTCCTTTAATAGGAGCTATAAGTGCTGGTAATTGTATTTTATTAAAACCTTCTGAGTTAGCAGTAGAAACAGAAAAAATAATAGTTGATATAATAAAAAACACATTCAATGATGAATATATAAGTGTTGTAACTGGAGGAGTAGAGGAAAGTAAAGCTTTACTTAAAGAAAAGTTTGATTATATATTTTATACAGGTGGAATAAATGTAGGTAAAATAGTTATGAAGGCAGCAGCAGAGAATTTAACACCTATAACTTTAGAATTAGGAGGAAAAAGTCCCTGTATAGTTGATAAAGATGCTGATATAGGTTTGGCAGCTAGAAGAATAGCTTGGGGTAAATTTTTAAATGCTGGACAAACTTGTGTAGCTCCAGATTATTTAATTGTTCATAAAAATATAAAAGAAGAATTTATAAGTTTGATAAAAAAATATATAATTAAGTTTTTTGGTGAAAATAGTTTTGAAAGTGAAGATTATCCTAGAATAATAAATGAAAAACACTTTAAAAGATTAGAAGCACATTTAGAGGAAGGAAAAATAGTTTTTGGCGGAAAAAGGGATATAAATAATTTATATATAGAACCAACAATTATAGAAGGGATAAATTTTAAAAATAGAATAATGCAGGAAGAAATATTTGGACCTATCTTACCAATTATAGAATTTGAATATATAAATGAAGTTATAGATATGGTAAAAAACAATTCTAAACCATTAGCATTATATTATTTTTCTGAAGACAGAGAAAAGCAAAGATTTGTTATAGAAAATATACAATTTGGAGGAGGGTGTATAAATGATACTATAATGCATTTAGCTACTTCCACATTGCCTTTTGGTGGTGTAGGAAATAGCGGTATAGGGAGTTATCATGGCATAGCTAGTTTTGAAACTTTTTCTCGTAAAAAAAGCATACTTAAAAAAAGCAACCTGATAGATATAAAAATAAGATATGCACCTTTTAAAGGCAAACTAGAATTAGCAAGAAAGATATTTAAATAACTGAGATTTAGTACTTGAATTCTAATAAAAAATTTATTCTAATTGAAATTATGTTTTATATTGTTGGGCTATATATCGACTTTACAGCAGAAAGGATATTTAGTTAATATTCATTCTGTTTTATAACTTGTCTTTATGGCTTACAAATAAGATTACAAGCAATAAAAGTTTTATAAATAAAATGAATCTCAAAATAGATTTAAAAAGAATATAGTAAATGTAAATAATATATTTAATAAGCATTTTCAATAAGCTAAGTAATTCTTAATTTGGTGTAATTAAAAAAGTACGTAATTTTTTACAGGTTATAATAAAGTAGATATCAAAGCCAAAGGTGGATATTATGTTAGATAGTAAATTTTTAATGTATCCAAATTTAGAATTACTTAGCTAAATTAATATTTGTGTATGTATTATTTATATTTACGATGTTCAAGTTAAAGCTATTTTGAGATATTACATTATTTTTTCATTTAACAAGCTTTTTCATTAACTTTTTTTTTTCATTTTTTTTGCTGCTGGTGGATAATATTTAGGGTCAGAGAAGAAGGCTATTTTTAATTCTTTAACTTCTTTTCTCATAGCAAGTACACCAATCATATTTGGTATAATAACTAGAGCTAAAAGAATATCAAGAATGGCAAATAAATTTTCTAACTTCCCAAAAGATCCATATATTATAGCACCTAGGCAAATAAATCTTATTATTTTACTAAAAGTTGGATTAAATAAAGCTTCTGCTTGTTTTTCACAGTAGAAAACTATAACTATTATTGTTGATAAAACAAATAATAATAAACTGAAAGAAACTATTGAACCACCAACGTTTTTACCAAATACTGACTGGAATGCTAATGCAGGCATAGAAGCTGCTTGGGATCCAGGTATTTTTTTCCATATTCCAGTGGTTAAAATAACAAGAGCTGTCATAGTACAAATTAATATAGTATCAACTATAACTTCAAATACTCCCCAGAAACCTTGACGAACAGGATGATCTGTAACTGCAGCAGAGTGAGCTATAGGAGCACTTCCCATACCAGCCTCATTTGAATAAGCGCCTCTTGCTATACCACGACTAATACTTTGTGTAATAACAGAACCACCAAAGCCACCAGCTGCTGCCATAGGAGTAAATGCTCCTTTAAATATTAGTGCAAAAGCATGAGGTAATTGTTTTATATTAATAAATACTATTACAAGAGAACAGCATATAAATGCTAAAGCCATTAAAGGAACTAATTTTTCAGTAACTTGTCCTATTCTTTGAATACCACCATATACAACTAGAGCTACAAGAATTGTAACTATAATGCCAGTTGCTAATTTGGGGATTCCTATAGTTTCGGCAGATTCACATAGGGAAAGAGATTGCGTTGCGATTGAAGGAATAATTTCTAACATAAATGCGAAAGAACACATTGTAGCTAGAAAAGGAGATTTTAAACCTTTTCTTAAGTAATAGACAGGCCCTCCAACAAATTCTCCATTTTCATTTTTTTCTCTATATTTTATTCCTAGTACTATTTCAGAGAATTTAGTAGCTTGTCCTATAACTGCTGTTATCCACATCCAGAATATAGCGCCTGGACCGCCAAAGGCAATAGCAACAGGAACGCCTATGATATTAGCAGCACCAACTGATGAAGCTAGAGCAGAACTAACAGCTTGGAAAGGTGTTATTGTACCTTCGCCTTCAGGTTTGTCAAATATTCTACCAAAGGTTTGCTTTAATATGAAGGGTAAATATCTAAATTGAACAAAACCTAATGTTAAAGTAAGTATGATTCCACCGCCTACAAGTAAAATCATCATAGGTGGTCCCCAAATCCAACCAGAGATCTTTGAAATGATGTCTAAAAGCGTTTGCATGATTAACCTCCTTGAGTATAAGTAGTTAGTTTTTTGTTATAATTATGAATTTTATGTATATTTAAACGATACCATAAAAAAAATTGTTTTTCAATACAAGTTGGTTAATTTATTATTTAAAATGATATTAAAAACAGGATTAAAAATTTTAAAATATTATTTTAAATATACAAAAAAATACATAAAATGATAAGAAAAATTATATATAATAATAGTTATTATTTTTTATTATCTCACTATTTTTATGTTTTTCTTTATTTTAAATCTATATGTTAATTAGTTGTAAATTAAAAATAAAGTTACATTAAATGAATATTAATGAAAAATTATAAGTATATTATTAAAAAAACTTTGTTAAATATTTAAAAAACAAATATAT
>NZ_MRAE01000060.1 GCF_002008345.1 Clostridium tepidum
ATATAAATATTAATAAGCTTCAATCGAATATAAGGATATAAATTTCAACAAATTTATAAAGAGATGATCCTGAAAAATTCTATTATAAATTATGCAATATTTAATAAAGGCAGGTGATATATATAAGTATGTTATAAATGTTTTCAAAATTTTAGATATACTTTTTAAAGAAAAAAAGAGCAGTTTTTTTAATAATATAAATTTATTAAGTTATCAAAAATATTTATAAAAAATAGATTTATATTGCTTGAAATGTAGTAGAAAATGAAAAATACTTAAATATTTATATTATATATTAGATGACTATGGATATAATATATAAAAGCAATATGAAGAAGTATAAATAAAGTTTTTATAGAATAGAAAGGTATGTTATATTGATTTATGGATAAATATTCTAATAGAAGGAGATCGCATATTCACATTATAAAACAGTATAATGTTGAAAATCATGAATATACAGGTACAAGAATAGTAGTGTTAATAAAAGGGAGAAAGAAATATATCCAAGATATAGATAATTTTAAAATTCATAAATATCAAAATCCTAAGGAAAAAAAACATAGTATATCTATATGGAGGAGAGTAGATTCAAATATAGAAAAACTTATAAAAAAGGAAATGATTAATTTTAGTGAAGATAAAAAGTTAAAAATGTATCATAGTTTATATGAATCTATGGAATTAAATTTAAAGGATTACTATTTACAAGTATTTAAAGAAGAAAATATAAATCCATCAGAAATTAAAATAAAATTATAAATTAATACTTTTTATAATATAATTATTTATATATAATTATTAAATATATCACAATAGATTTAATTTTATAGTTAAAATCCCTGTAGGTGTAAAGCCTATAGGGTTTTATTTTAAAAATTTTATTTCATCGCCTTTAATAGTTGATACATGAAATATTTTTACTTTAGGATTTAGACATTTAGCATCTTTATAAAATTGATTTAAATAAAGATTATTTTAAGAGGATATATAAATCTTGTTTAGTATAATTAAATCAGCAATTTGAGATGTAAGATAGAATATAATTTCAAAAGGTATACTTACTTTTAATAACACTCATAATTTCTTGGAAAATAAATACTCTTAGCATAAGTTTTTTTGTGATAGATTAAAAAATTTATGTATTTTAAAGGAAATAAATATAGTCTAAATAATGTTGATTTAAAGGTAAATCATTGTATAAAAAAAAGTTTTAAAGTACAAAATAAAATTGATGCTGCTTTATGAGTATGTTAATAAAAAATGTAATGAAATTATAAAAATATAAATAAAATAACTACTCTATATTTTAAAATAAAAATTAGTTATTTTATTTTTGAGAAAGGAAGTGAAAAAAGTACCATTGGCTTATGGTATAGCATTATAGAGATATGCTATTATGTACATTACTAGTATTGTAATATTGATTAAGCTAGTAGTTGTATGAATAAAATCTATAATATTTTTATAGATTTTATAAAGCTAAGTGTGTTATGGGTGAAAGTATATTAGAAAAAGCTGAAGGGCGTGTAAGTTATCATGATTCAGTGGAGGAAATGTTAAAGCGTATAAGAGAAGATGGAATGTCTAATGTATTTGACAGATGGATAGAACAAGAAAAGATACGTTGTAAATTTTGTCTTCAGGGTTTAAGTTGTCAACTTTGTTCTCAAGGACCCTGTAGAATTAATGAAAGAGGACCACAGAAGAAGGGAGTATGTGGGATTGGATCAGATGCTATGGCAATGAGAAATTTCTTGCTTAAAAATATAATGGGTGCAGGTACATATAGCCATCATGCTTATGAGGCCTTTCGTACATTAAAAGCTACAGCAGAAGGAAAAACTCCTTTTACTATTAAAGATATAAATAAATTAAAATGGATGTGCGAAAAGTTGGGGATTGACACGAATAAAGATACAAATCAAATGGCTATAAAGTTAGCGGAATTATTAGAAGAACAACAAAAAATAGATGTAGAGGATAAAAATCTTATGGTAGAAGCTTTTGCACCAAAAAAGAGAAAAGAGCTTTGGAAGAAATTAAATATTTATCCAGCTGGAACTGTTCATGAAGAGCAAAATTGCGTAGCTAGTTGTTTAACTAATGTGGATGGTAATTATAAATCTTTAGCAGCGAAGGCTTTACGTTTAGGAGTGGCTACTATATATAATTCTCAGATTGGACTTGAAATGGTTCAAGATATTTTATTTGGAACCCCTATGCCTCATGAAGTAGATGTGGATTTAGGCATTATGGATCCAGAGTATGTAAATATAGTATTTAATGGACACCAACCTTGGGGAGGAGTTGCTACAATTCAAAAGGCTAAAATGGCTGAAGTTCAACAAAGGGCTAAAGCTGCAGGGGCAAAAGGACTTAGAGTGGTAGGTTCTATTGAAACAGGTCAAGAGTTACTTCAAAGGTTTGAAGTAGATGATGTTTTTGTAGGTTTAATGGGTAACTGGTTAGCTATAGAGCCTCTTTTAGCTACAGGTACAGTGGATGTTATGGCTATGGAGGAAAATTGTTCACCACCAGCTATAGATCATTATGCAGAAAAATATGGAGCAACTTTAGTAAGTATAAGCACTATTATAGATATACCAGGACTGCAACATAAGATTCCTTATGATCCTGAAAAAGTAGATGTTATGGCAGATAGTTTAATAGATTTAGCTATAGAAAATTTTAAAAATCGTAAAAATAAAGTTAAACCTATGGTGCCTAAAATCACGCAAAAGGCTATTGCTGGTTTTTCTACAGAGGCAGTTTTGGGGGTTCTTGGTAATAAACTTGATCCTTTAGTAGATGTAATTGCTGCAGGTAAGATTAAGGGAATAGTTGCTCTTGCAAACTGTTCAACTTTAAGAAATGGACCACAGGATTGGAACACAGTAAATCTTACAAAAGAATTAATTAAAAAAAATATATTGGTAGTATCTGGAGGGTGCGGAAATCATGCTTTAGAAGTGGCTGGTCTTTGTACACTACAAGCAGCTAATAATATAGCTGGAGAGGGATTAAGAGAAGTTTGTAATCTTTTGAAAATACCACCAGTATTAAGCTTTGGAACTTGCACAGATACAGGAAGAATATCAATGCTTGTAACTGCCCTTGCAGACCATATGAATTTAGATGTGTCTGATCTTCCAATAGCTGTTACTGCTCCAGAATGGATGGAACAAAAGGCAACTATTGATGGAATATTTGCAGTAGCTTATGGAGCATATACTCATTTGTCACCAGTGCCATTTATGACAGGCGCACCTGAACTTGTAAAATTATTAACAGAAGAAGTAGAAAATATAACTGGAGGAAAAGTTGCTCTTGGAGATGATCCAGTAGAGGTGGCAAATAATATAGAGGCACATATTGTAGCTAAGAGAAATAAACTAGGTTTAAGTTAAATAAAATTAAAACCTTATTGGAAAATATTAAATATAAATAATTTTAACATAATTTAAATTATATCTTTAGTTTAAAAAATTATATCAAAATAAGGAAAATAGTATATCTATGCCAATATGATGCAATATGAAGTGTATCATATTGGCATATTTGATATAAAAATATAAATTTATGAAAAATAATAATTTGCTACTATAATTCATTTAAAAGTTTGTTAATTAATAATTATTTATTATAAATATCCATAGACATTTTAAGTTAAATAAATTTAAATTTTAAAATTAAGTTTTTGTATTAAATAAATTTATAAAAATTAATGAATATAAATTTTAAGTAACTTTTGTTACAGAATTCAATTATTAAGTGATATAAAATATAAATATAATTAAACAAAGTATTAAATTAATAATTAAGATCTATTTAAATTAAAAAATTAGCATATGGAGGTATTAATATGAGCTTATATTTAGGGAAAATACATTATTGGTTATATAATAAAATATCATGGTTTGAGAATTTAGAAAAAGAAATAATAAATTTTGCTAAGAGTAAAAAATTACCTGTTGAGCAATGGAATGAAGAAAATATATCAAAATATGGTCCGCCTACAAAAAATAAACCATTAGAAGAAATAATAGACATTTCTAATATTCATGGATGGCTTCAAAACAAGATTCATGCAGCAGAAACAAGACAGGCAGTTTTGATTACAGCTATATTAAAAGAAAATGAAGAATATAAAAAAGATTTAATGGATATATTTACAAAACAAGGGAAAAAGTGTGCATTAGAGTATAGAGAAAGAAATAAACCAATATGTGTTGAAGATATGTACAATGCTTTAAATGATTATATATTGGAAGGAATGCCTTGTGATAGAGTGAATGTTATTTTAGAATCTGACGAGAATCAAATAATTTGGAAGACTAATAAGTGTTTGCATAGTTCCTATTGGGAGTTTGTAGGTGGCAAAGTAGAAAACTTTTATAATTTAAGAGGAGCATGGATTTTTGCTTTTGTAAATTCTTTGAATAATGAATTTTATTTTAAGTCATTAGGAGATTATACTTATTCAATAAAGAGATAAAATATTTATTGTAATAAATTAGGAGGGATAAAAATGAATTCAATTGAACTTATGGTAAATGAACATAAGAATATAAAGCGTATGTTGGTTGTTATAAGAAAGTATTGTTTTAAAGTACTAAAAAATGAAGAGATAGATTATAAAGATTTTTATAAAATAATTGATTTTGTAAGGAACTATGCAGATAAACATCATCATAAAAAGGAAGAAGATTATTTGTTTAATAGAATGATTGATGAAATTAAAGGTCCTACAGAAAAATTAGTAAAACAAGGTATGTTGGTAGAGCATGATCTTGGAAGATTATATATGCAAAATTTGGAAAAATCTCTTAAATATTTAGAAAATGGAAAAGAGGAAGCAAAGATAGATATAATAGCCAATGCTGTATCATATGCAGATTTGTTATACAGACATATTGAAAAGGAAGATGATGTAGTTTATAAATTTGCAGAAAGAAATTTATCTAAAGAAACTTTAAAAAAATTAAACGAGGATTGTAAAAGAGTTGAAAATGAAGCTAAAGAAAATGGTATACAAGATAAATATATAAATTTAATTTGTGAACTTGAAGAAAAAGTTAGATAAAGATTATTAATAAATATGAATATAGTTATATTATATATTTAATTAAAAGGAGCTTTTATAATTAGTAGAATTTAAAAAGCTAGTATAATAACTCTTTTATTTAGTAAAATCATATTATGCGTAGAATTGTATTTGATAAATTCTGAGATTCTATCAATATATGATTTTATTTTTATTTGAAATAAAAAATGTATTTTTATATATGTTTTCTTAGTAGTAAAATAGTTAATTAAAAGTGATATTTAATTGCAGTTGAAAGGTAATAATTATTATTGTATAATAAAAAGTAATTAATAAATACGCAAAATAGGGGTGAAATAATTGAGAATATTTAAAGAAAATATTTTGGAAAAAGAAATACTAAAGATATCCCAAGACTTTGGGGAAGAAAATATACATGCTTTAGAGAATATAGAAAAATCTACAAGTAAAAATAGAATAGTCAGATTTACTGCAGGTATAGCTAAAGTAGTACGAGTTATATCTCCTAAAGTAAAAAAATTGATAAATGGAATATTGTCGATTACTACTAGAATAAGCACTTTTTCTGTAAATTTAGATTATTCTGGAGAGAATCTTAAAAAATCAGCAGATAAATTATATAATTCTTCTGAAGTTTTAAATTCATCTATTAAAGAGATAAAAGAGGCCGTAGAACAGATAACTTTAGCTATTGAAAAAGATACTGAAACAGTTGAAGATATAAATAATGGAAATATAGAGTTGATAAAGCATATGGATGAGAATAAAGAGAATTTAGGACTTGTAAAAAATGTGAATAAAGAGTTAGAATTTAAGGCTCAGTCTATGGAAAATGATATGTTAGAACTAAATTCTATATTGGAAAATATGAAAAATATAGTTGGTGGTATGAGTGAAATAGCATCTCAAACTAATTTATTGGCATTAAATGCCAGTATAGAAGCAGCAAGGGCAGGAGAAGCAGGAAAGGGATTTGCTGTTGTAGCAGAAGAGGTTAGAAAACTTTCTGAGAGTACATCAAAACAATTAGATAAAATGGAACAATTTGTAAACGATATAGGTATTTGTTCTAATAATAGTAGTAAAAGCGTAAAAGATACTATAATAAGTATAAATAAACTAGGAAAATATACAAAAGCTATATCTTTATCTTCTTCTAAAGTTAGACAAGCTATAGATATTGAAATAAAGAGTATAGATATTTTAGCCAAAAGCATGCAAGAGATAAATGCTTCTAGTGAGGAAATAAATACTAACATGGATATTATAGGAGAAAATGTAAAGGATGTAAGTAAAGAAGCTTCTAATTTAAGCGAAAAATCTTTAGAAATAAAATCTTTAGCAAATGAGATGGATAAAATAGATAATGAAATGTCTAATTTAGCCAAATTAGGTGGTGATATAACATCCGAAAACTATTTTAAGATTACAAATAAAGATTTTATTGTAGCTATAGATAATGCTATAAAGGCTCATAAAAGCTGGGTGAAACAGTTAGAAAGTATGGCTATAGAAAATAAAATAAAGCCAATACAAACAGATGGACAAAAATGTGGATTTGGTCATTTTTATAATTCCGTAATGCCCAAAAATCATGAGATAAAAGAAATTTGGATTAAAATAGATGATATACATAGAGAGTTACACAAAATAGGTGAACTTGTGAAAAATAATCTAAATAATAAAGATATAGAGAAGGCTAAAGAAAATAGTAGAAAAGCTACACAACTATCTCAAAGGATTGTAAATATGCTATCAAATATAAAAAATATAGCTATAGAAGTTGATAAAGAAGGATGTTCAGTTCTTTAATAATTACTTTTTTTATAAAAGATAGATTAAATATAATTGATTATATTTATATTTTTTTATATAATATTTAATGCATTATAAAATTATAATGTGGGTGGGAGAGGGATAAAAGAAAAGGACGAAGGAGAAGTGGAAAAAAAAATTAATAATTTATTTAATCTTAAAGAGTATAATACTACAGTTAAAGGAGAAATGCTAGCTGGTCTTACCTCATTTTTTGCAATTGTGTATATAATTGCCGTAAATGCATCTATATTGTCTGATGCAGGTTTGCCTTTAGAAGGGGCAATAATAGCTACTGTACTATCTTCTTTTGTGGGATGTGTATTAGTAGGTTTTATAAGCAATGCTCCATTAATTTTAGTACCGGGTATGGGAGTTAATGCTCTTTTTTCATATACTATTGTAGGTTCTATGGGACTTTCATGGCAACAAGCTTTAGCAGCGGTTTTTGTATCAGGTATTTTATTTGCTGTAATAGCATTTACAAAATTTTCTAAAATTCTTACTAAATCAATACCAACTTCTTTAAAAGAAGCTATAACTGTGGGCATTGGTATTTTAATTACATTTATTGGATTACAAAAAAGCGGAATTGTAATAGGAAGTAAAACAACTTTTGTTACATTAGGCCATTTTAATAATCCATTGGTTTATGTTACTTTTATTAATTTAATAATTACAGTGATATTGTTTATAAAAAATGTGCCAGGAAATTTTTTAATAAGTATGATAACTGGAACAGTTATATCATATTTTTTTGGACTTGTAGATACATCAAAGCTTATTTTTACAAGTTTTCCATTAGATTCTTATAAAGATCTCTTCTTTAAAATGGATTTTAGTAGTATGAGCACTATGAATTTTTATATAGCAGTATTTTCATTAACATTAGTACTTGTATTTGAAAATTTAGGACTTTTGCATGCCCATATAAATGTTATGTTGAATGAAAAAAGTAAATTTAAATCTTCTTTTAAGGCTTGTTCATTATCGGCGATTACTTGTGGATTTTTAGGAACAAGTCCTACAGTAGCCACCATAGAAACTGCAGCAGGTATAACAGCAGGAGGAAAAACTGGATTAACAT
This sequence comes from Clostridium tepidum, assembly GCF_002008345.1. GTDB lineage: Bacteria > Bacillota > Clostridia > Clostridiales > Clostridiaceae > Clostridium_F > Clostridium_F tepidum. The sequence goes on from NZ_MRAE01000060.1 coordinate 7,971, forward strand.
CTATTTTTACAGGAATTTTATTTTTATTATCCTTATTTTTACTTCCAATTATAAAAATTATACCTAATAGTGCAATTTCACCTATACTTATTGTTATAGGAGGTTTAATGATAAAGAATGTACTAAATATTAATTTAAGTGATTTTTCGGAGGGCTTTCCAGCTTTTTTAATTATAGTTATGATCCCATTAACTTTTAGTATTGTAGATGGTATGGCTTTTGGATTTATTGCTTATCCAATTGTAAAAATAGCAGGAAAAAAATCAAAGGAAATTTCTTATACAATGTATATAATTTCGATTTTATTTTTGATAAATTTTATATTACATTCTATAAGTTAAGTTATAATTATTTGTTTTAATAATACCTATATATAGTTATTTAAAAATATAGCTATATATAGGTTAATTTTTTTATGACTATACAAACAATAAAATTTTAATTATAAATAAATATGTTATAATAAGAAAAAATATACAAAAAATACAAAAAGGGGAGACGAATATGGAAGAAAAGTAAACATTATCTAATTCACAAATAAAATCTAAAGCTAAAGAGGCTTTAAAGGGAAACTGGGGGACGACAGTTATTACATTTATTATATTTAATATAATAATGTATTCTATAACTTACGTATATAATATAAATAAAATTTCAACTTATACACAAAATTCTTACTTAGTTTCAGAAAATGCAAATTTTAGAGCATCAAGTATTTTATTTTTTATAAAGTTACTTTTAGCAGGTCCAATGACTTATGGAATAACTAGATTTTGTATGAATTTAGTTAGGGATAAAAGCCATAAAATAGAGAATATATGTAGTTAATGTTTGAATAATAAGATATGTAGAATGAGATTTAATGTTAATATTTTGATAAATAGTTTAAATTGCTATATTTTTAAGTATAATCATTACATTATTATAGGAAATTTAATATTATATCAAATTTTTTAGCATTTTGTTAATTGTATAAGGTAAGACTCATATGTTTAGCTTTTAGTAAAAATTTATTTTAATTTAAAAAATATATAAAATATAGCTGTTTAAATA
>NZ_MRAE01000007.1 GCF_002008345.1 Clostridium tepidum
AATTTAATCTATAAAAATCCACTTCATTAAAAAGAATAAAATAGTCAATTTAAAATAAACCTTTTATTGCATAATAACAGGATTTTAACTTATTGTTAATATAATAAATTTGCATAATTAATTTTGCATTCTTCTATTGAATTTAAAGCAGTATTTTCTAATTATTATATTAGTTCCAAAATAAAGTTTACCATAAAAATATTTACATCTGACTAAAAAAGTATAAATAGACATTATAATGGAATAAATGGTTTTATTTAAGTTTAATAACAGAAAAAAGTAAGAGTGTTAAATTACATTATGATAGAAAGACTAGAGAATTAAATAGTTAAAAGTAATATAAAATACCAAATAGGAGCTTGGTATCTACACGTTATGCCCGATTATATAAAAATGTGATTATACAAAAACGTCGCTAAATCATTTTTAGCGACGTTTTTGTTATTTTAAATATTATTTTGTAGTTTCTTTATCTGATGGAAGAATTACTTCAACTTCAGAATGTGGACGTGGTATAACGTGAACTGATACTAATTCTCCAACACGTTGTGCAGCTGCAGCTCCAGCGTCTGTAGCAGCTTTAACAGCTCCAACATCACCTCTAACCATAACAGTTACAAGTCCGCCTCCTACATATTCTTTACCTATTAAATATACGTTTGCTGCTTTAACCATAGCATCTGCTGCCTCTATTGATCCTACTAATCCTTTTGTTTCTATCATTCCTAATGCATCATATTTCATTTTAAAATCCTCCTAAAAATATCTTTTTTTATTTATTAAAATTTTTATTTATAAACAATTATTTATTTTTTATTTAACTATTGTTACTTTTGACTTTGAGTTAATACCCATTGCGTTAGCTTCTTCAATATCAAGATGACATTCAAGTCTTGAAGCGTCATTAGCTCTAACAGCTACATTATTATATATTCCGCCTCTTAAATCTTCAAATTTTATTGACACTATTTCTCCATCATGCACACCTAAATTTTTAGCATCTTCTGGTGTCATATGAATATGTCTTTGTGCAACTATTAATCCTTCTTCTAATTGCACAGAACCTTTTGGTCCAACTACTGTAATAGGAGATGTTTTATTTAAATCTCCAGATAATTTTACATGAGATACAGATCCAAGTTTAACGCAATCTCCAGCTAATACTTCAACCTGAGTTTTGCTTCTTACGGGACCTAAGATTCTAACTTTTTCAATTGCACCTTTTGGTCCACAAATTGTTACAACTTCTTTGCAAGCATATTGTCCTGGTTGAGATAAATCTTTAATCTTAGTAAGCTCATAATTTTCACCAAAAAGACTATCTAAATCCTTTTGTGAAAGATGTATATGTCTATTAGAAATTCCTACTGGAATATAAGATGAATTTCTGTTAACAGCAGTATTTAGTTCTTTGCCTTTAACAGCTTCTAGTAAAAGTTTTAATACTTCTTCACAATTATCCATTAATTTGCCTCCTTCATAGCGGCAACTATTTTATTAACTAAATCTAAAAGTTCTTCATTTTTTTCATTTTCACTATTGCATTCAGTACAAGTATTGCTACCTTCTGAAGATTTGTTAACCTTATTTAAACATTCTGCAGCTGCTGCAATTTGAGCTGGGCTCATGTTCATAAATTGATTTTGAATTCCATGACAATTTTCAGCAGTTTTTATGCAGTTAAAAGTTGGATCATTAGATGCTAAGTTTGTACAATCTTTTATACCATAAGCAACTCTTTTAACATTTATAAGGTGCTCTGGAGTAACATTTTCAGATACTGAGCTTCCTCCCCAAGTACCACATCCTAAAGTAAATGAAGGATTAAGTCCTGTACTTGCACCTGTTCCACCTTGAGTTCCACCAGTGTTAACAAGGATACGAGAAGCTGGTTTTCTAGCAAACTTCATAACCATATCTCTGTCTTCTGTATGTATGCTCATAGTGTGACCAATTCCATTTTGAAGTAATTGAATACTTAATTCACATGCTTCCTTCCAATCTTTTACTGTATAGAATCCAAGAACTGTTGTAAGTTTTTCAAAAGATAATGGGTAACCTTCTCCTACTCCATTTTGTCTTCCTATAAGTACTTTAGTTCCTGCTGGAATTGTAAATCCTGCAGCACTTGCTATAACTTGTGGACTTCTTCCAACAAACTTAGCATTCATAGCATTACCTTTTTTAAATAATAATTTACAAACTTTTTCAGTTTCTTCTTCTGTCATGAAGTATCCACCTTGTTTTTCAAACTCTGAAACAACTAAATCATGATTACATTCTTCACAGATTATTGATTGTTCAGATGCACAGATTGTACCATTATCAAAAGTTTTACTTGCCATAATGTTTCTAACAGCTTTTTCTACATCAGCAGTTCTTTCAATATATGCTGGAGAGTTTCCTGCACCAACACCAATTGCTGGTGTTCCTGAACTGTAAGCTGCTTTAACCATTCCTGGACCACCTGTAGCTATTATTATAGATACTTCTTTGCTTTTCATTAACTCATTTGTAGCTCCAATTGTTGGAATAGTTATAGAATTTATAATATTTTCTGGTGCTCCAGCCTCTATTGCTGCATCTCTCATTAATTCAACTGCTTTAATTGTACATTTTGCTGCAGATGGATGTGGTGAGAACACTATAGCATTACGTGATTTAATTGAAATCATAGCTTTGAAAATTGCAGTAGAAGTTGGATTTGTTGAAGGTACTATACCCATAACTAAACCAACTGGCTCAGCAAGCTCTATAATTTTGTTTTCTTTGTCTTCTTTAATCACACCTATGGTTTTCATATCTTTAATTGAATTATATAGTATAGTAGATGCTAAATGGTTTTTGAAAGTTTTATCTTCAACTTTACCAAAGCCTGTTTCTTCAACTGCCATTTGTGCTAAACAAACAGCGTTTTCTTCTGCAACTCTTACCATGTTACGTAAGATTTTATCAATTTGCTCTTCATTATAGTCAGCAATTTTATCAGCTGCTATTTTTCCAAGTCTAGCGAGATCCCTTGCTTGTTGTATTGAACGCAAATCCTTATCAAAATTTTCCATCATACCTTACTTCCTTTCGTAACCTTTAAATAGCTAATTTTTCTCGTAATATAATTTAAATTTATTAATTAATAAATTTTTTCCTGCTTTTGAAATTGTTCTACCTGCAATTCCAAAATCTTTATATTCACGAGCTAAATTTCTAAGCTTAACAACCTTAAGCTTATTTAATATTAAAACGGCTTTTTCTAAACCATTTTTTCTTACTAAATTATCTACATCATCTTTATGTAGATTTTCTAAATTTAACTTATGTATTTTATCTAAATCCACATCTAATTTATTTACATCCTCTGCTTTATCTACAGATTTTGTATTTTTCACTGTTTCTATAGTTTCAGCTTTTTTTATATCTTCTATATTATCCGTATCTACCATATCTTTTGAGATTTTTACGAATTCTTGCTCTTTAACACTGTCTATAGTTTTTTTATTCTCCATATCAGTTAAAGATTCTACTGTGTCTGTATCCTTTAGATTCTCCACAGTTTGTACAGGCTTGGGCTCGTCTATATTTTCTAAATCCTTAACATTTTTAACTTGTTTTATATCTTCCATAGTTTCTCTAGCTTGTACAAACTCTGCAACTTCTATATTTCCTACAGTTTCTGTATTTTTATTAGATGATATACCTTCTGATAGATTTTTAGGTCCAATTATATTTTCCAATTCTTCATGAGGATGTGGAATCACATGTTCTGAAATCAAAAACTTTTCATCAAGTTTTTTTACAGCTGCTACTCCAGCTTCTATAGATGCCTTTACTGCACCTACATCTCCTGTAACTGAAATTGTGACAAGACCGCCACCTACATAAGTTTTTTCAATAATACTTACATCTGCTGATTTAGCCATTGTATCAGCTGCTTCAACAGCTGCAAGTAATCCCTTTGTTTCTATTAAACCAAGCGCTTGCATAGGTAAATCCTCCTAATTTTCTATAAAAGATCCGCCCAATTTGCTGGATATGTTGCATAAAACACCCTAGCTTTGTCTGGAGATCCCCAAACTACTTTAGAACCTGATGGCACAAACAATACATCTCCAGCATAAGCTGTATATGTCTTACCATCAATTTCAACAGTTAAAGTTCCCTCTATAACATAATCAATCTCTTCGTAAGTTAATTCCCAATCAAATTTTGAATTTTCAATAATTAAAAACCCAGCACTCATTTTTGATTCTTTTTTACTTACTAGTTCTTGAAATTGAACGTTTGCATTTAGATTACCAGTATCAAAGGTATCCATTTTTACTGTGTTTCCTCTAACAACTTTAAGTCCATTAGAAGCACATTCTGCTTTAAATGGATGATCCTTTCCTTTTAGGCATTGAATCATTTCTTCTAAAAGCCCCTTATCCATCATTACTCTAATAAATTTAAGCATCATTTCAGTATCTATATTCCCTATGTTTGAAAGACTTTTATCTATTAAAGGTTCTACTTTAGGTGATGGAGCTTCTGTAGTAACTACTATTCCATTATTTTTTATAAGATCTTGAGCTGATGGTGTAATTATTTCACTTCCATCTACATAAAGTACTTTTTCGCCTTTTAATATTAATGTTTCAATATCTTTTGCAGCAATTAATTTTTTCATGTTCTCACATCCTTTCAAATAATATTAAAACTTATATAAAACTACTTTTCCCATTATTGAATGAGTAAAGGACCCTATCAAAATCAAGACTCTTCATAAGTTATCATCTTAAATCCTAGATTCTTAATTATTATTTAAGATTTTATATATCTTTTTAAAATATAAAAGAATATTGTCATCACCTAACATTCTTCTAACAGGTAATCCAGTTCTAACAATAATTTTATTTTAAGGAAGTTGTGTTTTAACCAAAATTACAATCCTCATCAATTATTCCAATAACAACTGCATCTACAGGAATATTGTCATCACCTAACATTCTTCTAGCAGATGATCCAGTACTGACAATAACTCTATCACCAATACCTGCACTTATAATATCGACAACTATAAATCTCCGTCCTTCATCTACACCACCAATTTCCTCAGCAAGCATAAATTTAAGTCCGCTAAGAGATTCTGCCTTTCTAGTGGCCCATATATTATCAATAAGTCTTGCTGCTATCATAGCTTATTTACCTCTTTCATTTTTAATTTAATTTCATCTAACGCGGATTCAACTGAAGATGTATCACCAAAAATCCCAAGTAAAACCATATGCTGTGGACATATACCCCTAATATCTTCAACGGTAACTCCAACAGCTTTCTCGGCAATATCTGCAGCATAAATCATATCTATAAGTTTGCCTTGAACAAGTCCTATTGCATCTACACTTTCTAAATCTGTTTTACAGTTACCACCCATTCTTCTTTTAAGAATATCTTTAGTGCTACTAGAAGGTGATTTTATAATTCTAAAATCCACTTTGAAACACTCTCCTTATTAAGCATACTAAAATAAACAACTAGTGGAATTTGACAGTATATTTATCTTAATAAGCCTTACTCAATAATATCCTGTGTACAATTTAATGCTATCCCAAGTGGTGTAACAAACATAGGATTTTTAGGCTTATGAGTATATATTCCTGTTTGCTTTTCAATAATTTCTTCAATTCCTGTTAAACAACAAGTACCTCCTACTAAAGAAATTTCATTTACATCATAATTTTTAATATGCTTGTTAATAATTGATGATATCTTTTCAACTACTGGCTTTAATGCTGGCAAAATTTCTTTATGATTTTTTATGTCTCTTTTAAATTCATCTGCTTTGCTAAAAGGCATTTCATATGCACCTGAAATAACTAATGAAAAATGAGTACCACCTGTAGGTTCATCAACAACATGAACAACTTTTCCATTCTTTAATATTGATATTCCAGTTGTTCCTCCACCAATATCTACAACTGCACCATTTTCAATTTTAAGTACAGAATTTGCAGCAGTAGGTTCATCTAAAAGACATGTTAGTTCAAAACCTGCACCTTGAACTACATTTTTAATTGCTCCAGAATCTAATGAATCCGTTCCAGGTGGAATTGCAGCAGCAGCATAAATAAGTTCTGTATTTAATTTTTCTTCAATTTCCTGTTTAAGTTCTCTTACAATCCTTACTGCTCCAATGTAATCAACAACCATTCCGTCACGAACTACATCTGCATATCTATATGCACCTGCTACTGGATTATAATTTTCATCTAAAACAGCTAATACTACACAAGCAGTACCTAAGTCTACACCTGTATAATAAACAGAAGACCCATTAACAATTGGCTTTTTTATAACTTCTTCAAACTTTTGAACCATATTATCACAATATTCAAAAGTTAATTTTCCCTTTGACATTCTTTTCCTCCTACTGCTAAACAAATTAATTGAGACAGTGAATTAATTATTGAATTAACATTGTCTATAATTTTGTTTTTTAAAATTTCATCATCTTTATATATGTCCATTATTTCAAACTTTAATTCCTGAAGTGTACAACGAAGTACATTCATTTTTAAAATTGCATTGCTTTTTGGAAGCTGCATATGAAATTCTGTTATTTCAAAACAATCACCAAGATCCGTTTTAGAATTTGTTGAATTTATTCCTGTACATTCTTTTACACAAACAGATTCAAGAGTACCTTTTCCATCTAAAACATTTCTGATGTTTGATATTTTCCTACCTAAATTTATAATATTTTGTGCTAAAATAATATCTTCTCTTAATATTTCACTACTAGTTACAAGAAATGCTGCCTCTATAGATTTTAATTTACAGCAAAGCTTCTTATTTAAATTGATTTTTTCATCAATATTTCCCACATTTTTTACTGTTTCTTTAGATAATTTTTCAGGTTCTTCTTCTAAATCTTTTTGGGAAATCTTTGTATTTATTTTTGAAAGCTTATTTGTTTTTGAATCATTATTTAATTTTATTCCTTTATCAGATAAATACTCAGCTGCTCCAGGGGTAAGGCGCTGTCCTTGTTCCAACTTGTAGGTATCAAAAGGGTCTTTTCTATATAAATCTCTTAAATACTCTTCCGTAATAAATTTAATCATCGACCTTTACTCCTCACCTTTTTTTTCAAATAAATACTCTTTTAAAGCATCAATTCCTGTTCCCATTTCAAAGCTAATATCAAAATATGGTTCTGATACCCCTATTTTTTTTAATTGCATTACACATTTCTCTTTATTTTCAGGCATTAAATCACATTTTGTTATAACACCAACTACTGGACAACTAAAAGATTTTGCAAATCCATGGGAATATATTTCTGTGCAATTAGACTGGTCAACTAATATAAGCACACAAAATGCATCCTGAGCCACTGCAATTATATGCTTATACATCCATGCATTCTCTATATAGGAACCTGGAACATCAATGGTGTTTTTACCATAAATCAAATCTGGTGTTCTTCTTAATGGACCATCATAATCATTTAATGCATTAACTAATGTAGTTTTTCCACATTTTGAAGGACCAATTACCATTATACGTTTCTTTCTCATGTTCTTGTAATGGGAGCGCTAGTAAATCCAAGCATATCCTTTAATGTACTAATTACTTCACTAAGTGCTGTTTCAACACTTTGAATATCACCACTTATTACAACAGAGCCTGTAAAACGATCAAGAAATCCTATTTCAACATCTGAAGCCTTTGTAGCAATATCTGCTGCAATAATAGCAGTCTCGCAAGGCGATAAAGTTAAAATACCTATTGCTCCTTTTTCATCAATTCCAAGCCTATCATATATATCAGACATTGGTGATGCAATAACATGAGCTATAGTAATCTGTTTTCCTGGTACTGACTCTTGTATAACACGCTGTATATTTCTATCAGAAAAATCTCCCATAAACCTTACCTTCCATCTTATTATCTATTTGAAAATTATTTAATGCCGAACTACCTTTACAGGTAAATCATATTTTTTAATCCATCCTTCTATTCTATCTAAGTCTTCACTATTAAGGCTTGGATCATCTTTTATAGGATATTCAATTCCTAATTGGTTGTATTTATTTACACCCATCTTATGATATGGTAATAAATCAATTCCTTTAAAGTTTTTATAATCTTTATATGGTAGTAAAAATTCCATAGTTTTTTCTATCTCATCTTGAGAATCATTTATACCTTTAAGCAAAGGCATACGAATCTTTACATTGTATTTGTTTTTAAGTAATTCCTGAAGATTTTCTAAAATTCTCTCATTTCTTACACCTGTTAATTCACGATGTTTATCAGAATTAATATTTTTAATATCAAACAAAAATAAATCTACAAACTCTGCAACTTTAAGTATTGTGTCAATATTTGTATAACCACAAGTTTCTATTGCAGTGTTTATACCTGCTTGCTTACATGCCATTAATAAACTAGTAGCAGCTTCAGGCTGCATTAAAACTTCTCCACCGCCTAATGTAACTCCACCACCGGACATTTCATAAAAGATTCTATCTTCTTCTACAATCTTTAAAAGCTCAGAAATAGTTTTTTCTTCTCCAACTATTGATATTGTAGACTTAACACAAGCTTCTTTACACTTACCACATCCGATACAATCAATGTCACGATTAACTTCGTGTTTTAGGGTTTTATTAGAAATAGTATGTATTCCCACAGGGCAAACAGAAGCACAAGCTCCACAATTAATACATGAGTTGCTTTTAAACATAATTCTATATTTTTTTTCTAACCCTTCAGGATTTGCACACCATTTACAGCGAAGAGGACATCCTTGAAAAAATACTAAAGTTCTTATTCCATCTCCGTCATACATATTGTATTTTTGTATATTAAAAATCCTTGCTTTTCGTTCGATTATACCTAAATTTCCATTACTCATATTACTCATTCTCCAGTTTCATTTTCTTTGATTTATATATATATCTTAGCTATATTTGCAATCTATAAAGATTTATGTAGATTGCAGATTTTATATAAATTATCTTAAAGGGATTTAAGACATATATTTTTATCAAATTTTTATCCGATCATTATCCGCTCTAACACTCCCATTTTTTTAAGTGGGACTAAAGAAGGAGTATGTCCCTGGATGATCATTTTCTAAACTTTAGTGGTAGTAAAAACTCCCTCTAAAGTTTAGAATTTTCTTTATTAAAAATGTGTAAGCATAGTTCTACTTATGATTTCATCTTGAACATCTTTACATAATTCAACGAAGAATGCACTATATCCAGCAACACGAACGATTAAATCACGATATTGCTCTGGATGTTTTTGAGCTTCTATTAAAGTCTTATTATCTAAATAGTTAAATTGAACTTCTCCAAGTTGAAGAGCACAAGCACTACGTAATAATGTAATTATTCCTTGTTCTCCTTCAGGTGTATCAAGAAGACCAGATATTAACTTAAAGTTATGAACCATACCTATATTCATGTCTTCACAAGTCATTTTAGAAACAGATTTTATTATAGAAGTAGGTCCTTTAAAGTCAGCTCCTTGTGATGGGCTTATACCATCTGATAAAGGCATCCATGCTTTACGTCCATTTGCTGTAGCTCCAGTCATTTGTCCAAATGGAGTATTGTTTGATATTGATAAAGTACCATGACTAAGTACTGAATATAATGTTTTATATTTACGATGTTCACGTTCTGTAAAGTTAATTAAATCAGCAGCAATATAATCTGCGTAATCATCATCATTACCATACTTAGGTGCTTCTAAGCAATCTTTTCTTAATTGTTCATATCCAACAAAATCAGCTTTTAAAGCTTCATTTAATTCTTCTAGTGTATATTTTTTATCTTCAAATACTAATTTTTTTATAGCCGCCATGGAATCTGTGTAAGTAGCAAGACCACTCCATACTACTCCAGGTCCGAAGTTGTACATAGCTCCACCTGCTTCTACTCCTTTACCTTTTTCCATACAACCTTCATACATCATAGACATAAGTGGCTTTGGAGCAAGTTCTCTGTGAACACGTTGAGAAATTACTGTAGCAACGCTTGTCCATTTAGTTATAAATTTAATTTGTTCTTTAACAGCTGCTTCAAACTGTTCATAAGTTTTAAACTGGCTTAAATCTCCCATGTCTGGGCATACTTGTTTTCCATACCATAATGGTACACCATGATTTAAAACAAGTTCTATACATATTGGCCATTGAGTGTATCCTGTAGAAGTCCATTGATATAATCTACCTGATTTTTGTGGTTCAACACAACCCATTAAGCAGTAATCTCTTGCATCTTCTATAGAAACACCTTTAGCTAACATCATTTTTATGTGAACATCATCAAAGTGGCATGCTGGGAATCCCATACCTGCACGAATAACATCAACTATCTTCTTAAGATATTTTTGTGGTGATCCTTTATGGATACGACAAGCTAAAGATGGTTGATATATTTTAACATGACGAACTGCATCCATTAAAAGGTATGTTAATTCGTTTGTAGCATCACGTCCTTCTCTAGTAACACCACCTACACACATATTAACAAATGGTTGATAACCTGCGAAGAATTTTGAACCTCCTTCACTTGTTATCCACATCATTTCAGACATTTTTATAAGCATACAACCTGCTAATTCAAATGCTTCATAATCAGTCATACGACCTGATTCTATATCAGCTTTGTAGAATGGATACATGTATTGGTCTACACGTCCTATAGACATACCTGTTTGGTTTTCCTCAACTACAAGTAATGATTCTATAGTCCAAACTGCTTGTATAGCTTCCCAGAAAGTGCTTGGTTTATGAGCTGGAACTCTAGCATTTATTTCAGAAATCTTTTGAAGTTCTGCTTTTCTCTTAGGATTAGTTTCTTTTAAAGCAAGTTCAGCTGCATAATCTGACATACGTTTAGCATATATCATAACACCTTCAGCAGTATCAATTATTGATTTATAGAAGTATATTTTATCTATATCTTCTGGTTTATCATAGCTAAGATTTGCTAATTTTTCTTCTGCTTCTCTTTTTATATCTAGCATACCCTTTTTCATTAATATAACATCATATCCTGGATTAGAGTCTCCTCCACCGTTTACTGCATGGTATGAACAATCTGAAACGAAAGATTCTCCTGAAAGTTCCCATACTCCTGCTTCACGATATTGATTTTCACAGTACTCATCAACGGATTTACCTTTCCAAAATGGGAATAACTCTTCACGCATAATTTTTTTATCTTCTTCTGATATATAGAATGGATCTTGTGGACGATCTCCTATTGTATCAATTTCATCTACCATCCATCTCCAAGCTATATCAGGTGAAAAAGCTCCTGCACGAGGTTTTCCATTTGGTGCTCCAACAATAAGTTCATGGTCTTGAATTACAAGTGGTGCAGTTTCACAACAATATTTAAAAGCTTTACCACGTAAAATTGCTTTAGGAATACCAGGGTTTTCTTTAGCTATTTTAGTAATAGCTCTTGCTCTATAAGTTGTTATTGATGGAACATGTTTCATATAATTTTCTTTTAATTTAGCTAGACGCTCTGTCATTCCATCTGGTATTTGACCATTGTTCTCAGATACAACTTTTGATGTAACTGGTTCTTCTTTTGTTATTTCACTTGAAACACTTTGAAACATTTTCATTAAACTAGCACGTTCTTCATCAGACATGCCTTTAGTAGCTTCCATAAATTTATTTGAAAATTCACGTATATCCACTTTATTCCCTCACATTCTTTAATGTATTTCATATTAAATATGATTTTTTATTTTAAGTCTTTTAGGACTTTTTTTAATATGCTCTCTAATAACTTGTAGTTATCTATCTCATTTTCATTTAACTTCCCATTTGAAACTTCAGAAATAGAATTCTCTTTATCATTCACTGTATCAACAATTTCATCCATATTTCGAACCCCATATCCAACTTTACGAATATATAATAAGTTCCTAGGTGAAACATTATCTGAAGTCATTCCATGACCTGCAGAGCCACTTCCTAATGTCATTGAAGGAAATAAGTTAGTAGTAGCCCCCATACTACCAAAGGTTCCTGCAGTATTTACAAGTACTCTCCCAACGGGTTTTTTAAGATAAAATTGACGAATAACTTCTTCATCTCTTGAATGTATCACAAGTGTATGTCCATATCTTTCAGTAAGTAATAATTCTATACATTTTTCACAAGCATGCATCCAATCATCTTCTATATAAAAGGCTAAAACAGGACAAAGTTTTTCTCTTGAGTAAGGATTTTTCTTAGAAACAAACTTTTGCTTGGAAATAAGTACCTTTATATTTTCTGAAACTTTAAAACCAGCTTTCTTAGCTAAAAATTGTGGAGATTTGCCAATCATCTCTAAATCAAGGCTTCCATCTTGATTAAAAAGAATTCTTCCTAGATTTAAAGATTCTTCTTCAGTCATAAAATATCCATCATTTTTAATAAGCTCTTGTTCTACTTCTGATGCAATTAAGCTATCAACAACAATTGATTGCTCAGCAGCTGACACCACCCCATAATCAAAATTTTTACTATCAATAATGTCTTTAACTGCTTTTTTTATATCTGCTGTTCGCTCTATAAAGGCTGGCCCATTTCCATTGCCTCCATAAATTACTGGCTTACCAGATTTATAAGCTTCATCAAGCATTTCCATAACTCCTGTGTTCATTATTAAAGATGTGTCCTTATGATTCATAAGTTCTAATGAACCACTTTTAGTTACTGTATGAAGATAAGCAATAGCACCTTCTGGAAGTCCTACACCTTCTGCCGCTCTAATTAAAATATCAATTGTTTTACTTATTGCTTTTTTAGCTCTTGGATGAGGTGAAAATATAATTGCATTTCCTGATTTAATTGCAATAAGTGCCTTATATATAGTTGTAGATACTGGACTTGTTGGTGGTGAAAAAGCTATAACAACGCCCATAGGCACTCCAACATCCATTGTTTTATTAATTTTATCTTCACTGATAATACCTACACACCTCATGCCTTTAAGTCTATTTTTCAGATATTTACACACAAAGTGATTTTTAATATATTTATCTTCCCACTTCCCATATTCCGTTTCTTCACTAGATATTTTTGCAAGTTCTTTTAGATGTTTTTCAACCTCTTCAGTCATACGTTCAACTATTTCATCAAGTTTTTCCTGTGGGAAAGTTGCTAATTTTCTTTGTGCCTCTCGGGCATTTTCAACAAGAATTCTAGCTTCCTGCATGGAGAGTAAATCATTATCTATAATATTCATTTTTCTCTCTCCTTTTCCTTAGAAAAAAATATATTTTTTATTCTGTTACAAGATCTGTTATTGCATAACGTTTTATTATTTTTTCAAGATCTTCATGTGGTCTTGGTATAACTATTGAACTATAAAGGTTTCCACCTTCCATTGAGTTAACTGCATTAACTCCAGCTTCTACTGCTGTTTTACAAGCACCAACATCGCCACGAACTAATACAGATATATAACCTGATGCAACATTTTCATAGCCTATAAGCTCAACATCTGCTGATTTGCACATAGCATCTGCTGCTTCTAAAGCAAAAACTAGACCAAAAGTTTCAATTAATCCTAAAGCTTCATATCTTGCCATATGTATATCATTTCCTTTCTATTTTATGAATCTATATCGTGTACTGAAACAATATCGCCTACTTCTCTAATAGGGCGTGGCATAACATTGTGTGCTGTTAATTTACCAATAGCTCTAGCAGCTTCAGCTCCTGCTTCTACAGCAGATCTTACTGCACCAACATCACCTTTTACCATAATAGTTACAAGAGTTGAACCAATATTTTCATAAGAAATTAACTCAACATTAGCTGCCTTAAGCATTTTATCTGCCGCTTCAAGCGCAGGAACTAATCCTATTGTTTCCACAAGGCCTAAAGCCTCATCTCCATAATATCTCATTTTTAATTCCTCCTTCCTTACCCTAGCCCAATAACTTTTTATTTGATTATAACTTCTATTACTCTGTGTAGGTTTTCATGTATTTCCTGTTTATTACTATATGTTAATTATATTCCTTACCCCTTGGGGGAAAGTCAATATATTTTTTATAATAAAAATTTTTAGATAACTTATTGTAAACCATACTATTTTAAAGCGATATTTCAATAAAATACACCCTAAAATCAAATATTTAACTATAATTTAAGAGAATTTTTTTATGTAATCATTCCCCTATGGTTAATGTTAGAAATTAATCTGGAATATATTTATTAATTGTAGCTGCACCTTCTTCATTTGCATGGTAATAAACTCTTAATTCATTATTATTATCCAAGTCAAATCTTGTTTCTTCAATAAGACCATTAGCTTCTGCTGTAAGCAATGCGTTAATTACTGCTTTTTTGTTTAGAGCCTTAAAGTTTCCATATTCTCCTTTTAATGCTTCTATAACGTCATCAGCACAAGCTTCTGAAACTTTAGTAAAATATTTTAAAATTGCATAATTAAGCGGTTTCATCTACATCTACCTCCATCTTTTTTCCTTTAAATAAATCAAGTGGATTCATAGATATTATAAGAATACCAACCATCATTACTACAGCTCCAATCCAAGCTACAGTAGGTAATGACCATCCATCCATTCCACCATATACTCCTAATACTAATAAACAGAATAATGGTCCAAAGAATGAATATGTACCGTTACATGCAGTACCAAGTCCTGCCCCACACATACTGTTTCCAGCATACCATGTCATAAATGTTACAAATGATAAAAGTCCACTTAATGCAAACCAAATCATTGCAGGAGAACTTGTAAATGCTTTTACAGCAAGATCAGTAGAAATTCCAATTCCACCAGCCATCATTCCAAAAATAGGAACTAATATAAATAAGTTTGCTATACCTGATGTTACTTGACGAATACAAATACCGATTTCAGGATCGATCATTGCTGTACCATATCCAGCTACACAACCTTCAAATCCCCATCCTAAAGCTGCAACAATAGCTATTGCAATACCAATTAACGTACTTGCTGAAGCTCCGCCATCTAAACCTGTACTACCAATTAAGAAACTAGCACATACACATATTAAAATACCAAAAGACATACGTTTATTTAATTCTTGTTTGTATAAAATTTTACCTAATATAGCTGCAATTGCAGGACAAAGAGCTGATATTGGAACAACTATTGAACCAGCCATTTGAAGAGCTATAACATAAGCAGTACCAGCTATAGGACCTCCAATAAGTGCTGCAACTATCATAATACGACCTGGTTTTGTATTTATGCATCTTAGAAAGTCACCAAATTTACCTTTAACTACCGCATACAAAAGTGACCAAATAGCACTACATGTATCATTTATTGCGTTACCAAGAGCTGCAAGTAAATATGCTATAACAAATGCTGATAAACCAGCTGTATTATCACCATACCAATCTGCCCAAACTCCTTTAGTCATACCCATAGTTAAAAACGCTGTGTATAATCCATAGGCAAGACCTGAAAATAAAGCTAGGGATATACCCTTCTTGAAGAAATCACTTGATAATTTCTTCTTAGCAGCAACAGCTTCTAAGCTTACTGCTTTTGAATGTTCATTCATAAAATTAAATCTCCTTTCATTTATAAAAATTTAAATAATAATATTATAAACTTATATTTTTAATAAAAATTTATAATAAATATGCATTAAGATTGTTATAAATTGGTGCATTCCATATTTAAATTACTGAACACCTTTTCACTTTTATCTTGTAGGTACTTTATTCTTAAGTAGATTATATTCCTTACCCTATAGGGAAAGGTCAATATGTATTTATTAAGAATATTTAAATAAAATTTTTAATATGTATATAAAAATTTGAACTGCAACACAATGAATGCTTGAAAAGCCTTCATTAAATTGCAGTTCTTATAAGTATCATTAAACAATAAATATAATTTTTTTAACAACAATCTATATGAATTTTAATTTTATAAAAAGAATAATTTTGATTTTTATTGACTAATATTGTATTTTTTTTAACGAAAACCACATTGTTATCCATCAATACCTTGCCCTTAGGTCAACGTTTTCATCAAATTTAAATTTATTTCGCTCTACTTATTTTTATTAAAACCTCTGTTACAAATTTATCTTTATTCTTGGTTGTCCAATAATCCGTCACATATCTTTCATAGGATTCCTCAGAGCATACGTATCCATGTTTTTCAGTCCACTCCTTTATTTTTTTATATGTTTTATTAATTGTTTCATGAGGACCTATATGATAACATGCAGCTACCATCCATCCTCCAAACTCTACACTTAGTTCTTCTTTACACTTTAAAATCGTCTCCTGCATTATCCTCATTTTTTTACATTTTCCATTCATTTTATCCTCAAAGGATGGAAAACGTATAATTACAGGACCTGTTATTGCATTATCTATACTATCTATATAATTTGTAAATTCTATGTTAATTATAGAATCCATATAATCATATTCAAAATCTTGGTCTAAAAAAGTTAAAGTACGATTATCTATATATTTTATGGCTACATCAGAAACATTATTTTCAATTACCATTTTTGCCTCAACTATAAGATCATCCCAATCTTTAACAGATCTTAATTTTAAATTTATTTCCTTTTCAAGATTCTTTAATTCATCTATTTTACTTCTAAAGCTTTCGTGAAAGAAATCGTAAGTTTTTCCTTCCAAAAAAACTTTCATTTCTTCAAGTTTAAAACCACTTTGTTTATAATATTTTATTACTGGAACAGATAACAAGGTATTTTTACTATAATACCTATATCCACTATCATTAGCTACTTTATCAGGCGATAATATGTTCATTTTATCATAATATCTTAAAGCTTTTTTTGTTATTTTGCATATTTCACCAACTTTACCTATTGAATATAGTTGATCTTCCATATTAATCCCCCTTATATATTATAATAATTCACTAAATTTTAATTAATTTTTTAATTTTTCTGAAAAACTTACACAAAAGGCCACTCATATATGAGTGGCCTAACTAATGTTCTATCCTAAAACTCTATCTAAAATCCTTAACAAATCTTCCTTTGTAGTTTCTCTAGGGTTGGCTGTTGTACAAACATCCTTAAGAGCAGCATTAACAATTTCTTTTCTTGATGCTTCTGCTAAAGCCATATCAGCCCCTTGCTCTTTTAATGTAGTTGGAATCATTAATGTTTTTTGAAGTTCTACAATACTTCTAATTAAATTACTTACGCCAATATTTACATTTGGAGCATGTAACTTTAATAGTTTTGCAAGTCTTTGATATTTTTTTGCTGCTACACTATATTCAGTATTAAAAGTTTCTTTATCTAAATTGGCATTATATTCAACTACATGAGGAAGTATCATTGCATTACTTCTTCCATGAGAAATATGCAATTTTCCACCTACAGCATGAGCTAAACTGTGGGTAATTCCAAGGCCTGCCGCATTAAATGCCATACCAGCAAGGCATGATGCATTATGAAGTTTTTCTCTTGCTATTATATCATTTCCATCAGCATAAGCTTGTGGTAAAAATCTAAAAGCTAATGTAAAAGCTTTTTCAGCAAGAGCATCTGAAAAATCAGTAGCATTTTTTGAAACATAAGCCTCCATAGCATGTGTGATTACATCCATTCCTGTATCAGCAGTTATTGCTTTAGGTACAGATTTGACCAATTCTGGATCAAGAATAGCAACCATAGGAAGAAGTGATTTGTCTGTAAGAGCATACTTTAATCCTTCTTGTTTATTTGTAATTACTGCATACTGAGTTACTTCAGAGCCTGTACCACTGGTAGTGGGTATAGCATAAAATTCCTTTATAGTGGACTCTCCTCCAGTAATTTTTTGAGCATAATCTTTCATAGCTTTAGCCCCATCAATTGATGACCCTCCACCAAGAGCTATCATAATCTCAGCATTACAACTTTGCAATTTTTGAATACCAGCTGCAATAACTTCTACGGACGGATCAGGTACAATATCACTATATATAGCTACTTCACAATCAACAAGCTTTTGTTGTACTTTTTCAGCCATACCTGAAGTTTCCATAAATTTATCACATACAATTAGTACTCTTTTATTTTTAATTTCTTTAAGTCTATCTAAAGATCCCTCTCCAAAATAGACACTAGTGTTAATACTAAATTCTTTCATATGCATTTTCTCCTATAAAAAAATATCAAGATATGAATGAATTTGGTATTCTTTAACTTAAATATAAAATTAACCTACAATTATAACAATCTAAACAAGTTTATAATAAACTTTTCTTAATGTATTATAGCAATATTATTTTAATAACACAATACTATAAAAACAGAATTTATGTCAAATTATAACCTAAAGTTTCTATTTTTCTTTAAAAATCCTTATATTATGTATAAAATTTTCTATATTTTAAAAACTTTTAAATTTTATATTTTATTGACAACCCCTAATTTAATATGATATTATTTAGAAAATTTAATATTTAAACACTAATGAGTTGCCACCGGGTAACACATTTCAGATGCTTAACTTTATTCCTTTAGGTCTTAGTAGGAATAACTGTTAGGTATTTTTTTATGTTTATTTTTAGGAGGAATAATTAAAATGAGGTTAAAAAGTACATTTATGCGTTATATTTTAACAAACATTATAGGAATGATTGGTCTTTCATGTTATATTTTAGCAGATACTTTTTTTGTATCTAAAGGCCTAGGAGTACAAGGTTTAACATCTTTAAATTTATCAATTTCTATTTATAGTTTTATTAATGCAACAGGACTTTTAATTGGAATTGGTGGTGCTACAAAATATTCTATTTGCAAGGCACAAAATAAGCATAACAAAGCAAATATTATTTTTACTAACTCCATTAAAATTGGAACTTTTTTTGGAATACTATTTTTATTAATTGGTTTATTAGCATCTTCAAAGCTTAGTACTTTATTAGGAGCGGATGAAAATATATTTAATATGACAAATATCTATTTGAAAACCTTACTATGTTTTTCACCTTTTTTTATTCTTAATAATATTTTTGTAGTTTTTATTAGAAATGATGATAACCCTAAATTATCAATGATTGGAATGTTAATTGGAAGTCTATCAAACATTATTTTAGATTATGTTTTTATTTTTCATCTTAAGTGGGAAATGTTTGGAGCAGCCTTTGCTACAGGTCTGGCACCTATTATTAGTATGTGCATTTTAACAAGACATTATATAAAAAAGAAAAATAGCTTTCACTTTTGCAATTCAAAATTATCCATAAAACAAATACCTTATATTTGTAGTTTAGGAATATCATCCTTCATTACAGAAGTTGCTTCTGGTATTATTCTCATTGTATTCAATCTGCTTATACTAAATATTTCTGGGAATATAGGTGTAGCAGCATACGGTATTGTAGCTAATTTAGCTTTAGTTGCAACTTCTATTTTTACAGGTATTGCTCAAGGAACCCAACCTTTATTAAGTGAAAATTTTGGACAAAGTAATAATAAAAAAATTCTGCAATTATTTAAATATGCAATTTATACATCCCTTGCAGTTTCAATTGTTTTATATTTTATAATTATTATTTTTAATAATCAATTAGTAGAAATATTTAATAAAGATCATATAAAACCTCTGTCAATAATTGCATACAATGGGTTAATTATCTATTTTACTGGTTTCTTCTTTGCAGGAATTAATATCATTATCTCTGCTGTATTAAGTTCTATAAATGAACCAAAATATGCTTTCACTATTTCAATTTTACGTAGTGGTTGCATTATTATTCCTTTAGCTTTATTTTTATCTTATTTATTTAAAATGACTGGAATATGGTTAAGCTTTCCTTTATCAGAAATAATAACATTAATTTTAGGATCATTGCTTGCTAAGAAATCCTTAAAAAATTTTTGATTTTATAGAATTCCATCTTTAATTAACATCCTATTACTTACTAAAAAATTTAAAAAAATAGCACAAAAAAGTCTTATAACTAAATTATTATATAACTAAAATAAAAATAAAAAACTATCATCAAATTATTTAGAAAATAAAATTAACTGCTGAAGTATTTCATTATGAATAAAATATTTCTAAAAGATTAATACCTAAAATAAAGATTTGAAATCAATTTAATTATACGCAAAAGTAGTAATGATATTATAGATATATTAGCCTATTAACAGTTTAATAATATTTACATTTTATAATAAGACTATATTATAAATAAAATTACATTACTTTTGCGTAAATTTATATTTAGCAGCAATCCCAATTATATAAAACTTTGCTAAAATCTAAGTTTTTTAAATCTTCTTTATTTATAAAAAAGTTCGCTACTCCAGAGTCTCCAAACATTAAATCACATTTATCTTCACAATCTAATTGAAGCAATAATGTATCGAATCTTTCTAAATTTTTATCATAATATCTTGGATCAGATTGAGTAAAAACAGGATATCCTCCTATTTTGCATCCATCAGCCCTTAAATTTTCTATATAATCATCTACTAATTCTTCTTCTAAATTAAGGCTACTATATAGATCATTAAACCTATAATCTTCCCATGATACAGGCATATATTTTTCTGCTAAAAATTCAATTCTTCCTTCATTATTAAAGGGCATGTACCATTTTTCTTCTAACTCCCCTAAAAATGAAAAATCCTTTATTAATTTCTCTCTATCTTTTACTACATCAGGTATGTATATAACTCTAAAAGTATCTTGTATACATTGATTCTTAAGGTCAAGTCCATAAATATCATCAGCTAATATGTAAAATTGTAATATACCCTTTTCTGGGAAAAATTCTAGATGTGGAACTTCTTCAAAATTTATTTGAACTAACAATCTTAAATACTCTCCACAAGATGTTTTAGGATACTCCATGCCAATTTCTAAATAAGGATCTCCTCCTAATTTACTTTCCCAAGGCATTGTTTTTTGTTCTTTTAATTTAATTTTTATATAAGGTTTCATCGTTTCTTCTATTTCATTTCTAAATTTTTCTAAACTTTCAGGTAATTCTAATTTTGATTTTTCCATTTATATCTCTCCATTCATATTAAAACTAATATTACTACATACAAACTTGCCTTAGTTATGCTGTATACTTATCTGTTTATGTGTTATCCTCTTATAAATAAAATTCTAAAATTCAGTAAAAACTTTCTAGAACTAAATCTTAAAATTTTTATTCTATGAAAGTAATCGTGCTTTACTTACACTAAAAAACTTAATTTATTATACTAAATAATAATCTTGATTACTAGGCTTCTTGACTGAATATTAATGTTGTTGACATTTATAAATTTCAAAAATTTTTATATTAAAAGATTATCTTTAACTTATTATTATCTTCGACCATGGAAATGAAACCTTTGGTATTTTTCTATTTAAGTTTACTATTTTTTAATTATGTTTGTAATTTTCTTATACAAAATAAAAGCTCCCACTAAGTAAAAGCTTTTAAAACTTATTTTATTTGTTTATATTTCTATACATTTTTCTAACCATGAACTTATATCATTTTTTATTATTCTCTTATATACCAACTTTATTACAACAACAACTATTATTTATTACTTATTACTTATTACTTATTATTTATTATTTATTTACTTATATGACCCTTATAAGCCCCTTTTTAGTAGCTAATAATATCACCATAACTCTCTTTATTTTTATAATTTTTATCTACAAAATTATTTTCAATCTTATCAGTTTCATATATATGATTAAAACTATTTATAGTTTTATAATTTTCTTTTTTAAATATAAAAATATCTTGAAATTTACTATTTTCTATTTTTATATAAATTTCTCTTTTTTTTTATTATATATCTATATTTATAAGTTCCTTATTAACAGATTTTATTGCATTAATATTATTACGTATATTATATTTAGCCCAATTTAATATAATAATTTTTTCTTTATTTTCTAATAAATAATTGTTTTATATTGTTCAAATTTTTTAAAAACTTATCTACAGATTCTCATAGATATATAATACCTAGATTTTATTAATAATTTAAATACATCTTATGTTACTGTTTAACATAATAAAATAGCCATTCCTTAGTTTTAAGAATAACATATAAGTATTGATTTTACAAGGTTTTACAGGAATTTTTCCAGGCGATTATGTTTTTTAATAAACATATAATAAAAACCTATTCTAATCCTTATATATCAACGCGTAGAATATACTTTGAATTTGAATTCACTTGGAAAACTTTAAATATATACAAATAGTCAAAACAAACACTTGTATATTTATAGAATCTCAATAACAACAAAAAACTAGATATTGGTATTGACCAATTCTAGTTTTTTGCAAAGGTCTATTTAAATATTTCTAACTACTTCATATGCACTCCAAATAGCATACATAATATTTTGAACTCTATTAGCATCTCCAATAAGTCTTGCATTTGGAATATCAAATTTAACTTGATTATACAGATCATTTTGAGATAAATATCCAATAGCTACAACAGCACTATCAGCATTAATAATTGATTCTTGTCCATTTGTATTTAAAACAAATCCTTTATCTGTTTTCTTACTAATATAGGAGCTTGTCTTAACATTAATATTATTGAATTTAATTAAATCAACAAGCATATCGTGGTTTGCATGACATAGCGGTCCCCCTACTTGTAGGATATCATTTTGCATCTCTACAATTGTAACATCTTTACCTTGCTCTTTTAACCAAAGAGCTGTTTCACATCCAACAAGTCCTCCACCAATTATAATAACCTTTTCGCCAACATTTTTTCTCTTCATTAATACATCTTCTGCTGAATAAACCTTATCTGTTCCTTCTATAGTCAATGTTCTTGGACTAGAACCTGTTGCTAAAAGTACTTCATCTGCTTTAAATTCTTTAATATTTTCCTTTGTTGCATTCACATTTAATTTTATTTCAACACCTAAATCTTTTAACATTCCTTCATACCACTTAACAAGTGCACGATCATCATCTTTGAAATCTGGAACTCCTCCTGGTACAATGTTTCCGCCAAGATAATTATTCTTTTCAATCAATGTTACTTTGTGTCCACGAATAGCTGCAACTCTTGCGGCCTCCATTCCTGCAACACCACCACCTACAACAAGAACTTTTTTAATATCTTCTGCTTTTTCTACTCCATACTCCTTTTCACGTGCACAAGCAGGATTTACTGCACAGGATACTATTGCAAAATTCTGTAATCTTCCCATACATCCTTCTTGACAAGATAGACAAGGTCTAACTTTATCATATTTACCTTCAAAAATCTTATTTGGAATTTCCGCATCTGCAAGAAGTGGTCTTCCTAAAGCAATCATATCTGTTTTTCCTGATAAAATTGCATCACTTGCCAGTTCAGGATCTTCCATTCTTCCTGCTGTAATAATAGGTACATCTACTGCATTTTTAAGTATTTCATTGTATGTAAGGTACAATCCCTTCTTTTGATACATTGGTGGATGACTCCAATACCATGAATCATAAGATCCAACATCTCCATTTAAAGCATCATATCCTGCTGCAACAAGTATTTTAGCAGCTTCAATTCCCTCTGGAATATCTCTTCCCTTTTCTTCAAATTCTTCCCCTGGTAAACCACCTTTACACCAATCTTTAATGAAACTTTTTATACTGTATCTAAGTGAAACTGGGAAGTCTTGTCCGCAACGTTTCTTAATCTCTTGTACAATCTCACAGGCAAATCTTAAGCGATTTTCAAGTGATCCACCATATTCATCAGTACGATGGTTAAAGAAAGAAATAGCAAATTGATCTAATAAATATCCTTCATGTACTGCGTGAATTTCTACGCCATCAAATCCAGCTTTTTTTGCAATTTCTGCTGATTCACCAAATGCCTTTACATATTCTTTTACTTCTTCTGTAGTTAACTCACGACAAGTTACTCCCGGTAAAAATCTGTGTGGAATTTTAGAAGGTGCTACTGCAACTTTTCCTACAATAGATGGTATACTTACTCTACCGAAACCTGCTGATAATTGTAAAAATATTTTTGCTCCATATGCATGAACTCTTTCTGTCATTTCATTACCTGTTGTAATAAAATTTAAAGGATTAATTGTTGGGCATGGCATAGACGGTAGAGCACATTTTTCAATATTATTTTCTACCATTGTTACACCTGTCATAATTAATCCAGTTCCGCCTTTTGCACGTTCTACATAAAACTCAATTCCTCTTTTATTAAAACTTCCATCAGCGTTACACATTCCTCCTGGACCCATTGGAGCAAGAACATATCTATTTTTAATCTCCAATTTTCCAATTCTAATTGGGTCATAAAGTACCTTATACTTATCCTTCATTTTCTTTCTCCTTTCTAAATTTACACATTTGTATTTTTTATTTTCTTATTACCTTTAGTATAAAGCATAAAGTAACTTTACCTTCAAGAGGATATTGTTATATTTTTATCGAAATCCACAATTCTATGTAAGGATGTAACTTGGCTCCTTTTTCAACCTCAACTAACAATATCTTTCCCCAAGCTATTTCACCTATTTCAAGTCCTTTTTTTATTACAAATTCAGATGCCTTTTTAAAAACCTTCTGTGGTTGTTCTGCGAAATCTTCATCCGCCATTATAATTGTATGTATACAAGATGTACTTTTTATCTCTTTGGCATGCAATCCCATAGGAAGTTCTAATTCTTTTCGCTTTTTAGTTTTTACCAAATATCCAAAATTACTCATTCCCATTCTTGAATCAAATACACCCAATTGTACTGTAGGCATTGCTTTTACCCATTCATGAATTATCTTTTGCGAACTACGCTTTTTTGAAAGCCATCCACATTCATCATCACACATAACGGTTATTTCAGGTGACTTTGCAAACTCATATTTATTAAGTAGCTCTTCAATTCTTCTTATGCTAACTAGATGTTCTTCAATAGCATCGGCTAAATTCATATAATATTGAGCTTTTTTTAAGGCTTCTAATTTATACATCGTTTCCCTTTCTTCTATTAATTTATAATTATTTTCTTCACCAGAAAATTGTGAAATAATAGTTTTCATAGGTATTTCCATAGAACGATACTTTGTATAAGAAAGTAATCGAAATACATCTACAACATTATAATAACGATGACCATTTTTCCCTTTTTCTACTTTAATTAAGTGTTCTTTTTCAAAATAGTGAATAGCACTTGTGGTACACCCCAAAATTTCTGCTAAATCTGTAATCCTATATCTCATAATTCTCCCCTTTCTACCTAAAGTGACTTTAGGTATTTGTTGAAAAAATTATCCTGATGCTTTATTAAAATAATTTTCTATTCCTTTAATTAGTAACAATAAATTTAAAATAGGGGTCATATATACTAAAAACATAAAGAAGTATCCTATTGATGGATTCAACATACTAGCATTTATTAACCCATTAACAAAGTTAGTTAGTCTTTCATTATCTATATCTTCCAAGTTCTCTTGTATATAATTAAATGCTTCGAAGGGATCTATATCTTTAGACATATTGTTTATCTTGTTTATTATAAAAGCCATTGCTCCTATTAAAATATTTAAAGTAAAAAAATTCATATTTTCCACCTCTTTGAGTATATCCTTTAGTATTTATTATATATGGAAATCCGTCTAAATGATTATATAAGATGTGTACTTTATAGCATATTAAATAAAATCTCTAAATGATTTTATTCTAGTAAATACGTGACAAAGACCTACTCTAAGTATTAAATATAAAACTCTAGGATAGGTTCATGAATTAACATTATTAAAATTTTTGCTTATTTATGAATTTCCTAATTACTATTTTTAGGTAAATCTATCTTTAATATTTCACAAATTGCTTCTATTCGTTCTAGTTCTTTATTTTTTTTCCCCTTCTTTCCTATTTTATATCTCCATTTACCCGAATATTCCAAATCTTTTTTATTAGCTTGGCCAATTCCTCTACCTCAGTTTGTTCTAACTCTTCTTGTTCCCTATTCGCAAATAATTTCTTTAACTCCTCTTTTCTTTTTTCACAATCAGATATTTTTTTAACCAAATATAACTTTTTTTCACTATTGTTCATTTTCATTAATTTTTTATTTTCTTTTTCTTCTAATATCTCTTTTTCTCTTCTTTTCTCATTGTTTACTATTTGTTTGAAACATTCTTCTTTTGTAATTTCTTGAAAATATCCATATCCAACTGATGTTTTTGCACCTATACCATGAAAATTTAATGCCTCAATAAGATTTTCCACTACAAATTTATAAATTGTCTTATTTTTATACTTTTCTAATATTGTATTATTAATAGATTCATTTTCTTGTATAATATTATTAAATATACTTTTATCTATAGCTAATTTAATTTCAAACTTTAATTTTGTATCCCCGCTTTTTTTCATTACCAAAAACTGTATAGGGGTAGGTTCATCACTATCTAATGGCAAAATATTTTCTTTTTCTCCTTTATTATTATAGTAATTTTTATGATGTGGTGTTATAATATCCCTTTTTATACTATAGTTATGAGAAAAGGAATCCATAAAAATAACTTTTCCTTGTACATTTTTTCCTTTGTCATTTTTCCCACCAAATATTTTAATAAACAAAGCATCTTTATTTGCATTCTTTTCACATTCTTTATTACATTTTTCATAACACTCATCTGAACAATCTTTAAAATATTCTTGTATTATATAATTTCTTAATACACCTTTTAATGCTGAACCAGGTATATACGGTATACCATAAGTATGATGTAATGTTATACCCGTTTCAAATACAGATTGGTTTCCAAGTCCAATTATTAATTTATCATTTACAACACCTTGAAATTCAATCCATTTAAATCTATTATCTAAATTTTTTATGATTAGATCTTGATATTTTTTTATTTTAAATCTACCATCATCTTCTTTTGATATAAAAATAATGTCACCTTCTTTATATTGTAAGCCATTATTAGGCTTTAGGATTTCATCATCTACATCATTATAAAAACAAATATATTTTTTTTATTATTTTAACTTGCATACTAAT
The DNA here is from genome assembly GCF_002008345.1 of Clostridium tepidum. Classification (GTDB taxonomy): domain Bacteria; phylum Bacillota; class Clostridia; order Clostridiales; family Clostridiaceae; genus Clostridium_F; species Clostridium_F tepidum. The sequence continues at coordinate 27,018 of NZ_MRAE01000007.1, forward strand.
CTCCTTTAATCATTCCATCTGCAAATCTTTTGATCCATCCAAATAAACTCATCATTTCCTTAGTTAACAACCTATATTCTACAGGTTCTAAATTTGTGACCCAATTTATATATTCTGTAATTATTTCCACATCATTATTTTCATCAAAAACTAGTTTCTCTTTTTCAAATTTAGAAATTTTATTTATTTTTAAATTTCTTTTATTCCATTCTATGGTTTTCTATTTTTAAACTCTATACTCTTTATAAATTTATCCTTTACATCTATATCTTCATTGAAAAAACTTTTATATTTCTTTTCTAAATTATCCTCCAGTCTCTGTTTAAACAAATCTAAATCCCCATCATTTTGAAGCCATGGCTTATCATCTACAGTAATTATTAATGGAGTTTGAGTATACAACTCCCTAATATAATTTTGCTTTATATCTTTTTTAGAAATTGAAATAACATTAAAATCATTACTTTCTAAATTACATAAGCAAGTTTCTATTTTATCTATAAAATCTTCACTTAAACCTCTAATATTAAAAATATACAATCTATCCTTTTTATAAAATTTATCTTTTTCTATAGGATAAAAACTATTAAATACATAATGTTTATACTGTTTTTTGGGATGTACTTCTTTTAAATCTTTATCCAAAATCATACTTTTATTTATGTTTTTCCCTATTATATATCCGCAATCTTCAAAATATATATCTTTTTTTAATAGCACTGTTACAATCAGTTCCCAAAATTCCATTTATTCACCTATTTATACAAATTTATCTATATTATATCATACAACCTTTAGTTAATATAACTAATTATTCTACTTTTATTTTTAAAATATCCTTTTATTGATAGTAAATTAATTACCTATAGTATTTCATTATAAATTTTTGCATAAAATAAAAGCCTTAGATTCCTCCAAGACTTTTAATAATTTTCATCATTTATAACACTAATTTTTAATGTCTATATTAATCATTGCAAAGTTTAACACATATTTAATCCATAGGATAATAAAAAATTAATTCTTTTATTATATAATCTCCTTATCTTTAATAGCATTCGTTCTAGAATATCCTATAAATGCTGATGCACATCCCATTATTCCTCCACCTAATATTCCAATTAAAATCATGAAATTAGACTTATGAGAAAAATATATACCAAGAATAAACATAATAAAACTAATTAAAAATAATATTTTAAGTTTCAAAATCTACCTCCATACTATTATTATTTATTTGAAGTTTTAAAATTATTTTTCTTCTCCTTGTATAAGTCTTACTAAATTATCTTTATGCCTAATTATCATTAATACACAGGCTATTGTGGTAGAAACTATTATTTGAATAGGTTGTTTTGTGATTATACACATAATAGGTATTGTTATGCCTATTGCAATAGATCTAATGGACACTATACGTATAAATAAACCTAATATAAAATAAACTGCAAGTCCTGTTAATATTGGAATAGGCGCAATAAAAATGAATACACCAAGTGTTGTATTTACACCTTTGCCCCCCTTAAACTTAAGAAAAGGAGTATAATCATGTCCTAAGATTGCTGCTATTGCAATAATAGAAAGATAAGTATTTGTTGAAACAGGCAACTTAACAATCTTTGATAAATACATTCCTAATAATACAGGAACAATACCTTTTAAAACATCTATTGTTTGGGTAATTATAGATATTTTTCTTCCCACAATTCTTTTTACATTTGTTGAACCTATATTTCCACTACCTTTTGTTCTTATATCAATTCCACATACTTTCTTGGTAATAAAATATCCTGTTGGTATTGAACCTAACAAAAAAGATATTATACTCGTTATTATAACAATCATTTACTTCCCCCTAAGTACTTTATATTTTTCAGCATCATATTCTACAATTATTATTTGATTAACGTAAAAATTATATCATAACATTTATATATTTGCATCCTTTTATAGAAGGTATAACAACAAAACAAGAAAGAACTAAAAAATCTAACAAATAATATTTCAAGGCTTTTAACATTACTGAAAACATTTTTGAATTTTTTCTGCTAAATTTATTATTACTACAATGGATTAGTTGTATATATTAATCAATAATATAAATTAAATGATGAAATTAAATCAAATCTTAATAAAAAGGTGAATTATTTATGCATTCGTATAATAAAATATACAGAGAAGTCAAAAAATTCACTAATTTTAATGGAAGGAAGGTATTTAACAATGTCTGAAAAAAAACAAAAACATCCTATTGGATTATGGCTAGTAAATATCTCCATAGCCTTACAAAGTTATGCAGCTTATGCAGTAGTTTCAATATTAATATTATTCTTAACAGCTGACGTTAGCAAAAATGGACTGGGTCTAAGTGTACCAAAAGCTGCTTCTATAATAGGTTTATATCAAGGCATAAACTATATGGGTTCCTTAGTTGGTGGATATATAACTGATAAATGGCTTGGAATTCAGAAATCACTAATATTAGGTTGTTTTCTAACTGCTTGTGGTTATTTAGCACTATTCTTTGCCAAACCAACTATTGGTAGCGTATGGTTAGGACTTATTATTTTAATTATTGCTGGCGCATTTTTTAAGGCACAAATTAGTAGCCTTGTAGGTGAACTTTATGACAAAAATGAATTATCTAAAAAAGATGCTGCCTATAGTATATTTTATATGTTTATAAATATTGGTGCTTTTTTTGGACCTATAATTGCTGGTTTAATTTCCGATAAATGGTTTGCTAAAGTAACTGCTGATGGCGAAATTGCAGCCTATGGTTATAAATATATCTTTCTTATGTGTACTTTGATAATGATATTTATAGGTATATTTATTTGGATTGTATCCCCTAAATGGCTAGGTGAAATAGGAAAATACCCAGCTTCTAAAAATAAAAAAGCTTCCTCTGAATCCACAAATACAAAATCAACAGAAAAAATTAAAGCACAACCTTTAACACAATTAGAAAAAAATCGTATTAAAGCAATGATTGTGATGTTTATATTTGTTATTATCTTTTGGGCAGCCTGGGAGCAAACTGCTACATCCTTCTCTTTACTTGCAAATAAACTTGTAAACAGAACCATTGGTGGCTTTACAATGCCTGTACCTTGGCTTACTTCTATTAATGCAATCTTTTGCGTGGTATTATCACCCATAATTGCGAATATATGGTTAAAACTTGGAAATAGTAAGAGGGGGGACTTATCAGTTCCTACTAAAATGGGACTTGGAATGATTTTAACAGGTATTGCCTTCTTAACCTTAATATTAGGTATAGCAACATTAGGTGGCGTTTTAGACGGAAGTAAACAAATGAACATACTTTTCATCATTATCGCTTACTTTTTATTAACAGTAGGAGAACTTTGTCTATCTCCAATAGGAATGGCAATGTTCAATAAATTAGCTCCTGCAAAATATGGCTCACTAGCAATGGGTGCATGGTATTTAAGTTTCTTCTTTTCAAGCATAATTTCAGGAAAACTTGCAGGATTTACAGATACTTTAGGATACACCCAAATATTTGGCTTAATATCTGGCATTGTAATAGTATTTGGTGTAATTCTAATTTTATTACGAAATAGCTTATTAAAACTAATGTCTTTAGATGAGTTAGATAAATAATAACATAAAACAGTATTACAAAACCTATCTTAAATATTGAAATATAATGTTTAAGATAGGTTTTCAAATGAATTTCACCTAATAATCCAAGTCCTGATTTTTGAACTAATCTATAGTAAAACTCTCATACATGAATTATTATTAAGATCTTCTATTTCTATTAATTACCATGTAAGATAGATAAAGTTTTCATCTACTGAAGTCTAAAGCTCTCTTATAACTTTCTTTATAGTCAATTTTTTATTATAAAACTTTTCCATTATGATAAAAAAAAATAAAAGGTTACTAAAGTTATCTTTACATATAATAATGTTAGATATTATACTAAAAAATTCTTAAGCTTTAGATTGTTCAAATAAGTACTTTTTTACTTCATTTTCAGTCAAATACTTTATCTTAGTATGGGGAAACTTTTCATATTTATCTTTTATATAAATAGGCTTCATTGACTCACAACTTTTATCTTTGTTCTTACCAAGATATATTTTTAAATCTTCAATACTTGCAAATATTTTATATGATTTTCTACCTTTACTATTAACTAACTCATAAATTCCACAAGGCTTTTTCATTGTAAAATCAGCAGTTCTTAAATATAACTTTGCTATTTCTAAAGATTTAAATGGAAAATTCCATCTTTGTACCTTTCTCTTTTCATCTTTATCAATACAAATACATCTACCACAAGTTCCACAAATATATTGTTCATGATTTTCTAAGCATTCTTGTGGTTTTAATAATGGAGTAATACGACTTTTTTCACTATAGCATTCTTTACATATACTCATATTAATATTCCTTTCAAAATAATATTTATCAAATAATTATTAAATCATTTGATTAGAAAAAATACTTTAATAAATACTATGCTAAATATATGGTTCAGCAACAGATTTAGCCTCTTGCCCCATTGATTTTAATAAAGATAATCCAACTTCTCTTGCGGCTATTACTGATTCTCTAACAGCATCTGAATCTCCAGTAACTGTTATAATTACTTCATTTGTGTGTGCTGTTCCTTCATCTGGACTTGAATATGTTACCATATCAATATTTGCAGTTTTCATTGCTATATCTGCCATTACTAAACCAATACCAGCTGGAGAACCAGCAATTATACCAAAGGCTTTTCCTACTGGAGCACCAAATGCTTTTTCTGAGGCTAAACTTGCTCTTGCAGTATATGAAAGCTCCAAGTGTCCTGAATCACATACATAAACATCTCCAAAAGTTCTATCTAATTCTTTAAGAGCAATTTCTACTGCTCTTTTTGCATCTGTTACATCTTCTGCTGCCAGAATAATTGAACAACCATGTCCTGCTCCACCCTTGGTATCTCTTGGCATTTCAATCTTTACTACTTCTGTATTAGTAGCTTTTACCGCCTCATCTGCTGCCATAATATGTGGCCCTGCACCTATTCTTGCACTAATTATTCCTATAGACCGATATCTTTTGTCTAATGCCATTTTTTCATGATATGACTAATCCAATGGTATCTCCAATTGCCGTTCCTACAAATTCTGTTATTGATGATGTTGTATTCATTGTTAGTACCTCTCTTTTCTACCACACTATTACTTTCACTTACTTAAACAACTTCCTTATTAAGTGTTTTTCATACTAATTCTTACATGATTTTGTTCAAAATATATTGCTATATAATCATTACTTCTTGTATTTATCTTATTTAAATTATTAAATTTACTAAAGATAATTATATCATGATTTTTATTTAGTAAGGATAATTACCTTTCCAAATATATATAAGTTTATTCCTAAGAAAATAATTTAAATATAATAATATTAATCTTATTATATTATAATATACGTTCTTAAAAAAGTCAGAAATACTTGTAGGAGTTAATTATAAAAATCTATATTGTCCTAAATATCATAAAAAGATTATGTATAAGGTTACCTAAAATAAACTAATGAAATAAAAAAGAGCCCCCACTATATACATGGACTCTTTTTTATTCAAGAAGGACTTAATAATGATTTATAAAAAACTATTATGTTTATATTTTTTAATATTCTCTAAATGCTAAAATATTCCTCCTTTTATTTTTAATAAATATTTTATAATTGTAAATATTATAAATCAAGTTATATTTTCTATATTTTAACAACAGGAAACAGGATGATCTTTTAATAATAAATTTTTATGAATTATTAAAATTCCATTTTCTTTCTTATTGTCATTTTAAACCTAGGTATGGTTACCCTTTAATTATATTTAATTTATTTTTTCCCAAAGTGTAGGAGTATTTATAGGTTCCCATCCTACCAAAGAAGTATGTGTCTGTATACATCTGTAGTTAATTCCTTCATAACTTACAATGTCTCCAACTTTATATAATATATTTGCTTCCCACTTTTCCACATCAGATTCAGATTTAGTTTGTACTAATATAGCTTCACTCCATTGACTATTCCCTACTGAATTTACAGCTCTTACTTCATATCTATGCGTAGACCCTGGTTTAAGATTAATATGCTTGTATGGATTATTCACATTATTTATTATGTTTCCATCAACCTTTAAATCATAACTAGTTGCTCCATGTACTAAATTCCATGTTATATTTATTTGTGATTTACTTATGGCTTCTCCCTTTAATCCTGTTGGTATAGATGGCTTTTCAGTTAATGGTGGTTGCTTAAAATTATCAAAATATTCCCTATAATTTTTTGAAAATTCATAATTACTTTTTACATCCCAATTAATTGACCATGTCATTAATCCTTTAAATCCTGGATATCCATTACCATTTATAAGTTTATATTTTCCCCCATAAGGAATTCCTCTCATAAGATAGTCTAAAGCCTTTTTCATTTCAGTAGGCTTAATATATCCTCCACTTGGAGCAGCTGAAGGACAAGCTGGTAATCCTATTAGTACCTGTTCTTGCTTTAATGGTGGAAATATATTATCTTTATTACCTGCTATAGGAAATCCTTGTAATAACATTTCTGCCATAGCTACTTCATAATCTGCTGTCCCTTGTGTATAATCATTTCCATCAAGTGCTATGTTTCCCCCTGCATTGTAATGCTGAACATGAATATAAGTAAGTTTGTCTATCAATCCATGTATTATTGGTAAATAAGCTCCCCAAATTCCTGCATAAGCCACATATCCACCTTGTACATATGCTGTCTCAGGAGCCATACTTAATATAAAATCTGGACCATAATGGTTACATATCTCCCTAATAGCAGAAATAAGATTTACAATTTGTGGAGTTTTAGGATTCTTAAAATCTTTATCATTATTTATCAAATTTATCCCAGATTCAAGATCAATATCTATACCATTAAATCCATACTTATCAATCAAAGATATCATAGAATCTATAAAATTCTTTTTTGCTTTTTCATCAGGTAATAATACTACTCCATTTTGTCCCCCAATTGAAAGAACAACTTTTTTTCCTATACTATTAAGATATGCAATATCTTCTTTAAATTCCTGATCAGTTCCTATTTCCGGTGAAAATTTTATAGTAGCTCTATCCCCTGTAGATTCTCCAAAAGCTACATTTATAACATCCCACTTAGCAGATACATCCTTTAGTCTAATAATTCCAGTACCATTATCAAAGTTATGCCAATATCCTACCAATATTTTATCAGAGGAATTTGAACTAGCAAACACATTAATTATAGGCATAAATAAAAATACCATAGCTAACACAAAAGATATTGGAAATACCCTTTTAAATGCTTTTTTCATTTTTCTAATTTCCTTTCATTATTAATACTTACATATTAATACATAATATATTATCCATCAAATTATTCCAAATATTAAATATTTTTAAACTTTCTTTTCTAAATTATAAATCACATCTTTTTAAGATTACCATTCTTAGTTTCAACTAAATTCCTGCAAAAAAAATCTTGCTATCACAAGTATAAATGAAATAATTGCTCTGCATTCTTTGCATAATTTTTGTGATTCAGTTAACTCTAAATACAACTTAGATAAAAATATTAGTTATAGTTAGAGGTATTAAAGATACTTGTAAAAAATATATATTAAATTTAAACATATCTCAATTTACTCATCAACCAAAGTCCATTTCTAAACTTAAAATTGCTTATTAATTTTCATAATATCAATATTAACCCTTTATAAAATTTAAAATCAAAAAAATTATTGACGAAAATTGTAGAACTCTATATAATAAAACTCAATTCCTAATTAGCTTTATTATTGTAGCACAATGAATTTATCAAATTCTATTGGAAAAATAAATAAATTACATAAATTTATTTTGGACTACTTCATATAGTTATTAAGTTTTTTAATTATTAGGAAATACTATAAAAAAGGAGAGGTTTATATGTTAGAAAAAAAATATGGGCTTTGGACAACAATTTCCATGGTTATTGGTATAGTGATTGGCTCAGGTGTATTTTTTAAAGCTGATAATATACTTATAACTTCAGGTGGAAATGTTAAAGTAGCATTACTTGCATGGTTAGTGGGAGCAATGTCTATGATTTTTGGTTCCTTAGTCTTTGCAGAATGTGCCAACAGATTTGAAAAATCTAATGGAATAGTTGATTATGCAGAAGGAATGATTTCTGAAAAATTTGCTTATTTAATAGGATGGTTTAATGGAATTATTTATTATCCCGCAATAGCTGCAGTACTAGCTTGGGCATCAGGTAACTATACTGCTATTTTATTTAATAAAGATGGTAATTTTGTATGGATTATGGCTTTAATATACATGATAGGCATATATATTTTGAACTATCTTTCACCTATATTATCTGGTAAATTTCAAGTTGCTTCAACAGCAATAAAACTAATTCCTTTGATGATTATAGCTATAATTGGTATATTACAAGGACTTAATAGCAGAATATTGGTTGATAATTTTTCTATAACTTCTACTATAAATGATAATGGAAGTGGTTTCGCAGCAGCTGTATTAGGAGCAGCATTTGCATATGAAGGTTGGATTATTGCAACAACAATTAATGGTGAAATTAAAGATGCTAAAAAAACTCTTCCTAAAGCTCTTGTATTTGGCTCATTAGCAATAGTTATTATATATATTTTATATTTCCTTGGTATTGTAGGAATGATGCCTACTGAAACTATTATGAAACAAGGAGACAACACTGTAAACATGGCAGCTAGAACTGTATTTGGAAATTTTGGAGCATCTATCCTTACAGTATTTATAATAGTATCTTGTTTAGGTACTCTTAATGGTCTTATACTTGGAGGCTCTCGTTCTTTTTATTCTTTAGCCATACGTAATCAAGGGGTTAAACCAGAAATTTTTTCTAAATTAAATAGTAAAACTAATATACCTACTAATTCTACTATAGCAAATTTTGTTTTAGTTTGTATTTATTTATTAATTTGGTTTATGAATTTTAAAGGACTATTTCCTAATAAAATATTTATAGATATTTCAGAATTACCAATAGCTTTAATATATGGTATTTATATTGTTATCTATATTGCTTATATGTTAAAAATGAAGGATTTATCCTGTGTAAAAAGATTTATTATTCCATTTTTTGCTCTTTCAGGAGCTTTAATAATCGTATACGGCGGACTTTCAAAACCTTCTGTAATAATTGATTTAGGTATTTCTGTTTTTGTATTTATTTCTGGATTACTATTTTATAATAAAAAATAAATTTCATTTATAAAAAAATTTCTATTTTATTTTATAAAATAAAATTTAAAGTTAAAAAAACTTGTGTAAAATATAAAGAATATGTCTAAAGATAAAAATAGATTTAATTTTAATACAGTAAATATAAATAATACATATAATAAGCATTTGAATGAGTTTTAGAAATTCTTAATTTGGTATAATTAAGAATTTTTGTAATTTCTCACAAGACATGAGAAACGCTAGTAAATATAGCACTCCCCTCTGACGGGTAGAAATTTTTTAATAAAGTCAAATTTAGAATTTCTTGAGCTTTATTAATTGCTTATGAATGTATTATTTATATTTACAGTTTAAAAATTAAATCTATTTTGTTTCCTCAAAGGCATATCTAGCTGCACCTAATGCTCCAGTTAATTGTGCTAGCTTTGGAACCCTTATATTATGACCTAGTTCCCTTTCCATAGCTTTAACTATTCCTTTATTTTTAGCTACACCACCTACCATAACTACTTCATCTTCAATACCTACTCTCATAGCAAGGGTTGATACACGTCTTACTACAGAAGTATGGATTCCTGCTACTATATCTTCTTTTTTAGCATTTGCTGATAGATGAGAAATCACCTCTGATTCAGCAAACACAGTACAGGTACTGCTAATTGAAACTTCATTAGTGGATTTTTCTGATATTTCTCCTAATTTAGAAACATCTGTTTCAAGCACTCCTGCCATAACATCTAAAAATCTACCTGTACCAGCCGCACATTTGTCATTCATGATAAAATTCATAAGCTTCCCCTTATCATTTAATTTCATAGCCTTAGCATCTTGTCCTCCAATATCTATTATAGTTCTTGCACCTGGTATCAAAAATGCTACTCCTTTAGCATGGCAGCTTAGTTCACTAATTTGCTTATCTGCTTTATACTGCATTCTTCCATAACCTGTAACTACAGTTTTTTCTATGTCCTTTTCTGTTAGATTGGATTTTTCTTTTAATTCTTTTATTAGTTTTAGAGGTCCACTAGTTCCAGTTCCAACAGGTACTAAAACACTAGCAACTATTTCCTTTCCATCTTTCATAATAACACCTTTAGAAGTAGTAGATCCTATGTCTAATCCCATTGTATACATATGTGTATCCCCCTTTTTAAAAATATTTTAGTATAGTAATTGTTATTCCAACTATAAATTTGATATACCATATTTTTCTTATTTTGATATATCATCATCTTTGTTTTCTTCTAATTTATTGTCTTTATCTTTATTTACTGCATTGTCTTCTTCTTTTACCACGTCCTCTTCATCTTTTGATATGCTATTTTTATCTTCATTAGATACATTATCTTCCTTTTCATTTAATTCATCATCCTCTTTTTTTAACATATCCTCATGATTTTCTTCTAATTCATCCTCTTTTTGGTCACTTAATGTATCATTTTCTTTATCATTTAATGTATTGTCTTCTTCTTTTATCACATCACCTTTATCTTCGGTGGATATATCATTTTGTTCTTCTTGTTCTTCATCTAACTTACCCTTCTTTTCTTTTAACACATTATCTTTCTCTTCTTGTAATTCATTATCCTCATTTAGATTGGATATATTTTTTTCTTTTAATATGTTTTCTTGCTCTTTTTTAAATTTATTGTTTTTTATTTTCCCTACTACTATACATGGTATAACTACAGCAAATATACCAATTACACCTACATATCCATAACCTACAACAACTATTTTAGTTAAGCCGAATAATGAAATTGCCATAGATAATACCATACAGATAAGAGAAATTAGGCCTCTTCTCTTTTTAATATCTAGAGGTTTTTCGAAAACATTTTCAAATCTAGTTACTGCTCCAAATACACATCCTATACCTGTGGACACAAAAGCTAAAAATAATACTGCTGAATAAGCAAATAATAAAAAATTACTATTAAATTGTCTACATATATATAAAATTGGAATAGTTTCTTTTTCTGCTCCTGGCATCCATGCTAATAGCATTACACAGGATAATGTAATCATTACACCATTTAAAATAATTCCTAAAAGCATTGATTTATTAATAGCTTTATCAGATTTTAAAGTATCGCTAGCACTTAGCACAATAGCAACAACAAAGGCCTGATATCCCGCATATCTAAGTCCACTATATAAAATTGTCTCAAAGGATGCAGATGAATATTTTGTAGAAACAAGATGTGATAAATTAGTTGAATTACTAGATATACCTATAATTACTATGATTGTTAAAAATATTAATATTAGAACAGTTATAATAGTTGAAGCCTTTCTTATTAAATCTGATCCATATATAGTTAATATATAAAAAATTCCACCTGTAATTAATACTCCTATTAAATAATTGACTCCATAATTCTCCATCAAAGAAGCTGAACCTGCTATTGATCCTCCTGTACCTAGTAAAACTATCATTAAATATCCTATTTCAAAAATAACAGAAAATACTTTATCATAAGGTTCATACATTTTTTTGGACCAACTTTTATAATCATAAGTTCCATAATTCTTTGCTAAAACTAATGATTCCTTATAAGTTAAACCTATAATAATAACTACTACTGCAGGCAACCATATAGAATGCCAACCATACTTAACAAAAAAATTCATAGTTTGATTACCTGTTGCAAATCCTCCCCCTACGTGAGCTCCAAACCATACTGCTGCTACTTGAAAAGCAGTTAAAAACCCTATCTTAGATTTTGAATTTTCACCCATATTATCCTCCCCCATATATATTAGTTGGGTATATTTTTTATATTTTGTCATGATTTCTCTTTATAATAACCTCCCTAATTCTAATAAATTCATATCAGAACAGGGAGGTCTATGATAAAAATACTATAAAAAATAATATTGAATACTTAATTTTATAAGATAATTTTAAACTATTTTACTTTCTTCAAATAACTCATTTATACGATTGTCATCATCTAATAATTCTAATAGCTTAGGTACCACATCATATAAATCTCCTACTATTCCGTAGTCTGCTACCTCAAATATTGGAGCTGATTCATTTTTATTTATAGCAATTATAATGTCTGATTCCTGCATACCAGCTAAGTGTTGTATAGCTCCTGAAATACCACAAGCTATATAAACTGTTGGTTTTACAGTTGTTCCTGTCTGTCCTACTTGATGTGAACTATCAATCCAACCAGCATCTACAGCTGCACGAGAAGCTCCAACTACACCACCTAATTTATCTGCTAATTGTTTTAATAATTTAAATCCCTCAGGATTTCCAAGACCAAGTCCACCAGATACAATAAACTTTGCATCTGTTAAAGATACCAATTCTTTTTTAGATTTAACTATTTCTATAACTTCTGTTCTTATGTCATTTTTAGATAAATTGGTCTCTAATTTTATAATTTCGCCTTTTCTATTTTTATCTCTTACAGCTTTTTCCATAACTCCTGGTCTTACTGTAGACATTTGTGGCCTATTATTAGGGCATATGATTGTAGCCATTATATTTCCACCAAAAGCTGGACGGGTTTGTTTTAGTTTTTTGTCCTCTGGATCAACTTCTAACTTAGTACAATCAGCTGTTAACCCAGTATCTAAATTTGATGCTATTCTAGGAGCTAAATCTCTTCCGATATGTGTCGCCCCAATTAATACAATTTCTGGTTTAATATTATTTATTGCATCTACTATAACCTTTGAATATCCATCAGTAGTATATTTTTCTAATAATGGATTGTTTACATAATAAACTTTGTCTGCTCCAAACTGTATTAATTCATCTGCCAAATGGTCAACATTGTGTCCAAGCAATATTGCGCATAATTCTACTCCAATATCATTAGCTATTTTTCTGCCTTCTCCTAATAACTCTATAACTACAGGAGTTATTTTCCCTTGTCTTTGTTCTGCAATTACCCAGACATTTTTATAACTACTTAAATCTTTTTTTATATCCATATTACCCTCCGATCATTTTTATATAATATGCTTTTGTTTCAAACTTACAACTAATTTTTCAACCATTTCTTGTACTGATCCTTCTAACATTACACCTTTACCTTTAGGTTCTGGAGTAAAGGATCTAAATACTTTAGTTGGAGAAGCCTTAAGACCTACTCCTTCAGGTTCTATATCTAAATCATTAATAGTTAAAATTTTTATTTCTTTTTCATAAGCTTCAAATATTTTGTCAACAGCCATATATCTAGGCTCGTTAAGTGAACTTACAGCAGTTAGTAGAACTGGTTTTTTAACTTTAATTATTTCATATCCGTCCTCTAGTTGTCTTTGTACTGTTATTTCGTCTCCTTCTAATTTAAAATCCTCTACATAAGTAACCTGTGGAATTCCTAATTTTTCTGAAATTTGTGGCCCAACCTGTGCTGTATCTCCATCTATAGCTTGTCTTCCTGCGAATATAATATCGTAATTCCCAATTTTTTTAATTGCTGATGCAATAACCTTTGAAGTAGCCCAAGTATCAGAACCTGCAAAGGCTCTATCACTTACTAAATAAGCTTCATCTGCCCCCATTGCAAGACATTCTCTTAACATAACCTCTGCTTGTGGTGGTCCCATTGAAACCACTGATACAGTTACATTTTCATATTTATCTTTTATTCTCAAAGCTTCTTCAAGCGCATTTGCATCATCTGGATTTAATATACTTGGAACACCTTCTCTTATTAATGTTCCTGTTTTAGGATCTATCTTTACTTCTGTTGTATCTGGAACTTGCTTAACGCATACTACTATCCTCAAATTCTTACCCTCCAATTTTGTTTATTTCTCAATATATCTATTTAAGAGCTTTTGCAGCAATAACCATTTGCTGAACTTGAGATGTACCTTCATATATAGATGTAATTCTAGCATCTCTATACATTCTTTCTATTGGATAATCCTTCATAAATCCATATCCACCATGTAATTGTAATGCTTTATATGCTACTTCATTAGCAATTTCTGCTGCATAGTATTTAGCCATTGCTGATTCGACCCCTGGATTTATACCATTATCTTTTTTCTCTGCAGCATCATATACAAGCCATCTTGCAGCCTGAACTTTTGTTTTCATATCTGCAATAGTAAATTGAGTATTTTGGAATCTGGCTAAAGGTTTACCAAATTGAACTCTTTCTTTAACATATTTTACAGCTTCATCTAAAGCACCTTGAGCTATTCCAAGAGCTTGAGCTGCTACTCCGATTCTGCCCACATCAAGAGTATTTAATGCAATTTTAAAACCTTTTCCTTCTTTTCCAATAAGATTTTCTTTAGGAACTTTTACATTTTCAAATATTAAGTCCGCTGTTTCAGTTCCTCTAATGCCCATTTTATTTTCATGAGCTCCTACTGAAAATCCGTCCCATTTTCTCTCAACTATAAAAGCTGAAATTCCTCTTGATCCTTTACCCTTTTCTGTCATAGCTGTTACTATCGCAAAATCACAAATAGGTGCATTTGTAATAAATGTTTTTCTTCCATTTAAAATATAATGATCTCCTTCTAAAACTGCTGTAGTTTGACCAGCACCAGCGTCAGATCCTGCTCCTGGCTCTGTAAGTCCAAAAGATCCAATATATTCTCCTGTAGCAAGAGGTTTTAAATATTTTTGTTTTTGCTCTTCTGTTCCAAAATTAAGTAAAGGTAATGCTACTAATGATGCCCCTGCTGTTATAAAAGTTCCAGTAGATGCACAACGTTTACTGATTTCCTCCATTATTATGCAATATGAAATATAATCTGCTCCAGCTCCGCCATATTCCTTAGGTATTACAGGACTTATAAATTTATATTTTGCAAGTTTTTTAAGTAACTCTTTAGGTAACTTTCCTTCAGTATCAACTTGTTCTGGAATATCTTTTAACTCTCTATCTACAAAATCCCTTACGGATTTTCTTAAAAGTTCATGCTCTTTTTTAAATAACATACTTGCCTCCTTTTAAATTTGCTCCTCTAGTAAAGTTCATAAGTTTTTCTTCCAGTAGGGCCATAAACAAATAAATACACTTATTTTAATAAAGCATTAAATAACTTTGCTAGTAAAAATAGCTTTATTATTGAAAATAACTTTACTACCAAAATAGCCTTACTACTAAAAATAATTTCACTACTAACCCTCTATTAATAATTAGTGTAAAAATAATATTAAATTTTTTAAAACTTATGAGTTTATAGAGGAAATTTATTTATTTTTATACAAAACTTCTTTTATCTTATAATCTATAATCATACTTATCATAGAATTCTCATTATATTTAAACAAACATTTATTTATAACTTCATCTTTGCTTATCATTTAAAGTATGAATAAAATCCTATTTAGATAGTTATTTCTCAGGCTCTAGCGGGAGTAAAAACTCCCCATAAGCCTAGAAATATGTTTATTAATTTAAATAAATAATTATTTTTTTAATCCTCATAAAAATTTTAAGTTCTAGCCTAATATAAAGTTATGTCTATAATATTTCTGAGAAAGTTTGAATTCTTGTTCTTATTTGTTCAACACTCTTATTTTGTTGATCCACTTCTATCATAGTTGTAGGTATGCCTTCTTTTTCAATGTCCTTTTTAACAATTGGGTAGTCATATTCTTCTGGGTCACAGAATTTCATCATTGCAAATACTACACCATCTACACCTTTAGCTTTACCTTCCTTTGCAATAAGTGATCCTCTAAGTTTTTTAGGATCATATGCTAAAGAACATCCCTCAATATTTGACCATTGTCTTGCCAATCTATCTAGCGCATTCTTTCCTTCTGGTACGTCTGTTCTAAATTGTCTACTTTCTTGAGCTAAATCATCTGCTACTATTCTTAATTTGTTTTCTTCAAAAACATCAAGTATTTCTTTTGAGTCTAAAAGTATTCCAGTAACTAATACCTTTTTGCCATCATATTTTTCCTCTGGTAAAATATTCAATAACTCATTTAATTCTTTTACTATTTTTGTATGTTCATCTTTTCTCATAAAGAATCCACTTTTTATAACAAGATTTCTTTGGTAGTTATTTATTGTATTAGGATGTTTTGCTGCTTCATCTACAAAAGTTCTCATTACTTTTCTATGTTCATTGTATATTTCTATACTATTTTGCAACTCTTCTTCAGTTATTTCTTTTCCTCTTATTTCCTCTATTTTGGATTTTACATGTTTATATTCTTCAACTAGATACTCTACACCAGCTTCTAATTTTCTATTTTGAGGATGAACTAATGCAATGTATGGAATATCTTTAATAGCAAACTTCCAATTTTGCCCCATACAGTTTAGTGTGTCACACATTCCTGGAATAATAACAGCTGATAATCCCTCATATACCCCTTTTAAACCAAACTCCATACAAGATTGCATTATGGAGCAACAAAATGCTGGATAATATTGTTTAGCTAAATTAACTTCAACATCGCCTCCCCAAATGCCTATTGGGAGCATATCTGCTGCGTATACTATTTCCTCTGGAGTATATACTGGGAAGCATCCTATTACTTTATTTCCTGTTCTTTCCTTATAATCTGAAACAACTTTTTTTGGGTTTTTAACCACTTCCTCTAATTTAGATAAAATATTCTTTATATTATCCATTATTTGTTTCCTCCTTTCTTTCTTTCTTCCATAACCTCTACTAAACCTTGCAGTCTTGTTTCAAACTGAGCCTTACTAAAGTTTCTTGGGTCTGCTTGGTCTCCATCAAAACCTGCATATGGTATGCCTGTTTCTTTAAAAACTTGTCTTTCCATTTCATATTGTATAAAGCTCATTAATTTACAGCTTCTATTCATATGATAGAATGCTCCATCACAATTTCCATCTATTAAAGAATTTATTCTATATTTACACATTGTTTCTAAATTAACATTGTTAAACATAGTACTATAAGCTTTAGCCATTCCATCTAAATCGTTTACTTCATACTGCAAAGCCCAAGCATGAGGGTAAACGCTTCCAGTCATATTAACACCATAGCTTGCTAAAGTTCTCATCTTATAACCTATATATGGCCAACATGGAATTCCTTCCATCATAATTCTATATTTTTCTTCTCCTCTAAAAGTAGTTGTTTTATTTTTAATATTATCTTCTAATTCAGAGATTAATAATTTGAAAGCTTCTGTAGTTTCTTTTTTACCTCTATAACATACAATAACAGCCATATAAGTAAATAAGTCAAATCCATTCATTGGTGATGGGAATGCTCCTGATGGTAAACTCATAGAATATTTCCAAAGTCTGCCGTTCTCAGCTGAAATTCTCATAACCTCTTCAAACTTTTTAGGATCAAATTTCTTTCCAGAAATCTTTTCAAGTTGTTTTATAGCTTCTTCAAATTGCGCTTTAATATATTTAATTCTATTTTCTGTTACTTCATCTTCATTATTAAATGTAGTGTCAATCATTATTAATGGTATATCTAATTCCTTTGCAATATTTTCGTACCATTTAATAACTTGATTACAAATATTATTACAGCAACATATAAAATCAGGCTTTGGCATATTTAAATTTTTTGAGCCACCCTTTTCTAAAAGTCCAAAATTTGTTCTTGCGTATGCACATAAATCAATTGAATATCCAGCACTTTCTGCAGCTTCACAAAGAGATAATGATTCTTTTTTAGCTGCAACTCCTGCTGCTTGATTTTCTGGATATAATACATCTAAGTCAAAAGCTTCTACTAATTCCTGTGGGAATACAGAAGTTGACCAACCAACTGGTTTTCCTTCTTCTTTTGCCTTCCAAGCATCTCTATAAGATTTAGCTAATATATCATTAATCACTTTTGCTGCTTTCTTTTTGTCATCTTTTTTATCAGCCATTTATATTCCTCCCCTTTCTAAATCTAAGTTTTATACCCTCCATTTAAAAACTTACATTAATCTATTTTAGTCATATCTTATTTTATGGCTTTTTCTTCTCTCATTTTTTCTATTTCTTCTTTACTGTATCCCAATGATGTTAAAATTGCTTCAGTATCTTCACCAAGTTTTGGTGCTGATTTATATGGTCTTAATCCAGCTTCAGTAAACTTAACAGGTGAATTAACTAGTATACCAGTATTTCCACTGTCATATGTTGTCTTGAATAAATAGTCATTTGCCCATGCTTGCTCGTCTTCTAATATATCTTCACAGTATTGTAATTTTTCATATGGTAAGTCAGCTTTATCTAATAAATCTGCCCATTCTTTTAAATCCTTTTTAATAAATTCTTTTTCTAATATTCCAACAAATGTTTCAACATGTTTTACTACTTCAGATTGTTTATTAAATCTTGAATCTTCTATTAGATCAGGTCTATTTATTACTTCTTTACAGAATTTAGGGAACCATGCATCATATTTAAGTAATGCTAATTGTATCCATCTATCATCTTTACATTTATAAGTTGTTGCTAATGGGTTATTTGGAGTTCTTCTTGATAATGGCATTTTATTTCCATATTGAGCTGTAGTAATCATAAGTCCCATACCAAATATAGCTGTTTGATATAAACTTACTGTAACTCTGTCACCTTTTCCAGTTAATGTCTTTTTATGAAGTGCTGCTAAAATACCTGCTGCTAAACTTATACCAGCATAGTGGTCACCAAAACCTGCATTTGTATTAGCTGGAGATGTTTCTTTTTCCATTAAAGATGTGCTTACAGCTCCTCTTGCAAAATATGCAGTATAGTCAAATCCAGGCTTATCTTTAAGTGGTCCTTTTTCTCCATATCCTAATATATGTGCATGTATTAATGAAGGATATTTATCCTTTAATTGCTCATAAGATAGTCCACTTCTTTGTAATGCTTTTTCTCTTACATTTGTAACAAATACGTCTGCATCTTTAAGTAATTTTCCTAATACCTCTTTACCTTTTTCACTTCTAGTATTTACTGCAATACCTCTTTTATTTCCATTTTCAAGTTCAAACATAGGATTTTCGTCATCTCTTGCTGGTGAATTATATACTCCACCTACAACTCTTATATTATCTCCTTGAATTGGTTCTATTTTAATTACGTCAGCTCCCCAATCAGCTAATAATTTTGCACAACTTGGAGCTGCTACAAAGCTTGATAATTCAACTACTTTTACGCCTTCTAGAGCTAAACCTTCTTTTGTCATTTTAACATTCCTCCTTAAATATTAAACTTTACTATATTGAAATGGATAAGCTTGCCTTGCTTTTAGAAGGTAAACTTGTACCAAATTCATCTAAATAATAAATCTGTACCTAAATTCACTAAATATAAAGCAAATTTTATTAAATAGTTAAAAATAAACTTGTACCAAATTCATTAAAGTAATTAATACTACAACAATTTACCCTGTTTATTAAATAATTTATTTTATCTAACCTTTAAAAATAGTTAAAAATTTAACAAATTTATTCATTGTTTTTCACCATTAATATTAAATCAAATTTATTTTATAAGAATTAAAATTAATTTTTTATTAAAAGAGTTCTTTGTTATATCTATTACTATAGCTATAATCGTGTGTATAGTTATATTTTACTTTTTTATAGTATATTTATATTTTTTTATTTTTCTTTGTATCTAATATACTATTATTCAATAATTTTAATATTATGCTTAATTATAATTGTTAAAAAAAGTACAAATATTTTTAGAAACTTTTTATTTAATCCTTATAGTAATTTATATTTATTTCAAAAACTTTTTAGTACTATTTTTTAAATTTTTATATTGTTATTTTAAATTTATAGTTATATATTTTTCTTATATAATTTTTATATGATTTTAAAAAAACATTTATTATTTAAATTATCTAAAAATATATTAAACTTCTCTACAAATAAGAGTTCTCTTCCTCATATTTAGATATATATGTGGTAGCCACATTAAAAATTACATTAAATAAATAATTCAGGTTCTCTTCTATATTTAAAATTATTTTCTAATTCTTCTTTATGTTTTAGATATCCAACATCATCAAAATATTTTGCTTCTACAGGACATTTTTTAATACAGGATCCACATTTTATACAAATTCCATTTAGTTTAGTTACATCTTCAAATTGAATAGATCCCATAGGGCAAAGCTTTGCACAAAGCTTGCAATTTATACAATCATTATCTGTTTTGGGTTTAACTTTTCTTATATCAATAGGCTCTCCATTTTCATCCTTAGGCATATAATACTTTCTATAAGGTGTATTCCCTTTTACAGCTATTTTTTTTATTAATTTTTTATTTATAATTTTTTCATATATTTCATCACCAAAAGATTTAATTATATCCATATCTTTTTCATCTGGTCTATTTTTTGCAAGGGTCTTAGAAAAAGAATGCTCACCTATAAATGCTGCACCTGCAACAACCTTAAAGCCATCTGATTCTAATATGTCTTTTAGTTCTATTAATGCATCATCATAATTTCTATTTCCATAAACTACTACTGCTATTGCCAAAGCATCATTACCAATAATAGTTTTTAAATATTTTAAAAGCACATTAGGAACTCTACCTGCATAAACAGGAACTCCTACTACAACAATGTCTTCTTTTGAAAAAGCCATAACTTTTTCTCTTACCTTTGGTAATGTAAAATCAATCGTATTTATCTTTTCTTTTGCCTTAAAATCTTCTGAAAGCTTTTCTGCTATACCACATACTACTTTTTTAGTTGTATCTGTAGCACTAAAGTACATTGTATTTATTCTCTTATTCATCAGTTTTTATCCCTCCCAAAATTGCATCAAAACACTTAAAACCGTTTAAAATTACTTTTAATATACCATCAAATTAGTTAAAATCACTATTAACTATGTAAATATTGTATTAAAGTAATTAAATTTATTCTATATAACTCTAAATACATATTAAGCTAATTAAAAATTATTTTGTATCATTGTAAAATTATTCTATATAACTTTAAATATGTATCAAGGTATAAAAAAACTATTCTGTAGCATTCTATATAGTAACCTAATTAAAACTAATCTAGTTTACTCTAAATGTATATCACTCTAAATTAAATCTACTTTGAATTATTTTAAATATTGTGAAAATACTCTAGATTATTTAAAACTATAAAAAATACTAAAATATACAGGCATTACATATGAGCTTAAATAAAACTTTATGTCTTTTATTTAATACTATTAATTAATTATAGGATATATTACTAAAATTTAAAAAGAATATATTCCTAACAGATTTAATTTTAAGGATTAAATATCTTTAAAATGGAACCTGCAAATAAAAATTGAATATATCTTCACAACACTTATCTCAAAATTTTGTTACAAATATCGTTTACATATTATGTATTTTATGTCATATTATATATTGTAACTATTTAAATATATTTGCTAATAAGGATAGGTGAATACATGGATTTAATTAAATACTATGGATCAAAGATAAAAAATAATATAGATAATCCATCACGTACTCGTACTCTTTTAAAAACAGGATATAATCTTAATTATAAATTTATGGACAAGTTTCCTAACCGTAAGCTTCCTTCATCCTTACAGTATCTTGAAAAAATATGTATGAAATTTATATTAGAACCTCTTAAATATCCAAAACAAACTGCAATGGTAAATTTATTTGCTCCTTGTGAGTTTTTGCATGCTTTAAATATTTATCCTATGTTTGTTGAAGGAACTGCTTCTTATTTATCTGGTACAAAATGTGAAGATGCCTTTATAGATTATGCAGAAAAGATGAATATTCCAGAAACTCTTTGTAGTTATCATAAAACTTTTATAGGAGCCATTGAATCAAATGTTATACCAAAACCTCGATTCTCAGTTACAACTACCATGGCCTGTGATGCCAATATAAATACTTTTAGGCATATTTCAAATTGTTATGACATTGAACTATATATTATAGATATTCCTTATGAATATTCAAAAGATGGAGAAGAATATGTAGTCTCTCAATTACATGAAATGGTAGAAATGATTCAAGATATAATGAAAGTTAAATTAAATGAAGATAATTTAAAAAGAGTACTTCATATTGAAAATCTTTCAAGAAAATATCAGTTAAAATATATGAAAGAACTTTCTATTAGATATTTTCCTAATACATTGACCTTTGAAATGTATAAACTTTTTACTTCTCACGTAGCTATGGGAAGATTAGAGACTTTAAAATTTTATAAAAAAATTTATGAAGATATACTTACATATAGCAAATGTAAATGCAAAAAATTTTTATGGGTTCATTTACTACCCTTTTATCAAGAAACTCTAAAAAAATATTTTAACAATAATAAAGAAATGCAATTGTTAGCCTCCGATTTATCTTTTGATTATTTAGCGGAACTTGACATAAAAAATCCTTACAATTCAATAGCAAAAAAGCTCATACTAAATCATTTTAATGGACCTCAGTTAAGGAGGGCTGAAAGTATATTAAATGTAGCAAAAATTCTTAATGCAGATGCGGTAATAAATTTTTGCCACTGGGGTTGTAAACAATCCAACGGAGGAGCAATACTACTTAAAAAAGTTATGGAAAAAAATAATATTCCTTATCTATCTATAGATGGAGATGGGGTTGATAGGCGAAATTCTCATGATGGTCAACTTCGCACTAGATTAGAGGCATTTTTTGAAATTTTGAAAAATAATGAACAAACATAATATTAAATATAAGAAGTTATGGATTTACTTTTAAAAATATTAATAAAAGCAAATTAGTTAAGAAATTAGAAAAATATTACGTAGATTGCAACGTAAAATATAAATTAAATAAAGAAAGGAGGAAGTTCGTCAAAACTAACAACATTATAAAACTTGAAAAACAAATTATATATAAACTAAAGTAGTTTAGGCAAAATGAAATGTGCTAAACAAAACTTAAGTAAGCTTAAAGAGTTTTATAAGGTTTTGGCAACGTTATTTAAATATGTTTGCATATACTTGTAAGTATACTCCTATTTCCATACTTGAAGCTTTTGATGAAGTTCCCGTAAAAATAAATTCTACAGCATATTCTTTTGATAAATCTGATGCACTTATGCACCCAAATATGTGTACATATTGCAAAGCATTACTTGAAAATCTTATGAATTGTAATAGTAATCAATTAATACTTATGAATTGTTGCGATAGTATGAGAAGATTATATGATGTTTTAAAATATCAATCAAATATCAAATATTTATATATGATAGATTTACCTCACAAAAATAATTGTTGCTCTCGTATCTTACTTAAAGAATCCTTTATAAAATTTATAGACAACTATGAAAAGTTTAGTAATAAAAAATTTAACATAGAAAAGTTCAAATTATCTATAGAAAAGCATATTACTCACAGCAACAATTTAAATAATAATTATAATAATAGTATTGCTCTTTTAGGTGGGAGATGTGATGAACCTTTTGTAAATATAATAGAAAACTATATCGGATCTTCAGTATTAAATCTTACATGCACAGGGGAAAATTTTATATTTGACAAACTACCAAATTTATCTTCTGTAGATGAACTAATTTTATGGTATGCTGAGGCTATTTTATCTCAGATTCCTTGCATGAGAATGTCTGATATTTCCTGTAGAAAAAAACTTATTCTTTCTAATGATATATTAGGAATTATTTATAATACAGTAAAATTCTGTGATTATTACTCTTTTGAATATGCATCAATTAAAAATAAAATTAATATTCCTATATTAAAGCTTGAAACTGATTATACTAATCAAAGTAGAGGGCAACTAAAAACTAGAGTAGAGGCTTTTATTGAAAAATTAAAAAAACAAAGAAAACCAATCGATAAAACTCCATATAATCCAAAAAATAATTACTATGTTGCAGGTATTGATATCGGCTCAACTTCTACTAATGTAGTTATATTAGATAAAGATAAAAATATTATAAGTTACTCCATAGTAAGTACTGGTGCTAAAAGTATTCATGGTGCAAAAACAGCACTAGATGATGCATTAAAAAAAGCTCATATTTCAAAGGATAATATTAAATATATTGTTTCCACTGGTTATGGAAGAATAAATATTCCTTTTGCTAATGAAAATATTACTGAAATAACCTGCCATGGCATTGCAGCTCATTATTTAAATCCTAATGTAAGAACAGTTATAGATATAGGTGGTCAAGACAGTAAAGTAATAAAATTAGATGATAAGGGTAACATAAAAGACTTTGCTATGAATGATAAATGCGCTGCTGGTACTGGCCGTTTTTTAGACATGATGGCTAGAACACTACAAATAAATATTGATGAAATGAGTAAAGAAGGCCTTCACTGGAATGAAAATCTTAAAATAACAAATATGTGCACTGTATTTGCAGAATCAGAGGTTATATCACTTATAGCTGAAAACAAAGAAAAGTGTGATATAATTCATGGACTTAATGATTCAATAGCATCAAAAATACTCTCCTTGTTAAATAGAGTAGGTAACGGGGGAGATTATATGATGACTGGAGGTGTAGCAAAAAATCTAGGAGTAGTAAAAGCCCTAGAAACAAAACTTAATAGCAAAATATTTATATGCGAAGAACCTCAAATATGTGGCGCTTTAGGAGCAGCTTTAATAGCTCTAAAAAATATAACTAAACTTTATTAAAACTAAAATTAGCAATTTAATCATATGTATATTTGTTTATTACATTCATTTTTTATCTAATGATTATCCGCTCCAATACTTCCATCACACTTTGTAAAAGAATTTGCTCCAAATAGATGATTTTCTGCTCTTTCTTTTCAAAGTAGGAGTAAAGAGCGGATAGGTGCTTAATAAATATTTTTATAGCTTTTGTGCAATTCTATTTAATTCTTCACTCATAGAAGTTATTTCTTCTATACCTGCAGTAATTTGCTGCGAAGCTGCTGCTTGCTCTTGACTTGAAATTAATGAATTTTGGCTTTTTTTACCTACATCTTCTACTTTTGCTTTAATATTATCTGTTAATTCCTTAATCTTTGGTACTGTACTTTTTGATTGCTCTGACAATCTTCTTATTTCTTTTGCAACTACTCCAAAACCTTTACCTACTTCTCCTGCTCTAGCAGCTTCAATAGCTGCATTTAATCCAAGCATCTTTGTTTCATCAGCTATTTCCTTTATAAAAGAAGATATTTCATTTATTTCTTCTGATACAGTTATTATTTTATTTATCTCTTGATTTAAATCTTGCTCATTAGTATGTATTTGAGATGCAGATGCTGCCAACTGTTCAATAGTAGAAGATATCTCTGAAAGATTATCTTCAAGATTACTAGACATAGTTCTTAGTTTATTTGCAACTTCCTGTGGCATAATTATACAGAAAGTTCCTATAACTTTTTTTGTATCTTCATCATCAAACAATGGATATCCTGATAAAATTACAGGCACTCCATATTCTAAAGTTTTCACTTGTTCTAACTGTGGTTTTCCTGTTTTTATTACTTTACTTGCTATATTATCCTTTTTAATTTCATCTCCAGATTTTATAGATGCAACATCAAATTTTTCTGAAGATTGTACATTTACAATTTTATTTAAATCTGTTGTAAATAAAAATGCTCCTTCAGGAAACATTTCTCTTAACATTGGCGCAAAACTTCCAAAAGACTTACCAATAGGGTGTATTTTAGGCACTGCCATAGCGAAAGCTCCAACTACATTATCTTCTTCGTCTACAATTGGAATTGATGTAATAGTCAATCTTGTTCCATAAACAGAACGATCAATGTTTTGAGATATAACCTTCCTTTGGCGCATTGCAATAAAAGTAGTACTGTCACTAGCTAGTTTATTTCCTACGCTAAGTAATTTAATGTTAAGTGAATCAGAAGATTTTACCCATACTATAGTATCTCCTTCAATTATTCCAAATATAACCCCTCCTGGAATTGTATTTACCTGTACTTGTGCTAATACCTTTAAACTTTCTAACTCATTTACTGAAATCATAATATGTCCTCCCTGTATAAAGAATGTTCATCATAAACACATAAAATATTAAAACACTAATTTTTATATTATATATACTTTAATAATAAAAATATCTTCCCAATATTATTTATAAATAATCACCTCTTTTTTTATATATTTTACATAATTCTACATAGCGTTTCTTATTTCCTTCTAATTTTATGGTTATAACCTTATACTTTATAGGGATTAATACGGACAAATTATAGCTTTTATTTACTTTTTTTCACAAAACAAATCATATACTTATCATTTTCTAAGTGTATACTTTAATTTTTGTGTTTGAGAGATATGTATATCCTCCTTGGGAATTCCTAATCCTGTATCTTCAACTGTAATAACAATTTTATTTTTATTTATATGTGAGCCAATAATTATTTTTCCTTGCTCAGGCGTAAACTTTAAACTATTATCTACAAATATTCGCAAGGCTTGTTTTAACAATTTATAATCTGCAAAAACTAAAATATTATCATTGCTTTCATTAATAATATCATGACTTAAATCTATTAACCTGGTTTCTCGTACAACCTCATCCAATAATTTATTTATATAAAATTCTTCTTTATGAATCTTCTGAGTTTTTTTATCAGCTCTTGCTAAAAATAATAATTTTTCAACTAAATTCTTCATATTTTCTGCTTCATCTTTAATAGCAGTAACAGCTTCTTCTAAAACTTGTCTATCATCTTTTCCCCATCTATAAAGCATATTTGCATATCCTTGATTATAATAATAATTAAAATAAAAATATTCATTACTCCTAAAATAATAAAATATAACAAAAAATATTCATTTTCCTTTTTCAAATCACTTATAACTTGTATATAATATATTTTATCTTTTAATTCAAAACTTTTATTTAAAATTAATTTTTCTAAATTATCATTTCCTATTATAAGGTATGTATTATTTGATATTATTTCTGAATACATATTTAAGTTATTTTTATCCTCTTTTATTAAAAAGCTCCTAAAAGCAAATAAAGCTGCATATGTAAATAAAAATAACAATATTGATATTATAAGTGTATACATAAAATTCAATTTAAAAGTAATAGAAAATCTTAACCTTATTTTAAACGTATCTAATAAAGTTTTAATAATTCTTGGGATTGCTACTATTACCTTCTTTGTAATTATATAGGTATATTTAAAAACATCTTTAATAAACTTTAAACAGCTTAGTATTTTATTCATCTTTTAAAAGATATCCCACGCATCTAATTGTATATATAAATCTTTCATTATACTTATTATCAATTTTTGTTCTCAAATATCTTACATAAACATCTACCATATTAATATCTCCTAAATAATCAAATCCCCATACCTTATTTAATATTTTATCTCTAGTTAAAGCAATATTTTTATTTTCCATAAAAAATCTTAATAAATCAAACTCAGTTTTTGTAAGATCTATAACTTCTTTGTTATAGTGTACAATATGTTTGTCTAAATCTAATTTTAATCCTTTTATACAAATAGTATTAGAATGTTTTATACTTACTCTTTTTCTTTTAAGTGCTACTCTTATTCTAGCTAAAAGTTCTTCTATAGCAAAAGGTTTGGTAATATAATCATCTGCTCCAGTATCTAATCCCATTACATAATACAGTTTCTCCTTTTTTACTAACCACAACTTTAGTTTTATTACCTTTTTTAATTAACATTTTAACTTTTCTTAATAATTTGCTTTTACAGTATGAATCTTCACTAACTTTCTTATTCTTTTCAAGATATACTAAAGCTTCTATAACGTCTCCATCAAACTTTTCTAATACTTCTTTTGCCTCTTCATAACTTACATTTGCTCTCTTTCTTAAATAAGTCTATTTGTTCTAAAGATATACTCATTTTAGAATCCCTCCATTTTTATTATATATTTAAGAAAACACACATAACTAATGATTTCTTTTACTTTATGAATTTATTATATATAGTAAAAATTAGAAGGACTTTAACAAAAGATTAGAATTTCATTAGAAAAATACTTTTCATAATTTATATTATTTAATTATTCTAATACGTTCTTCTAATGGTTTATATTCTTTTTTATCTGGATTTGCAGTTGGTTTTCCAAAAGGCATTTGAGCTATAAGCTTCCAATTTGTCGGTATATCCCATTCTTTTTTTATATCTTTTTCAATAAGTTCATTATAATGTTGCAACGAAACTCCAAAACCTTCTATTTCTAATGATGTCCATATAACTAATTGATGCATTCCACTAGCTTGTTGAGACCATATTGGGAAGTTATCCTTATATAAAGGAAATTGTTTTTGAAGATCTTTTACTACATTCATATCTTCAAAGTATAAAACTGTTCCATATCCATTAGCAAAAGAATTTATTTTCTCCTCAGTATTTTTAAATTTATCTTTAGATACTATTTTTCTTAAAGCTTCTTTTGTAATATTCCACAATTTATCATGTTTATCTCCTAATAGTAGTACAATTCTCGCACTTTGAGAATTAAAAGCAGATGGTGTATGTTTTACTGCATGCTCAATAATTTCTTTAATTCTATCATCTGAAACTACCTTTTCCTTACTTATTCCATAAAATGTACGTCTTCCTTTTATTGCTTCATAAAAATCTTTTTTCATAATTAATCCCTCCAATATTATATAGAATTATATTTTGGATGCTAAAATATAAATATAACTTACATAAACTTTATACTTTTTTAATCTACAATTTATATTGTCTAGCTTTATCATTTATAAAAAACTAAAAATTATGTCTCTTATATTCTTAATTATATTTTTTATACTAATCACTTTGCTAATCAACTTTAATTACATTATTTCACATATCACATAATTAATCAATAATTATTTTTAATTAATTATTATTATTTTTCCTAAGTTAAAACATCATTATACTCCATGTGTTTCTTGCTATTGTATAAGAAATAAAAAACTATCTCACAATTAAAATATACTCTATAGGATAAAAACAAAAAAATCTATCCCTTAGGATAGTTTTTTATATTGCTAATTTATATTATTAATTGATTCCACTTTATTACTTGGAAACTCCTTCATATAGAGCACATCTAAATCTTCATTAAATAAATGAACAGCTGAAATTTGAGAATTTTCATAAGTACGATAATAATATGTAGCTGATTCACTACACATTACAGAAGTATATAATGTATAATCACAAGAATTATCAGCTTTTAAAACTGTTCCTTTAGGGATTTCACAATTAGATAATATATGAAATATACCATTTACTCCTTCAATTTCATTATTAATATCCACAATATTATTCTTTAAATACACTGCTCTAACAAAACGAGAGGGTGGAGTAAAATCTCCTGGTAATCCAAAAGTTCCAGATCCTTGACTAAAAGCAGACAATTCTAAGTCATTCCATATAACATTATCAAATTGTTTAGCTCTAACTCCAATATATTGGCGTAAATTGCTTAAATGCCATTCAAAATTAGGGCTATTTGTCATAACACCAACTGGATTTTCAAATACTTCTAATCCTCTATGTGTCCTTTCTATTACTATACTTTTTCCAGATTTATCAGATAAAATCCAATGCAATGGTGGGGCAAAATTTAATATAGATAATACTTTATTAATAATAACTACATTTTCCAATGATTTTTTTACTTCCTCTAAATTTTTAAATTGAGATAATGTCCATAATACAAAATCGTAACAAGCTACATTTTCTTTGTTTTCAATATTTTCCTCCTCATACTTTGCAAATCCAGGAAAATAAAGAGTAGCACAAGTTAACCCTTTTTCATTTACACCATCAGCAAAAACAGGATGATTGTCTGTTAATATAGACATACCAATAAAAGCATATTTTGAAATTTTAACATTTTTATCCGTTACATTAATCCATTTAAAATTTCTAGGAATTATACGAACAGATTCATTAAATTCTACTGAAAAATCCATTGTGCGTCCAAATAAATTTTTGCCATCTTTTGTTTTTAAAGCTACACTAGTACACATAAATTAAACACGTCCTTTTTTAACACTGATATATTGTCAACATATTATTTAATCTTTATAAAAAGTATTCAACAATTACTCACTTAAATATTATTTTTTCAATAAATATAATATTTATTCTTATATTTTAAAAAAATATATTTTGATACTATTAACATAAATTTATATTTAAATTTCAAAAATATATTAAATAAAGATATTTTATTTTACAATAAAAATTATATAATAATAAATAGCTCTATGAATTTTTCAATATATTATAATTATAAAATACAAAAATTTATAGAAATAAAGAAACCTATCTCAAAATAAAAGTTATTTTGAGATAGGTTTCTTTATTTAGGTTTACTTTGGAAATATTAAACCATTTTAACCATTCTATATAAATATTGTGAACAATACTTTTCCTTTTTTTCAAATTTATAATCTAATTTTTCATAGAACTTTCTTACATTCTTATCCTTAGCCAATAACGAACATCCTTTATATCCTTCTTTTTTAGCAATTTTTTCGGCTAATTTCATTAACTCTTTTCCTATTCCAAAACCTCTAACTTCTTTATTAGTGGCTAAGTTAGCTATATAAAGTTCTCTTTTTCCACCTTCTTCTAAGCTCATTCCTTGTATAAAATCTTTTATAAATTTAATTTTTCCTTTAATTCCTTTAATCATAAAAAGCAACTTTAAACTAGTTTTAGTATCTAATTGTGCTATTTCTTCACTATCTAAAAGAATTATAGCTCCACAAATTTTACTGTTTAGTTCTGCTACCTTAATATTTAAATAAGAATATCTAGACTTATCACTTAATACTAATAACTTAATCCTATTTAAAATTTCCTCTTTAGTGCCCTGGCCCCAAATACGCTCTGGAAGATCCTCTGTATCATATATGAGACCAGAGATAATGGGGGCGTCCTCCTCCACTGCATCTCTTAATATCAAGTTTTTCATAATTATCCCTCTTTCATAAAATTTTCAATTTAATATTATAATTATATTATATAAAAATTTAATTTATTAATTAAGACCGTAAAGGCATAGATTAATAGTACTATTGTACTATTATTAGATTTTTACTAATTTATACAATTATTAGATTAGTACTTATTTGCATAATCACCTTCAATATATTGCATTTATAGATTATAATAAGTCGTTAAATATGTTTAAATTAAACCATACTAGATAAACATTAAATAAATTTAATATTCAAAAAAATATGTAATACCAAAAAAGATTACCTATTTATTATAAAATACATGATTATGATAATAATTATTATATCTATTTTTTTAATAATCATTGTATAAATTAATATTATTTAATACTATTTTTTCTTTAACAAAAATTCTTTTAATTTGGTTATATTTTACTATTAATATAAATTATTCCCTAAAAATATATAAAATTTATATAAAATTTGTATAAATTCATTGAAAAAACAATGGAATATGTTATATATTATATATGGTAACTATAGTTTAGGAGGCATCTTTTTAATGAGTAGAAGAAGAACTAAAAGTAAAAATCATATTAGACCTAGAGTTATAGGTTTATTAAGCATACTTATAATCTACCTATGTATGGTATTATACTTTAAAAATCATTTTTATTTTAGAACAACCATAAATGGTGTTAAAGCTTCAGGTAAAACTGTAGAAGAAGTTAACAAAGAAATGGAAAGTGAGGTGAAAAATTACATATTACAATTAAAGGGCAGAGATGGCTCTAAAGAAAAGATTTCGGCAAAGGACTTTAATCTTAAATATAATACTAATAATGAAATCCAAAAGTTAAAAGATGCTGAAAATCCTTTTAATATATTTAAAGCCATTTTTATAAAAAAAGATATAAAAATACCTAGGACTATTTCTTATGATGAAAAACTATTGAAACAGCATATTAATAAAATGGTTTTCTTTGATGAAAGTAAAATAACTAATCCTAAAAATGCTAGTTTAAGTTTTACAGGAAAAGAATATACAATTGTGTCAGAGGTTATGGGAAATAAGGTTAACAAAGATAACCTTACTAAAGAAATAAAAAATGCAATAGTTACTAATAAAGAAATTATAAATTTAGAAAAAAGTAATTGTTATGAAAATCCAAAATACACTTCAAAATCTAAAGAAGTTATTGAAGCTAAAAATACTATGGATAAATATTTGCAAGCAGTAATAACTTATGATATTAGGGGAAATAAAGAAGTAGTAAATGCTTCTAAAATAAATAAATGGCTTAAAACAGACGAAAATTTTAAACCCTATGTAGACAAAGAAAAGGTACGAGCTTACATAGAGAACTTAGCCTACACTTACAATACAGTAGGCATAACAAGAAATTTTGTTACTGCATCAGGACAAAATATAAAAGTAAGTGGAGGTAGTTACGGTTGGGCCATTAATAAGTCTAAAGAAACGGAAAATTTAGTACAAGCTATAACTGAAGGTAAAACTATAAATAAGAAACCTAGCTATACTCAAACCACACCTTACACTGGTGCTGATGACATAGGAAATACTTATGTAGAAATCGACCTAACAAAGCAACATTTATGGTTTTATAAAAATGGTAATGTTATTGCTGATGGAAATATTGTTACTGGCAATGAAAGTTTAAATTATTCAACTCCTGAAGGAGTTTATAAATTAGAATACAAAGAGAAAAATTCTGTATTAAGAGGAGAAAATTACGCCGCTCCTGTTGATTTTTGGATGCCATTCAATGGTGGTATTGGTATGCATGATGCATCCTGGAGAAAAGAATTTGGAGGAACTATTTATAAAAATGCTGGTTCTCATGGATGTGTAAATTGTCCACCAGCTTTAGCTCAAATTATATTTGAAAACATAGAACCAGGAACTCCAATTATTTGTCATAAATAATAATTATTTTATCTAAAAAAACTGTACTTTTTATATATTCAATATAAAGAGTACAGTTTTTTAATATTTGACTAAAAATATGTTTTTGAAAATAATATCTAAAAGAATAATCTAAAAGAATAATTTAAAATGAAAATATTTTTATATAATAATTTATTAAATGATTTTATGTAAAAATCCATTTATCACCTGTATACAAACTTTATAAATAACATATTCTAAATTTACATTAATTAATTTTTGATTAAAAATTTAAGTTACTTAAAAGTACTATAAAAGAGGTGATAAAATTTGAAAAAACACATTAAATTAAATGTATCTATTTTATTAATATTAGTAAGTATATTTTCCTTTTTTACACTAAAAAATAAAACTTTTTCAGCTACTGATGATAATGGTGTACATCTTGTTTTAGATTCACAAAACGAAGATGAAATCCCAAAAAAATTTCGTAAATCTACTGATTTATCTAATGTTAAAAAAGATAAAAATATAAATCTTACTGGTTTAGATAAATTAAATATATCTGGCAGCAAACAATTTTCTGAGCAAAACTTACCTCTTGTAATATCTAATATAAAAACTTCACTACCTATAACAGTTGTTGACATTAGACAAGAATCTCACGGATTTATTAATGGAATGCCTGTTAGTTGGGCTAATAAAAAGAATAATGCTAATGTAGGTCTAACAAAAGATGAAGTTTTAAAAGATGAAAATAATAAATTAAATAGCATTAAATTAAATTCACCTATTAGTTTTTATAATCACCCTAATAAAACTATAATTCCAACAAAAGTAGAAAATGAAGAAAAGCTTGTTAAGCATAGTTCTTTATCCTATATTCGTGTACCAGTTACAGATACAAAACTGCCTACAGATGATATGGTTGATTACTTTGTTGATGTTATAAAATCCAACCCTAGAGACATCTGGTATCATTTTCACTGTAAACAAGGTATAGGAAGGACTACTACCTTCATGATTATGTATGATATGATGAGAAATGGAAAAGAAGTTTCTGCTGATGATATTATAAAAAGACAATTATTATTAGCAGACTTTGATGAAAAACATATGAAATCCTTCTATAATAATGAAAGACATGATTTTCTACAAAACTTTCATAAATATGTTAAAGAAAATGGATATAATTTTGATGTAAAATGGAGTGACTGGAAACAAACTCTTAACACTAAAAGCAATAGTTATCATACTATTGCTTTTTCTAATAAAAACTCTCATATTTATATGAAAAATTTGCTAAAAGTAATATCCTTAAATAAAATATAATCTGTGTATCTCCCATTTTTATAAGAATTACCATATCATTTTTATGGAGTTTACACAGATTATTTATAATATCATTTAACAGAAAAAATTTTTTCTTTAAAAGTAAAACTAATATTTTTATACTTAAGAAAACTTAATAAATTACTTACTTAAATATTCATCTATAGCATTAGCAGCTTGCTTTCCTGCTCCCATAGCAAGTATTACAGTAGCAGCACCTGTTACTGCATCTCCTCCTGCATATACTCCTTCTCTTGTAGTTAAACCTGTTCCCTCTTCTGCTACTATACATTTACGTTTATTGGTTTCTAATCCTTTTGTAGTAGAAGATATTAATGGGTTTGGAGAAGTTCCTAAAGACATTATTACTGTATCTACATCCATCACAAATTCTGAACCTTTTATTTCTATTGGTCTTCTTCTTCCAGATTCATCTGGTTCTCCTAATTCCATCTTTACACATTTCATTCCTTTAACCCAGCCTTTTTCATCCTCTAATATTTCTACTGGATTAGTTAAAAGATTGAATATTATTCCTTCTTCCTTTGCATGGTGTACTTCTTCTACCCTTGCTGGAAGTTCTTCTTCTGATCTTCTATATACTACATGAACTTCTGCTCCAAGTCTTAAAGCTGTTCTTGCAGCATCCATAGCTACATTTCCACCACCTACTACGGCAACTTTTTGTCCTACTTTTATAGGTGTATCGTATTCATCTTTAAAAGCTTTCATTAAATTATTTCTAGTTAAAAATTCATTTGCTGAGAATACTCCATTTGCATTTTCTCCTGGTATTCCCATAAATCTTGGAAGTCCTGCTCCTGATCCTATAAATATTGCATCAAATTTTTCTTCTTCTATAAGTTCATCTATAGTTACTGTTCTTCCTACGATTACATTTGTTTCTATTTTAACACCTAATTTTTTAACATTTTCTATTTCATGTTTTACCACAGTTTCTTTTGGTAATCTGAATTCTGGTATTCCATATACTAAAACCCCACCTGGTTCATGAAGAGCTTCAAATATAGTAACATCATATCCTTTTTTAGCTAAATCACCTGCACAAGTAAGCCCTGCTGGACCACTTCCTATTACCGCTACCTTTTTATTTTTACTCTTTTCTCTTTCTGATAAGTCTACATTATGTTCTCTTGACCAATCTGCAACAAATCTTTCAAGTTTTCCTATAGAAACTGGATCCCCTTTTATACCAAGTACACATTTCCCTTCACATTGGTTTTCTTGAGGACAGACTCTTCCACAAACTGCTGGTAGTGCACTATATTTTGCTATAGTTTTTGCAGCTTTTTCAAACTCTCTATTTTTTACATGTTGTATAAAGTCTGGTATTCCTATTGAAACTGGACATTTTGTTACGCACATTGGTTTTTTACAATTTAAACATCTACTAGCTTCTTTAACAGCCTCTTCTTCATTGTATCCTAAGCAAACTTCTTCAAAATTAGTAGCTCTTATCTTTGGATCTTGTTCTCTAACTGGTACCTTTTTCATTCTATCCATTACGCATTCTCCCCCGCTCCGATATGACATACATGACCTTCTTTTTCTTCTTCTATTTTATGAAGTTTCTTACCTTCTTCTGTTTTATATAAAGCTTGTCTTTTCATAGCCTCATCAAAATCTACTAGATGTGCATCAAATTCTGGGCCATCTACACAAGTGAATTTTGTTTCTCCTCCTACAGTTACCCTACAAGCTCCACACATTCCTGTTCCATCTACCATAAGTGTATTTAAGCTTGCAATTGTAGGTAATTTGTATTCCTTTGTTAACTTAGCTACAAAATACATCATTATCATAGGACCAATAGTTATTACTCTATCATAATTTTCCCCACTATCTATTAATTCTTTTAATTTATTAGTTACAAGACCGTGGAATCCGTAAGAACCATCATCTGTACAAGGATATACTTTTGCTCCTAAATCTATCATCTCTTTTTCTAATAGTATAAATTCTTTGCTTTTTCCACCTATTATAACCTCTGGTTTTATCCCTCTTTCACAAAGCCATTTTACTTGAGGGTATACAGGCGCTGCACCTACTCCACCAGCTACAAAAATTAATTTCATATTTTTAAGATTTTCTAAATCTTCTTCTACAAATTCTGATGGCTTACCAAGTGGTCCAACAAAATCCATAAAATAATCTTCTACTTCAAGCTGTATCATTCTATTAGTTGAAGATCCAACAGCCTGTACAACTATAGTTACTGTTCCTTTTTTTTCATCATAATCTGCTACAGTAAGAGGGATTCTTTCTCCCTTTTCATCTATTCTTACTATGATAAATTGTCCTGGTTTTGCTGATTTAGCTACTCTTTTCG
This sequence comes from Clostridium tepidum, assembly GCF_002008345.1. Classification (GTDB taxonomy): domain Bacteria; phylum Bacillota; class Clostridia; order Clostridiales; family Clostridiaceae; genus Clostridium_F; species Clostridium_F tepidum. The sequence goes on from NZ_MRAE01000007.1 coordinate 63,739, forward strand.
CTTCTACTTCAATAGAATATATTTTGGGTGCTAATTCTTTTTTTTCAACTATTTTGTACACTTTTATTCCCCCTATTTTTCTCCCAATTAATATAAATTTAAAATTCCTTACAAATAATAATATATAACATACTTATCAAAAATTCAAATGATAAAGGGGTAAAATTTAGAGTTTTTATATTATAGTTTAAATTATTAAATGCTAAATAATAATTTATAGACTATAAATATAATAAAAGCTTAATTTAAAATCATAAATTCTGCTTGTTATTTTTTATTTTATAACTAACTTCGATTACTACACTCTTTTTAAAAGTGCCAATAAAGCGCTATGAAATATATATCCCCCTCTTATAATCCTTAATAAAAATAAAAATTCCATCTAAAACTATAAATCTATATAAATAGTTAATTAGATAAATTACATAATCTCCTTAAAATAGCTATTTTTTAACTAAAAATCTACATCTTCTCCATAATATGTGCATGTAAATAATTTTTCCATAGTTTCATCATCAATTTCTCTTGGATTTGATCCAGTACAAGCATCTAATACTGCATTATGAGAAATATATTTTAGATTTTCTTTAAATTCTTCCTCTGTTATACCATATTCTTTTAAGTTTAATGGTATATTCATAGTCTTATTCATTTCTCTAATCATTTCTATTAATGATTTAACTAATTCATCTTCAGTCTTACCTCCAAGTCCAAGATTTTCTGCTATAATTGCATATCTTTTAGCACATATTTTAGCATTATATTGTATTACATAAGGTAGGAATATTGCATTTGCACATCCATGAGGAATATGGAATACTGCTCCTGTTTTATGAGCCATTGAATGTGTAATTCCAAGTAATGCATTTGAAAAAGCCATTCCTGCCAAACATTGAGCTAAATGCATTTGGCCTCTAGCCTCTTTATCTCCATTATAAGATTTAACCAAATATTCTTTTATCATAACTATAGCTTGCATTGCAAGAGGATCTGAAAATACAGATCTTAATCCTGCCACATATGCTTCTATTGCATGAGTTAGAGCATCCATACCAGTGTGAGCTGTTAATTTTGCTGGCATTGTTTGAGCTAAATCTGGATCTACTATAGCTATATCTGGTGTTAAATTAAAATCAGCTAAAGGATATTTTATTTTTTTCTTATAATCAGTTATAACTGAAAAAGCTGTAACTTCAGTAGCAGTTCCACTAGTTGATGGTATGGCTACAAATCTAGCTTTTTGTCTTAATTCTGGTATACCAAAAGGTTTAACAGCTTGTTCAAATGTAAAATCTGGGTATTCATAGAATATCCACATAGCTTTTGCTGCATCAATTGGTGATCCACCACCTATTGAAACTATTAAATCTGGTTCAAATTCTCTCATAATAGCTGCACCATTCATAACAGTTTCAACAGAAGGATCTGGTTCTACTCCTTCAATTAATTTTACTTCCATACCAGCTTCAGTTAAATAACTTTCCACCTTATCTAAAAAGCCAAATCTTTTCATTGATCCGCCACCTACAACTACTACAGCTTTCTTACCTTTTAATGTTTTTAAGACTTCTAAGGCTCCTTCTCCAAAATAAAGATCTCTTGGTAATGTAAATCTTTCCATTTCAAAACTCCTCCTCATATCATAGACATTAGAATATTTTTAGTAATCTTATTATTTCATTAAATATTTTAAGCAACTATCATGCCAAAATTTTAACAAAATCATGGAATGAAATTCTAAATTAATTATAAAAATACCAATATATTTTCATAATTAATTTAAAGTTATATAATAACTATCTAGCTAAAATACTTATATACATATATATTTTTTATTTTACAAATTAATATATATAAATAAATCATGTGATAAAATAATAACTATTTTCTTTCAAATAAATTCATTTTTTTCTATATTAACCTTTATACTGATATATTATTTTAAAAAGTACTAATAATCTTGATGTATAATTTTTATACACTTAACTATTTTTTACTGTATAAAAATTAAGCACTGTATAAAAATTAAGCACTGTATAAAAATTATACAGGGTTTCTTATTTTTATCCCATAACTACTTTCTCTAATGGTACTATCCTATTTTGCAAAAGAAATTCCTACCAAATGGAATAATATTTTATTTTTTTCTTCAAAGTAATAATAAAAAACGATACATTCCTAGATAAGCCACATTGTTAAAACAGAAAAAATAGATGAATGTAAAAAGTAAATACATTTTTAGATAAGGGTTTATTTTTAGTGCCACAACCCCAAACTCCAAATTTTATTTATTTAAATATTATATTTTTTAATTTTTGCATATAACGTAGCTCTAGTTATACCAAGGGCTTTTGCAGTTTTTGACATATTTCTATTATATTCATTCAATGTATTTATAATAGCTTCTTTTTCAATCTCCTCTAGTGTTCTTATTTTTTTACTATATAAAAGCCCTATATTATTTTCATGAAAATTATCTTTATATTCATTGTTTTTTAAATCTTATTCTAATATAAAAGAACTATCTCCCTTTAAATTAACTATATTCTCTATAAAATTCTCTAACTCTCTTATATTACCTGGCCAATTATACTTAAGCATATTAGAATATACATCTTCTTTAATATGTGGAATTGGTTTATTTAACTTTATAGATTTGCTTTTCAAAAAATATTTAATAAGTATAGGAAGATCCCCTTTCCTTTCTCTAATAGGAGGTAGTTTTATAGGTATTACACTTAATCTATAATATAAATCCTGCCTAAATGTACCCTTCTCAACTTCTTTTTTTAAATCTTTATTAGTTGCAGCAATAATTCTTACATTTACAGGTATTATTTTATCTCCACCAACTCTTGTCACATATCCTTCTTGTAAAACTCTAAGTAAATTAACCTGCATATCTAAGGGCATTTCTCCAATTTCATCTAAAAATAAAGTTCCTCCATTAGCTAGTTCAAATTTACCTGCATGCCCACCTCTTCTTGCTCCTGTAAATGCACCATCTTCATATCCAAAAAGTTCACTTTCTATTAAACTCTTAGGAATAGCTCCGCAGTTTATAGCAATAAAACTATTTTTTTTTCTATCACCATAATTGTGAATTGATTGTGCCAATAGCTCTTTTCCTGTACCACTTTCCCCTTCAATCAATACAGTAGATGGAGATGAACTTATACTTTTAGCATAATTTATTACCTTTTTTATTTCTTTACTTTCACCTATAATATCTTCAAAATTGTATATAGCTCTCATTCCACTATATTTATTAACTAAATTTATTACAGTTTTTATCTCTTTAAATACAATAACCATTCCTATTATTTGGTTTTCTATTTTTATTGGTGTAGCAGAAACATTATATCTTCCTTTAATTAATCTATCACTTAAAACTGCTTCTTTATCTTCGTAAGTTTTACCATTCTTAATCCTCGCAAATATATGCTGCCAATTAGGTAATATATTTTCTACATTCTTGTCTAGCACATCCTTGTCTTCAATTCCAAGTATATCACAGGCTGCTTTATTTATTATCTTAATTTTCCCTTTAAAATCTACTACATATATTCCTGAAGACATTGAATCTATTATTGTATTCATATATTGATAAGTTTCTAATAATTTTTTGTTTGCATTATCTACATTTATTTGATTTTCTATAGATTTAACAGCTGCTACAACCAATCCTAGGGTATGAGAATGAACTCTATCTCTATCTCCAGTTAAGTTTAAACATCCTATTATCTCTCCATCTATATTATGTATAGGTGCTGCAGAGCATGTCCATCTATGATAAGCTTTTATAAAATGTTCCTTTTCAGATATTTGTATGGGCATATTTTCTTTTATAGCCGTTCCCATGGCATTGGTACCAATGCTATTCTCTGACATGAATGCACCCACTACCATATTTAACTTATTAGCAATATCCATTACTTTTTTATCACCAATAATTTTTAAAATGCATCCTTCTTTATCTGTTAAAATTATAAAGAATTCTGATCCCTTTAAAAAATCATATAAAATCTCTATAAATTGCGAAGCAATTTTTAAAAACTTCTTATTTTTTTCTATATTATTGGTTATTTCATCTCCTTTAAGAATTTTTTTAGGAAAAACTCTATTCTCCTCTATTCCAAAATAAACAGATCTCTCATGAGATTTTTTTATTATATTATCTTGCTTATCTTTACCATAAATCAAACGATCACTTCCTTACGTGAACATTATATCAAAAATTCACGATTTTATTTACTTTATATATGAAATTGTTTGATATTATAGAAAAGAATATATAAAAATTATCTTTTATTTATCCTAACTCTTCAATTCTTATAACACTTTTTATCTTGTCCACTACATCTAATTTCTTTATTTCTTTTATAGATTTATTTATATTCCCCTCCAAAGTATCATGAGTTACTAAAACTATAGACACGAAGTCTTCTTTTCTAGGCTTCTGTATAAAAGATAAAATACTTACATTATTTTTTCCTAATATAGCAGTAATTTTCCCTAATACACCGGGTTTTTCTTTTACTGAAATTCTTAAATAATATTGTGACTTAAAATTATCTTTAGATGATACTTCTTTATTAATATAGTTCTTATCAATAGGAATCACATCCTCATTTCTTAAAACAGATATTATATCTCCAACTACTGCACTCCCTGTAGGAAGTTCTCCTGCACCTCTTCCATAAAGCATCAGATCCCCTACTGCATTTCCTTTAATGAAAATTGAATTAAAAGAATCATTAACATTTGCTAAAGGATGAATTGAAGGAATCATTGTAGGATGAACTCTAAGTTCAAGTTTTTCACTACTTTCTTTAGCTATAGCTAAAAGCTTAATAACATAACCAAGCTCCTTTGCATATTCTATATCCTTTGCTTTTATCTTAGTTATACCTTCTACATATACATCTTCTACATCTACATTTGTTTCAAAAGCTAAAGTTGTTAAAATAGCTAGTTTATAAACAGAATCATAGCCTTCTATATCAGAAGTTGGGTCTGCTTCTGCATATCCCTTTTCTTGTGCTTCTTTAAGAGCTTCTTCAAAATCCATTCCTTCTAAAGTCATTTTTGTTAGTATATAATTTGTAGTTCCATTAATTATACCTACAATTTGTTCTATTTTATTCCCAGTTAAGCTTTCATTTATGCTATGTATTACAGGAATTCCGCCAGCTACACTAGCCTCAAAATTCACAATTACATCTTGCTTTCTTGCCTCTTTAAAAATTTCTTTACCATTAGTTGCAATAAGCAACTTATTAGCAGTTATAACATGCTTTTTATTCCTTATAGCTCTTAGTATATATTCTTTAGCAGGCTCTAGCCCACCTATAACCTCTACTACAATTTTTATACTATCATCATTAAATATTTCTTTTACATCTGTAGTTAATAATTCTTTAGGAACATCTATTCCTCTTTGTTTATTTATATCTTTTACCAATATTTTTGATATTTCTATATCATAACCGGCTCTTTTAATTATAGCTTCTTTATTTGTCTTTAATATATTCCAAACACCTTTACCTACATTTCCTAGTCCTAATAACGCAATTTTAACTTTTTCCACAATTTTTGCCCCCTTTTTTTGCAAACAACTTTTTAATTTTTAAATTCTTTTTTTAATCTACTTTTAAATTAAAAGTCCTTTTAAATTCCATATTTCCACTTATGCAAAATATCAAACAATTTCTATTTTAAAATTGATCTAAAACTAATTTATAAAAGCATTATATATACCCCTTATAGCCTTTTCAAAATCATCATTTTCCACACCTACAATAATATTTATTTCACTAGAACCTTGATTAATCATTCTTATATTTATATCCTCATCTAAAAGTCCTTTAAATATCTTTGCAGATATACCTTTAGTTTTATTCATTCCATTTCCAACTGTGGCAATCAAAGCCATATTAACATGCACTTCTAGTGAATCTTGATTGCACTGTCTTTTAATTTCTTCTAATATAATATCTAGCTTATTACCAATCTGACTTTCCTCTATTACTAATGATACAGAATCTATACCTGAAGGAATATTTTCAAAGGCCACCCCATTTTCTTCTAGTATAGAAAGAAGTTTTCTACAAAAACCTAATTCTGAATTCATAAGCATCTTGTGTATAGCTATGACTATAAATCCTTTTTTACCTGCTATACCTGTAATAGATCCAGTATAATTTAAAGCTCTATCATCATCTACAATTAATGTACCTTTATCCTCTGGTCTATTAGTATTCTTTATGTTTATAGGAATTTTTACATCTCTTACTGGAAATATACTCTCTTCATGAAGCACTTTTGCTCCCATATAAGAAAGTTCTCTAAGTTCCTTATAGCTTATTACTTCTATAGGTTTAGGATCATTTATAATATTAGGATCTGCCATAAAAAAACCTGAAACATCTGTCCAATTCTCATAAATAGAAGCACCTACAGCTCTAGCTACTATAGCTCCTGTTACATCAGAACCACCTCGAGAAAAAGTTTTTATAGTTTCATCATTCAGTGATCCATAAAAACCTGGTATAACTGCTTTTTTTATGTTCTTAATTTTTTCTTTTATTGCTTTTTCTGTTTTTTCTAAATCTAAACTTCCATATTTTTTAAAATATATAATATCCGCTGCATCTATAAATTCATAATTCAAATAATCAGCTAAAATTAATCCATTTAAATATTCTCCTCTACTAGCAGCAAAATCCCTTGAAGCACCTCTTTCAATCTCACTTTTTATTTCTTGTAGTTTATTTTTTATATCAACTTTAACCTTTAATTCTTTTGCTAAATTTAAATATCTTTCTTCTATATGTTTAAATACGTCATCAAATGATATACCACTTTCTCTATGGGCATGACATAAGTATAAAAGATCTGTTATTTTATAATCTTTTTTAAATCTTTTGCCCGGTGCTGAAGGCACTATATATCTCCTGTTTTCATTATCCCAAACTATATTTTTTACTTTTCTAAATTGTTCCCTGTATGAAAGTGAACTTCCTCCAAACTTAGCTACAATTACTTTTTCCATTTTATTTTAAGCCCCCTATTTACTTGTGTTCCAAAGTTATCTATATTAAGTTCTTTAACCTGCCAATTGCTTTTTAAAGTATTTAAAAAGTTTTTAATATTTATTTGAAAATGATTATCCTCTTTTTTAAGCATAACCATAATTGTTGGTCCTGCCCCACTTAAAAATGCACCTAAAGAATTTAGTTTTTCACATTGTTTTTTTATTGAATAAAAATTTTCTATAAGCTTTGCCCTATAATCCTCATGTAATTTATCCTTACAAGCATATTTTATTAAATTAAAATCACCATTATTTAATGCAGATATCATAAGTGCGGTTCTTCCTACATTAAAAATTCCATCTTTATAATCTATACTTTTAGGAAGAACTTCCCTTGCCTTTTCTGTAGATAAAGTAAAATCTGGTATAAGCGCACAAAATTTAATACCTTCACTTACCTTCACTTTACTATAAATTACTTCTTTATTATCATATATAGAAACAGTCATTCCCCCAAACAAAGCTGGATTTACATTATCAGGATGCCCTTCCACTTCTACTGCCAAATCTAAAAGTTCTTCTTTTTTTAAGACACCACCAGCTAACTCATTGGCGGAAACTACACCAGCTATCACACAGGCCGCACTACTTCCAAGCCCCCGTGATACAGGAATATCACTTTCTATTTTTATCCTTAATCCAGTAGGCTTGTATCCGATTTTATCAAAGCACTTTTTCATAGCTATATATATTAAGTTGTCCTCATTTTTAAATTTATCCGCACAGCCTTCAAAAATAAGTCCATTATCAATTTCCTCTACAAAAAATTTATTATACACATTTAGTGCTATACCTAAACAATCAAAACCCGGACCTATATTTGCACTTGTAGCAGGTACTCTAACTTCTATCATTTTTATCACCTATATTCCTAAAAAATTTTCAATAACTTTTTTCATTTCATCCTTTTTACAAGAGACCTTATGACAAATTTCTTTTTCCTCTAGTCCTTTCAATACTTTAGGAAACTTTAAATTTAATTTGTGTGAAAATAAATTAATAAGTTCAAAATCTGAAGCATTTTCATCTCCTATATTTAATACTTCATTTATACTTTTAATAAATTTGAATGGACTTGCGGTGGATGCTATTATAGTAACTTTATTATCTTTTGTTTCCTTTTTATATTTTTCATAAACCTTATAAGCTACTGCAGTATGCGTATCTATAAGATAACCAGAACTTTCATAGACTTTTTCAATAGTTCTAAGTGTATCATCTTCATCTGAAAAATCTCCATATAATATATCTAAGTTCTTTTTCATTTCCTCTGTTATCTCATATTTCCCCTTTTCTTTAAGTTCTGTCATAATATTTTTTATAAGACATGAATCTTTTCCGCTTATTTCATATAAAAATCTTTCCAAGTTACTAGATATTAAAATATCCATAGAAGGAGAATTAGTAACAGAAAATTTTCTATTCCTATCATATATTCCAGTGTTTATAAAGTCTGTTAACACCTTATTCTCATTGGATGCACAAATTAATTTTTGCACTGGTATGCCCATATTTTTAGCGTAAAAAGCTGCTAAAATGTTACCAAAATTTCCTGTAGGGACAACTATATTTATACTTTCCCCATCAATTATTTTTTTCTCTTTAACAAGATTTACATAAGAATATACGTAATATACTATTTGTGGTACTAATCTTCCTATATTTATAGAATTAGCAGAAGATAACCTATGCCCTTTTTCCTGTAACAATTTATTAAAATTTTTATTATTAAATATTTCCTTTACGCCACTTTGGGCATCATCAAAATTTCCCTCTATACCAACAACAAGAGTATTTTTACCTTCTTGTGTAACCATTTGTCTTTTTTGAATTTCACTTACCCCGTCTTTTGGATAAAATACTACTATTTTTGTGCCTTCCACACTATCAAATCCCTCTAGAGCCGCTTTTCCGGTATCTCCTGAAGTAGCTGTTAATATAACTATATCTTTAGTTATATTCAGCTTTTTTGATGAGGTTTTTAAAAGGTGGGGAAGTATACTTAATGCCATATCTTTAAAAGCTAATGTTCTCCCATGATAAAGCTCTAAAAAATATGTTCCTGCCTTATGATTTAATGGTGCTATAAGAGGATGCTGAAACTTACTATCATAGGCTTTATCTATACAATCCTTAAGTTCCTTTTCATCAAAATCATCAAAGTATTTTTTCATAATATAAAATGCTAATTCTTTGTAATCCATATTTGATAGTTCCTTAAAACTTTTATCTATTCTAGGAAACTCTTCTGGCACATATAATCCTCCATCCTCAGCTATTCCTCTAATTATTGCCTCTGAAGCTTTAACATTCTTTCCTTCTCCCCTAGTACTTTTATAAAACAAAACTATTATCCCCCTTTTAATGAAATATGCTTTATTACATTTTCTATTTTCCTCTTCGGTTAAAGTTATAATATATATATTATTCTGTCTTTTTTAAAAGTCAAGTGTTTTTGTAACAAATACACTTAAGCATAATCATTTCCTTGAAATTACTTATAACTTCTTAGTTCCATAATATAAAATAAAAAAATGTGATTATTTTTGTAATTATTCATATAAAGCAATACTAGCTATAATTTCTTTTCAATTTACAAAATAAATATATAAAAATAAAAAGTGTAACCACTAAAAGTAGCTACACTCTTTATTTTTATATGTTCAATTTTCATTATTAAAATTATTAGTAACTTAAATTTTTTAGCACTTATAAAATCCTATTCATATCATATCTTTTATTATTTATTTATTAAGATCTATTCTAAATTTTAAATCATTTCTTATTTCATAATTACTTAAATCATTAGTCCCTATTTTATATTTTTTATTCTTATCTAAAGGCTCAAACTCCATAATATACTCATTAGGACTACTATCCTTTTTTACATCAAAATTATTATCCTTTCCTTGTGCTACATTATCTTTATCATCCTTTATGAATAACTGTTTAGCTTGTAAAAATGGTGCTTTACCTTCTGCCTTATATTTAACAACAGTTTTATCTTTATAAGTTTTTATTTCTTTAATTATAATTTTACCCATTTTCCCCTGTGAAAGTTCTATTGGATATACTCCATCTATATTTTTATATGTTTCTTGAATAGGTGAATTATCTTTACTAAAAATATCTCTATATGGTATGACAGTTAAATATTTAGGAATACGACTTGAATTAACAAGTGCATCTGGGAATTTAACTTTGATATTAGGCTTAAACACTTTAGTATGTTTTGATATTTCATCCTTTGAAACACTAAATTTTAAATTCCAATTTCCTATTACACCATATATATTTTTTACATTCAAATCCACATTAAAGCTATTTTTAAGATTCATATTCTCTATATCCATACTTTCTGAATTTATATAAGTATGCCCATCTAAATATTTTTCATCAGAACCAGAACTACTACCAGCCTGTTTCCCATTTATTTTAATATATGGGAACAAACTAAAAGGCATAGAACTGCTATCTTTTCTTTCTTTAACTATTTTTTTAATATCATCTTTAGTTTTTATAGTATACGCTATCATTAATTCTGTATCATCGCACACCACTTCATTTATAGTTAAAGTTATACCTTTATCTGTAACACTTTTGTTTATACTGTTAGAATATTTTTCATATTCCCCTTCTTTTGGTACTCCATATCCTATTAATGCTTGGATTACTGACTTAAATTCTGAAATATTCTTTGCAAAGGCAGGTATATTTACACTAATAAGGGCTGCAGCTATTATTAAAGATGCGGCTACAACCTTATGTTTAAAGTTCTTTTTAGCTCTTTTACCTTTAACTTGTTTTAATAAATTCTTTTTTAATCTTTTCTTTATTAAATCATCCATATTTAAATCTAAATTTTCTTCTTCATCTTTATCTATATTAATATAATTAAGTAGCTCTAATATATCCTTTTCTTCAAATATTTCTTTATTCATTTACACACTCTCCCTTTTTTAATATTTCAAGTTTTTCTTTTAAAATCTTTCTACTTCTTGAGAGTCTGTTATCCACTACACTTCTATTTACTCCTAAATAGCTTGCTATCTCAACTATATCTTCCTGTATTAAATATCTTCTTATAAAAATTTCTCTATCCATTCCATTTAGATCTTTTATCATATTTATGATCTCATTTTTATTTTCCTTGGATACAATCAAATTTTCTACTTGTTCTTTTGATTCAAAAATATAATTTTCAATACAATCTATATTTGTATTTTTAATAATTTTTTTCTTGTAGTTTATAGCCTTATATTTTGCTACAGCTTTAAACCAATATTTAAAGTTTTCCTTTTCTTCATGAAATTTATCTATGTTGTCCCATAAACACATAAATATATCATTAATGCATTCATCTATATAAGTAGAATACTCTTTAGATCCAAAAACAGAAAATACTACTTTATATATATAGTCGCAATAGGTATCAAAGGCATATTCTAAAGCTTTTGGGTTTTTATCCTTCAGTTTGTTAATAAAATTATCTTCATTTATCTGCATCTTTACCTCCTGATAATTTCTTATAAATTTTACAATGATATTCCATTATATTGGATAATTACTAAAAGGCCTTTCATATACTAATACAAATCCTTTTATACCTTTCTATCATAAAAAATAAACTTTTTTACTTTTATCTTCTCTATTTCCTTTTTATTCTTTAAATTCTTTATTATTATAATATAATTGATTTATAAACTAAAATTTAATTTGTATAATCTTTTACCTTAGATGACTTTAAGCACAGTATTTTTCTATTACTACTTTTAATAATTATAGGGGGGAATTTATGATAAAAAATACAAATATAAACTCAAGATTTTCTTATAATATAACAATATCTATTTTTAATCTTGATACAAATAAACTTTATATTTATACATTAGATACTTAATATACAAAGGCATGGTAATATAAATAGATATAATAAAATATGTAATTAAATTTAGTTGTATGTTATACTTAATAAGTTGAAATAAAATAAATAAGAAAAGAGAAAAAATGATGAGATATGCTAAAGTAGAAAAATTAATAAAAAAAATGGATAGAGAAATAGAATCGCTTAAAATTGCCTCCAAATACCTATCAAACATAGATGAAATTAATGAGGTTAGAAACACTTTAAATAAGAAAAGACAAGAATTAGCTGATGAACTTTATAGTGAAGATACAAAATCATATTATGATTGTCGTGCAATTATAAGAGAACTTTTGGATAAAGAACTAAATGAAGAAGATCAAAGGCAATTACTTGAAAACATTAAAGAAAAGTTTGGGAGACAATCACCAAATCCTTCAAAGCAAAGCGTTGGATTAAATGCATGGCTTAAAGAGCTCGATATTGAATTTAATTGGGTGCAAGCTGAAGAAAACAGCTGGGCTACTCTTATAATAACTGGCTTTGGAGCACATGAGAAATAATTTGAGAAAAGTCTACAAATATAAAAATCCCTAAAAGTGTAAAATAATCTGTATAAACTCCATAAGAATGGTATAATAATTCTTATAAAAACGAAGGTTGTACAGATTATGTCTTTTTGAAAAAAAGAACTTATTAGACAAACAACACCTACAAGTGAGTTGTTTACATAAAATTCTTTACAAGCTCTATTATTTGTAAAAATTAATTAACATAAAACTATAAAACACTTACCTTCAATACTGGTAAGTGTTTTGTATAAACTTAAATATTTTTTCGGGTTAATTTTCAAAATCCTCCAAAGAATCCTTTAGCTATATCTACTGCTTCCTTTGCATCTTTAGCATAATAATCTGCATTTATCATTTCTGCATATTCCTTATTAAGCACTGCTCCACCAACAAAGACTTTACAATCCATTCTACTTTCTTTTAAAGCCTTTATGGTATCTTTCATACCATTTACTGTAGTAGTCATTAAAGCACTTAATCCTACTAACTTTATATTATTTTTCTTTACTTCTTCTACTATTCTCTCCGCTTCAACATCCTTACCTAAATCTATAATATCAAATCCATAGTTTTCTAGTATAACCTTTACTATATTCTTTCCTATATCATGAATATCACCTTTAACAGTGGCCATTAATATTTTCCCTTTATTTATTTTTGGTGAATTATCTTCTCTAAGTTTTTCTTTTATAGCTGTAAAAGCCTTTTTAACCGTTTCCGCAGATTGAATTAGTTGTGGTAAAAATATTATACCTTTTTCATATTTTTCCCCAATTTCATCTAGTGCAGGAATTAAATCTTCATTTATTATTGATAGTTCATCTCTATTTTTGATAAGTTCCTTTGTTTTACTGTATGCTTCTTCTTTTATTCCCTTTATAACTATTTCCCTTAAAGTTATATTGCTTTTTAAATTTTTTACTTCTTTACCGTTTGATATTTCATTGGTGTATTTTTCTATATAACTTTCAGCTCCCCTATCCTCATTATTTAAAACCTTATAGGCATTTATAATATTTATCATTTCTTTATTATTAGGATTCAATATTGGCAAATCTAATCCTGATTGAAGACTCATAGCTAAAAAAGTTTTATTTATAAGTTCTCTATTAGGTAATCCAAAGGATATATTAGATATTCCTAATATTGTTTTCACATTTAATTTTTCTTTCACTAAAGTTACAGCCTTAAGGGTTTCCATAATACCTTCTTGTTGTGCTGATGCAGTTAAAACCAAACAATCTATAAATATATCTTCTCTTCTTATGCCATATTCTAAAGCTTTATTAACTATTTTCTCAGCTATCTTTAATCTTTCTTCAGCTTTTTTAGGTATACCCTTATCATCTAAAGTTAATCCAACAACAGCCGCTCCATATTTTTTTATTAATGGTAATAAATTATCTAATACTTTATCTTCTCCATTTACAGAATTAACTATAGGCTTTCCATTGTATACTCTCAATGCCTTTTCTATAACTTTAGGATTATTAGAATCTATTTGAAGAGGTGTATCAATTATAGATTGAATTTCTTTTATAACTTTTTTCATGGTTTCTTCTTCATCTATTTCTGGAAGTCCCACATTTACATCTAATATATCTGCTCCAGACTCCACCTGACCTATTGCTTCTTTTAATATATAATCTATATCATTATTTCTAAGGGCTTCTTTAAATAATTTTTTACCCGTTGGGTTAATTCTTTCTCCTATTATCTTAACTCCATCTATTAAAACTGCCTTTGTAGAAGAACATACTCCCCAAATATTCTTTTCTTTTAACTTTTTTACTTGTACATCCTTTAGAATATATACAATTTCTCTTATAAATTCATCTGTAGTTCCGCAACAACCTCCTACTATTCTTACTCCCTTCTCTACAATACTCCTTTGAAAAGCTGCAAATTTTTTAGGCTTAACATTATAAATAGTTTTACCTTCTTTAATAGTTGGAAGACCTGCGTTAGGCTGAACCATTATAGGTATACTTGAATACTTTATTATTTCATCTACAATGTCGTCTAATTCATTTGGTCCTAGAGAACAATTAACGCCTAAAGCATCTACACCTAATCCTTCTAAGGTAAGAATCATAGATAATGGAGTACATCCTGTAAAAGTCCTTTTATTTTTTTCGAAGGTCATAGTGCAAAATATTGGAAGGTTTGTATTTTCTTTTGCTGCCAAAATAGCCGCTTTAGCTTCATAAAGATCCGTCATTGTTTCTATTAAAATTATATCTGCTCCACTTTTTTGCCCCTGTATAATTTGTCTTTTAAAAATTTCATAAGCTTCTTCAAATTTTAATGTTCCCATAGGCTCTAAAAGCTGTCCTATTGGACCTATATCTAATGCTATAAGTATTTCTTTATTACCTTTTGCTTTTTTTACATTATCTATGGCTTTATCTATAATACTTTCTACAGAAAATTTGCTTTGTTTAAGCTTTATTTCATTAGCTCCAAAAGTATTAGTTGTTATAACCTTTGCTCCTGCCTCTATATATTTTTTATGTATGTTTATTATTTTTTCAGATTCTAATATATTCAATTCTTCTGGCAAATCCGAATTATTTAATCCCAGTTTTTGAAGCATTGTTCCCATAGCACCATCAAATATTAATATATTTTCTTTTATATAATCTTTAATATTCACATATATCACCTATCTTTCTAAATTTACAATTATCAAATTTATTACACTGATTGCAAGATTTTTTCTCCACTATAACTTCTTTTGGAATTATGCCTATAATAGCAGTTACAGACTTTCTGGGTATTAATATATTATGAGATGAAACTGTTAATCCAATAACTCTTTCAGCATCTAAGGATTTTAATAGATCCTGTTGTACAGATATGTCCAAATCACCATAACCTGGGCTATATCTCCAATTTATATTTAGATTATCTTTTTTTACTTCTTTTTTTATTTCATTTTCTATTAAATCACAATATTCTTCTATAGCAGTTGTAGCACAAGCATCTAAAATTATTGCTTTAGTCATATTAATCTTTTCATAATATAATATTTTTCTATCAATTTTGTTTCCTAAAGTTGCAGCCATTACACAACATTTATTAGATTTTTCAAAATGATGTAATATATCCTTTCCTTTTAATTTTAAATTAATATCCACTAAATTGACATGATTATTTTTATAAATATTAGAATATTTATAAGTAGCTCTTAAATTAACTAAAGTTTTTATTTCTTTTATGCATTCTTCTATAAGATTATCTATTTCAAGTGAAAATTTTTGACCTCTATATCCTAAGTATCTTAAAACCTGATTTTTATCTATATTTAAATTATTATTCATTTTATTTTCCTATCTATAAATATATTATTTCATTTCTAATATAAGTTTTTATTTTATATATTAGACCCTTTCCTATTTTAACTTAAACTTTTCTCTTTATCTACAAGCATAATATTATTTTTTATATTAAAGATAAATTTCATTTAACCACTATTTAACATTTTAATAAATTAAATTGCAATTATTACAAAAATATGTATAATATATAATATATTCATTTGATGTTTTTTATGATTTAATTAAAATTTTAATTAAACATTAAATTATATATAATAATTACGATATGAGGTGCAAAAATGAATAAAAAATTTATTAAGGTACTATGTTCAGTAACCTTTAGCTGCATGATATGTACAAGCTATTTAGCTATAGTATCAGCAGCTCCTATTAATAACAGTAAATTTAAATCTAATGAAATCAATACCTCAGTAGATGGTAGCAATAAATCAGAAAGAATCCCTTCTACTAATTCTGAGCCTTTAGGTTTGAATAAAAAAAATACCAATTCATCAAAATATTCCTTTAGCGACTTAAATAATCTAAGTAATAAAGAAATCTTAGATTTAACTTCTAAAATAAAATGGAGCGATATTTCAGATCTTTTCCAGTATAATAATGATAGTTATACTTTTTATTCAAACAGAGAACGTATGGAAGCTCTGATAAATGGATTATATGAAAAAGCTTCTACTTATACTAGTACTGACGATAAAGGAATTGATACATTAGTTGAAATTTTAAGATCTGGATTTTATTTAGGGTATTATAATGATTCTTTAAAATATTTAAATGATAGATCTTTTCAAGATAAATGTATTCCTGCAATGCTTGCTATTGAAAATAATAAAAATTTCAAACTAGGTGAAAAAGGTCAAGATACAGTAATAAATGCTTTAGGTAAACTTATAGGAAATGCTTCTTGTAACTCAGAAGTAGTTAACAAAACTGTTCCTATAATAGAACAATACTATAGAGAAATGAATACATATCCTAAAGATAAATTAAAAGGTGATGCTGTATATAATTTTATGAAAGAGATAAGCTATGATATCTCTGAATATTCATATAACAATAATATCCTAGACGGCAAAAATACTCCTTGGACTGGTAAAATAGATTCTTTTATAAATGCAATATCTAAATTTGCAAAGATATCTGATGTTACAGAAAATAATGATTGGATTATAAATAATGGTATTTATTATACTAGTAAATTATCTATGTATCACAGCAATCCATCTATTCCACATTCTATAATAGATAATTGTCTTAAATTACTTCCTGCTTATAGCGAACAGTTCTATATTGCAGTAGAAAGAATAAAAGATGATTTTAATGGTAAAGATTCAAAGGGAAATATCATAAATATTAATAAATTAATTGAAAATGGTAAAAATCATTATTTACCTAAAACTTATACTTTTGATAACGGGAAAATGATTATAAAAACTGGTGATAAAGTAGATGAATCAAAAGTGCAAAAACTTTATTGGGCATCTAAAGAAGTAAAATCTCAATTCCATAGAGTAATAGGTAACGATGTTCCTTTAGAAACAGGCAATGCAGATGATGTTCTAACTATGGTAATATACAATAATCCAAAAGAATATAAATTAAATAGAGTTTTATATGGATTTAGTGTAGAAAATGGTGGAATATACATAGAAAATATTGGTACCTTCTTTACTTATGAAAGAACTCCTGAAGAAAGTATTTATAGCTTAGAGGAACTCTTCCGTCATGAATTTACTCACTATTTACAAGGACGTTATTTGGTACCAGGATTGTTTGGTCAAGGTGATTTTTATAAAGGAAATAGCGGAAGAATAACATGGTTTGAAGAAGGATCTGCTGAATTTTTTGCAGGGGCAACTAGGACTTCTATATTACCAAGAAAATCAATAGTTAGAGAACTTTCTCAAAATCCTAAAGAAAGATTTAGCACAGATAAAATATTACATTCAAAATATGATGATGGATGGGATTTTTATAAATATGGATATGCATTCTCAGATTATATGTATAATAACAACAAAAAACTATTTAACGATTTAGTATCTACTATAAAAAATAATAATGTTAAAGGTTATGAAAATTTAATAGAAAATGCAAGTAAAAATTCTAATCTCAACAAAAACTATCAAGATCATATGCAAAAATTAGTAGATAATTACGACAATTACACAATACCACTAGTATCTGATGATTACATGAAAAAATATAATAACAGAAGTTTAAATGAAATTAAATCAGATATTGAAAGTACTATGAATTTAACAAATTCTCAAATAACTAAAGAAACTTCTCAGTACTTTGATACTTATACTCTAAAAGCAAACTACACATTAGATTTAAACAAGGGTGAAATTAATAATTGGATTAATATGAACAATAAAGTTAATGAATCTCTAGAAAAACTAAACAAATTAGAATGGGGAGGATATAAAACAGTTACTGCTTATTTCTCAAATCCTAAAGTAAATTCATACAATCAAGTAGAATATAATGTAGTTTTTCACGGATTATTAGCTCATAACAAAAATTTTAATGAAGCACCAACAATTAAATTAGATTTTCCTAAGGAAGGAAATGCAAATGAAAAAATTAATTTTTCTAGCGAAGGGTCAAGTGATGATGGGAAAATAGTTTCCTATACTTGGGATTTTGGAGATAATGAAACTAGCTTCGAAAAAAATCCTACTCATGTTTATAAGACTCCAGGTGCTTACACGGTAAAACTTATAATAACAGATGACAAGGGAATTAAATCAGAAAAAAGTGCATCTATAAACATAAAAAAAATACTTACAGGAAATACGGTATCAGAAAAAGAAAGTAATGATGATTATATAACTGCTAATCCAGTTTATTCTAAGGATTTAGTAAGTGGATCTATTAGTTCCTCAGAAGATAGAGATATTTTTTATTTTAATGTTACTAAACCTTCAGATATAACTATAAATGTAGAAAAAATTAATAAAGATAAAAGTGAATTTACTTGGCTTTTATTTAGTGAAGAAGATAAAATTAACTATATAACTTACCCAAATAAAAGACTAGAAAATTTATTTTATAGCACTGTAAAAATAGATAAACCTGGTAAATACTATTTAGCAATTTATAATGTTAATGGAAATAAATCAGACTATAGATTTAATATAGAAGGAGCTATATCAACCTCTCCAGAAGATAATATCAATATTGATAAAGATGAATCATCTATATATGAAAAAGAAGATAATAATTCCTTTGATAAAGCTAATAAGGTTTGTAAAAACCAATCGGTAATAGCTACTTTAGATATTGACGATTCTCGTGATACATACTATTTCGACGCTTTAACTGCTGGCGATATAGAAGTAACTATGGAAAATACAGATAATAATTCTAATGAATTTAATTGGCTTGCTTACAATAGCGATAATACTAAAAATTATATTGGATATCCTACTAAAAGAGAATGCAATAAAATTATAGGAAAATTTAAAGTAGATAAGCCTGGCAGATATTATATAATAACTTATAAAATTTCTTCAAATAAAATCAATTATAAATTAAATATAAAAGGTAATATTGAAACTGCTCTAGTAAATAATGAAATTCATGAGAAGGAAAACAATGATTCCTTTGAAACTGCAAATAAAATTATGCTTAATAATACTGTATTAGGCAACTTAAATTGTAAAGATGTCAGAGATATCTATTCATTTGATATAAAAGAAACTAAAGATTTAGATATAAACCTAAATAATTTAAACAATTTAGGATTAGCTTGGAATCTTTATAAAGAATCAGATTTAAATAATTATATTGCTTATGGATTAGTTTCAGGTAATACTATAAAAGGAAAATATACCGCAAAACCTGGCAAATATTATTTATATGTATATACGTACTCTGGGGATAATGGCGATTATTCATTAACAATAAAATAATCTTAAGATACAAAGTTAATATTTTAAAATAAGGGGATATTTCAAAATACATTTAATATTGAAATATCCCCTAACTTATTTACTTCTAATAATTAACAAGGTAAAAATTAAGATATTTACTTCTTAGTAGAACACTTATTTTTTTCTTGTTTCATAGTAGAAGATATAGTTTTATCCAAAGAAATTAAGGTTTTAGTTATTTCATCAAGTTTTTTTTCTATTCTCAATAAAAGGTATAAACTAACTGCTATAGGGAATCCCACATCACTTACAATTTTTATTAATTGTTCATACATGGAATCCACCGCCTTTTTATTAGATTAAAGAGTATAGAGTAAAAATAAAGTTTTTAGGAGATTAAAATGATATATTTTGTGTTATTATATTCTACTCTAGTTTTTATAATCTGTTATTAAATTCTAATCTAAATCTACCCTATATTTACCCTTTAATATTAACTATGCTTTTCAAGCATACTTTGCAGTTTTTTTATAGCTTTATTTTTAATATATCTTACGGAGTTATAGCTTTTATTTGTAGAATTAGCTATTTCTTTAAGAGTATTATTTTTAATATAAAAACTATTTATTACTTCTATTTCCTCTGGTGTAAGCTTGTCTAATGCTTTATAGAGTTCTTTCATGCTCTCATATGCTATTATTTCATCCTCTATAGTAAAAGAATATTCATTACTATTATCTAATATATTTTCAGAGGGTATCTCTCTATGATGCTTTATTTGACCTTTTAATAGAGCTTTATAATTTGTTTTAATCGTTTTTATACAATAAGGAATAAATTTATTTTCCTCTCCTTCAAACATATTAACAGCTTTTATAACAGAAAGATATCCATGTTGTACTAAATCTTCATATTCATAACATGATATCTTCCATTTTGAAGCTTCTTTTAGTATAATTGGAATAAAATATGCTATAATTTTTCCTAAAACTTCACTATCTCCATTCTTGTATTCTTTTAATAGCTTGTACAATAATAAACACCATCCTCTTGTTACTAAAATTACAACTCTCCTACTATTATGTTATTTATATTCCCTATTAAGGTTGTCTATTAAATTCATCTTTTTAATTTTTTTTAATATACTAATATAGAATGAATAATTAAGGTGAGCGTATGTTTTTTAGAATTCCAGAAGATTTTAATGATGCAAAGGATAAAATATATATTTTAGATACTAAATGCGCAGATGTAAATGGTGATGGTTTAGATGAAATTATAACTATTACTGGTAAAAAACCTTATGGCGAAGATGGCTTTATTGAAGATATAACTCTTAATGTAAAAAATAAAAAAACTAATGTAGATATAAGTATTAAGCCAAAAGACAATGCAGGTTATGAACCAAATCTATTTATAGGTAAATTTGGAGATGATAATATTCCTAAAGTATTTTTATCAATAAATTCTGGGGGTAGCGGTGGATACTACTTTAACTATATTTATTCCTTTAAAGATAATATTGCAATGCTTATTTTTGATTATGAAAAATTTAGCAAAAATAATCAATATGCTGCAGTATATGAACATTATTATAAAGTAAGAGTAAAATCTAAAAAAAGTAATTTAGAAGGAGTAATTGATCTTAAATCTATACGGGATAAAGAATACTTATCACAAATTTATGATACAAATGGTAAATTTAAAAAACCTATAACAGGTGAAGTTTTATTTCTTGGTAATTTATCCGCTTTAAGTTTAAATGGATCCAGCGGATTTAGCTTACTTACACACCAAAGAATTATAGGCCTTTATAATGCTGATACTCTAGGTTCAGTGGAATCTATCCTCCACTGGGATGGTTATAAATTTTCCCCTATTTCAAGTCAACTTGTAGTACCAATGTAAAATATTTTTAATTGAAACTTATAAATACAAAAATTAAGCCTTACCTAATGCTTTGTAAAGCTATTAGGTAAGGCTATTTATAATTTTATTGAAAATTTTCAAATCATATATTTAAATCATAATTTATTATATAAAACTTTTATTTAACTTAAAAAAACTTAATAAAAATTATAATTACTTAAAATCACTTATAATAACTTGAAATTCAACTTAAAATAACTTATAATTAACTTACAATATTTTTAACCTGGAGGTATAAAATTTTGTATCAAGAAGAAAGAATGAATAAAATACTAGAATATTTAAAAATAAATAAACGAATAAAAGTGGATGAAATATGCAAAATGTGTAATGTATCAAGAGATACAGCAAGACGTGATCTTGTAAATCTTGAAAAAGAAGGAGCAATTCTTCGAACTCATGGCGGTGCCATATTACCTAATACAAGAGGAAAAGTAAAAAATTATGAGGATCGACTTCTTACTTATCCAAATGAAAAAAAACTTATAGCAAAACTTGCAACATCTTTAATTAAAAATACAGATAAATTAATAATGGATTCTTCAACCACAGTACAAATTTTTGCAGAAATGCTGGAAGTAGAAAATTTATCTGTTATAACTAATTCAATAAATTTAGCACATACCTTATCTAAAAAAGCTAATATAAACATTCATTTATTAGGAGGAATATTAAATAAAGAATACAAATTTTTATATGGATCTAGTACCATAGATATGCTTTCTAATTATTTTGCTGATAAAGCATGTATAGGAGCCCTTGGCATATCAGAAAAAGGTATAACTGTAGCTCATGCAGAAGATGCCTCCGTTATGAAAAAAATGATTGAACAATCTAATGAAACTATAGTGTTAGTAGACCATAGTAAATTTGGCAACAATAGTTTTTTTAAAGTATGCGATTTATGTGATGTTGATTTAATAGTTACAGATAAATTACCTAATAAAGATTTAACTAAAATATTTGAAGAAAATAACATAGATATTATGGCTGTAAATGAGAAAGGTTAAGGTGCATTAATTAATATATATTATATTAATTAAAAATCCTAAATTGCTTTTTAAGTAATCAAATTGCATAATTTAAAAAGTTCTAACACTTATATACTATATTTATATAAAAAATTTCTCAAATATGAAAAATATATTCTCTAATAGGTATATAAATAAAATAATTAATCTCTTATGGGCGTAACCTTTTGGGCGTAACCATAAATTATTAATATGGGACTTTCGCAATAAGAATAAATCCTACAATATATTGTATTAACTCTAAATTTGTAAAACAATACATTATATATAATTTTTCTAATGTGATAGTCCCTTTTAATTACATATTTTAAAATTAACCTATATCTAAGCTTTTACCATTATTCTATTTTTTTAGATTTAAACTTAAAGTATTTAAATCTAATATTATAGCTAGTTTTCTAATTTATATTAATAATATTTACACTGTTAGATTTTTAATCCACTCTTGAATTTTTACTTTAGTAATAATTTTTTCATAATAAATAATATTTTTGATATTATTTCTAACTTTTTAAATATCTCCCAAACTTATACATACATACCTATAGGTATTATTTGCATAACTGGTGCTTCTATTTCTGTTATGATACTTTTAGGTGTAATTATATTGTTATTTCTAAGTATATTTAAATATGGTTCTAAAGAATTTAAAAATTCTATATAATAATTATCCATACCTGTTTTATCTAATAAACATATACTTCCTTTATTATGTTCGCATCTTAATACCTTACCTAATATTTTACAAGGGAAATTCGAATTATCATATATATTATTACTGTAAAAACATTTCCTATCTACATTTAATACTGCTTTACATTTATTTAATTTTGTTACAACATTTGCAGAATCACTTATTTCTAAAAATTTTTTTAAAATTTCTAATTGTTTTTCTATTATAGTATAATTAGTAATAGATTTTTCCATATCTGTATTTTGTAATAATTTATTTAAATCATTAGAACCATAGCATTTTATAATATCCAATAAGTTCGTTACTTGATTACAAGTGGATTCTGATATAATATTTGAATTAAATTCAATATATTCTCCTGAAATTAAATTGTTATTAATTATATCTTCGTCTGTAACAAATTTTAACATATTTTTATTTACAAGAGTATTTCTTAAATCATAAAACAAATAAAATTTAGTATATATTTTTTTTATTGTTAATTCATTTCTATTAACAGCTCTATCATCTAAATATCCTGAAAAATCATTTACTACACTTTTTGAAACATCTTCAACTTTATTACGCTCTTTATTATTATTAGATACCTTATTGTCTTCTGATTTTTGATTTTTACGTCCAGTCTGAAGCCTTAGAAAATCACTCTTATCATGCATAAACTTTATAGATTTACTTTCTATAAATCCATCTATAACTATAGGATAAACCTCTGATAATAGTTTTTCATTCAAATAAATAGGCATAGGCATTAATCCATTCAAACACGGGGGCTGTGACGCTAAAAATACCTAGTACAAATATATTGTATTAACTTTAAAATTTCAAAATAATATATTGTATATGAATTTTTTAATGCCACAACCCATTTTCACCTACCTTATACATTAATACTTATTCTATATATTATATTTTATAAAAAAATTATAAATTACTTTTTTACAATTGAATTTAGCAACCATTTCCTTTTTGAATAATATTTAAAATTTAAGGAATAATATGATAAAAGGAAGTGAGCCTATGAATAATAAATTCCGCAATAAAAATAGCGAAATATTAAAAAATAGACTTGAACAATACACTTTTAAAAATTCACTAAAAGAAAATATAGAATTATTTAAAAATACTATATTAAAAGATGATGATACTATTATTTACAGAAAAATAAAAAATAAACATTCATACTTAAATTTTTGTTTAGTTTTTGTTGATGGCATGGTAAATAATAAAATAATAAATGAAAACATAATATGTAAACTTATCAATTGCAAACTTAATTCAAAATCAAGTGAACTTATTAACTATTTAAATGAACAAATAATAGTAATAGATGATACAAAGGAAACTACTAGTGTAGATACTACAGTAAATTCATTATTATATGGTGATTCCGTCTTATTTATAGATGGATTTGATAAAGTATTAATACTTAATACTAAAGGATGGCAAACACGCTCCATATCTGAACCTACATCAGAAACAATAATAAATGGTCCAAGAGAGGGCTTTAATGAATCTTTAAATACAAATATATCTTTAATACGAAGAAAAATCAATTCTCCAAACTTAAAATTTAAAATTAAGGAAATTGGAGTAAGAACTCGAACTAAAGTTTGTATAACTTACATAGATGATATAGTAAATAAAAAAATATTAAAGGAACTAGAAAATAGACTTAATGAAATAGATGTAGAAG
Source organism: Clostridium tepidum (assembly GCF_002008345.1). Lineage (GTDB taxonomy): Bacteria > Bacillota > Clostridia > Clostridiales > Clostridiaceae > Clostridium_F > Clostridium_F tepidum. The sequence continues at coordinate 88,837 of NZ_MRAE01000007.1, forward strand.
GAGTTTTTTCTACAGAATTAATAAAAGAATATATAACTGATAGACCATTATCCTGTTTCAAAACAATAGGAAATACAGAAAGACCAGACATAGTAGCTTCCAAATTACTTCAAGGAAGAATAGCTATATTATGTGATGGTTCTCCAACAGCCATCACTCTTCCTTTTTTATTTGTTGAATATTTTCAAGTAAATGAAGACTATTATCAAAATTTTGTATATGCCTCAATAAGTAGATTTATTAGGTTAATTGCTTTTATACTTACAATATATACTCCAGGTATTTATATAGCAACCATAGCCTTTCATAAAGAAATGCTTCCAAGCAAATTGGCCCTAAGTATATATTTAGCTAGGGAAGATGTTCCTTTCCCCATTGCAGTGGAAGCTTTAATAATGATTATTATATTTGAAATATTAATAGAAGCAGGAATAAGGTTACCTAAACATATAGGTGCAACAGTAAGCATTGTAGGTGCTTTAATATTAGGGCAAGCTGCTGTGGCTGCTAAATTTATAGGTGCTGCAATGGTAATTATAACTGCTATCACAGGTATATGTGAATTAATATTATACAATATGAGAGGTGCAATTATTATCATAAGATTTCTATTTTTAATTTTAGGGTCATGTTTAGGTTTATATGGAATTATTTTAGGCAATATAGGAATAACTATTTATTTAATCTCAATTAAAACCTTCGGAATACCCTATATGCTAAAAATTACGAATTTAGATAAATATAATATAACAGATATTGGTATAAGAGCTCCTTGGTGGCTATTAAAATACAGAACAAAATTTATTGCAAAGGATTCTATAAGAAATAAAAATAATACTAAAAGAAGGAATTTACAATGAAAATTTTTATAAATAAAACAATAATTTTGTTTATATTACTATGCCTACCTATGACCTTCTGTGGATGTTGGGATTATATAGAAATGCATGATATAACTTTCGCTGCTGGTATATGTATTGATAAAGACAAATTTACTAATGAATATATACTTACAATAGAAACATTAAAGACTTCTACAAATGGTGAAAAAATAAACTCAGATATAAATCAAGGTAGGGGTAAAACTTTACATACTGCACTTAGAGATGCTATTAAAGAAACAGGAAAGCAAATACAAGTATCTCATATGAAAGTGGTTATAGTAAGTCAAGACATTGCAAAAGATGGTATAGGATCTATTATTGATTTAATGAACAGAGATGTGGAAGTAAGAAATGATATGTGGATTTTAGTTTCTCAAATGAATACTGCATCAGAAATATTCACTAAAGGTAAAGAATCTGATGAAATACTTTCTTATAGATTATCTGATAATATTTCAAATTACAACAAAATAGGAAAATACTCTGCTACAGAAGTCTTTAAACTTTTAGATAATATAACTACTAAAGGCACATCTGCTACAGTTCCTATGGTAAAACTATCTAATACTAAAAATAAATCTGATGTAGAAGTTATAAATACAGCTGTATTTAGGGGTGATAATATGGTAGGTAAATTAACAGAAAATGAAAATATGGTATTACAACTTTTAAAAGAAAAAAAAACAAAATTTTCAATTCCCATATCATTATCAAACAATATGAATATAAGCTTGGAATTAATGAATGTTAAAAGAAAAACAAATATAAAAATAAATGATGGAAAAATATCTATGGATATATATTTAGACATAGATACAGCTTTGTCGGAATTACCTGAAACTAAAATTAATTTTGTTTCTAATCCTCAAAAAAATAAAGTAAAAGAAGAATCAGAAAAGCATATAAAAAGCCAAGCAGATGAATTAATTCAAAATCTTCAAAAAAAATATAAAACTGATGCAATTGGAACTGGTCAAATATTAAGTAAAAAGAAGTCTAAATATTGGAAAAAACTTTCTGGTAATTGGAATAATACCTTCGAATCTATAAATATTAATGTATTTCCAACTGTAAATATAAAATATAGTGGAGCTATTAATAAAAACGTGAAAGTAGCTGATTAATATGTTGTTTTTAATATTTATATTTTATGGCTTATTTATAACATATGACATATTATATTTACTGAACAATGATTTTAAAAAAGAGATTCCAATTTATATTATCATAATATCTATAAGTGTTTTCATTAGTTCCTTAATAGCTTTAAATATTAATATTCCGAGTCCCTTGATATATTTTCAAAGTTTTTTTGAATGGGTTAAAAGCAGTTTAGGAGGAATTTTATGAAAAAAGAAGCAATATCTCAAAAACAAATGCAACTACTGATTTTTAGTTATCCTTTAGGATCATATTTATTATTTAATATAGGATCTGAAGTAAAACAAGATGCTTGGATTGCTTCACTTATAGGTATAGTTGTAAGTATTCCTATATTAGCTATGTATGGTAGACTTATGGATTTATACCCTGGTAAAAATTTATTTGATATATTAGACATAACCTTTGGAAAAATATTAGGGAAAACATTACAAATTATATTTGTTCTTCATATTCTTTTTACCAGTTCATATACATTAAATAATCTCATAGATTTCATAAAATTATCTGCTCTTTGGAATACACCTAAATTAGTTCCTATATTATCTATAGGTATTTTAATGTTATGGATTGTAAATGAAGGTATCGAAGTTATATATTATTATGCTAAATTAAATATAAGATTTATAATAATATTTTTAATTTTAGCTTGGTTATTATTGCTTCCTCAAATGGATATTTCTAGATTGCAACCAGTTTTATATAATAATTTTACCAAAGTTTTTAAGCAAGGCATCATCCTAAGTATATATCCTTTTATGGAACTATTTGTATTTTTAACATTTTGTGATACTATAAAATACAATAAAAATATTAAAAATATATTTATTAAGCCAATGATTTTATTAGCAATTTGTATTACAATCATAACTACCACTAATATAATGTTATTAGGGCCTGAAGCATATTCAATTTTTTATTATCCAGGTTATGAAACTATGAAAAGAATATATTTAAGGGGTCAATATCAAAGGTTAGAAATAATTATTTTAATAGTCTTTACAATAATACGTTTTTTAGAATTAAGCTACTGTTTATTAGGTGCTTCTAAAGGAGTGCAAAAAATTTTTAATTTAAAAGATTATAAAAATATCCTAACTCCTGTAGCTTTTTTATTATTGAACCTTTCTTACATAATGTTTGGTGATATAATAAATAGTATATATATTGTAAAAAATTTATGGGCTTATTACGGAATCCTAATAGAAGTAATATTGCCTATAATAATTTTTATAGTAGCAATTATAAAGAAAAAGTCATATAAAGAAACTATCTAGCATTATATTAATCCTATATTATGCAAATTTTATACTAAAACTTTATTTAAGCACAAAAATCTTCAATATATTTTAAATATATTTTAAATCAACGAAACATAATTACTGAAAAAATAAGCAATTCTTACACATTATATTTACAGAAGCACACCTATTTATAGGTGTGCTTAAAAAGATATGATTTTTAAAACTAAATACATAATAATAACTTATTATATATTTAATTTTAAAGATTTATTTTAAAATATTAATTACATGGACGAGTATAGTTAGCAATTATTTTTACCTTCAAATTCATAGATGAGCATAGATTTGTTGTTGGAAGAATAAAGCTAAATCTTCTACTAGTATTTACACATGGTGATGCATCCGAACATCCACATCCTCCACCACTACCATTTACAGTAAAGGTTTGAGATTTAAAAGCTAATACTTCTCCACTTCTATCTATTAATATACATCCAACTGTTAATTCTTTTCCAATGCAGACATTTTTTAAAGCTACATTTACTTGCAATAATCTAGATGTATCAGCTATATTTATAGGATCTAATATTGCTCTTTTACAAATTTCACAAGGTTTAAAGCGAATAAAATTGCTTCCCTCATCCGCATTACAAAATTCTGATATAGTAAAAGAATTTATATTTACAACTTCTTTGTTTTCCATTTTTTCTTCTGGAGATTTACTCATAATTTTTTCCTCCTTTGATTAATTTATATGGACTAAAAAGCCTATACTATACTATATTAATAGGTATAAAAAAATGTTACCCCTTTCTTTTTATTTATTAAAAGTCATTTTCACTGGAATTCATGTCATATTCCACATCTATATTTATAGAATTTTCCATTAATTTTTCCATATCAATTTCACTAAAATTTGCATCTTTTATATCATCATATTGTACTTCATTTTCTAAATTCATCCCTTCCATATTTTCACAATTTTCATTTTCGTTTTGTAAACTTTTTTCATTTACTTCTTTATACTGTGCATCCTCTATATGTTTATTTTCTCTCTCTTTATTTGAATCGTAATTTTTTATATTATCATATTGCAATTCTGCTTTAAAATTATCTTCTGCATTATTATATTGCAACTCTTGTTCAAAATTATTTTCTACATTGCTATATTTTAACTCTTCTTTAAAATCATCCTCTATATCTAAATTTTTTGTATATTCTTTTACGTTCTCATCTTTTGTTTGCAAAATTATTCCCATAGCAATTAATAAAGATACTGAAAATTTGTTTCCATTTAAAGGTTTTACAAAGGCCTCTTCAATAAATAAAGTTGGTTTTAAGTTCTCTGTATAATCACTTTCCAATGGCAAAAATCCAGAAACAATTCTACTTATTTCTGTAGAATAAATATTCTCATCATATGAATTTTCTAAAAACAGCACCTTTATATTTATAGCACCCTCAATAAAAATTTTATACTGCCCCTGTGTAAATATATATTTCCACTCAGTTATTTTAGGTTTTAAATAAACCTCTAAAATTTGTCCTATTTTAGGCTTATTTTTTGCAAGTTTTATAGTGCAAGATTTACAAAACTCTTCATATGGATATTGTATATTATATTTAACTATTTCCTCTTCAGAAGTAATCCCAAATATTTTTATAGGATTGTTTTTCATAATAGCTCCCCTTCCTTATATAATTTGTTTCTTCATAATAGTTTATGTTTTTTTATTTATAATGTGTAAATTTTAGGTGAAATCACACTATATAAGTATCTCTTTATACATTTATTAATTAACATTAATCAAATATAAACAAATACTTTTAAAATAGTTTATAAAACTAATAATATGGGTAATGAATAAAAATTTTAAAAAGCTATAATATATTTTAAAAATTGATTCTATATTGTCAAAATTATATTATAATATTTATAAAAATATAATTTAGAAAGGTTTTGTTGTTAAACTTATAAATCAATACTCAATGTTTAAGATATAATAAAAATAAATATATACATATATAGAAAGGATGATATTAAATTATGGAATTTGATTTTTTCAAAATAGAAACCTTTATCCCAGAACAATATGTAAAAAAATTAAGAACAGAATTAAATAATATAGGTGCTCTCACTATAGGAGGAAATTATGATAATTGCATGGCGGTTTCTAAAATTAAAGGTTCTTGGAGACCACTAGATGGATCCGATCCATTCAATGGAGAAATAGGCGAAATATGCGAAGCAGAGGAATGCAAAATAGAGTTTTCTTGTGCTAAAAGCATAGTAAAAGATACAATAACTACCATAAAAAAAGTACATCCTTATGAAATACCTGTAATAAATATAATTCCTATATTAAATTCTTTTGAATTTTAATAGCAACTTACAAGTTTTTATAAAATACTCCAACAATAATATTGTTTGTTCTCTTTATAAACAAAATTCTAAGTTTTAGAGGAAGTAAAAACCATCTCTAAAACTTAGATAAATTCTTATTTAATAATATCTACCATCTTCCTCTACTTTTAAAAATTAGAATATTAAAACAGGTATTCATCAAATAAATTTCAAAGATGGCATATCAAAATAAATTTAATTTATACACATCATATTTCAATCTTCACTATATATAGCCGATACTCCCTTTTTAATCATATGTTATTCATTTTAATAATCATATCACCCTCATAACAGCTAAAACTATTAATATTATCCCTGATAACCAAGATAAATTAAGTTTCGATTTTTCCACAAATTTTTTTCCTGCAAATAATCCAATATATATAAAAATAAAATGAGCTATTAATGATAATATTACTATTTGTACATAATTTACGTTGCCTAAACTACTCCCTAAACCTATAGCTAAAGAATCTAAAGAGAGAGCTGTAGCAAGATACAAAGCCTCTTTAGGATTAAGATTTTTTGAATGGTCTATATCTGCTTTAGTTTCATCAATACATATATCTATTATAAAATTTAAATCTGAAAACTTTATTTTCAATTTTTTATTGGAATTTCTATTATTTTTGACATAATTTTTTACAATACTATCAAATAAATAGTATATACCAAACAAGCATAATATAATAAAGCTTATTATTGAAGTAATCTTAATAGGAACAAACTTTTTTATTACAGAACCTAAAAAAAGCGATAGCCCTAGAACACTTGAACAAATTATATTTATTATTGTTGCAGAAGCAAAAGGAATTTTTATTTTATTTGTTCCATAAGCAATACTAGCTACAAAAGCATCTAAAGATACAGCTAATACTAATAATAATGATTCTATCACTTAATCACCTCGCTTACATAAATATATAAACTTATAGCTAAAAGTATTTAATTTTTATATAATTTAACTATTAATATGGTATTCTGTTATTTATAAATAGTTACAATATTAAAGTTATAACTTTTCTAAAAAGTTTTTCTGTAGACTAAATTTATTATCCAAAAATAAAAAGATAATATGATATTCTTTATATATAAACAAAATACTTTAATACTTATATGAATATATCATAAACTCATTTTAAATTTGAAAATGTAAAATTTTTAAAGAATATGGTAGATTAAAATAATAATTTTTAAATTAAAAAGATATGTATTAGATTTATTTTTACACAAATCTTCATACATACCTTTTTATAAATTAATTGTTTATATTTACATCTTTAAAATCAAAACTGTTTTACTTTTTTGAAATAAATCATAAATTTTTTAAAATTCTATTTCTGCTTCAACTCCAAAATGATCTGAAATTATTTCTTTATTTGTTCCATTAAATATAACATTGCAGTATTTTACATTTAAATTTTTATTAGATAATATAAGGTCTAATCTCATACTTTTTTTATTATTTTCCCAACCATCAATCTCTCCAATAACGGTTACTCCATTATCTTTTGAAATTGATAAATCATATATATCTTTGAGATTTTTATTTATGATATAATCATATCCTTCATGCCTTAAAAAAGCATCATTATTAAAATCTCCCATTAACATACATATTTCATCTTCTTTTATATGCTGAACTAATTTATTTACTTGAAGTTTAAAGTCTTCTTCTTCATCATTCCACCAACCTAAGTGGCAAGAGTAGAAGAATATTGGTTTATTATTATAATTTATTTTACATTTTAAGATTTTTCTAGTTTTCCAAAAATTTTTATCTTTACTTTTTGAAATATAAAAAGATTTTTTTTCTTCTATAGAATGTTTAGTTAATATAGCTAATCCTTCTTCATACTTACCGTAACCTATATGTGCAAAATCCCAAATAAATCTAAATTTACTTGCTCCTAACTTTTTAAGTTCTCTAACTAATATAAAAGCTAAGTTATCCTCCTTTATATTATCAAATAATATTTTACTATTAATACTTTGATTTACCTCTTGGAGAGCAATAACATCATAATTATTTTCGCATATAATCTTTGCTAAATATTTTATTTTTTCTATTTGTTTTTCTTCTTGCCACGAATGGCAATTTAAAGTTAGAACTTTCATAAATTAATCTCCTAAAATATCTTGAATATCTGATTTTAATACATCTGCTTTTGGACCATATATAGCTTGAACACCTTTATCCTTTACTATAAGACCTACTGCACCAAGTTTTTTCCATTCTTTTTCTTCTGCAACTAAGTTTTTATCTTTTACTGTTACACGAAGACGAGTCATACATGCATCTACATCTACTATATTTTCTTTTTCTCCTAATAAACCTATTATCTTTACTGGTAATGAATCTCGCTCTATATCTTTCTCTGATATTTTTTCTTCTTTTTTATCCTCTTCTCCTTCCATTTCAATATAATTTCCCGCTCTACCAGGAGTAGGTATATTTAATTTTTTTATTAAAAAGTTAAATATTAAATAAGTTAATACAAAATATATAACTGATACAATTGCAAAGTTTAACATATCCCTTGTAATTCCAGCTTTTATCATCATAGGAGTACGAGCTATAAATTCAACAAATCCAAAACAGTGAACTCTTAAGTTTATTAGATCTGCTAAGGCAAAAGCTGTTCCTGTAATAACTGCATAAACTCCATATAAAATTGGTGATATAAACATAAACATAAATTCTATAGGTTCTGTAACACCTGTTAAAAATACTGCCAATGCGGCTGATAAAAATACAGTTTTATATTTATCTCTTTTATCCTTATCTACATTTTTATACATTGCAAATGCTACTCCTAATAATGAAGCTGAAGATGTTATTACCTGCCCTACTTTAAAACGTGCTGGTATAATAGTTGTCAACAATTTATTATATTCTGTCATATTGCCTGCTGCTTTCAAATTAATCAAATCATTTGCCCAAGCAAGCCATAATGGATCTTGACCTGCAACTATACTTCCTGCAGTTGGCCCTGTTAAAATTTTATAAGTTCCTCCAAGAGAAGTATAATTTAGCGGTACTGTTAACATATGATGAAGTCCAAAAGGTAGTAATATACGTTCCAATGATCCAAAAATGAAAGGTGCTATTATTGGTGCTGAATCCTTAGATGCTGCTATCCATTTTCCAAAAGCGTTTAACGCACCTTGAATAGAAGGCCAAATCATAGATAAAATTATTGCTGTTACTACAGAACCTAGTATTACTACAAATGGTACAAATCTTTTCCCATTAAAAAAAGCTAAAGATTTTGGTAATTTATTGAAATTATAATATTTATTATATAAATAAGCACCTAAAAATCCTGAAATTATGCCTATAAATACACCAATATTTAAGGCCGGTGCCCCAAGTATGCTTGTAAAATAATCTTTAACTAATAGTTCTCTACCAAACATTGAAGTAACTTTTGCTGCCTCATCAGAAAACATGTCAGCTTTAACTCCAAAAATAGCTCCTGTTACCCTATTTGTAAGAATAAAAGTAAGTAACCCTGCAAAACCTCCTCCTGCACGTTCTTTAGCCCAAGAACCACCAATTGCTACCGCAAATAAAATATGAAGATTTCCTATTATTGCCCATCCTATATCTTCTATTACTCTTGCCACAGACTGGATTAATGCCATAGAAGATTGCATTCCTATGAGTTTACCAATACAAATCATAAGTCCTGCTGCTGGCATAACTGCTACAACAACTAATAAAGTTTTCCCAAATCTTTGCCAGAAATCAAAAGATATTAGCTTATTTTTTTTCATTTTTTTCCCCCCAAATATTTATAATCCTATATTAATTTAAATCTTAAACTATTTTATAAATCCTAGCTTCAAAAGGTTTTAACAATAATTCTGTTATATCTTCATGTTCTTCCACCAAATAATTACAAATCATTAACCCTTTATAGTTTAATTTTTCTTTATCATAAGTATATTTAGCTTCTTTATTTGTTAAATTAACTATAATTATAAATTTTTCATGATTTAAAGTTCTTGTATAAGCATATATTTGTTTATGATTTTCTAAAATTAAATCATATTTTCCATATATAAGTGCCTCATTTTCTTTCTTTATTTTTATTATTTTTTTATAAAAACTTAAGATAGAATTTGGGTCATTCTCTTGCTTTTTAACATTTATATTTATATAATTTGGATTGACTTTAAGCCATGGTTTTGCTTTAGAAAATCCAGCATTTTCTGTAACATCCCATTGCATTGGTGTTCTTGAATTATCTCTAGAAGTTTTCCATACATATTCAAGAGCATTTTTATTTGACATACCTTTTTTTATTTTTTCTTTGTAGGTATTTATAGTTTTTATATCATTATAATCTCCAATATCTTCAAATTTAACATTGGTCATCCCTATTTCTTGCCCTTGGTATATAAAAGGAGTTCCCTTTTGCATAAAATACATAAGAGCTAAAGCCTTTGAACTTTCATTCCAATAATTTTTATCATCTCCTAAAGTTGAAACTACCCTTTGAATATCATGGTTTTCTATAAACAAAGCATTCCATCCAATTTCCTCTAACCCTTCTTGCCATTTACTCAATACCTCTTTTAACTTTCTTACTGTAGATTGTTCTTTATAATCTACGTCCCAAAGATCTAAATGTTCAAATTGAAATATCATATTAAATTTGCCATCTTTTTCTCCTACCCATTGAGGCGCTTCATTTATATTTACTCCATTAGCCTCTCCAACAGTTATTATGTCATATTTATCAAAGGTATTTTCTTTTAATTCTTTAAGATATTTTTGAATTCCATCTACATTCATATGCTTATCAAAAGAAGGAACATATTCTAAATTGTTTGGGTTAGGTATATCTTTTAATCCATCCTCTTTTTTTATATGACTTATAGCATCTATCCTAAATCCATCAATTCCTTTATCTAACCACCAATTAATAATACTATATAATTCTTTTCTAACATTCTCATTTTCCCAATTTAAATCTGGCTGCTTCTTACTAAATAAATGAAGATAATATTGATCTGTATTCTTATCATATTCCCAGGCGGAACCTTTGAATATACTTTCCCAATTGTTAGGTTCTCTTCCATCTTTACCATCTTTCCATATATAAAAATCACGCTTTGGATTATCCTTAGAAGATTTTGATTCAATAAACCATTTATGTTCATCACTAGTATGATTTATGACTAAATCTATTATAAGCTTCATTCCCTTTTCATGAACCTTTTCTAATAAATTATCAAAATCCTCCATAGTTCCAAATTCGTCCATTATATCTTTGTAGTCACTTATATCGTAACCGTTATCATCATTTGGTGACTTATACATAGGACAAATCCAAATTATATCTATCCCCAAATTTTTTAAATAATCTAATTTAGAAATTATTCCATTTATATCTCCTATCCCATCGTTATTTGAATCTTTAAAACTTCTTGGGTATATTTGATATGCAATAGCTTCTTTCCACCATTTTTTATTCATTAATAATCCTCCATTTATAATATAAGTCTTATAATTTTGTAGTCTAATTTTAATAAATTTAACTTCTATTTATTGGATTTTGTCTTATATGAAATTAATTTAATACAAGATAAAATTAAATATACTGTATCTATTACTCTGCTTTAAATTATTGAAATTTTATTTGACTTTTTACATTACTTAATTTAGGCAATCGCTTGCGCACAATGGTAAAAAAATAATTTCTTAATAAAATATATAATTAATTCTACTATAAGTATTAGTTTCTTATAACTAATACTTATAGATTTTTAAATTTGTTTCTTACTTTTACTTAGTAGTAAGTTTTATAAAACATAACCATATTAAATATATAATAAGCTTTTTAATTTTTACTTTCAGTTATAGCTAATGCTGCGGCACCTAGAACTCCTGCTTTTCCTCCAAGTTTAGCTTTTTTTATTTTGCAATTATCTGTAATAGCTTTCCAGCATCTATTTTTAACTTCTATATTTATTGCATCAAAAACAACTGGTCCACCATTTATAACTCCCCCACCTATAATAACCATTTCTGGATCAAATGTATTTATTATATTAGCTACAGTTATGCCTAGATATGATAGACAAAATTCTAACACTTCTTTTGAAATTTTATCCCCTTCTTCTGCTTCTTTAAAAACTTCCTTAGCGGTTAAGTCATCATATTTTTCTAAAGATGTTTGTACATTATTTTTACAAAATTCTTTTGCTCTTTTCATGATAGCGGTACCGGAACCTAAGCTTTCTGCACATCCTCTATTACCACAACCACACATTGGACCATCTTTCATAATAGTTGTATGTCCTATTTCTAAAGCATTACCTGTATTTCCTCTATATATTCTACCATTGATTATAGCTCCTGCACCAATACCTGTACTTGCTGTTACATATATCATGTTTTCTGTTCCCTTTCCCTCACCAAACATAAATTCCCCTAATGTAGCTACATTGGCATCATTGTCTAAATATGTTGGTACATTGTATTTATTCTTTATAGGATCAACTAAGCTAAAATTTTTAAAAGGTAAATTTGAAGATGAAATTATTATACCTTCTTTAGCATCTAAAGGTCCTGGTGAACCTATTCCTATAGCCTTTATTTCTTCTAATTTTACTCCTGCTATAACCTTATCAATAGTATTTATTATTTTATATAATACATCATTTTCTCCCTTGCTTGCTTCTGTTTCAACTTTTTTTTCTTTTATTATATTTCCATCTAGATCTACAAGTGCTGTATATATTTTTGTTCCACCTAAATCAACACCTACTACATATTTTTTATCCACCTTATCACCTCTATTATTTAATAATATAAACAGAGTTCTTTACTTTTTAACAAGTTTTTGCTCCCACTAAAGCTTATTAAAAAAATTCCTACAAGTTCTATACTTTTATAATTTGTTATTCTCTAAAAGAACTCATTATTTAGAATTTTAATCACTCTTTACTCCCACTCTAAATAGAATTAGAGTTTTCAACAGAATAATCATATAATAAATTTAAAACTTTATGTTAATACTTATGAAATTTATTATCCCATAAACTTTTATTTATTACTATTACTAATTTTATTGATTTTTATTATATCAACCTAAGTAAAAGTTTACAATTTAAGTTTTTTTCAAATTAAGCAATTCCATTAACTTATTATGCTAAATTCTACAAAATACTTATTATTTTTAATACGTTCGCGTGCAATCGTTTGTACATTCAAAAATTAGGTCATACATTTCTTGCATTGGCAAAAACCATCTATCTATTTAAAAGATTCTCTCTCTATAAATGTTGTTTCTATAATATAATGATCTCTAGTATCTTCTACTTCTTCTATCTTATCTATTAATAATTTTGTAGCATAATATCCAAGTTTCACTCCATTTATATCCACAGAAGCTAATTCAGGTTTTTGAAATTTACATAAAGGTATATTATTAAAACCAACTATAGAAATATCATTTAAGTCTTTTTCTTTTAATGCTTTCATAGCTCCTATTGCTAACAAATCATCCATTGCAACTACTGCTGTTGGTTTTTCCCTTTCTAATATTTTTTTCATTTGTATGTATCCTTCTTCCTCTTTAAAATCTTTTCCATAACTAATTAAATTTTCATTCACATTAAATCCATTCATTTCTAGTGCTACTTTATATCCTTTTTCCCTATCCTTGCATACATTTAATTCATTTTTAGCTCCTATTAATCCTATTTTTTTATGTCCTTTATATATTAACTTATCAATTATATTGTACATGGCTTTAAAATTATCATTATCCACCCAAAGGACTCCTTCTGTCTCTTTTAATCGTCCCATAATAACAAATGGGAAATCTATATCTTTTAAATATTTTATATTTTCATCATTTTCTTTTGTTCTTAAAATAAGCATACCTTCTATTAGTCCACTGGCAGTTAAATCTTTTATATGTTTTTTTTCGCTTTCTTTATTATTACTAAAAGCATAGGTTATATAATATTCTCTTTCTTCTGCGTAAGAACTTATGCCTTTCATAGCCTGTATAAAAAAAGGATTAGACAGCAAATTTTCTGCTTCCTCTGGAAGTATAACCCCTAATATTCTAGTTTTGCTGTTAACTAACCCTCTAGCTATTGGATTAGGTTTATATTTTAATTCTTCTATGACTTTATATACCTTTTCCTTTGTTTTATCACTTATTCTAGGACTATTTGATAAAACTCGCGAAACTGTAGAAGGTGAAACATTTGCTTTTTTAGCCACATCTTTTATAGTAACTTTCATTTCTATAATCTCCTTTTAATGTTTCTTATATATAAATATATTTACTTAAACATAATCATTTATAACTTGCTAACAATTTTAATTTTTATTCTCATATTATATCTATTACACTTAAAAGTAATCATTTATAGCTTACCAACTAATTATGAATTTCTCAAGAAGTAAATCCCTTATTTATTATAAAAATATTTTATGTCTTAAAAACTAATTTATTATTTTAATTAAGAAACATTAAAAACATATAAATTTCATATAAAAAAACCAGAATATCACGGATTAACTCCATGCATTTTCTGGTTTTTTCTTTATCTATTATAATTTCTAATTATTTCATTAAGAGTGTTTAAGTGATTATAATAATCATTTACAACAGCATTTACTTCTTTCATCAAACTAGGATCTAAATCTTTATTTTCCTCCTTAAATTTTTCCCCTTGCTTTATCCCCATTTCCATGGCTTTTATAGCATGATCACAAACTTCCAAATCATTATTTACAGGTATTAATTTTATCTTTTCAAAAAATTCTGACATAGTTCCTAAAAATCCTAAAGTATCTGGTGCATTTCCTCCCATTTGTTCCATTCTATTAGTAATAGCTTCTTCATGTCTTTTAAAAGATTCTATAATATTTTTTAACTCATTTTTCAAATCCACATTTTGAGCTTTTCCAAGATAATCTTTAAAAGTACTTCCACCCATGTGTACTCCTTTTAAAAATTTATCCATTTTTTTCGCATCTTCTTTTAATGCTATTTTCATAAAAATCACCTCAATTTATTTTTATCCTATAAAGAATTTATTATACTTACATAAAAAGAGGTTATTTCAAAATAAAAATAGTTTTAATTTTAAAATTAAAACTATTTTGAGAATATTTTTTAAATTATTTATTCTTGGATATTTTTTATTTTCTCTTTTAATCTTCTTATTTCCTTATCCTTAGAAGCTATTATTTCTTCATATTTTCCTTCTCTTTCTCCCCAATTTTTATTAAGTAAATTAATAAAAGATGCCATTTCATCTGCACTTCCTGAAATGCGATTAAATAAAAGAAGATTTAATGCCAAAACCTCTGGGATTTCCCTATGACAATATCTTAGTTGATGATCAATTTCTCCATATCCTTCTTCAAATATTGTTCTTACTTGAATTTCTGCTATAACCTTTTGATTAGTAGGAAAAAATTCTATAAGATAATGTACAGATCTATATCCAGATTTTCTAGATTGAATTTGTATGTTAAGCTCTTCAAATCTTTTTGTATTATCCCCTTCTCTTACATTTGCAGTTATTTCTATAACCCTCCAAGTATTTAAAATAAACTGATGTATATCTTCCCAATCCTGCTTAAATATATGTATAGCTCTAATACCTATTAAATCATTTATTTCTTCTTTATAATTTTCAACAGTAAATTAAAAATCTTCTCCATATTTTTCTTTTCTATTTGGAGTTTTTCTAATGATTTTTTCTATTAATCTTTCAGGATTTTTAACTCTAGATTTAACAGAATGTATTTTATTATGAGTTCTTAATATATTAGATATAAAGTTACACTGATTTTCATAAGTATCTTTGTATTTATTAAAATCTAAATATATCTCATTTAAGTTATTCCAATCTATTTTATTTTTAATAATTTCTTCTTCTATGAAAGGATATCTTTGTAAAAATTCCTCTTTTATAAGCCTATTATCCATGTTTGCCTCCAATTTCATTTTTATTGAATTTTAAATTTCAAAAAAATACTTAAGTAATTTAAAAACTGAAAAAATTGCATAATTCATTTTGAAATATAATTATATCAATATAATTAGCTCATATATCCTAAATTATATTAAGTATTGTTTTAATCTCTTAAAATTGCCGCTATTCTATTGGTATTTTGGATCATAGAAAACACCTTATCTATGTTACTTACAACTATATCTGACTCTGATATTAGCTTTCCTGCACACCCTTCTTCACCTATTACAGCTATGGAAAGAATGGCTACCTTAAACATTTCTATATCATTCATTCCATTACCTATTACCATAGTTTCCTCTGCCCCTAATTTTTCTACAAAAGATTTTTTATAGAAAGTTGCATTACCTTTTGGGAAAGTTTCCACAATCACTGGTAGCTCTTCACATTGCTTTTTTACATTTCCATAAGTATCTGCTGTTATTATGTATACCTTTAATTTCTCACTTATTTTTTTTAAATTTTCTTTTGTCTTTAAAGACATAATTCCATCTTCTGCTACTGTTCCATTATAATCAAAAACAATATTTTTAATATTAAGGTCATCTCTGCCTGGAATTTTTACAAAAATCATTTTATATATGCTCTCCTTTAAATCAATTTACTATGATACAAAACATTATAATTAAAACTTTTAAAAACTATATAATTCATTTTTAAATAGAAATTTATGTCAATATTAATTTGCTAAATTTTAAATATTATAATATCCTATAATATTTATTTCTCCATATTTTGTTTTACCCATAAATTCCACTTATATAATCTTTTGTTTCCTCATTAGTAGGATTATTAAACACTTTATCAGTTTTTCCACCTTCTATTAACTCTCCATTTAACATAAAAATAATATTATCCGAAACTCTCTTAGCCTGTGCCAAATTATGGGTTACTATCAATATAGTATATTTTTTCTTTAATTCTAACAAAAGCTTTTCTATTATAGCTGTATTTTTTATATCTAAAGCTGAACAAGGCTCGTCCATTAAAAGTATTTCTGGTTCTGGAATTAGGGCTCTTGCTATACACATTCTTTGCTGTTGCCCTCCAGATAATTTTAAAGCAGACATATTTAAATTATGCTGAACCTCATCATACAAACCAACTAATTTTAATTTCTCTTCTATTATCTTTTTTACTTCAGACTTATCTCTTATTCCATAATATTTTAATACATAATTAAAATTTTTATATATAGAAAAAGGAAAAGGCGATGGACTTTGAAATACACAACCAATTTTTCTTCTCAAAATTTCTAAAGGAATGTTCTCTGTATTCTCATCATTAAAATAAATTTCTCCTTCTATTTTAAAATTTCTTTCTTCTTTTATTATTCCATTTAAAGTCTTAAGTAATGTAGACTTACCACAACCAGAAGGACCTATTATAGCAGTTACTTTATTTTTTTCTATATTTAAATTTAAATTTTTTAATATGTAGTTTTTATCTAAATATACGTTTAAATTATTTGTTTTTAATACATTCAATTTACACCCTCCTTCTTCTTATAATTAGCATAGATAAAAAATTTAAAATTATTAATATGCTCATTAGAACAAAGGCTGTTCCATAGGCATTTTCCATAGATATACCTTGACTTATTAATATATAAAGATGATAGGACAAAGCCATAACCGGTGACATTATAGAATCCGGTGTTGGCGCTGAAATCACGGCGGAGGTTAACATAATAGGTGCTGTTGCTCCCATAGCAAATCCACCAGATAACATTATTCCAGAAACTATCTCTTCTACACACTGTGGTAATATTATTTTAAAAAAAGTATAGGTCTTATCTATACCTAAAGAATAAGAGGATATTATTAATTTTTTATCTACTTCCTCTATAGCCTTTTCCGTAACCACTTCTATGTATGGGAAAATCATTATAGATAAAGTTATAGCTCCTGCTAAAAGAGATACTCCTAAATCTAAAAAAAATACCAAAAATGAATATCCAAACAAGCCTAAAACTATGGATGGAATCCCGGATATGGAATGTATTATTATATGTATTATACTGTCTATTTTTTTATTTTTATTATATAAAGTAAGATAAACCGCCGTAGCTATGCCAAGTATTGATGCAGTTATAGAACTTATAAACATAAGTAATAAACTTCCTACTATAGCTGGAAATATTCCTCCTTCTTTCCCTAGAGGCATACCCTTTGGGTTATCTAATAAGAAATCTTTATTTATAGTATGTATACCATTTTTAATCACATAAGCTATTATAAAAAAAACTATAAATATTACTAAAAAAGTGCTTAAAAAGTACCAAAGTAACAATAAAATATCTTTTAAGGATTTTTTCATACAGGTCACCTTTTCTACAGAAATTTTAAATAAAATCATTGTTGTATATTTTTCTTTAGCATATAAAATATGGAATTTATAATAAAAAGCATTATCATAAGTATTAATCCTGATGCAAAAAGTCCATTATAATGCATACTACCTACTTGAGCTGATCCCATTTCTAAGGCTATTAAGGAAGGTATAGTTTCTCCTTTACCTAATAGTTTTGGCATTAGTGGACTATTACCTATAACCATCATAACTGCCATAGTCTCACCCATACCTCTTCCTACTGCTAAAATTATAGAAGCTAATATTGCTTTTTTAGATGATGGAATTATTAAATTATTCATCATATACCATTTTGATATACCTAAAGATTTGGAATAAAGAAAATATTTATCATAAACTTTTATCATGGTATCAGTACAATTAGATATTATAAAGGGAAGTATCATAATGGCTAAAACTATGGCTGCACTTAAAATACATTCTCCTGATGAAACACCTAAGCTTCTCTCAAAAAATTTTACAACTACGGAAAGTCCAATAAATCCATATATTACAGATGGGATTCCTGACAACATATCTATTATAGGTTTTAAAATATTTCTCAATCTTTTTGAAGCTATATTAGCTAAAAATATAGAGGTTCCTATTGCTATGGGCAGGGCTATTATTACTGCTAAAAAAGTTACATATATAGTAGATACTATAAAACTTAGTATAGATAACTTAGGCGGCTCTCCTAAGGGCTCCCATACACTTTTAGTTATAAAATCTATAAAAGATATATTTTGGAATATATTTAAGCTTTCTTTCAATATAAATATAAATATCAAAGATAAAATTACTATGGATAGAAATGTAAAAAATTTTATTATGTAATAAAAAAGTCTATCCCAAAATTTATACAAAATTTTCACCTTCTTAATATATGCTGTAGCATAAAATAAATCTATTGTATTTCCTTTTTTTATATACAGGCCATACATAGAAATTATTTAAATAGGATAAGAAGTCCTAATCCATTTTAAAATATATACATTAATCATAAGTTTAAAATAACTTATATAATTAACATACAAATTAAAATAAATAAGAACTTCTAAAAGACTTAAATTTATTTTATAGAAACAAAACCTGATTCATCAATTATTTTTAAACCCTCTTCAGATTTTAGGAAATCTACAAAAGATTGTTCCACATCTGTAAGCTTACCATCTTTTATAAGTAAAAGTGGTCTAGCTATTTTATATTTACCACTAACTATATTTTCTTTTGTTGGAGCTATATTATCAACTTCCATTGGTATTAACTTACCCTTATTTTGGTCTACAAGACCTACTGAAGCATATCCTATGGCGTCTTTATTTTCTATAATCTTTTGAGTTAACGCTCCCATAGAAGGTGCTTGTACAGCATCTTTGCTTACTTTTTTATCATCCATAACAGCCTTTTGGAATACTTTTGCAGCTCCACCTCCTGCATCTCTAACCACAAGAACTATTTTATTATCTGGAAGTGAAGAATCTACATCTTTCCAAGTTTTTGCTTCACCGGAGAATATTTTTTGAATCTCTTCTGATGTAAGACTTTTTTTATTTTTTAATATTGGATTCTCAGGATTAACTGAAAGTGTTAACGCATCATATCCTATTTTTATTTCATTATATTCTTTCATCTTACTTCTTTCATCTTTACTAACTTCTCTAGATATTAAACCAAAATTAGCTGTCTTTTCTAAAACAGCCTTAACTCCTGCTCCAGAACCTCCTGAAGATACAGAAACTTCTATATTTTCATCTGGAAGTTTATCATTCATCTTTTTCCATGTACCATGTTTAGACTTTAAAGTATCTCCTGCTTTAGAAACCACTGGTGCTAAAGTTGAAGAACCTATACACATTATTTTACCTGATTCTTTTTTTGAAGTCTCCTCGTTGTTATTAGAATTTTGTTTACTTCCACAAGCAGTAAACAGTAATGCTGACGTTAATAATACACTTAATATTACACTAAGCTTTTTTTTCATAAATCTTCCCCCTCACAATAGTAATTATTATAAATTAATATATTAAATATACCCTCTCAGTTAGTATTCTATCATAAAACCCACACCATTACCTATATTACTACAAAATCCTCCATAAATCTTATTTATACTAATTCATGTATGTATTTATTTTATTTATATATTAACATTCTATTGATACATTAAAAATTACACAATTCATTTTAAAATACAATTAAATAAATATATTGAAATAATATATTTGTTAAAAAACAATATAGGATACATAAATTAAATTTTTTTAATCATATAATTTGTTCATCTAATAAAAACAAAAATCAATAATATAATATTATAT
>NZ_MRAE01000061.1 GCF_002008345.1 Clostridium tepidum
ATATATATATACTATATGATACCATAAATGGAGCCTGCTATACACAAACCTACATTATGTTTATGGTACATTGGAGGAATTTAATATGAATAGTTCTATAGAATTAATTTATACTGTAAAAAATGTAATGAAGAGAGATTTTATAAAGATATTAAAAAATGAAACAATATCATCTGCTTTTAATAAAATGTCTAGACTATATAAAGATGAAGTTCTTATAGTAGATGAAGATGATAATATTATTGGTATATTTACTAAAAATGATTTATATGAATTGCAAAATAATGGTGACGTTTTTGAGGATAATTTAGAAAATTATATTAAAAGAGAAGTAATAACAATTTCAGAAGAAAAATCAATTATTTCTGCTAGAAATATAATGGTTAAAAATAAAATACAAAGATTGCCTATAGTTCATAATAAGAAAGTAGTGGGAATAGTATATTTAGATGATTTAAATAATGAACTATATACAAATATAGAAGAATTATATACTCTTCAAGATAGAATTTTAGAGAATATGCATGAAGCAGTTTGTATAACAAATAACAAAGGTATAGTAATATATTGGAATAAAAGTTCAGAAGATTTATATGGAGTGAAAAGGGAAGAAATAATAGGTAAGTATTTAGGCGCATTTTTCCCAAATGCTTTAATATTAAAAGTTTTAAAAAAACCTAGAAAAATAACTAATGTAAATAATGAGCCTTCTCCAGGTAAAACTGTTATATTAAGTGCTGTACCTATATTTAATAGTAAAAATAAATTAATAGCGGTGGCTTCCACAGATAGGGATATAACAGAAGTAATATCTTTGTCTAAAGAACTTATGCAGGAAAAAAAGAAAGTGGAATTTTTTGAAAGTGCATATAAAAAGGAAATAGCTTCCAATTACAGTTTTTCCTCTATTATAGGTAAAAGTCAAAAGATTATAGAAAATATCGCTATAGCTAAAAAAGTAGCACCTACATCTGCTAGTGTTCTTATTACAGGAGAAAGTGGAACAGGTAAAGAAGTTTTTGCAAAAGCCATACATAAAGCTAGTGGAAGAACGGGTAATTTTGTAGCTATAAATTGTAGCGCCATACCAGAGAATCTTTTTGAAAGCGAATTGTTTGGATATGTGGGGGGAACTTTTACAGGTTCATTAAAAGAAGGAAAAATAGGTAAATTTGAATTTGCTAACAATGGTACTTTATTTTTAGATGAAATAGGGGACATGCCACTTAGTATGCAAGCAAAACTCTTAAGAGTTTTGCAGGATGGTGTGGTTTACAGAATAGGAAGTCAAAAGGGCACAAAGGTTAATTGTAGAATTTTAGCTGCAACAAATAGGGACTTACAATTTATGATAAAGGAAAATACCTTTAGGGAAGACCTATTTTATAGATTTGCAGTAGTGCATATAGAGTTACCTCCATTAAGAGAGAGAAGAGATGATATTAAAGATTTTATAGACTTATTTATAAACCAAATATCAGAAAAGGAAGGCATAAAGATAAATACAATAGATAAAGAGGTTTATGATATTTTATGTTCTTATAAATGGGAAGGGAATATAAGACAATTGAAAAATGTGGTAGAAAGGATGGTAGTTTTATCAACCAATGGAGAAGTAACAATATCTTCTGTTCCTAATCATATAGTGCAGGATGTAGAAGAAATTGAAGGGGAATCTCATCATAGATATGATTTAAATGAAGTAGTTAAAAATACAGAAAAAAAGATAATAAAGGAAGTAATGGAAATAGCTAAAGGGAATAAAAAGAAAGCAGCAGAAATACTTAATATAAAAAGAAGCACTTTATATTATAAATTAAACCAATATGATTTAATTTAAATTAAAAAAATTGATTTATCTGTATAATGTTAAAAAGTTTAAAGTATAATAAGTATAATAAATAAATATGGCTTTTTATATAACATATTGTTATTGACATATTTCTATTATTTATTGTTACAATAGTCAAAATATGATATTATAATAAATGGGAATTTCCTAAGGAGTGATAAAATGTCAAATTTATACAAGTTTTATCTTAAAATGCATATAGGTGCACCGAGTGTGCCCTGTGTTAAAGAGGGGGAATTTGTAGAAAGAGGGCAGGTTATAGCAGAGCCTAATGGATTGGGGGCTAGAATTCATAGTAGCGTATCTGGTAAGGTTTTCAAGATAACAGATAAGGAAGTATTAGTAGAAGCTTCAGAAAAACAAAGTAAAGATTATGTTAAGATAAAGAAGTGTAATAGTATTGTAGATACGGTTTATGAAGCTGGAATAGTAGGAGCAGGTGGAGCTGGTTTCCCAACTCATGTTAAATTAAAAGCTAATATACCTGAAGGATATATAATAGCTAATTGTGCAGAGTGCGAGCCAACCTTACATCATAACATATATTTAGCAGAAAATAATCCAGAACTTATAATAAAAGGTATAAAGTATGCTATGAAAGCTACTAATGCTAAAAAAGCTTATATAGGAATAAAAGGAAAACATAAGAAGGCTATAGAAGCACTTAGAGAACATTTAAAAGGTGAACAAAATATAGAAATAAAAGAAGTAATAGACATATATCCTTCTGGAGAAGAGAGAGCTTTGATACATTCTATATTTGGCGAATGGTTATCGCCTACACAAATACCTATAGAGGCAAATTGTGTAGTTTTAAATGTAGAAACTTTGGCGAATATAACTAGAGCGGTAGAGGATGGAAAGCCAGTTATAGATAAAGATATCACTTTAATGGGAAAGTTAAAAAAAGGTATTGGTCCACATATATTTTTACAAGAACCTATAGGAAAGTCTATAAAAGACATGATAGAAATCTGTGGAGGTATAGATGGAAAGTATGGGGAAATTATTATAGGAGGACCTTATACTGGATTACCAGAAGATATAGAAACTTCTGTAATAACAAAGACTTCAGGTGGAGCAACAGTAACTATAGAATTACCAGAATATAAAGGACCAGTAGGTCTTTTGGTTTGTGCTTGTGCTGGAAATGAAGATAGATTGAAGGATATAGCTCATAAAATGAAATCAGAGGTAGTAGCTATAACAAAATGTAAAAATGTAGTAGAAATTAAGGGCACTTATAAATGTAAAACTCCAGGTAAATGTCCAGGGCAAGCAGGTGCTGTTATGTATTTGAAAAGTAAAGGAGCTCAAAGGATAATAATAGCTAATTGCAGTGATTGTTCTAATACTGTTATGGGTATAGCTCCAAAAATGAAACTGCCTATTTACCACCAGACAGACCATGTATTTAGAACTGTAGGTTATAAGTTAACAAGGAGACTTCCAAAAGAGAAGCTCTATAAATAAAATTATATTTAAACTTAGGAGGTATATTATTATGTCAATGTCAGCAGAACATGCAGAAGAATTAAAAAATGAAGCAGCAGTAGTTTGCTGTAGAACAGAGGAAGGAACGATATTATCTGCAGATAACTTAGAAGATCCAAATATCTTCCCAGATATGGTTGATTCTGGTCTATTAACTATACCAGAAAATAACTTAAAAGTAGGTCAAGTAATAGGAGCAAAATTGTTAAAAACTATAGATTCATTAACTCCATTAACTCCAGATATAGTTGAAGGATATAAAGAAATTGGTGGAGAAGAAGAGAGCGAAGAGGAAGTGCCTAAAGCTGAAGAAACTGTAGAAGTTTTAGAAGCGCCAGAAGTTTGTGAAGAAGGTTGCATGGTAACTTCTGTAGAAGGTGGAGTACTTAAAATAAAAATAGAAGAAGGAAAAGGAATAGATATAGAACTTCCTCTATAAAAATAAAAAAACAAAGGCTTGTATGCTTTTGTTTTAAGCTGTAGACAATTAGGTAGTCTACAGCTTATTTTTGTGCTAAAATATGGTAATGGGAATTATTATAAAAAGAGATATTGTTAAAAGGTATTAAATATTAAGAGAGAGTTTAATGAACTAATAAAATAGAAATTTAATATTAATATAGTATAGATTTAATAGTCTTTGGGGGGAAATGTAATGACTACATTTATACTTTATGGTATTGTAATTGTACTTTATTTAGTTTCTTTTTTTTATGATAAAAACAAAACGAAAAAAGCATTGGTAATGGGGATAAAATCTTTTGAAAATATAATGCCTCAATTTTTAACCATTATATTTATAGTAGGAATAATACTAACAATAATATCACCAGAGATTATATCATCTATTATTGGTGAGAAATCTGGATTTATTGGAGTGATAATTGCAGCTATAATAGGCTCAGTAACATTGATACCTACATTTGTAGCCTTTCCAACAGCAGCATTATTATTGAAAAATGGTGCTGGCTATACTCAAATTACAGCATTAATTTCTGCTTTTATGTTTGTTGGAATAGTAACTTTTCCCATGGAGGCAAAGTTTATAGGTAAAAAAGCGACCTTTATTAGAAATATAGTTTATTTTTTTTATTCTATATTAAGTGCTTTTATTGTGGCAATACTTATGAGGTGATTTTATGAAATGGTTAAAAAGATATATTTTTTTTATAATAGTATTAATTTTAACTTTTATAATAACATTAATTGATTTTAATAAAGGACAAAACATAAGTTTAATAGCACTAGATTCATTTAAACAGATGTTGGCAGTATTGCCTCCTATAATGTTGTTATTGGGACTTTTAGATACTTGGGTTCCAAGACGAACTATGATAAAGTACATGGGAGATAATTCGGGAATCTTAGGAATAGTTCTTTCCATATTATTAGGATCATTAGCAGCAGGGCCGGTATATGCAGCTTTTCCCGTGACTGCTGTATTTATTAAAAAAGGGGCTAAATTTAGTAATATAATGATATTTATGGGAGCGTGGTGTGCTACTAAAATACCAACTTTTTTATTTGAGTTATCATCACTTGGGTACCAATATACTTTTAGTAGGTTATTAGTTAATTTACCTAGTATTATAATTTTAGCATATCTAATAGAAGGTCTATTAAACAAGAAGGATTTAGAAGAAATTTATAATAAGTTTAAAGAATGAAGCATTAGAATTTTGCTTCATTTTTTAGGTTCTAAAAGAGTGCATAATCTATGATTTATTTAATACTGAGATAAAATTTTTATTTGTGATGTAAATAAATGATTGTATGTATTTGTTTTTTTATTACAAAATAAAATATATGCAAGAAAATTTATTTTAAAATCATAATAAAAGAAAATATATATTATATGAAATCTGTAAAATTAATTTTAAAATAAGGATACAGCATTAAAAAAGTTTGTTAAAATTTTATTTATAATACTTATAAGTTCTATAAATTTTACTTATAGTATAATGAAGGATTATAGAATAATTTTATATATGCAGTTTTTAGTAGTAAAACTGTCATTTTGTTTTTATAATGAATATTGTAAAGAAAAAATACAGGGGGTAGTGACATGGAAAAAATGTACAAGTTTCCTTTGAAAATGCATGTAGGAGCACCAGATGTACCATGTGTTAAAGAAGGACAAGAAGTTAAAAGAGGAGAATGTATAGCTGAGCCTAATGGGCTAGGAGCAAAAATACATACAAGCGTGTCTGGTATAGTTGAGAAAATTACAGATGCAGAAATAATAATAAAAGCAGATAAAAATCAATCAAAAGATTTTGTTAAAATTAAAGAATGTGAGGATATTTTAGAAACTATTGCTGAAGCAGGTATAGTTGGAGCTGGTGGAGCTGGATTTCCAACACATATAAAATTAAAAGCGGATATACCAGATGGATATGTTATAGCAAATTGTGTAGAATGTGAACCAGCTTTGCATCATAATATAGAATTTATAGAAAAAGAGCCTGATACGATAATTAAAGGTTTAAGATATGCTATGAAAGCAACTAATGCTCCAAAGGGATTTATTGCAATAAAAGGTAAGCATGAAAAGGCTATAAATATATTGAAAGATCATTTAAAAGGAGCTTCTGATATAGAGATAAAGGAGCTTCAAGATATATATCCAATGGGAGAAGAAAGAGCTATAATTCATGCTATATTAGGAAAATGGTTAGAACCAACTCAGCTTCCATTAGAAGCAAAATGTGTTGTAATTAATAGTGAAACTTTATCAAACATAACAAGAGCAGTAGAGGAAAGAAAACCTGTTATAGATAAAGATATAACAATAATAGGAAAATTAAAAACAGGTAATAAACCTAATGTATTATTTGATGTACCAGTAGGAACACCAATATATGACTTGATAGAAGAATGTGGTGGAATAGATGGGGAATTTGGAGAAGTGATAATAGGTGGACCATATACAGGAAAAGCTGGAGATATAAAAGAGTCTACAGTGACTAAAATTTCAGGGGGAGCAATAGTTACAATACCATTTCCAGAATATAAAGGACCATTAGGTTTATTAGTATGTGCTTGCGGTGCAAACGAAGAGAGATTAAGAGATATAGCTTCTAAAATGAAATCAGAAGTAGTAGGTGTTACTAAGTGTAAGAATGTAGAAGAAATAAGAGGAGCAAATAAATGTAAAACTCCAGGAGATTGTCCAGGACAAGTTGCAGGAATAATGAAATTAAAAAAAGATGGAGCAAAGAGAATATTGATATCAAATTGTAGTGATTGTTCAAATACAGTTATGTGTTGTGCTCCAAACTTAGGAATACCAGTATATCATCATACAGATCATGTATTTAGAACAATAGATCATACATTAACAAGAAGACTTCCTATAGATAAAAAATAAATATATTGTTGAATGTATTGTAAGGAGATGGGATAACATGTCGATGTCACCAGAGCATGCAGAAGAGTTGAAAAATGAACCGGCAGTGGTTTGTTGTAGAGCTGAAGAAGGTACTATATTGTCTGCAGATAACTTAGAAGATCCAAATATATTTCCCGATATGGTGGATTCAGGTTTATTAAATATACCAGAAACCTGCTTAAAAGTAGGAGAAGTAATAGGGGCTAAACTATTAAAAACTATAGATTCATTAACACCATTAACTAAAGATATAATAGAAGGAGCTAAATCTTTAGATGGAGGTATAAAAACAACATCTGAAATAAAAATAGAATTGCCAAAGGAAAAAGCCGTTTTAAAAAATAATTTAAAAGCTGGAGATATTATAAAAGTAGAAGATTTGGAAAATCCAATGCATTTTGAAAAACTTCACGACTCTTTATTAATAAGATTAGATGAAAAGGTTTTAACTAGAGGGGAAGTAGTAGGTGCTAAACTAATTGAGGATGTTCCTGCTATATCAGGTGTAACAGCTTCTATGTTAGAAGGATTTGAAGAAAAAGCTATAGAAATGACACAAGATTCTAAAGAAGTATACTTTGATTCAGTTATTCCTTTCAATGGCAATAGGGGATTTTTAAGATTAAAAATAGAAGAAGGTACAGGTATTTATATAGAAGTACCTTTTACACAAGTATAATTAGTTAAATTTATATTAAACAGGGAAATTAATGATAAAAAAATATCATTAAATTCCCTGTTTATTTTTATATTAGAAATAAATATATTAATGTAAACAGTGGGGTGAATTACTTTGATTTAAATTTTTTAATTAAATAGTTAAAATAAGAAAAAGTTATATGAAGGATGGAGTAGATGAAAAAAAATTTAGATTTTTACCATAAGCTTCAATCTAATATATAATTTTTAAAGTAAATTATTAAATTTTTAAAATGAAATATTAAAAAATGCAAAAAAAAAGTTGTTATTGATTAATTGTTTTATAAAAAATTAATTAAATTTTTAAAAATATATATAAAAAATAAAAAATGTCAATTTTTCGCACATACATGTCAAAAAAACAACAAAAATATAAGTTCCAAATTTTCTTGCAAAATAGAGAAATGGAGTTTAAAAATTTAAAACAAAAATTAAAAGTGTCAGAAAAATAACATTCTTGAATATAATATAAGTATTATAAATTTTACTTATACACCTTTAGTTAAGTTATAATATAAGTTTATACAACTTGTTAGTTTTTTTAACAAAGTTGGCACAGTTTATGCTTTAAATATAGATGACAGTGATTTTGGAGGTGGGTTTATGGAGAAGTTATATAAATTCTCCCTTAAGATGCACGTGGGTGTACCAGATACATCCTGTGTAAAGGAAGGACAAAGAGTGAAAAGAGGTGAATGTATAGCAGAACCAAATGGACTTGGTGCTAAAATACATACTAGTGTTTCAGGTGTAGTAGAAAAAGTTACAGATACAGAAATTATAATTAAAGCAGATGAAAATCAAACAAAAGAATTCGTTAAAATAAAAAAATGCGATAATCTAGTAGATACTGTATTTGAAGCTGGAATAGTTGGAGCTGGTGGAGCAGGTTTCCCAACACATATAAAGTTAAAGGCAGATAATAAAGATGGTTATATTATAGCAAACTGCGTAGAATGTGAACCAGCACTTCATCATAATATGAAAGTTATAGAAGAAACACCTGAGTTAATAATAAATGGTATTAAGTATGCTATGAAGGCTACTAATTCAAAAAAAGGGTACATAGCAATAAAAGCAAAACATGAAAAAGTGGTTAAAGTATTAGAAAAAGCATTGAAAAATGTAAAAGATATAGAAATAAAATTGCTTAAAGATTTATATCCAATGGGTGAAGAAAGAGCTATAATTCATGCAATATTTGATAAATGGCTAGATGTAACAGAGCTTCCAATAGAAGCAAAATGTATTGTAATGAATGCTGAAACTTTATCAAATATTACAAGAGCTGTAGAAGAAGGAAAACCAGTTATAGATAAGGATATAACTGTAATAGGGAAACTAAAATCTGGTAACAAGCCAAATGTATTCTTACAAGTGCCAGTTGGAACACCAATAAAAGATTTAATAGAAAAATCTGGTGGAATAGATGGTGAATATGGCGAACTAGTAATAGG
>NZ_MRAE01000062.1 GCF_002008345.1 Clostridium tepidum
TAATAATATAATTAATCTCTCATTTGTAAAAGTAGAAAATTTATTTATATAGTAAATTTTACTGTTTACTTTAGCCAAAATAAAATATATGAATATAAGGAATTTAATTTAAAATCTTTGGTATATAAAAAACTATCATCTGAAAAAAAACTATAAAATATGAATTAGGAATTCAAAAATAATATAATTAAATTACTGCCTAAAAATAGAAAATCTAATTTCTATTTTTAGGCAGTTAATTTTAATAAAAATTTAATTTAAAAATCTTTTTACCATTGATAATGATTAACTCCCCCATCTGCTCCATTAGTTTTATCAAACCAAGAATCTAAAAGTTCAAACCAATTTCCAACTTTATTTTCTCTTGGATCTTGTCCATCTTGGCACCAAGCCAATTTCCCATAAGGAGGTAATCCATATTGAACTGTATCTATTGAATTATACCAACTTTGAATAGTCCAATGAGGAATTGAATTATAATAAGTTGAATATTTTTTATCTCCATCTGGCAAGAATATACTTAATCCATTTTTACCTTCTTTAAATTCTTTACTAGGACCACCAAAAGAATAAACTACCATTTCATCTATTTTATCCATGCAGATTGAAGCCAATCTTTTGGTTTCATTACTAAAATTATTGCCTTTATTTATTTTTTCACATAAATCATATATATCAAAATAAGGATATTCAATCCACTCTTGTTCATTATACTCATCAAAATAATGCATTAAATTTGTATTGTTTCTACTTCCTCTTAATTTTTCAATTTCACTTTTTTTATTTTCATTACTTAAATTAGCAGCTAAATTGTCTATTGATGTTTTTACGTCCCCTACTTTAGTAGCATCATAAAAACTCAAATGTTGATCATAGTTTCCTTTAGCATGAGTAGAATCCCTTTGTTCTTCTACAAATAGTGCTCCTAATTCTTCATTAGTCACAGTAGCTGGGTCAAAGTTTTTTTCTTTACCTCCTAAAGTTAAATCATCTTCATTGCTAGTTCCACCACCGGATTTCAATCTACTTAAAATATTATCATATTGGAATCCTGGTCCCCACACTACAGGACTTGAAGCAACTATACCATTAGCTGAAAATCCTCCATTACCTGGTCTAAATTGGTATGCAACCTCTGCTGTTCCCATTAAGCATGCATCAAAGGCAAGTACATCAACGGATTGTTCTTGTGTTAAAGTATCTGAAATTTCTCCCATGTAAAGACAGTCTGGACTATTTCCATCATAATGACTATCATCCCAACAAATTGCTCTATTTATATTTTGATTATTTTTAGTTTTTTCTTTTGCTCCTCCGCCATGATTAGCCATTATTAAAACATATTTATCAGCTTTATAATTAGCTTTACAATAATTAATAAATTTTTTAAGAGTATTTGCATCTCCCATATTGGCTTCATAATTACTATTAAGAGTTATTTCAGGAAACTCTTTTCCACCGTCTAATCTTTTAGTTTTATTATGCTCGATTTTATATAAACGGGCATCTTCAAAATCTTCTCCAAAAACTGTTTTATCACTAGTATACCTTGAAGATCTATCTATAAGCGTAACTAGATTTAGATTAGGATTATTGACATATCCTTTTTTCATTTCTTCAATATCACTTAATAAAGAAGATTCTAAATTATTATCAGCATCACAATAATACATAATTGTTAATTTTTGATTGCTACTTTTTGCTTTTTGTATTTCCTGTCTAACATTATTTAAGCTAGTTTTATTAGGACTATTTACTGAATCAGCATATACAGGTTTAAAACTTAAAAGAGAAGCAGCTACCAAGGTAGAAGTCAAAAGAATAGATAACTTGTTTTTTAACATAATATACATACCCCCAAATTTTATATTTTTAATTTAATATTAGAATTATAATGTATCTAATATTAATATAAACACCCCTGTATTTGAACAATATGTACATATTGTTCCTAATTTACATTTAATTCATTTTTTTATATTTTCTACATTTACCTTCATTTTCCTTCCGGTTTTTTAAAAAAATTAAATTTTTTTATATTTATTTTTATAACTCAAAAACTTTATGAAAATAATTAATCATATATCAAATATTTATGGAATGGGCAGGGAAAGGAAATTATGATGATACCTATATTTGCGACAATCAAGCTAAAGACTATTCCAGATATTTTATGTAACAAGCTTATACATGTCCTGTAAGTCCACTACATACTCTTCATAGCTTGTATTTACTATATTTTCCTAAAGACCTAAAAATGAATGACGATAATATAAAAAATTATTGTAATAATTTAAAACTTTAATATTATGGGGGGATTTAAATATGTATACTGTTCTTCATATAGAACAAAGTGATTTCTTTTGCAAAATGATAGAAAATATTCTAAGAGAAAAAAGCTATGATTACATATCTACTGATAGCTTTAATGATGCTTATAATCTAATAAAAGAATATGATATAGATCTTATTATAACTTCACTTTATGGTAAGGGTGGCAATATAGAAGATTTCATAAAAAATATTAATTGTATGAATTCTGATGATATACCTATATTTATAGTTACAAGTGATAATGACCATGAAAAAAAGAAAAATCTTCTTAATTTAGGTGTATTTGATTATTTATTAAAAGATGATTTAAAAGAAGAGATTACAAAGCATGTAGATGCAGTATTCCAAGATGATGAATATATGAAAAATTTAAGAGAAGCAAAAATTGCAATCATAGATGATAATTCTTTTGATTATAACTTAGAAAAAGATATGTTAGCTAGATATGATATTAAAAATGTAGATTATTATAATTCTGGTAAAGAATTATTTAAAAGTAATAAAAAATATGATATGTATTTAATTGATATGGTATTAGAAAATGAATTTGGGAAAACTTTAATAAGGCAAATAAGAAGAAACAATATAAACTCTTCTATAATAGCTGTTACTGTATTGGACAATAATAAAACCATGGCTAATATTTTAAACTGTGGAGCAGATGATATTATAAATAAGC
The DNA here is from genome assembly GCF_002008345.1 of Clostridium tepidum. GTDB lineage: Bacteria > Bacillota > Clostridia > Clostridiales > Clostridiaceae > Clostridium_F > Clostridium_F tepidum. The sequence goes on from NZ_MRAE01000062.1 coordinate 3,014, forward strand.
CGTTAGATGAAAACTTATTTATAGCTAAATTAAAATCTAATATAAGAATCTATACGTTGAATAAAAAAATAAAAAGCATACTAAAAGAAATAAAAAATAAATAAAATGAAAATATTTAATATAATTAAAATAATTGAAAGCTGTAAGTAATTTTTAAATTTTTACAGCCTTTAATTATTTATAATATAATTATTTTAAATAATATGTAACTTTCAAAATTCAAATTAAAAATCTAGTTTTATCTCTATAAATCCAAAATATTTAATAATTTTAAATCTTGATTTACATACAATATTATATAGTTTTCATACTTATAATACATAACAATCCATATCATACATTCTATAAATAGATTCTTAAATAAATATATTTTATGTGTAGATTTTTAATTAGTATAATTTTACATTGATCAATAATTTTTGAAAAAATAAAACTTCCCATAAAAAACATATACAGGCAGATATAGTTCCTGTAGTACTCTTAAAAGTCACTGAAAAAAGAGCAAATACAGAAAGCATTGCTAAAACAGTTAAAAATCCTAAAGCAAAGAATACAATATAGCATTTAAATTACTTACGGTACTACTATGAAAAAAAAAGTTTTACCCTATATAATTTAGGTGCTATAAAATATCCAATTGATGTAGACAGTATAAAACACATTACAAACAATATAAATATTATAGATATAATAGAGACTATTTTAGCAAAATATATTTCTTTGAAAGAATACCCTCTTATCATAATCAGTCTAATTGACCCATTTCTATATTCCTCCGTAATGGATATACATACAAATAACATAGTAATAAAATCAAATAAAGTAATTAACATTTCTTGAAACATCATAAAAGAATAATTGCCGAAAGAAGTATACTCAATACTAGTTATAGATAATTTCAAATTATTTCCAAGGTAATACTTTGAAGATCCTATTATAGCAAGAGGCATTAGTATGAAACAAAATAAAGTTAATTTGTTCTTCCATAACCTTTCAAACTCACTTTTAAAAAGTTTCATTATAAAGATACCTCCCCAGTTTTTAATACTTGCAAAAATACCTTTTCAATATTAAAACTCATATTCTCTATAATAGTTTTTCCTTTAATGTTTTTACTTAAATTTTTAACTTCTATTATATTATTCATCTCTAAATCCTCCCTTTATTTTCTCTGCACTTTTATATTAAAGGATAATTTTAAAGATTTTATAAAGATTTATAATAGATTATAAAAATTAATTTAATTATTCCTACTGAAAGGTAAAAATATATAAAAAATTCAGGTAATAAACTAGTTAATGTTTATCACCTGAATTTTTTATTTTGATACTTATAAACAAATATTTTTAAGATACTTCTTCTGCACTTTCAAATTGGCTATTATAAAGTGAGGAATAAAAACCATTAGCCTTTAACAATTCTTCATGATTTCCCTGTTCTACAATATCTCCATCTTTCATTACAAGAATTAAATCTGCATCTTTAATAGTGGATAATCTATGTGCAATTATAAAACTTGTTCTTCCTTCCATTAGATTTTCCATAGCTTTTTGTATAAGTAATTCTGTACGAGTATCTACGGAACTAGTAGCTTCATCCAATATTAATATTTTAGGATCTGATAATATTGCACGAGCTATAGTTAATAATTGTTTTTGTCCTTGAGAAATATTACTTGCTTCTTCATTTAATTCCATGTCATACCCATTAGGCAAGGTTTCTACAAAATTATGAACATGAGCTGATTTTGCTGCCTCAATTACTTCTTTATCAGTAGCTCCAAGTTTTCCATAAGCTATATTTTCTTTTATAGTACCTGTAAACAAGAAAGTATCTTGAAGAACCATTCCAAACATATTACGTAAATCTGATCTTTTAAAATCCTTTATATTATGACCATCTATAAATATTCCGCCATTATTTACATCATAAAAACGCATTAAAAGTTTAATAATAGTGGTCTTACCAGCTCCTGTTGGTCCTACAATAGCTACCTTTTGTCCTGGTTTAATTTTAGCATTAAAATCATTTATTATAATTTTATCCTGATTATAGCCAAATTTAACATTTTTAAATTCAACTTGCCCAGAAACTTTTTCAAGTTTAACAGGATTTTCTGTTTCTTTGACTTCCTCTTCTTCCTCAATAAACTCAAAAACTCTTTCTGCTGCTGCTGCTGTAGATTGAAGTACATTAGCTATTTGAGCTACCTGAGATATAGGTTGATTAAAACTTTTAACATATTGAATAAAAGATAATATATCTCCAACTTCAATAGTTTTCTTTATAGCAAACCATCCACCTAAAATAGATACAAATACATATCCTATATTACCTATGAAAGACATAATTGGCATCATCATTCCAGATAAGAATTGAGATTTCCAAGCTGAACTATAAAGTTTATCATTTATTTTATCAAACTTTTCTATGGCCTCTTCTTCTCTATTGAAAGCTTTCATTATATTATGTCCACCATAAACTTCTTCTACATGCCCATTAATATTACCTAAGTCTTCTTGTTGAGCTTTAAAGTATTTTTGTGATTTTTTTACTACAGCCATTATAACAGCCATTGATGTAGGTAATATCAATAAAGCTATAAGAGTCATTTGCCAACTTATAGATAACATCATAATCAGTACACCTATTATGGTAACGATAGAAGTAATTATTTGAGACATACTTTGATTTAAACTTTGACTCACCGTATCTACATCATTGGTAATTCTAGATAATACTTCTCCATGTGTTTTGTTATCAAAATATTTAATAGGCATGCGGTTTATTTTTTTAGAAATTTCACGCCTAAGTTCATAAGATATATTTTGAGCCACTGAAGACATTATATAACCTTGTACAAAAGAAAATACAGCACTTATTATATATAACCCTAAAAGTAAAATTATTATTTTACCTATATAGTCAAAATCAATAAAAGCACCTTTTACGCCAGTAACCTTTTGTACTAATCCTTCAAATAATTTTGTAGTAGCTTTTCCTAAAATTTTAGGTCCTGCTATAGAAAAAGCAGCACTACCTATAGCAAGAATAATTACAAAAATTATATGTATTTTATAAGGCATTATATATTTACCTAAATTTTTCATTGTTCCTTTAAAATCTTTTGCCTTCTCACCTGACCCCATAGGTCCACCGTGACCTGGACCGAAGCCACCTTTTCTTTTATTTTCTATTTTTCTATTGCTCATGATAAAAGTTCCTCCTTTGAAAGTTGTGATAAGGCGATTTCCTTATAAACCTCACAATTTTTCATTAATTCATCATGTGTACCCATTCCAACCATTTTTCCTTCATCTAATACGATTATCTTATCAGCATTTATTATAGTGCTTATTCTTTGAGCTACAATTAATACTGTACTTTCTTTTGTTTCATCTTTTAAAGCTTTTCTAAGACGCGCATCAGTTTTAAAATCAAGAGCTGAAAAACTATCATCAAAAATATATATATCTGGTTTTCTTACAATAGCACGTGCAATAGAAAGCCTTTGTTTTTGACCTCCTGAAACATTGGTTCCTCCCTGAGATACCTCTTCTTTAAATCCTTGTTCTTTAGATTCTATAAATTCCATAGCTTGAGCTATTGTTGCTGCTTTTTCCATATCCTTATTTGTAGCTAATTCATTACCATATTTAATATTACTTTCTATAGTTCCTGAAAACAATATTCCTTTTTGTGGCACATAACCTATTTTTTCTCTTAACTCTTTTTGAGATACTTCTTTTAAATTGACTCCATCTATTAATATCTCTCCATCTGTCACATCATAAAATCTTGGTATTAGATTTATTAAAGTAGATTTACCACTACCTGTACTTCCTATGAAGGCTGTAGTTTCTCCAGGCTTTGCATCAAAAGTAATATTAGAAAGCACATACTTTTTTGCACCTTCATATCTAAAGGAAACATTTTTAAACTCTACATATCCTTTTTTATTCTTTAAAAATTCTTTTGGATTTTCCACATCTTTAATAGTAATTGGCATATCTATAACTTCACCTATACGTTGGGCTGATACAGAAGCACGTGGAAGCATAATAGATACTATGGAAATCATTAAGAACGCCATAATTATTTGCATTGTATATTGCATAAAAGCCATCATGTCTCCTACTTGCATAGCTCCTGTATCTACTTGATGTGATCCTACCCACACAATTAATAAAGTTATAAGATTCATAATTAGCATCATCATAGGCATCATCATCATCATTGCACGATTTATAAATAAATTAGTACGTGTCAACTCTTTATTAGTTTTATCAAATTTTTCTTCTTCATGTTTTTCTGTGTTAAATGCACGTATTACTAACATTCCTATTAAAGATTCACGAGTTATTAAATTTATTTTATCTATTAACTTTTGAACCTTTTTAAACTTAGGTATAGCTATTCCAAATAAAACAATAACTAAAGTTAAAATTGACATAACTGCTATAGCTATAATCCAAGCCATTGAAGTGTCTGTCTTTAAAACTTTTAATATTCCACCTACACCTAATATAGGTGCATAAAACACTATTCTAAGTAACATTACCATAAAATTTTGCACTTGTTGAATATCATTTGTACTTCTTGTAATCAAGGAAGCTGTAGAAAATCTATCAAATTCTACTTTAGAAAAATTAGTAACCTTTTTAAATACCTTACCTCTAAGATTTCTTCCAAGACCTGCAGCTATTCTTGAAGCTAACATAGTTACCATAACTGTAGCTACCATACTAAGCAAAGCTAAAAGTAACATTTTAGCTCCTTCTTTAATAATATAACTTGATTGAAGCTTATCTGTATCTATTCCTATAGCTTTATACTCATCTTTAACAAAAATAACTGCTGATTGAGTAATCATACTATCAGGCATATCTTTTAATTTTTTATTTAAACTCTCTTTTATTAAATTTATTTGTTCCTTTGGCATTTTTAAAAGTATATCTGCATTATTTTGTGCTGTTTTACTATTAGAAGTAACTTTAGGCATTTTATCTTCTGAAAAATTCTTTGTATTAATATTTTTTTGAGTTTTAATATTAGCCTTATTTTTTGTTTCTGTTTCTTTATTAATATTATTTAGCTTTGATATATCAATTTTTTCTATTCCACTAACCATAAGAATTGGTTTTCCAAATATATCATTTAGCTCATTTATTGTTTTTTTATCTTTTGTATTTAATTTATATATAGGTTCTTTATTAAGATTAGGATAATCTTTTAAATAATTTTCAAATTCATCTTTAGAAAGATTATCTTTATTTAAAAGTATATAATTATCCTCTATCTTTTGTGTGTCCTTATTATCTAAAAAGATCTTAATTTTTTCTAATTCATTTTTACGAATTACTTCTGGTACTGCATTCGATATACCACCTTGCTGAATACCAACATTAACAATATTGGACATATAATCTGGTAGTGATAAATCACATACGGCTTGAACAAATAAAAGACCCAATACTAAAAGTATTGAAGCAATAAATGGTTTTAAGTGCTTTATTATCTTTAACATTCAATATCATCTCTCCATTTCATCTATTTTATAAATAATTAAATTTATAAATTTCTATTAATATCTTGTCACTAAGTAATATGAATAATCCCTCCTTAAAAAAATTAAATTTATAATAATTATTTTTAACAAAATAATTATTATAAATTTATAACTATAATATTTTAATATATTTTATATATTAATAACTTTTATATTGTATAATTACAAAAAATACAATATAATGTAATTAAAAAATTATATGACTATATATAATATAATTACTTTTGCATATATTATATATCTATATACGTTATATAATAG
>NZ_MRAE01000063.1 GCF_002008345.1 Clostridium tepidum
GGTCCATCTCAAAGCGATAAATCTTTGATAAGATAATCATGCGATTTTCTTATATTATGCGGTATTAATCTCCCTTTCGGGAGGCTATCCCCCACTTTGAGGTAGGTTACCCACGTGTTACTCACCCGTCCGCCGCTAATCCACTTCCCGAAGGAAGCTTCATCGCTCGACTTGCATGTGTTAAGCACGCCGCCAGCGTTCGTCCTGAGCCAGGATCAAACTCTAAATTTAAAAGTTTAATCTCTTCTCAAATTCATTGACAAGGTTTAATACCTTATCTTACTGGCTGTTACAAGAATATTTCTTGTTAATTCTCTGTTTAATTTTCAAAGACCATGTCGCCTCAGCGACTTTTATATCCTATCAAATTTGTTGTTCTTTGTCAAGAACTTTTTTCAAATTTGTTTTTGTTGTATTTTTCGTAATAAAAAAATAACAACTTTCTCGATTCCTTTTACTTTCCGGAACCAAAGAACAGTTGTTATTATATCACATATATTATACCTGTTTATTACTAAATACATCTTTATATTAAATTATATATTAATTTTCTTTTAAATACTCTAAGTATCTAAAGATAGGTATATACGACACACCCAGCATAGTTTATTTACATATTATTATTTGTTATATAATATGTAACATGATCTTGCCATCTTCCATTTATATATAAATATTTTTCATTTATGCCTAGTTTTTTAAATCCACAACTTTCTAATACTTTTTGAGATCTAATATTATCTATCAACGTTGACGCTTCTATTCTATGTATATTAACTTCACTAAATGTATAATCTATTAATAAATTAAGTGCTTCTTTCATATATCCATTTCCCTGGAAATATTTGTCTATGGAATATCCTACGATACAATTCTTTAATACACCCATTATTATATTTGATATCTTTATTTTTCCTATAAATTTTTTATCTTTATATATACCAAATTCCAAACTATTCCCATTTAAGTATTGTTTATATGAATCCATTAATATATCTCTTTGACCTTTTAAAGTATAAAAATTTTTATCTCGTGTGGGTTCGTAATCTTTTAAATGATTTTCATTTCTTATATAATAATCTAATACTTCTTGGGCATTTACAGGGGTTAATAGTTTTAAAGTTATATTTTTTCCTTCTATACTTAATTCTCTATATATATTAGCCTTTCTAAAAGTATCTATATCTAATCCAAATAAAAATTCACTAGTTTTTATTCCTTCTATTAATCTACTATGATTTATAATTCCTTCTAAGTAAAATCCATATTCTGTAAAAACATTTGTATTCATATTTTCATTAATTATAATATTTATTTTACAAAGTCCTTTTTTATAGAATAAATATTGTAAAAAATCTTTTAATATATAATTTAAATAAATATTTGAATCTTCACCATCTCTATAAAGATTCAATCTAAAGCAACCATATTTATTCTTTTTTGATAACTCTAGTATAAATATTCTGCCGATACTTATTCCTGTAATATCTTTAACTATATATTCATCTTCTGTACCTTTAGCTAATTCTATACTCACCTTAAATTTATTATTCATAAATCCTCTCCCCTACACGTCAAAATTTTTAAGCTAATTTCTTTATATTTTTATGTATAAAAAACATGAACATTAAAGAAATAAACAAGCTTATAGGAATAAGATAATATGATGCATAAATACCTATTAAATCATTTAAACATCCCATAAAAAAATTTATAATCATATTTACAAAAGAAGATAAAGTTACTACTATTCCTGTTACATAGGAACTATTAGTGAAATATACTTTGCTAATAGTTAGCACTACTGTAGGATATATTATAGAAAAAAATATTCCAGATAATGATATTAAAATTAACCCATTCTGCCCTAATGTTATTCCTAAAGTATACATTATTAAAGCCATAGTCAAAGATAAACATACTGCCTTTATATAACTGAATTTTTCTACTAAAAATCCTCCGAATAGTCTTCCTAAAGCAAGTAAAGCTGAAAATAAAAATATGTAATATGAACTTTGATTTTTATTATACTTATATCCGTTCTCCATTAAATTAACAAACCAATTTCCTGTAGCTATTTCACTAAATACGTAAAATCCTAACCCAAATATATAAAAATACAATAATTTATCCTTAAAAACTTCTTTTGATCTTATTTTATTATCATCTTTTAATTTATTAATCACAGGAATTTTAATAAAAAATAATAACAGTAAGTATACTATAAAAGTTATTATTGATAAACAAAGGTATATCCTTCTCCATGTTATACCTTTGTATAAAAGTATGCCAAAAATTCTTTGTGATAAAGCTAATCCCATACCATAATTAAAATGAGTCATATTCATTATTATAGCCTGAAAACTTATAAAAATTATAGGTATTATTGTATTACTAGATATAGCTAAAAAAGCTTGTCCTCCATTTATCAAAAACATTAAAACAACAAGAATTATGTAATTAGGCACAAAATTTAATAAAAGAAAACATATACTTATTATTAAAAGTCCTATAGAATAAACTTTTTTCTGACCTTTCTTTTCGCACAATATTCCTCCTAAATATGTAAATAATGTATATCCTAGCGTACTTATAGTAATCATTAATCCTATTTTAGTATTATTTACATTAAACTCATTTTTAAATATAGGAATAAAAATTCCTCTTGTACTATCACAAACGGCTATTAACATCATAGTTAAAAAAATATATAACAATAATATAAAATTTTTATTTTTTATGACTTATCCCCCCAATCCATTTATTTAATATATCCCTTATTTAATTATATCTCTTACCACTTCTCCCGCTATCATAAGACCAGCACAAGGAGGAACAAAAGATATACTAGCTGGAATTGGTCTACCTTTATCATTCACTGGCCTATCATTACCTTTTATTGGAGTTTCTTCTGAATATAAAACTTTTAGACTTTTTATATTTCTCTTTCTAAGTTCATATCTCATAATCTTAGCTAATGGACACACTTTAGTATCATATATATCTGATATTTTTAATTTATTAGGATTTAACTTGTTTGCTGTTCCCATGCTACTTATTATATTTATATTATTTTTATCACACCATACTACACTTAATATTTTAGAAGAAACAGTATCTATAGCATCTACAACATAATCTGTATCTTTCTTTACTATTTCACTTATATTATCTTTATTTATAAAAACTTGATGAGTTGTAACATTACAATTAGGATTTATAGATAATATTCTATCTTTCATAACTTTAACCTTTGATTTACCAACAGTATTTAAATTAGCATGAATTTGCCTATTCATATTAGTTATATCTACTATATCATTATCAACTATTGTTATATCTCCTACTCCAGATCTAACTAATCCTTCTACTACAAAACTTCCAACCCCTCCAATACCTAAAACTACAACTTTACTTTTATTTAATTTTTCTATAGCCTCTTTTCCTATTAAAAATTCAGTTCTTTGTAACCAATTATCCATTTTAGTCCTCCTTTTTTTATTCATCTATTACTATTTTATAATAAAATGAATTGTTTAATCTACAAAAATTATAAAAACCCCTATTCTTATATATAACCGATCAATCTAAGAATAGAGGTTTAAAATATAAACAGTTTATAAAGTTTATAAATTTTTATAACAAACCTATTTCCCAATATCTTTACCCGTTAGATTGTTATAAAATTATAGCTTTCACAACAATATATAATCATTTACCCTTATTCTGAAACATGATTTATATATTATTAAAAAATAAAACTTTAAAAACTGTTATTATCTATTTTTTAAATATAATAATTCAGTATATTTTAAATATTACCATATTTTTGTTTTATTATCAACGCATTGTATTTTTTACCAAATACTATATACTCAATGTAGATTCTGTTTCTGAACAATATTTAGTAATTATGCATTTCTCTATGTTTCTAACACACTTTTTGCAAATACAATTTTCTAAACTCCCCTGGCAATCACTTTTTAATATATTTATACATTTACTACAATTATTATTATTTATATTCATATTATAATCATCTTCCTCCTATTTTATGTCCAAAAATTTTATCATATTTTTTTCTATTTGATCTATTCTCTTTTCTTTATAAAATATTGCATTATTTGGACATATATATATACATCTTAAACACAACATACAATTACTATGAAAAACTACTCCTCCATTTTCAAATACTATATTTCCCTTTGGACAATTTCTAACGCACATACCACATTTAGTACAATAATCTGTAGATTTAAGATTATTTGAAAATTTAGGAAGAATTTTATTAAAACCTTTAGATGCTATTTTCCCAAAAAATAATCTAGTTTTGCTTACTTTCTCTAAATATTTTTCTCCTTTTAAAAATTTATCTATAATTACTTCAACTTTTTTTTCTGAATCTTTTAATATATTTTCTATTTCAACCTTATCTGGTTTTTTACCTATAGAAAAATAATAATTATTTATCATTTTTATATTGGCCTTTATGACCACATCATAACCTTTGTTATGTAAAATTTTATGTATATTTTCTACTGCACAAGCAGTATTTCCACCTTGAGTTGAATATAATATACATTTAATTCTTTTCTTTACTTTAGGAATGCTATTAGCAAAATCATTTATTAATTTGGGACCCATCTCAGCATAAATTGGTGTTCCTATTATTATAAAATCATAATTATCAATATTATTTAATACATCGTCATCAATATTTTCTATATTAACTTTATGTATAGTATTATTTAGTTTAGACAATTTATTTTCTATTTTATCTGCTACCCATTTAGTATTGCCCGTCCCACTAAAATAAAATAATATACCATTCATATTGGTCCTCCAATCCTAATACTTTTCTAAATATACACTTACATTATTTTATAATAACATTATATATATTAAATATATTTACAAAAGTATTAAAATTTTCTTAAAATAGGATTTCTAAAAAATAATATTAGCTTTAATTTTAATATAGTAAATATAAAAAACACATATAGTTAGCATATTAACAAGATTTGCAGTTCTTAATTTAATAAAATTAAAAACTTTTGTATTTTCTCATAATATATGCGATGAAATAACAAAACCATAAGTTGCCTACCTATTAAACAAAAACTTTTAATAAATCAAACTTAGAACTGCTTAATAAAAAATTCACTTTATGAAGTATTTTAGTTATATTTACATTTTTAAAATTAAAGCTATTTTTGACAGCTTCTTTATAATTATTTGTTTTCTTCTCTATCATGTTCCTTTTTAAAATTAACTCTATATTTATCCATAACTTCACTAAATATTTCTGATGCTGTAGGAGGTGTATAAGTTATAGCGTTTGCACCTGCTTTTATGGTTTCTTTTATGCTCTCTTCATTTGGACCCCCTGTAGCTATTATAGGAAAATCAGGATATCGTTTTCTTATTTCTCTAACTATGTATGCAGTTCTTTTAGCTCCTGATATATTAAGTATAGTGGCTCCTGAATTAATCCTAGCTTCTATATCCTCATACTCGGATACAACTGTTACTACAATAGGGATATCTATAGTATCCTTTATTTGCTGTATTACATCATTAGGTGTTGGATTGTTTACAACAACTCCCATCGCACCTTTAAATTCAGCATCTAAAGCTAAATTTACAACTCTCTTTCCTGTAGTTAATCCCCCTCCTACACCACAGAAAACAGGAATATCTGCAGCTAAAACCAAAGATTGAGTTATTATCGGTTGAGGAGTAAAAGGATACACTGCTATTACAGCATCTGCATTAGTATTTTTAATAACAGCAACATCTGTACTATACACAAAAGATTTTATTCTTTTTCCAAAAACTCTAATGCCACTAGCTTCTCTAATAATTGAAGGAACTTCTATCATATGGCTTCTTAACACACCTTTTATTTCTGGTACACGTTTAGGTGTTTTTTCAATTTTGTTACTCATTTTTTCCTCCTTAAAAGCTTGAATTTTTTATAAGTAAATTCTATATGTACTTATGAAAAACCTTCTTATTTTTATCTTCTTACTAAAATTTTAAATTTATTCACATATAATTTTTTTAATAGTTAAGCATTATTTTTCTTATTACCTTTTTCCCAATTTCATCTTCTTCCATATGATCTATAGCCTCTTTTATAGGTATCCAATTAATCCATTCTACCTCTTCCGATTTATTTAATTCTCCATCTTTATATGTTGCCATAAATGTAATCATAACTATATCTTTGCTCTCTAGATAATCACTACCTAAATATTTCAAATCCTTTATATTAATACCAGCTTCCTCTTTAACTTCTCTATGAACTGTCTCTTCAATAGTCTCTCCACTAGATACATATCCTGATAAAAGAACTTTAGAATTTTTATATATGTAACTTTGTTTTAACAACAATACTTTATCATCTTTAATTATACCTACTACAACACAAGGTTTAGGAGTATCAAAATACATTATATTATGTCTCTCACAATATGGAACTCCACCTTCGTCCCAACTATACTTTTCAATTAATTTTTCCCCACATAATGGACAATACTTAAATTTCATATACTTAGCTTAATAAAAAGCTTTCCCTCCAATTCTCGTAATTTTAAAATTTATCTATATTTCGATTGGTATAGGATTGTTTAAAGAAATGCTGTTTTCTTCAACTAAACAATCATAGGCTAAAATTTCTACGCCTTTTTCTTGTGCTAGCTTTAAAGCTTTTCCAAAATTTTCATCCATTTTATGGTTTGGCGTAAATTTTTTAACACCACATAATTGTATTAAAAATAATATACCTGCACCCATACCTTTGTTTTTTACATCTATCAGTTCTAATATATGTTTTGTTCCTCTTTCTGTAGGTGCATCTGGAAACATAGTTATACCACTATTTTCAAGAGTTACTCCTTTTACTTCCAAATAATATATTTCCCCATTTTCTTTTTCTAATTTAAAATCAAATCTGCTTTTTCCAAAAGTTTTTTCTCTTTTTATATTAGTGTATTCTTTAAATACTTCTATTTTAGAATTTATTAATGCCTCATAAACTACCTTATTAGGTATCTGAGAGTCTATATTTATAAGCATATTCTCTTTATATGCTGCTATTAAATCATATCTGGTTTTTCTATTTTCATTATTTTCTTCTCTTAATATAACCGTAGAACCTGGGATTAATATCTCTTTACATCTTCCTGTGTTAGGAACATGTACAATTTCTATTTCATTATTTATTTTTACATAAGCCTGAAATCTATTAGGCCTTTTTACGAACTTAGCTTTTACTATATTTTTATCTATTTTCAAATTTATTTTATCGAAAATTTTTTCGATAATCCTCCTCTCATGTTCAATATATAAACTTCACATATAATTATACACATATCCACAGATTTTATCCACATAAAGCCTTGATAATTGTTGAAAACATTTATTTTTTTAAAGTTATCCACAGTATTATAAAAATAATTTAAATATTATAAGAAATATAACTCCTGGTATTCCAAAAAATCCCGCTATTAATGCTGTCCATATATTTATACCTATGTAAAAATTAAAAGCTTTCCCAAATATATTCAAAATAAATAATAATATTGTTCCTAAAATAGCATTCCCTATTAAGCTTAATAAAATTTTTAATGGCCATGAAAATATTTTTACTAATAAAAATAATAAAAATATAGCTAAAATAAAATAAGCAATATATTCCACTCCCATAAATTCAGCTCCCTCTAATTTATATATTATATTTATATTCTATACTAATACTAAAAATTATATATTATTTTAATATTATATTAAATAAAAATAAACCATTAGAATTTTATATTTCTAATGGCTTATTAAATGTAAGTTTTATCCTACTTCAACCTCTTTTATTGTATCACAATATTCTACTTTAATACCTTTTTGTTTAGCTTCTTTTAAAAGATAAATATATTTAGCTTTTAATGCTTCTTCCATATAAATAGCATAATCAATTAATTTGGGATCACTTGTATTCTCAAATAACCTTCTTATATTGTTTATCTCTGATATTACACTGTCTATAGATTCTAGCAGTAATTTTTTTTCATTTTTTCTATCATTTAATTTTTTCATTATAAAAAACCTCCCATTTTATCTCCTATTTCAATAATAGACATAAAATGGGATTTATATTCGTATGCACCTCAAACAAACTTCTTTCCCTTTTCAAATAAAGTCCTTTTATAGACAGCCCTCAAACCCTTGAGAATACTGGCTTGTTATTCTCTTCCAATTATCCGTTTATTTACTCCATTTTTGTTTTTCACAATTTAAAGTAGTTGCATTTTTGATTTTTCAATGGAAAAAATGAAAATAAAGTAGTTGCAAAATTGAGGATTTATAGAGAGTTAAGGAAGAAGGTTTAAGGAGAATTCTTTCCATTTCTTCTCTCCATTTTTACTTCCATTCAATCTCTCAATCCATTGATTTTACTG
>NZ_MRAE01000064.1 GCF_002008345.1 Clostridium tepidum
ATATACTAGTACTTACTAATAAATTCAATATGAAAAATGAACTTATTCCAGATGTTTCTTTAGAATATGAATAAGAAAATTTAAAATTTAAAAATGAAATTATACTTATTATTAAAGCTGTAGAAATTACTTTCCAACTAATTTTTTTAATTAAATCACTTTTTTCTTTTATGCTATTTATAGAATAATCTTCTTCTTTATATTGAAACATAATAGCTAAAGATGATATTAATATAGTAACAGAATTAATCCAAAGTATATAAAACTTTAATTCTGAATTATAATAAAAACTACTAATTGTCATAGAAAATAAAAATATAGCTAATAACACAGTTATTATATACATAATGATATTTTTTGAAGATTGTAAAATCTTTCTACAATCTACTATACTCATTAATAGATTTTTTAAACTCCAATCCTCTAATACTATATCTGAAAATTTTTGAAGTAAATTATTATTTGAATCTGTTATACCTACATCTGCTGACTTTAATGCTGGCAAATCATTAACTTTAACACCTTCCATAACAGTTATATATCCTTTATTTTTATAATTATTTACCATTTTTATTTTATGTTTATAATTTATTCTAGAAAAAATTTTTATCTTATCTATATTATTTGTAATTTCTTCTTCTTTCATATTATCCATTTCTACACCTGATATAACTTGGTTTACTTTTCTTAATATACCTAACTTTAGTCCAGTATAATACGCTGTAAGTTTATTATCTTCTGTAATTATTATAGGATATACACAAAGATATCTAGATAAATTTATAGCTTCTTCCCAGTTATCTTTTAAAGGATTGTCAAATCCTATAATTCCTACAAAAACTAAATTACTTTCTAAATTTTCTTTAATGCTTGGTTCATAATTAAAACTTCTATAGGCAAATCCTAAAACAAATAAACTTTCTTTAGACATTTCCATATCTGCCATCTTTATATTATTTATATCTTCTTCAGTTATTTCCATTTCTATGCCATTTTTCATTATATGAGTACATTTACTTAATATACTTTCTAAAGATCCTTTTATATTTGCTCTGTAATTACCATCTACTTTATTAACTGTAGTCATAATTCTTTTCTCTGTATCGTATGGTATTGGAAATACTCTATTATTTTCTTCTTCTAAAGAATTTTTATTTATGCCATTTCGCATAGCAAACTCTGTTAAAGCTATTTCTGCATAATCATTTTTAACATTCTTTATTTCTCCTATTTTAAAATCCGTATCATTACATAAAACTCCTATTTGTAAAAGTCTTATTACATTTAAATTCTCTTTAAATTCTCTATCTATTTTTATAGTTTCCTCATTTAAAGGAATAAATTTTCCATTAGTATACATCCTTTTTACTGACATATTTTTTTTAGATATCGCTCCAGTTTTATTTATAAATACTATAGATGCTTTAGCAAATTTCTCTATTATAGATATATTTTTTAAAATTATACCTTCTTTTTTCATTTTTTTGGTTATAATAAACAAACTAAATATAATAATTAAAATAAGTGTAACTGGAATATATGAAAGTATTAATATAGAACTGTTTCTTATAACAGTTTGTATGTTACCACCTATTACATAATTTGTGCAACCTACCAAAATAGTTAATATTAAAAATATTAATGATACTTTATTGGCAAGCTTTGTTATTCTATTTTTTAAAGAAAATTTTTCTTCTCCCTCTTCTGAAGATTTACTTAATATATTAAATGCTTCTGTATTTTCACCTACAGCTATTACTATTCCCAATGCTTCACCAGAAATTATAGTTGAAGACTTAAATAATATATTTTTCATTTCCGAAGTACTTATTTCTTGATCTTCTATTTTAGTAGAATATTTTTCTACTACATAATTCTCCCCAGTAATTACAGCTTCATTTACCTTTAATCTTTCGGATTCTATTATTCTTATATCTGCTGGTACTATATCTCCTGATTTTAATCTAACGATATCTCCTACTACTAAGTCAATAGAACTTATATTTTTAGTTATACCACCTCTTAATACTCTAGAACTAGTTACACTCAATCTTTCTAGCATATTTATATTTTTCAATTCCTTTAATTCTACATAAATTATAGAAACTAAATAAATTAAAGCTATAAAAATTAATATCAAAAAATAAATACCCTCTTTATTTAAAAAAAATAAAACAAAACATAAAATTATATTTATAAACCATAACTGTATCATTTCTTTTAGTATAAGATAAAATATATTCTTTTTTTTGCCAAAATGAAATTCATTAACACCATATTTTTTTTTATGTAAATCTATTTGACTTTCTAAAAGACCTGTATAAGAATCGCTATTTAAGTGTTTAACCACATCTACCCATGTATAATTATAAAAATTAGTCAAGGATCCCTACCTCCAAACTATAAACTACATACTTTTGCTAATTCTATTGTCGTATATATTAATTAAGTCTTTATATAATATCAATTAACTTATTATATACTTTAATTATATACAATTAAACTAATTTAACACATAATTTATGAAATTTTATATACTGTTATTATTAAAATATTAAACTTTCAAAAATAGATATATGATTTTTAAAAATTTACATAATGTATAATAAAAAAACAAATTTATTAGTAGAAATTTAAAAATAAAATACCATTGTAAGATAGTTATTAAAATTGATAAGTTTACTTAAATAGTCTTCACAATAGCAATTAAATACTTAATTTTAATAACTTTAATTTGATTTCACACAGCTTTTAAGTAATTTTTTCTAAAATAACAAAACCTATAAGTCAGTATTATATTTAATTCTATTACTAATTTATAGATTATTTATACTTTTATATAATTAATTGTAATATTTAACTGGCTATTTAATTTATAAAATATTTATATTTAATAATTTATGATAACTTTATTAATTTAATATATAAATATCTTATAAAATGTTTTATAAAATAAAAAACTAGATAACCCTTATATAAACAACCATCATTTCTACAGTTTAAAATATTATAACCCTTAAATTTATGAAAATAGCAATAAAACCTCTAAGCTTCATAACCTATTTCTTAGGTTTACTTGCTTAGAGGTTTATTTTAAAATTTGGCGGGAATATGTGGGAATCGAACCCACCTATCGTGGTCTTAGCACGACAACTCGGTTTTGAAGACCTAATTAATTCCAATTATTCTCCTACCATATCTATTTTAATATGCTTTTTATTAAGTATACTTTAAATACATATCAGTTACTATATTTTCCTTCATTTAATTATATACTCACTACAAGAAAGAATCAACTAAAATTGAGGTACTAAAGTAATTTCTTTTTCAACAAATATATTTTTATCTTCTAATAATTCTACTCTAATAATATATGTTTTTCCTATATTGTTTGTATCTCTAGTAGCCAATATAGATACACTTGTATTTGTTGTTTCTCTTATTTTAGCAATTGAAGAATCTACATTTAAAGTACATTTAATATCTTTGTTTTGAGGATTTTCTATAGTGTATTGTTGCATTCTACCAACTTTATGTGTATCAGCACCTGTTATTTGTAATCCTGTTTTTACTTCTTCTACAACAATATTAATTATTTTTTCTACATTATTATATCTTATTACTATTGTAGTGTTTCCTGCTCCTACTCCTGTTATAATTCCTTTATCAACTGTCGCAATATTAATAGAGTTACTTGTATATTCTACTACTGCATTAGTATCTTCTACACCATCTTTGTAGAATTTTGCATCTATTGTAGCGGTTTCTCCTTTATTGATTTTTATATCTGTTGTATTACATTCTATTTTATATACTGTTTGTGCTACATTTACTTTTATAATTTTTTCTACATTATTATATATGATTTTCAAATCGGTTTTACCGACTTGCAAACCTGTTATAGTTTTAGTATCTTTATCAAATTTGACATAGTTGCTATCATATATGTAATTTATATTTGGAGCGGTATCAATTTGATTATTTTTTTTAAATTCTATATCAATTACTTTGCTTTCATTTTCTTTAATATCTATTGTTTCGCCCATTATGGCGATTTCATATTTGTTATTTATGTATATTTTTAATAATTTTTCATTGTAAGCTATTTCATTTTCTAAATCATCTATATTAGTTTGTATTTGTCCCTTTTTACAATAGAATTTAATAATATTCTTTTCTGTTTGTGTATATCCTTCAATCTGATATGCATTATTATATAATAAAAATCTTGTTTGCTCCACTAAATAATCTGTTATATTATTTGCTTGTGTTATTACTTGTATTTTTCCATCTCCAATAGGAATATTCCCCGTTACACTTTGAATTGAATCTTCTACAATTACTGGAATAGAATATACTCCATCTCCAAATTGAAAATTTAATTTATTATTTATTCTTCTTACAGTATAAATAATATACACTTCATTGTAATTTTCTTGTTGTTGTATTACAATCCATTTTTGTCCTAAACAATCTATTATATCACCTTGATTTACATTTACATCTTTAAACATGAACATATATTTTGTGTCTATGTATTCTTTATCTTTAATTTCTTTAAAAAAGCAAATCGAACATATGTTGTTATTTATAGTACACTTTTTACCTGCTCTTTTTAGTTGTTGTAAAAAATGATTTTTTAAAGTATTCAATTTATCACCTTCCTTATATCATTTTTAGTGATAAGAGTTTCCACACTTGTGTGTAATATTTACCTTCTAGTAAAAAGTAAACTTATATTACTATAATCTTCTTCTGTTTGAGGTATACTGGCTATTCTTTGCTTTATATCTTCAATTCTTTGACGTAATAATTTATACGCTTCTGTAGTTTCAAAATCTGTACTTCCGTCTATAACCTTTCTCATTAAATCTACATCATTGCTTACTGCTTCTAAAATATCTACTACAGTAATAAGCATATCCTTTTGCATATCTTTTTTAATATATTCATCTGTAGCGGTTAAATCATTTTCTTCTAAATATATTGTATATTCTTTATCAGTAAAATAATCTTTGTTGTTGAGTTCAAGTTTTAATCTATCTAATACTTTCATTTTTAAGACCTCCTATTTTAATTTTTCTTTTATATCCTTCACATCTTCCTCAATGTTATCTACCTTTTGCAAATTTAAATTTAAATTTTTGATAGTTTCTTGATAATTAATTTCCCTTTTGCTATTTTCTTCTTGTACTCTATCCACGAACTCTTTGTAGTCCTTTCTTTGATAAAACCAAAACACTAGCATTACAGCCATTAAAGGACTTTGATTTGCTATTATTGTAAATATATTTTCCATAATTATTACCTCGCTTTCATATTTTTATATATCACCTCTTTAAAAATACTATTTTAAAAATTTGACGTACTCTTCAAAGGATACGTCATTTACTTACAAACATAATACATTAAACTACCTATTCCTACTTCATCAAATTCTATTTTTATACTGTTTATAGAAAAATCCTGTAAAATTAATTCTTCACCGCTACAAAGATAAATATAATCCATAGAATTGTTTATATAAATCTTTAACCTATTTGTAACATTATAGATTTTTAAATATTCGTATGAATCAAATTCTTTCTCATATGTTTCTTTTTCCTGTAATTTTATCCATCCGTTTGATGTTGCTATTTTTGAATACTTTACATTTCCCATTGTTAAAACCTCCTTATATTATTATGGTAACTTCATTTTGAAGTTTACTTTTAAGAACTTATTACCATTTTGGTATTGAGTTAGGTGAAGCCAAGATTGGACACACTCGTGTGGAAACGAATTTCCGAAAATAAAATTTGATAGGTACATTTTGTCCCTATTAATTAAGATACAGTTGGCATTTTCTCCAAGTGGTTGTCGAATATCGCTATCCCTCAAAAGGATAACGGATTTTTTAGATGTCAAATAATTTGCCTTCCCAAATTTTTCTGTGGGTAAAAATATGGTTAGTGTACTTTTTTTTCAGAAGAAAGGGGGAACGAATAATTATTTTCATAATAAAACCTTATTTATTTTATTAATTTAATAATATTTCCCGCTACTTTTTAGCAAAATAAAATAGCCAGTTATTTAAAACTGACTATAATAATTCTGCTTTATTTTTCATTTTTTCCTTTGAAGGATTTGTATATAATAAAGTTGTATGGATATTACTATGTCCCGCTTGATTAGCCACTTCATGTACACTAAATCCCGTTTCAAGTGCATTACTACAATAAAAATGTCTCAATGTATGTGGTGTTATCTTATCATTATATTTGTTAAATACTTTATTTATTACAGTTCTATCTATTTTACCGCCTTTATTACTTATAAATAAATAATTTGTACTATCTTCTTTTCTAACTTTTAAATATTCCTTGACCGCTTCTACAATCTTACTATTAATATATACTATTCTTTCCTTATCGCCTTTACCTTCTTTAACTACTAATTCTTTAGAAGTTAAATCTATATCATCTAATTTTAAATTTAATACTTCTGATATTCTTAATCCTCCATAAGCCATTATTGTAACTATAGAATAATTTCTTAATCCTTCATTTTCTAAAACTTTTTGCCTAAATGCTTCTACATCCTTTTTATCTATTGTAGCCAAACTTGCTACTTGTGTTTGTACTTTTATAAAATCTTTTTTAGTTATTACTATATCTGTTTGTATTCCTTCTTCTATTAAACATTCATTTAACTTAACTAAAGCACTAAGTTTATTATTTATTGTTTTAGCACTATCCTTCTTTATATTTTTTAAATAAGATTTATATTCTAATATATTAGTTCTATATAATTTATTTATTCCTTCTCCTGTTGTATCCTTAAACCAATTTACATATCCTTGTATATGTCTTACATATGTCTTTACTGTATTATTGCTCTTACCTTCTTTAATAATATAATCTTTAAACACTTCTAACATAATACACATACCTCCATAAATTATGTTGCATTAGATTTAATAATATAATAATAAATTATGTTGCATTTCTTACTATTATAATATCATAAATATATACTAAATGCAACATAAGTTATATTATGTTGTATTATGTTTTTATACTTATTTTTTCTCATACACATACTATGCGTAGCAGGTTATCATATACAATACTAGCACTTTAGTATAATAAACTATTACAATGTTATAGTGGTGTAGTAATATACTGTGGCAAGTGGAAATAATTTCCCCTTGGCATATCCTTCTCCTCTTATAAATAAATCTTATAGCACCTATAACTATATATTATAACAGGGCGAATTTATACGCTGAATTATTTCCCAACTATTTCCCATTATATTAACCACACTAAATCCACCCTATTACTTAATTATATTTCCCATATTATTTCCCATGTGTCCGTTGTACACAAACCTTATTATATCAATGTTTTTATACTGCATACACTTGTATTTATTATGCACATTACACACTATTTAACCGACCTCTTTATCAATCTCGCTATCATTTTCAGTGATAGCCAATTCTTTATTTTCATCTGTTTTAATATCCTCTTTTTTGTCCCCTATATTTTCACTTTTCAACCTAGCCAACTCTTGTGTTACATCTTGTGTTATTTCTGACTTTTCTATAATAGTTTGAAGTGATATAGCTCCCATTTCCCATTGTGTCTTTAAGTTTTGTAATAACTCATTCTGATTGATTGGCTTACTATAATTAAATTCTACGTCTATATAATCATCATCATTAAATACAATCCCTTGCATTGCTAA
>NZ_MRAE01000065.1 GCF_002008345.1 Clostridium tepidum
AACTAAAAATGCAAGTTTTGTATTATAATATAAATAACGAATAAATTATAAAATTTACCTACCTAATATAAATTCTAAAAACAAATAAAATACTAGTATATTTAAGGAGGGCATTTTATGTATGCAAATTTATCTCAAGAAATTTGTATGGAAGATACAGATGGCTTAAAAGTAAAAGTAAAAGAGAAGTCAACTCTATCAAAGGAAAAATATAAAGACTATGAAGTTTTTATATTTACTGTTAAAAATTCTCCCGATATATTACAAAATAAGTTGGAATCAAAGGTAGGAGATGTAGTACTGTATTGTTATAAGTGGAACAATAATCCTGAACAAATTGTAAAAGTTTATGTAAAAAAAGATCCTTCAAAAAATCTAACTGTAAGAGAATGTTGGAAAATATTAAGAGAGGATATGGGGAATTTAGGAATTAAAATTAAAAAATTAGTAATGCATAAATCTTAGTAATAAAAATATAAAAAATTTTTATATAATGATAATTTAAAATAAGATAATATAAAAAAAGAACATTTAATAAATTAACCACTTATTTTATAAATTTTAAACCTAATTTTTTATCCAATGGATAATATATTTATTCTATTTACTGGATATTTTTTAGAATAATAAGAGCAAACTAGAAATAAATTTGTGGTTTGCTCTTATTATTCTTCAAGGATTTTAATACACTTTAACAAGTTTATTCCTTGAAGAATCTTTTTTGTAATATAAATATGAAATTAAATTTTCAAATTGATTTATTGTAGGTATTTTATTTATTATAAAAATTTTAGCTTAGTGAGTAAATCCATATCGACCTTGATTTTCTTCTTCATGAAATAATATATGTGCATTATTTAAATCATTTATTGCTATTTTAAAATCTTTTATTAATAATTCTGCTAAATTATATCCTAAGTCTGAACGGCAAACTATTCTTTGTACTATTATATGATTAAGATTTTCAAGCAATGGATATGCAGGGATTTGCCAGCCTTTCATAGCTAATCTATCTGCTAAATCATAAAGATTCCATTTTATATTTGATTTTTCTTTCAATCTATAGCATACTATAGGAAGTTTATTGCCATCATTATATATTTCAAATAATCCCATGTTATGAAGTTCTTTTGAAATGTACACAGCTACGTCTTTTGTTCTTTCATGAATTTTTTTATATCCTTCAAACCCAAATCGTAAAAAGTTATAATATTGTCCTATAATTTGGCTTCCAGATCTAGAAAAATTAATAGCTAAAGTTGGCATTGTGCCTCCTAAATAACTTACTTCAAATATTAATTCATTAGGAAGATATTTTTGATCTTTCCAAAGTATCCATCCTATTCCTGGGTAAACCAATCCATATTTATGACCAGAGGCATTTATAGAAACTACATTTTCAAGCGAAAATCCCATAAAATTTCTGGATTAATAAAAGGAGTAAAAAATCCTCCAGAAGCAGCATCTACATGTATATATACCTTTATGTAATGCAGTTTATTATATTTTTCAATGGCATCATCTAATGCTTTAATATCATCAAATTTACCTGTATAAGTTATACCCAAAATACCTATAATTCCTATAGTATATTTATCTACGTAATCAAAAATTTTATCTATATTCAAACTTAGATTATCTTCATCCATAGGTATAGTACGCATTTCAACATCCCAATATACACAGAATTTTTCCCAGCATACTTGATATCCAGAAGATATTACTAAATTAGGTTTTTTCTTATTAGTATCAATACCAGCTTTTTTAGCTTGATCACGCCAACGGAATTTCATAGACATGCTGCCTAACATACAAGCTTCAGAAGAACCTACAGTAGAAGTGCCTAAAAAATCCATATCCTTTGGAACGTTCCAAAGATCTGAAATTATATTAACACAACGATTTTCTATTTCTGTAGTTTGAGGATATTCTGATTTATCAATAGCGTTTTTTTGTAAGGTTTCTGCCATAATCTTAGTAGCTTTATCTTCCATATAAGTTTGACAAAAAGTAGCTAAGTTTAAACGTGCGTTGCCTTCGTTCATAAGTTCATCTTTAATCATTCTATAAGCTATATCAGGAGCAATAGAGTTTTTATTAATTTTATACTTAGGAATGAATAATTGTCCTTAGTTATACCAAAGATAGGAGTGGCGTAAGAATCATCACTTTGTTTATTTTTCGAAGAATAAAGCATAATAAAAAATAACCTCCTCAAAATTTAAGAATATACAAGCTAATATTTAAGTGAATTTATACAAAATATATTTGATTAAATTCATATTAAATATAACTATGTTATATAAGGGTAAATCAATTGAAAAAATAAATTTAATAACAGTATAGTTTAAAATGGTAAATTATTCAAAGACATTTGTTATTCAAATAATCATTATAATGCAAGTATTTCTTCGTTTATTTAAATAAGATTATTATTTCATGACATTAGCTAAGTTTATTATATCAAATTGCAAAAAAATTCTAATATTCATACAACGTATTGTATTTAAAAATTAATTATGCAATTTTTTTATTTATTAAAGGAACATAATTCCCACTTTGAAAAAGGTGGGAATAAAGAGTGCTTAGCCATTGTAAATAAATATATAATTTAAAAAATAAATTTTATATATTAAAAGTATATAATCAAAAATAAATTGTAATATATAGAAAATATGAAAATCAAAAATAGATAATTAAATTTATTTTAAATGTAATCTAAATTAAGTATTAATTATTCATAATCTACACTAGTCATAAACAATCCCTGACTTGGAGCAGTGGGACCTGCTTTTCTTCTATCCCTTGCTTCTAATATAGATTTTACATATAGAGGATTTAGATTATTTAAACCTACTTCTATAAGAGTACCAGTTAGTATTCTTATCATTTTATGCAAGAACCCACTACCTAAATATATTATATTTATATAGCCATCCTTTTCTATAATATCTATACTATAAAGCGTCCTTACAGTTGATTTCTTTTTTGATCTTGCTGCAGTAAAAGAAGCAAAGTCATGCCTTCCTACTAAATAAGTAGTAGCTTCTTTCATAGCTTTTATGTTTAAAGCTTCAGGTATATGATAAGAGTATTTTCTAGAAAACACATCATGAAATTTTTTATTGCAAATCTTATAGGTATACTTTTTCTTTTTTACATTTAACCTAGAATGAAATCTTTCATTTACATAAAAAGCATCATAAACTACAATGTCTTTAGGTAAATATTCATAACAATAGTTTAATATGTCATCTATAGAACCTTGAAAATTTGTATGAAAATTAGCTACTTGCATATTTGCATGTACTCCTGCATCCGTTCTACCAGAACCTATTAAACTTATATTTTCTCCTGTCATACGGGAAAGTACATTTTCAATTTTACCTTGTATAGTATTATCATTTTCTTTTTGTTTTTGCCAACCGTTGTATTTAGAACCATCGTATTGTATATATAATTTTATATTAGTCATATCTTTAGTATACTCCCCTTACAAATATATTTATTTGTCTTTATTCTAAATGTTATTTTTAAATTTGTTTTAAATTTAAATTTTTAGGATCTATATATATAGTTTTATTTGTATAATATATTACCATACCTGGTTTTGCTCCATTAGGCTTATGAATATTTTTAATTTCTGTATAATCTACAGGAACCTTTGTAGATTCTTTGGATTTACTATAAAAGGCCGCTAAAGTGGCTGCTTCCTCTAAAGTTCTTTCTGGAATATTTCCATGGAAATTTTTAACTATAACATGGGAACCAGGTATATTTTTTGTATGCATCCAAATATCATGTTTATTAGAAAATTTTAATGTTAAATAATCATTTTGTATATTATTTTTTCCCACATAAATATCTATGCCATCTGAAGAAATAAAGTGTAATGGTTTTGTATTTTTAATTTTTTTATTGTTTTTTTTCTTAAATTTAATATATCCTGTTTCAATAAGTTCTCTTTTTATTTCTTCTATATCATCATAGTTGTCAGCATTTTTTATACTAGTTAAAACAGAATTTAAATATTCTAATTCATCTAAAGTAAATTTTATTTGTTCTTTGGCTGCAACTTCAGTCTTTTTTAGTTTATTATATTTTTTATAATATTTTTGTATGTTATCAGAAGGATTTTTATTAGGATCTAATTTTATATCCATATATTCGTTAGTATAATAATTTAAAAGATTTACTTTATTCATACCTTTTTTTAGAGCATATATATTAGCAGTCAAAATTTCTCCACATATTTGAAATTTTTCTTTTTCAGAACACTCCTTTAAGTTTTTCTCTAATATTTTTATCTTTTTGTCACATCTTTCAATGTTTAGATTTATTAATTTTTGAAGATCAGAACTTTTAGAATTTAATCTATCTGCTTTATCCTTTTCAAAATAAAAGGATTCTATAAGAGAGGAAGGATTTTCATAATGTATACTTTTTAAATCATTTAAACTATGAAAATCTATACAATAAAAATCTTTTACAATATCTTTATCCAAATAGCAATTAAAAGAAAATTCTTTGTTTTTTATAGAATCAAATATATTTTTTAGAGCATCATATATTTCATGGATATTTTCTAAATCAATTTCTAGATTGTTTTTTTGTAATCTAAAAGCAATTTCATTGGAAAATGGTCTTGCTACTCCTGTAAAAATATTAGAAAACATATTTTTATTAAGTTTCACATTATTGTTTTGTATATAATTTTTAAAATCCTCTAGTGAAAAATTAAAAGGATTTAATTTTAATGATGATGGTGGATATGTATATTCTATAGAAGGATAGAGATTCCTCACACTGTTAATTTCAGGAGTAACATGTTTTATGCTATCCATTATTAAGTTATCTCTTTTCCTTACTAAAGTTATATTACTATGCCTTCCCATGATTTCTACAATTAATGTATATATGCTGTTAAATCCCATCTCATCAGCACTTTCAAAGTCTATTAAAACTATTCTGTCAGTATCCAATTGTCTTATATTTATTATTTTAGAAGAATTTAAGTATTTTCTAAGAACCATACAAAACATAGGAGGCTGAATAGGATTTTTCTTAAGAATATCCGTAAGATGTATTTTAGGGTATACAGCACTAGAACTAATCAAAAGTTTATAAGTTTTTCTATTATTTTTTATAGATAAAATAATTTCATCTTTTTCTGGTTGAGTTACTTTATCTACTCTACCATTTAATATTTTGGTTTTCATTTCATTTATTATACTAAATAAAAAAATCCCATCTAAAGCCATAAAAACTCCTCCTTAAAATGGTATAATATAATGTATACAGCAAATTATGATAATGACAATGTTATTAAACTTATATTAGTATACCATTTTAATTTTTTAAAATAAAGTTTATATTTTATATATTGATATTAAAACATTGTCGTAGTAAACTTATTTTTAGGAAATTAAACTAAAAATAAAGTTATATTATATGTAAGATTAAAAGCTAGCAATAAACAAATTTTTGGGTTTTAAAATGGATTTTTGTTCAAACTAAAGCCTAGGAAATGTTTATCCAGTGACGTACAAGCCCTTTACTCCAAATTTGAAGAAAATCAGAGAGCTTCAATTTTTGATTTTATGTGAATGGATTTTACATAGCGTGAATGGAGTATTAGAGAATGTAAAAATAATTATAAGTGATAGCGTAAAGGATGTGACAAGTATGAAATTTACTAAAATGACTGGAACTGGCAATGATTTTATAGTTTTAGATGATAGGAAGGGAGAGCTTATAGGGAAAGAAGCAAAATTAACACAAAAATTATGTGATAGACACTTTAGTATAGGAGCGGATGGTATTTTGTTTGTAAGAGAAAGTAATACAAAAGCTCATATACAAATGGTTATAATAAATGCAGATGGTTCTTATGCTTCTATGTGTGGAAATGGTATAAGATGTTTTGCAAAATATGTATGGGAAAAAGGTATAGTAAAAGAAAATCCTATGATAATAGAAACAGGAGATGGTTTAAAGGAAGCTTTTTTAGAGATTGAAGATAATAAAGTAAAATATATTACTATTAATATGGGAGAGCCTATATTTGAAGGTAAAAAAATATCTAATAGAGAAGAAAAAATAATAAATAAAGCTATAAAAGAAAATAATAAGGATTATTTAATAACGTCTTTTCATATGGGAGTGCCTCATACTATAATATTTGGCAAATTAGATGAATATGATATAGAAGAAGGTAAAACTATAGAAAAATTATCTTTATTTAAAGAAGGAACTAATGTGAACTTCTGCGAGATAGTAGATAAAAATAAAATAAAGGTAAAAACTTGGGAAAGGGGTGCAGGACCAACTTTAGCTTGTGGAACTGGAAGTTGTGCATCAGCTATAGCATCTAATTTGTTAGGGTATACAGAAAAGTCAACAGAAGTAATATTACCCGGGGGAAAACTTTTCATAGAAATTAAAAAAGAGGGTGTTTTTATGAAAGGCCCTGCTGATATTTGTTTTAGAGGGGAAATAGATGTATAAATGTTTAAAAAAGGCTTTAAAAATATAAGATATTTTTTGATAGTTTTTTTAGTTGTTGGTTTAGTTGGGTGTAAAAGTCACATAACATCAGAAAGTCAAAAAGTGGATATTCCGAATTTCACAAAAGTAATAGCATTAAAAAAAGAAAAAGATTCTTGGAGCATATACAATATTCAAGATAGAGATATAAATAAAGCTATGGAAACCCAAGATGTAATAGATGTAAAATACAATAATAAAAATAAGACCTATGTTTTCACAAATTTCATAGAAAAGGGCAATGGGCTTAATAAAAATAAACTAACTATAATAAAGAACGGTAAGAAAACAATTTTAGATAAATTTTATTCAGCATCAGATATAGAGATTTCAACAGATGGAAATAAAATAGCCTACAGATCTTTTAAAGAAGATTCTCTTCAAAGTGCAGAGGGAATGAAGATATATGATTTGGAAAATAAAAAAGAAATAAAAATAAAAAGTAATGTATTAGTATCTGGAAATGTATTTAAATGGTTAAATGAAAATGAAATATTATATTATGGAATAAATTCTGAAAAAGATAATAAAGCAAAAATATATAAATACAATGTTAAAGAAAATAAAGAAGAAGTGTATGTAGATAACATAGAAGGAATCTGTACTTATTTTATGATTAATGGTGAAAATGTGCTTTTATTAAGTAGAGAAGGAGATAAGTATAATCTTTCTTACTATAATAAAAAAGACAATGCTTTTAAGAAAATAAGCGAAGAAGTAAGTGTTATATATAAGGGGACAACATCTATAAAGAATATGTATTTTCTAGGGAAAAATGATTTAGAAAGCAAAGATTATTTATATAAAATCGATGGAAATACATTAAATTTAACTAAACTTACTTATGATTTTCCAGCTAAAATAGATATAAATGGTGGTATTGTTTCAGATGAAAATGGGAATATATATTTTTGTGGTTATGAAAATATAAAAGATCAATCTTTAAATGAAATATATACTTATAAGGAAAAAGAGGGTAGAGTGGAGATAATATCTAATGAAGAAAATTCTTATTATATAATAGGAGAAAATTAATCTAAAAATAAATTAAATATAAACTATGGGTAGTTAATGTTAAAAAATAAAACTTTAATTATCTATAGTTTTTTTATTTTATTATGATAAGTACATTTCAATACTTTTATTTTTTCAAAAGTGAAAGTAAAGAGTGTTTAATTC
>NZ_MRAE01000066.1 GCF_002008345.1 Clostridium tepidum
TTTAACTATTGCAGCGCAATCTAAAGATGTTTGAGTTGGTAAAACCCATTCTCCTTTAACCTTAAAGTATTCTGGTAATACAGAAGTTATATGGAATCCTGAAGGAGCTACTCCATCCTTTTCTACTTCGCCTATTTTAACATCTGGTGATTTTACAAGAAAATCTTGTGTAAAATCTGGTGGTGTAAATTTTGGTAATTGAAAACTCATTTTAAATTTCCTCCTTATGTAATGTATTTTAAAATTTATTGGGGTTAAATAATTATATATTATAAAAATATCATTAATTGTAAAAAAATGTTTGCCAGTATATAAGTATTCTAAGTTTAAACTTTTTTTACAATTTGTTCTCTTTAATTAAAACAAAATAAATGTAATAAATTGTCATTAAAACTGAAAGGATGAAAATTTCAAACTTTTAACTAAGAAAAACAAAATTTTTCCTTCTCAATTTATTTTTAAATATTTTTTTAGTTTTTTAACAATATTAGAGGCATTTCTTTATTAAATGTTGTATATTTAATAACACATTTATCAGTATAATAAATAAATTCAAATAATTCAACCCTTTGAATAATCAATTTGTTCATAATAATTTATATATGTAATCCTTTTCCATAGTATAAAATGCTTTTTCATAGTTTTACTTAACTTTATTTAGCTTTGTAAATTTTGTAAAAAAATGTCTTGACTTTGTTATGAAAATAACATAATATTAAAGGGTATTTAACAATATTATGCAAAATTCTACAATAGGGGTGATTATTAAATGAAAAAGTCCTTGACATTCAAAGACATGGTTTTAATGACTATGACAGCTATTTTAGGCTTAAGATGGGTAGCTGTCTCTGCTAAATATGGCGCTTCCTGTGCAGTACTATGGGGAATAGCAGCATTGCTCTTCTTTATTCCTAGTGCATTAGTAGCTGCAGAATTAGGAGGCAAATACCCAGAACAAGGAGGTTTAAGCGTATGGGTTACAAAAGCCTATGGTGAAAAAATGGGTTTTTTAGTATCTTGGCTTAACTGGGTAAGTAAACTATTCTTTTATCCTGGATTTGTAACATATGCAGCAGTTACATTTGCATATGTTATAGACCCAAATCTTGCAAACAATAAACTTTATAATTTATTTATGGTTTTAGGAATTTTTTGGTTTATAACTATATGGAGTTTTAGAGGTACTGGAAACAGTAAAATATTTGCAGTTATTGGTGGACTTGTTGGTAGTGTACTCCCAGCCTTATTAATTATAATATTAGGTTACGCTTCTGCCTTTGTCCTTAAAAGACCACTTGCAACAGCTTATACCCTTAAAGGTATGATTCCAGACTTCACTAATATAGCCAATTTGGCATTATTATCTTCTGTAATGTTTGGATTAACAGGCGCAGAAGTAACAGCAGCCTTTGCTGGAGAAGTTAAGGATGCAAAAAAAACAATACCAAAAGCAATTATATTTTGTGCTATTTTTATAACCATTTTATATATACTATGTTCATCTGCTATTACTTTTGTAGTATCTCCAGAAAAAATTGGCGCTGCAAACGGACTTATAGAAGCATTTAGATTAATAACAGAACAATTTGGTATAGGTCAATGGTTCTTAACTTTAATGTCAATACTTATGACAATAGAAGCTCTAGGAGGCGTTAGCTTATATATAATGTCTCCCATAACTATGTTGTTTGAAACTAGTAAAAATGGCGTTCTACCACCATTCTTAACAAAAACAAATAAAAATGGTGTACCAATTAATGCATTATTGGTACAAGGTATCGGCATTTCAATAGTGATAATAATTACAACTCTTTTACCAACAGTTAATGCTATATATTCAATATTAATAATAATGACAGCTATAACAGGATTAATTCCTTACCTATTAATGTTTGCATCTTATATTAGATTGAAAAAAATGGAGAAATTGCAATCTAAAGAAGAATCTACAGAGGAATTTTATGAAATATCAAAGTCAAAGCAATTTTCAACCTTTGTATCTGTTATAGGGCTGCTTAGTGTAGTATTTGGAATCATAACTTCATTTTTTCCACCATCAGATTATACAACTCCCAAACAAATTGCATTCTTTGAATTATTAAGTATAGGTGGACCAATTCTTTTAAGCTGGATTGGTTGGAGAATGTTTAGCAAATACGAACAAAGAAATAAAATTTAATGTCTAATTATTAAAATATATAAAGATTTTTGAATAAATAAGGGACTGTAGCTTAAAAAACTTATATACATATATTGGTTTTCTAAATCTAACACAATATATTGTAAAATTTATTTTTAGTGCTACAGCCCTTTAAAATTTACTATCCTGTCTTAAATATCTATTTAATTTTTTAATTTCAAATAAATTTTAACCATAGTGGTATATATACGTGTAGCTTTTAACTATAGTAGCAGATATATTTTCTATTATTCTCACATTTTTTTAAAAAACTATTGCTGTATGGTTTTAAATATAGTAGTAGATGTATAATACAATAATTATTATAAGATTTTTTTAATTAATTCTAATACACTTATCCTATTATAAAGCTTTATTAATCTGTCACAAAGATATTCCTTTTAGCATAACAAAATATTATTTGCTTTCAAATCCCCTTTTCTTATTGTAAAACTTTAATAATTAAATTATGATTTATTTTATATTTTTATAAAATAAGATAGACTTCATGCACAAACATCAAGCCTATCTTTAAGTAAATATTTCATAACACTTATTTATTTTATAAAATAAACAATGTGTATTATAGTTTATACTTTTATACAATTACTTTATGTTTTGTTTAAAAACAATTGTCACTTCTTATATACTATATAAAATATTTCTATATTATTTTAATACAAATCCATATTTAACAGGATCATCTTCATCTACTAAGAATTGAGAGAATCCAGTAACATATGCACTACCTGTTATTTCTGGTATTATACCATCATATTCTCCTACTTTAGTTTCTTCTAAAATCTTTCCTTTAAATTTAGTGCAAATGATACTTTCATTTACAATTTCTTCTCCAACTTTCATTTTTCCTTCAGCATATAATAAGGCCATTTTAGCACTTGTACCAGTTCCACACGGCGATCTATCTATTTGACCTTGACCAAATACAACTACATTTTGTACATCTGCATCTTCACTTTTTGCAGGTCCATAGAATTCACAAAGATCAACTGTTTTTATATGTTTTAATACTGGGTGTTGAATTTCAACTTGCTCATTAACTGCATGAATAATCTTCATTCCTAAATCATTTAGTTTTTGAGAGTTAGCTGGTGAAATATCTATTCCAACTTTTTCAGCATCTACCATTGCAAAGAAACTTCCACCAAAAGATATATCTAATGTAAGTTTTCCATAATCAGGTACATCAATTTCTATATCTTTTTTATATAAGAAAGCTGGAACATTAACAATTGAAGTTTCTTTAGCTTTTCCATTTTCAACTTTTACCCTAGCATTAATCATTCCTGCTGGAGCTTCTAATTTTATGTTTGTATATGGCTCTTCTACTTTAACTATTCCCATTTCAACTGCACATGTAGCTGCACCTATTGAACCATGTCCACACATATTAAGGTATCCGCCACCATCCATGAATATAATACCTAAGTCTGCTGTTTCATCAGCTGGTTCTGTATAAATGGCACCAAACATATCATTATGTCCTCTTGGTTCTGACATAAGCATAGTTCTTAAACTATCATTATTTTTTTCTAGATATTCCATTTTTTCTGCCATTGTCTTTCCTGGAACCTTTGGAAGTCCTCCTATTACTATTCTTGTAGGTTCTCCCATTGTGTGAGATTCAATAGTTTGAATTGTTTTGATTGCTCTCATTATTAAAAGCCTCCTTAGTTTTGTTTTCTTTTCATCTTTAATTTTAAAAATGCTAAAGCTTTTTTAGCATCTATTGGCATAACATTGTTTTCTCCTACAACCTCAGTTTCTATACCTTCTTTTGATTTATTAAAGTCAACTACTGTATCCATAAATTCATTTGTAACAACAAATTGAGCTTGAGTTCCTACAAAACTCATGCCAACTACTGGTATATCCCTTTTTCCTATAGCTTCTAAAGCTGAAGCAAAATCTATGTTGCTGTTACCCCATCCATCTATAGATACTATAGCTCCATCAGCTCTCATAGCCTCTATCCAAGCTCCTACTCTTTTAGCTGTGAATACCTTTTCTTCATTTGCTTGAGGTGTACCTGCAACTATAATTCCTAATAAATCTACATCTCCATCATTAGAAACTATTTCTACTAAAGGATCCCTAAAATGATGTAATGTTGTTTCTTTAGTAGATGGTCCTATTCCCATAAAATATCACCCCTTAATTCATAGCTCTTAATATGCCATCTCTATATTCATTTGGACTTACAACAACTGGCATATTACCCATATCTATTATAGATTTACATCCTATATGTCCACCAGGTTCTTTAGCAAAAAGACCTGTATCATACATACACCCTTGACCTGCTACCTGTTTAACAATTACAACCTTTTTCTTGCCTGGTCTTATTTTATCAAAATATTCATGCTTTTCATCGCAATATCTACCATTAACTTTTTTAAGATAATTTCTTATTTCCTGTATTATTATATCACATACTCTATGAGCTGCCATAGGACCTGATCTATTTGTAGCTTGCCCATTTTTTAATGTAATATCTATATGAATAATTATATCATCTTCATCTGGAGTACCTCTTCTTCCAAAAATAACCTGTTCATCCAACATTCCTTCTGAGGAACCAAATTCAGCTACTTGAACCCCGCATTTTTCTGCTCCTGTCAACATAACTTGCACTCCTGTTAATACATGAGTTATACCTTCTCCTAAAGTTCCTAAAACTTTAGTAGCTACTGGAGAAAAATCCATTATAGAGTTTACAAATTTATGTCTATCTTGGGGATTTATAATATTTAAATCAATTTTTTCTATTAATTCTTGTCCTTCCATATCTTCATGTTCTAATATTCCATTAAGTATATCTTTTCTTATATATAATATTTTATCCTCTATGTAGGTTCTATCTGAAAATTCTACTTTAGTAATATGAAAAACCTTTATAACTAATCTTCTTAATATTATTTCTTGTTCCACCAGCATCACCACCTTTTCCCATTTTAATAACTTTATAAGCATTTCATTGATACAGATTTAACATTTTTATCCAAAAACTTATATATTGATAATTACGTAACTATTATATCATTAATTTTCTATATTGTATATATAATACCTATAACATTTTATAATACATTTATAAAGAAAATTTTGTATATTCTGAAAATTTTTCCAAAACCTTGCACTACAGAATATTTATAATGAATTTTTTTAATTAAAAAAAATTTTATTAATATTTATATTAAAGTAAATGCAATAATGAGTTCAGAAAACTGCACTTCATTATTGCATTTTTATTTTTAAACTAACAAAACTAAACTTTTGCTATATATTCATATGGCAATGGAACTATTTTTCCTGCTGAAGGAATTTTAATTAATTGTTCTAATGTATCTTTTACTATTGCTGTTTGCATTTCTACATTATTAGGTTCTCCTGCATTAGCTCCCATTGGAACTCTTGGAGCAACCGCTCTTGGTGTACCAGTTTGTCTAACAACTGGTGGAAGAGCAGCTATTATTATTGTAGGAATTCCTGCTTTTTCAATCGCTCTCTGCACTAAAACTGCAGATCTATGACAAGTTCCTCATCCAGCAGTCATCAATACAGCATCTACGCCTTCATCTTTTAAAATTTTAGCTATAGCTGGACCTGTTTCTTCTTTAAATTTTTGTTGGTTTCCACCACCACCCATGAATCCTATATGAGTTTTAGCAACTGCCTTTATAAATCCTTCATCTGCTAATTCTCTTAATCTATCTAAAGGAAACATTGCATTGATATCTTTATTAACATCTGAATTATCATATCCACCGTGAGATACCATCATATCTGATGTTTTAGCATCTCCTGGTATTAATCTATATGTGAAATCACCTGCTAAATTAAATCTTTTATCTGATTTTAAGTGAACGCCTGCTGCAGTAGCTATGGCTACTGTCATATCTTTTAGTTCCTTTATAACTGGCGCCCATACCGGTTCTGGAGTTATAGGAACAAATATCTCTGATTGTAAACCTTTTGTAATAGTTAAACTCATTTTAACCTTACCTTCCTTTCTTCAATTAATATTCAAATTATTATTTATGAAAGTTTCTAGTTTAAAATTACCTATTTACTTCAATATCTCCTCAGGTTTTAACCCCGTCTTTTTTGTATTTCTAAATTACTTACGTATTTTTCATTTATTTTTTCTGATAACACTTCTACAAAACTCATATTAAGTCCGATTTCTTGACCTACTTTAAGTTCATAATCAGATATTATCATTCTCCTTGGTACTTTTAAGTATCCAAGTCTTCCTTTAAAATCTATGGCTACTGCTCCGTCAGATACATCTACAATAACGCCTTGCATTTCTAGGATTTTATCACCATATTTTAAGCTCATTTATATCCCTACTTTGTAGCGTATTTTTCTTTTCTCTTTTCGCTCATTGGTATT
>NZ_MRAE01000067.1 GCF_002008345.1 Clostridium tepidum
AATATATATCATTTTATCATAAAGTATATTTTAAATAAGTAAATTTTTTTAAAAATATTATTCAAAATTTTTATCAATATTATCTAATAATTATCAATTAAAACTTAAATTTTATTTATTAGAAAACTAAACAGTAGTATTTACATCTACATCAGCTATAGATATATCCTTTTTATTTTTTAATTTCATATATATATAAAATGGAACTCCTGCTAACATTAATATAAATCCATATAATACAGTTTCAGCTCCAGAGCCATATATTGCCCAGCAAGCATAGATAAATCCTATTAATGGTATTATAGCTATCTTTATAAATTTGCTTACAGTTAATTCTCCTTTACATTTAAATAATAAAATTATATCTGATGCAGATGTAGTAGCATAAACTGGTAAATATGATAATGTAGCTAAAAGTATCATAAAATTATAAGCAGATACCATTCCCTTTGATGAATTTAATATCAACAATATATTAGTTAATATTCCATTTATTATTAAACCTTTATAGGGAGTTTTGTATTTAGGATGTAGTTTTGCAAATACTTTAGGAAATAATCCATCTTTAGCAACTGCATAACTCATATGACCTGCAATCATAATCCATCCTGCAATAGTTCCTAATATAGTTATAACTATAGCTAAATTAAATATATTTACTATTTTACTACCAAAAAATTGAGCCAATATATCTGTCATTGGTGAAGAACTTTTAGATAAGATATCTTGCGGTATGGCACCCATAGCAACAAAACTTATTGCAACATAAAAAAGAATTGTTATAACTAAACCTAATATTGTACTTCTACTTATATTTTTTTCTGGATTTTTAATTGTTCCAGCACCTACTGAAGCAGATTCAAAACCTGTAAAAGCCCATAATGTAGTAGCTGCTGCTAAAGGTAAAGTACTAATACCTTTATTTTGTGGCATAATTGGAGTAATGTTTGAAATGTCAAAATGAATAGCTGTAAATATTATAAAAAATATAAATACTAAAAATTTAAATACCGTAATAACTGTTTCAAAACTAGCAGCTTCTTTTGCACCTTTAATATTTAAAAAAGTAAATATCCATAATATAGAACTGTTAAATAAAAGTGCATTAAATCCATTATTTAAAGCTGGTATCAAATAAGATGCATAACTTCCTATAGCTATTATAATGGCTGCATTGGATATCCAAGTAGCACTCCAATAAAGCCAAGCATTTAAAAATCCTATAAAATCTCCAAAAGCTAGTTTGCCAAATTCATATGGTCCTCCTGTCTTTGGAATTTTGCTTCCTAATCTAGCAAAAGACAAAGCCATAAATATTGCTCCCATTCCCGTAACTAACCATGCCACTAAAGTAGTGCCTGGACTAGATACTGCTGCTAAACTAGCTGGCAACATAAATACTCCAGAACCAATCATATTTCCCGCAACCACACAAGTAGCTCCAAATAAACCTATTTTTTTATGATTATTACCTTCATTTTCCACTTTAAATCCTCCTAACCTCCAACTTTATAAATTTAAGGTCTGTTACTTTATATTTTATATTCAGTTATTATTTTGTCAATCCTTTTAATTTAATTTAAAAATTGTGGTAAACAATAAAATCTATATAATAGGTTTTTATACATATTTTTTTTAATAAAAAATATTATTTTTTATTATTCATATTTTTATTTAAATTAGTAAATTTATAAAAATACAGTTCCTTAATAAAACTATATTAATTTCTTGCAATTTTACTTAATTTATTTTTATAATACTTTCTATTTCTAATAAATTTTTATATTAACTTTTGTCAACTTTTAAAATAACTTATAATTTTTATTTATCATTACTATAATTTATTTTTATACACATATTTGTATTATTATAAATGTTTGAAGATTGAAATAATTGTTTTTATTGTTATATAGATGTATATATTCTATAATTTACAATCATAGGTTACACTTATATATTTATCAAATAAATAATCCTATCATAATTTAAATGTAATATAATACAAAACTTACTTGTAAAAGAATCAAAAGTATATATAATTAAATAAAAAATTTAAATGTCATATAATATAAAACTTATCTATAAAAGCAATAAAAGTATATAAACAAATCAAAATTTAAATGTCTTATACTATAAAATTTATTTATAAAAGCCTTGGATATATAAGAAAATCAAAATTTAAAGGTTGTATAATTTTGTATAATATAAAAACTAAAAACGCACTAAATATTAGTTTTAGTGCGTTTTTATATAAAATTAAAAATATTTACTTTTTCTTACTATCGTGTTTTTTAATATTTTTTACTCTATTTGGTTTAGCTTTTGGTCTAATAACTACATCATCTTTTTTATTTTTTGGGTTACTTCCTGCTCCTATACCTATCAGATCTAAGAACCACAATGTAAGAACTATTACTATAGCAGATTGAACATACTGCCATATGGTTCCATTGATATTAACCTTTATTAATACAGGAAAAATTAATACAAATATAGATAATGCAAGTACCAACCATTTATTAATATTAATTTTTTCTAAAACATAAACTTTAAGAATAGTATAACCAATTATAACTATTACAGAAAAGAAAAGTACTTGTAATGCAAACTTTAGCCACACTGGCATAAGATTCCCTCCTTAAAAATTTAATACTATATCATTATTATATATTTTGTATAATATATCAATATACAAGTTCTTTAATTTAAAACTCTTTATATTATTTTATATTATAAATATGTAACAATATAAAATATAATAACATATTATATTAAAGAATAAAAATTTTAACATAAAAGAGATTGTAAATAATTCCCCCTCTAAAATTTGCAATCTCTTTTTATATGTATTTACAATTTATTTATAAAAAAAATTTTTTTTTAATTTGTTTAGTTTATTTTTTTCATTCCATTTTATAATCTTTTTCATCTTATATTTACTTCATCTTACAAAATTCCAACTATTAAAATTTAATTTCTTTTAATATCATAACAAATTTATTAGATTTTTTTATTTATATAAAATTTTTTTTAATACAACATATATTAAAAACTTATTTATTTTTACATTAATAAATTTATTAGTAAAATAAAGTTTAAAATTTTAACAAATTCATAATTTTTTCTGTTATAATATTTATAATGTAATAAGATAAAAAATATATGTTTAATTAAACTAACCATAACTTGGAGGTGCTCATATGAATTTAAATATAGATGGTTTAGATGAACTAGACTTACAAATACTTGAAATTTTAATCAAAGATTCTAGAACACCATTTTTAGAAATAGCTAGAAAATGTCATGTCAGTGGTGGTACTATACATGTTAGAATGAAAAAAATGCATGATATAGGTATAATAAAAGGAACAAAACTTATAATAGATAATTCTAAATTAGGATATGATGTTTGCTGTTTTATAGGAATATATTTAGATAAGGCATCTTACTTTAATTCCGTATTAAAAGAATTAAACGAAATTAAAGAAATAACAGAACTTCATTATACAACAGGTCAATACTCCATATTCGTAAAAGTAATATGCCAAAGCATAACTCATTTACAAGATTTATTAATGAATAAAATACAAAAAGTTGAAGGAATTCAAAGAACTGATACATTCATCTCTTTATCACAATTAATAGATAGAAACATAGAAATATAATAAAAAATTACTACTTACCAACATTTAAAGATTAAAAATTAAAGCAATAAATACTTTTATTCATAAATAGCTATAAAAATAAATAATATAAATATTTCTGAACTAATATTTAAGCTAAATCTCTATTGCCTCTCCTGTGGCGTTACAGTTAAATAATTATCCTGTTTACTTTACGCTTAAATATTAGTTCACAAATAAAGTATTCTTATTATTTTTCTAGATATCTATTTTCTCTAAAAACATTGATTTTTAATATCTAAAAAATATTATTATAATTTTCAATTCAAAAATAAACCTACAAAATAATGATTTGGTTTCGCTTTTCTACATAAAACCTCTAATTATAATCTTCCTGTTAAGTTATTTATAAATTATAAAACTAACTCTACCCCCCATAATAAATAACAAAAAAACATAGTGCAGTCATAAAATTTCTATAAAAATTAATTTTTATTTCTATGTAAAAAACATTAATTTTTAGTATATTTAAAGCATATTTTTTATTAATACTTTGTTAATACAAACTTAAGATAAATTATATTATTTGTTTTCCCTATTATGATATAATGAGTTATAAACTAAATTTTGTATAAAAGGAGATAATGTTTTTATGCCATTTACGAGCAATAATTCTTGGAAAATAAGTGGAGTTTTGTTGTTTATATTAATTCTTTTTGTGGCTAATTTTTTAATTATTCACGTACTTCCCGTAGCTTTAGTAGTAGGTGTAATATTGTTTGGAGTATATAAATTAGTTAATTATATAAAATCATGGAAAATAAACAAGAAAAATTTTAGTAATAAAAAAAATAAAAAAAATAGCTTTGAAAAATTTAGTAACTTAAACACTAATGATATACCTGATATTTCTGAGGAAAAGGTTATTGACGTAGATTATGAAGAAGTTTGATTATAATTTAATATAACTCATACATTTACTTTAAAGTATAAAAATATATGGTGTCTCAAAATAATTTAATTTTATTTTGAGACACCATACTTATATTTTCTATTATATTTCTAATATATTTCCCGTATCATTTAAAAAAACTTATTATTTAACTCTTTTAATTTTGTTGTAGAAAATTCTCCTGTACAATGCGAAACCCCTATAATATCAATATTCAATCCATTAAGAGCATCTATAGTCTTTTTTATTCTATTTTCATCAGATTTAACTAAATGAGTTCCTCCTAATACAGCATATATCTTTTTATTTAATCTTTTACTTATAATACTCAATATATTGGCAATACCGATATGGCTACATCCTACTAAAACCACTAGTCCTTTATAGGTGTTTATAACCAATGCCATCTCCTCTTTAAAATTATCTAATATATAGCCTTCCCCTTTTTTTATTACCATATTAGGTGTAAATTCCTCGAATTTATTATCTTGTTTAAAGTTTGTAACTAAAAATATATTAGGTTCTATCTCTAAAATGTCTTTACTAACATAGTTTATAGGTATACCATTATCTATTAAATATTTTTCGTCAAAGTCTATACCTAAATATTTATATTCTCTTTCCTTTCCAATCTTAAATTTATTGCTATTTTCAAAAAAATATTGACTTATATAAAGTTCTGGATAACATTTTATATTTTCTATAAAACTTCTTACCCCACCACAATGATCATAATGAGCATGACTTAATATCATATAATTAGTCTCTTGTAAATCAACATTTAATTTTTCAGCATTTTTTATAAAATTTCCAGAAGAACCAGTATCAAATATGATGTTACACCTAGGAGTATTTATGTATATAGAAAGGCCATGTTCTCTTATCAATTCACTTTTTTCTTTTTTAGAATCTTCTATCAGAGTAGTTATCTTAATACTCATATCCCTCTCCCCCCTAATAGGTTTTCTTGTAAATTAATTACAAACTCACTATAATTTTACCATAAATTTATATCTTTAAAATATATTTATATGTTTTTTTAATAAAGTATTCATCTTTGCTTATATAAGTATCCAAATTTATTTATATAAATATAATAATAGTAGCAAAAAATTTCTTTTAATATATTTAAACATGATGTTTTCTTCCAAAATATAATTTGGAATTTAGTAGATAAAAGATTAACTGTATGAATTTTTTTTAAGAATAATATATTTTTAGCTAATATAACAATATATTTTTAACTAATATAACAA
>NZ_MRAE01000068.1 GCF_002008345.1 Clostridium tepidum
GTTTTTTATTTATGCTAGAAACTATAATATTTTATAATAATTTTATTTATTATAAATGGTTATTCTATTAATACTATTATATTTATTAAATTAATAATAGGTTATTGCTAACATTTTTATTAATAATATTTTTTTATTAATAATTTTTATTATTTATATTGTTATTTTCTAAAAAAGTAGTATAATTAGTATATACCCCACTAGGGTAAAAAGAGGTGATTTTATATGAATAAAAAAAATAAAAATTTAGATTTAATGATTATAGGTGCAGGACCTGCAGGCTTATCTGCTGCTATATACGCTGCGAGAGCTAAACTTAACATGGTTTTAATTGAAAACGGATTAATTGGTGGTCAGATTAGAAATAGTTATATTGTTGAAAATTATCCTGGATTTAAAAAAATTAAAGGTAATCATTTAGCAGACTTAATGCAAGAACAAGCCACAGATCTTGGCGCCATTATAGATGAATTTGATATAATAGAAAAAGTTCAATTAAATAATGATGAAAAAATAATTGAAACTTCAGAATATATATATAGACCAACAACTTTAATCATATCTACTGGCGCTACAGCTAAAAAACTTCCTATTCCTAGTGAAAGTAAATTTTCTGGGAAAGGCATACACTACTGTGCTATTTGTGATGGTGCCATGTATGAGGGAAAAACTGTAGGAGTTGTTGGTGGTGGAAACACAGCCTTAGAAGAAGCTTTATTTTTAAGTAAATTTGCTTCAAAAGTATATATGATACGAAGATATGATTATTTTAAAGGTGAACAGGCTACATTAGAAGAAATTGAAAATAATTCTAAAATAGAAATACTTTATAATTGGAATTTAATAGATGTTTATGGTTCAAATTTCATAGAAAAAGCTTTAATTAAAAACGTTAAGACAAATGAAGAAAAAGAACTAAATTTAGATGGTATTTTTGGATTTATAGGTTCAGAACCTAAAACTGAATTATTTAAAGAATATATATCTTTAAATCCTAAAGGATATATTAAAACTAATGAAAATATGGAAACTAACATAAAAGGTGTTTATGCTGCTGGAGATGTTAGAGAAAAACAATTTCGTCAAATAACTACTGCTGTTGCTGACGGAACTATAGCTGCACTAACTGCGGAAAAATACATTATTGAAAAAAGAAGAAAAAAACAATATTAATTCTATATTACAAAAGAAGAAATAGAGGTGTTTATATGTTTAAAAATTTATATACAGAAGACAATATATATAAAAATTTTATAAAAGGTCAATGGGTAATTAGCAAAACAAATAAGTTTATAGAAATAACTTCCCCTATAGATGGCTCTTTAATAGGAAAAATTCCTTCTATGGATAAAGAAGAAGTTGACTTAGCTGTAAAAACTGCAAGAGAATCTCAACCAAAGTGGAATAATGTTCCCATAAATGAAAGAGCATCTATTTTATTAAAAGCTGCTGATATATTAGATGAAAGGGCGGAAGAAATTGCTGATATAATGATAAAAGAAATTGCTAAAGATAAAAAAAGTTCCATTTCAGAAATCCATAGAACTGCAGATTATATAAGATTTTCTACTGATACTGCCAAGAATATGGTTGGAGAAACCATATCTGGCGATTCCTTTCCCGGAACTTCTAAAGGAAAAATATCAATAGTAAATAGAGTTCCTTTAGGTGTAGTTTTAGCTATTTCTCCATTTAATTATCCAATTAATTTGTCTGCCTCTAAAATAGCTCCTGCTTTAATGGCTGGAAACAGTGTAGTTTTAAAGCCTGCTACACAAGGTAGTATTAGTGCTCTTTATTTAGTGAAAGTTTTTGAAAAAGCCGGTCTACCTTCTGGTGTTTTAAATACAGTTACAGGTAAAGGTAGCGAAATAGGTGATTATATAGTTTCTCATCCTATGATTGATTTTATAAACTTTACCGGAAGCACAGAGATAGGAAAAAGAATCTCCCATATTTCTGTTATGAAACCTATGCTAATGGAACTAGGAGGTAAAGATGCTGCTATAGTTTTAGAAGATGCTGATCTAGATTTAGCAGCTAAAAATATAGTATCTGGTGCTTATTCTTATTCTGGTCAAAGATGTACTGCTGTAAAAAGAATACTAGTCTTAGATAAAATAGCAGACACGCTAATAAAAAAAGTCAAAGAAAAAGTAGAATCTTTAATAGT
Source organism: Clostridium tepidum (assembly GCF_002008345.1). GTDB lineage: Bacteria > Bacillota > Clostridia > Clostridiales > Clostridiaceae > Clostridium_F > Clostridium_F tepidum. The sequence goes on from NZ_MRAE01000068.1 coordinate 2,174, forward strand.
AGGAAATCCATTAAAAGGTCAAGTAGATATTGTGCCATTGATAAATGATAAAGCTGCAGACTATGCTGAAGCTTTAATAAAGGAAGCTAAGGAGAAAAAAGCTACATTATTAGTAGGCGGGAAAAGGAAAGGCAATTTAATTTACCCTACATTATTTGATAATGTTACATTAGATATGAGATTAGCTTGGGAAGAACCTTTTGCTCCAATACTTCCAATAATAAGAGTGAAAAATATAGATGAAGCTATAAAAATAGCTAATGAATCTGAATATGGACTTCAAGCTTCCATATTTACAAAAGATATAAATAAAGCTTTTTATATAGCAGAAAAATTAGAAGTAGGTACAGTTCAAATTAATAATAAACCTGAAAGAGGACCAGATCATTTTCCATTCTTAGGTGTTAAAGCTTCTGGCCTTGGAACTCAAGGTATAAAATATTCTATAGAAGCTATGTCCAGACCAAAAGCTATAGTTTTAAATATAAATTCATAAAATAAGGAAGTTGCATAGCAACTTCCTTATTTTATGAATTTATAGCTTTATCTATAGCCGGTTTATCAAAACCTATTATAATTGATCCATTTATATCTAACACAGGCACACCTCTTTGGTTTGATTTCTTAATCATTTCCTCTCTTGCCTCGTCGTCCTTTTCAATATTTAATTCTTGAAAATCTATTCCTTTTGTTTTTAAATATGTCTTTACTTTTATGCACCATGGACAAGTTTCAGTTGTATACACTTTAATCATATAACCACTTCCTATTCAATAATAATTATTATATAATTTTAATTATCGTTATTTATATACATTTTATCATAATATTCTTCCTCTGTATATAGGTTTAGTTATATATATAAATTTATTCACATTTATTTTATATTTAAGATTAATTTCCTATGATATGTATTATAATAATAAAATCACTTATTTTTATTAAAGAAATAAATCAAATTTACTATTACTCATACTTATAATTTGATAATTATTAATTTATATTTCTTTTTCTTAATAATTAACATATAATTTTTTATCTTTGCTCTATATTAATAGCACCTACTCCAGCTTCAATATTAACATCTAAACTATTTTTGCTTTTTCCATATTGAGAATTCTTATATAAATTTTCATCTTCCACTATAAATCCATTTGCCTTAACGTTTCCTACTCCTTTTTCTACTTTTATCTTAACTCCTATAGATTTGGGTAAATATATGGTGGATTCACCAACTCCTCCTTGTATATCTACTTTAACATTATTTTTATAATTCCCTGATATATCTAACTTTACCTTTCCTACTCCCACGTCAACTTTCAATTTTTTTAAATTTATTTTATTTAAATCCCCTTTAACATCTCCTACTCCTAAATTTAAATTTATTTCCATAGGTATTTTTTCATTTAAATTTATATTCCATTCATTATATTCCTTTTTATTTAAGGAGATGTTTTCTCCATTTAATGAAGATTGAGAAACTGTAATTTCTCCCTCTTTATTTTTAACTTCATGTTTTATTTCAGGTTTCCATTCTTTTTTACTATATATAAAATTCCCCTTCATCAGCTTTTCTTCATTTCCACTTATATTTAAATTTCCTACTCCAAAATTCAGATTAACTTTTGCTTTTTCTGCTCCATTAGAATCTATAATTTTTGTTTCTTTTTTAGTTTCTTCATTTGTATTTCTTGTATTAGTTATTTTAATTTTATTAGTACATGCTGTAGCAAAAACTATAATTACTAATATAAATACAGAAAAAAGTTTTTTAATACTCATCTTATCCCCCCATTTAAATTCAGTCTTTATATTTACTATATAAAAAAAATTTTATCATTGCATTCACAATATATTAATATATTTTTATTTTATTTAAGGAACTATTAAGAATTTATTATATATTTTACTAATAATATACATATTAAAACAATCTGTTTTTTAATAAATTTTATTCTAAACAATATTTTTATATATTCTAAAAAAACATTTCATAAAAATACTTTTATGAAATGTTTAAGTATTATGTATTAATATAAAAATTATATTTATAATCAAAATATATGCTAATCACATTTTTCTTTTATATTAATTAAATCTATTCTGGAACTGTAATAATAAGGATTTATCTAAATATTTTATAAATATTAAAAACTTAATTTTATAAAGCTTTAAATTTAGATAATTGTATTATTTTTTCTTCATTTTCAAAATTTTCTAAACTTTTTTCTAATTCTTCACTAGCATAATCAAATAATATTTCCTTTGTTTTTTCTTTTGCTTCCTTTTCTGTTTCCACGTAATTTGTCATGCCAAAAAATGAACAATTATTATTTTTCAGCCAATTTGTAAACTCTTTAAAAAATTTTTCTCTGTCTTTATCCTTTGGTATGTTTATAGCTCCATTTATAGCTATGGAATTTTCCCCAACACAGATTTCCTCACTGCCTTGGGTTATCATCTTACACATAATCAAACTCCCTTCAAAATTTTAAATAATTTATGTGTTCAATTTTTAGTATTTGCATCATTTTACAATAATATCGAATTAGAGTAAAGTCTAATATATTCTATTTTTTCATTATATTTTTATATTATTAATTTTGTAAGTTATATTAGTCTTTATTATTAAAAATTATAAGCTATTACATAGTTTTTCAAGGTTTTTTAAATTAAATATATCAATAATATACTCATATTCATAATATATTATTAGAAGATTTTCCTTCTATTGCAAAGATCCCTTGTATTTACTTTATAATAACCTTATTATCCTAACTCTCCTTTACTCCTTTTAATTAAATACAGGAGATTAAAAAAAGCAAAGAGGCTGTGCACTATAAAATTTATATACAATATATTGTTGTCCAAATTAAAATTAACATAATATATTGTATAATTTATTCTTAGTGCGACAGCCTCTTTACCTTAAACATGTTATTAAGTTCTCTTTTGGTTTTAAATATAATACTAAAACCTTAAAACAAGAGGGTTGCTTATAACTGTAGTTTTTGGGTCTTTTGGGGTAATATTATAAAGTTCCTTTAGGTAAATTTATATTTACCGACAAAACCAGTATATATTATATTTTTTTATAAATCAAATAAGAAAAACTTATAAAGAAATCTTAAGTTAAAAAGCTTTGCTAATACTATTATTTTATATCCTCTAAATTGTTATATTATATTAATCATGAATTTTATAAATTAAAACTTTCATATTTTTTTATTATAAAAAATTGAATTATAATTACATTAATTTTTTATTATATAATCAAACTTTATGAAGTTTTTCTTTCATAATAATTTATATTTATTTCCCATGATTTTATAAAAATATGTGGTCTTTTTATTTTCCACACCTATTT
>NZ_MRAE01000069.1 GCF_002008345.1 Clostridium tepidum
ATGAAGGGTATGATAATAAGAATGACTTTTTTATCTTTAGCGATTTTTATAGGAATATTAATTTTAGCTATGTGGATATGTAAAAATAATTATAAAAACCGAAAATATGAATTAATAAATAATCTTAAAGATTTTAATAAATATATAGAAAATTATTACCATTCTATGGAACAATTTAAACAAGAAAAATTTATATCACTTTTGAACACAAATTGGAAAGAAGATTTTATGAGTATATTAGAGCATAGATTTTATTATGGTAATAATATTTGGTCTGTCCAACAACAGATAGCCAAACAAGAAGAACTATTTAGAGAACTGAAAAAGTTTAATGAAACGGTAAAAAAACATTAAATTTTTTGTGACCTAAAACAATATATTAATTATATAAAAATAAATTTTATTATTTATTACAAAAATAAAACAGGAGGCACCTATAATGAAAATAATATGCATTGGAGATAGTTTAACATTTGGCTACGGTGTTAATAGAAACTATTGTTGGGTTAGTCTTTTAAAAAATATATTACAACATGATGTTATTAATAAAGGTATAAATGGTGATACAACCACAGGTATTTTAACTAGATCCCATAAAGATATAATAAAAAATAAACCTACTCATACTATAATTTTAGCTGGAACAAATGATTTTTTATTAGGTCGTTCTTTAGAAAATGTAGAAAAAAATTTAAATCTTATAATTAAAGAATGTATAGAAAACAATATAAATCCTATTATAGCTATTCCCATGGAAATAGAAACTGCTATGGCACAACAAATTTGGACATCTGATTTAGACTACTTAAGTGTTAATAAAAAACTAACTGAATATAGAAAATATATCTTAAATATATCTAAAGAAAATAAATTTAACTATATAGATTTTTTCTCAGTTATTAAAGAAAATAAAACAAAATGTAAAGCCTCTGAATTATTCGTAGATGGAATTCATCCTACCTTATTAGGGCATAAAATAATGTTTAATAAAGCCTATGAGATATTTAAATAATATCTCATAGGCTTTATTAAAAAATTATATAATCTTAAATTCCCTCTATTTTACACCGCAAAAACTATTAGGAAATTTTCTTTAACTATTCATACTAATATTATTATGAAATGTGATTTTTAGTATATAATTTAATTCCAAAATATATTAACCTTAAAACCTAAAACTATAAGAAATAAAAAAGACTTAAATATTTTTACATTATATTAAATTTTGTAAACAATTTCACTATTATGTGTATAAAATTATTTTTATTGGCAAATATACTTAATGTATTACCCCCATTATATAAGTCCCCCATATTGCTTTAATAATATTACATATAGCTTCCTTTAATTAAAATATAGCCTAAAGAACTATTAATAGTTCTTTAGGCTATATTTATATATTTTTATTTAGGAAGAATTGTAAATCTAATTATGAATAATATTGCTAATATATAAACTATTGGATGAACTTCTTTTCTCTTACCTGTAAATATTTTAACTATTGGATAAAATATTATTCCTGCTGCTATACCATTAGCGATACTATAACTAAATGGCATTATTGATATAGTAAAGAAAGCTGGTAGTGCTTCTGTAAAATCATTAAAATCTATTTTTGTTATAGCTCCCATCATCAATACACCTACTATTATAAGTGCTGGCGCTGTAGCTTCTGCTGGAACTATTCCTACAAGTCCACTAAAAAACATTGCTAATAAAAACATTACTGCTGTAACAAAAGATGTCAATCCTGTTCTTCCACCTTCTGACACTCCTGCTGTAGATTCTACGTAGGTAGTAACAGTACTTGTTCCAATTAAAGCTCCTGCCGTAGTAGCTACTGCATCTGCCAAAAGTGCTTTATCTAAACTTTCCATTTTCCCATTTTCATCAAGCATTCCTGCTTTTTCTGCTGTTCCAACTAAAGTTCCTATGGTATCAAACATATCTACTAAACTAAAAGATATAACAACTGTTAATATACTCATTAATGCTCCAACTATTCCTGCTCCTCCAAAACCTAAAAGTCCCGGTAAATCTAATTTTAAAAAAGTTGGTGCTAAAGATGGTGGCGCTGATATAAATCTTACTCCTGCTACTTTTGTTACTCCTAAAGGTATTCCTATTAATGTAGTAACAACTATTCCTATTAACATAGAACCTTTAATATTTTTAGCCATCAAAATGGCTGTTATACAAATACCTATTATAGTTAATACGGTTGCTGGCTTTGTAAAATCACCAAAACTTATAAGTGTTTCTGGATTTGAAACTATAATTCCACCAGATTTAAATCCTACTAAAGCTATAAATAATCCTATTCCACCAGATATAGCTAATTTTAAATTTGTTGGAAGAGCATCTACTATTTTCTCTCTTATAGATGTTAATGTTATAATTATAAAAAGCACTCCAGATATAAACACCGCTGCTAAAGCTTGTTGCCAAGTATAACCTAAAGTTAAGCATACACTAAAAGTAAAAAATGCATTTAATCCCATACCTGGCGCCTGTGCAAAAGGCACATTAGCATAAAGCGCCATTATTAAAGTACCTATACCTGCTGAAATACAAGTAGCAGCAAATACTGCTCCAACTACTGGATCATTTATAGCAGATAAACCTGCTTTCACAGCTGCTTCGCCTATAAGTCCTTTAGAATTCATTCCTGATTGCATTAATATGCTTGGATTAACAAATATTATATATGCCATAGTAATAAATGTAGTAATACCTGCTATAATCTCAGTTTTAACATTACTACCACGCTCTGATAATTTAAAAAATGAGTCCAAAAAACCTATATTATTAGGTTCTTTATAATTTTTTTCCTTCTCCATATACATTTAATACTCCTCCTAAATAAAAAAGTTTTTGTTTACGGATTATAAATATGAGTAAATCCAAAACAAAAACTTTAATATATAAATAAACTGGACTTACCCATAGTCAGAGATTTATGGTCTCTGGTAGAAACTCTTAACCCTTATTATTAAGATTATATGGATAAAATTATTCACTTAACTTACAAATACATAATACCTTATCTTTATAAATCAGTCAACACTTTTTCTGTACTTTTCGCATTAATGTTCTTATCATATTGAATATTGAACTTTATTTTGTTCTATATTGTTCGCATATAATCTTTTTATTTTTATATTCAAATCTATTCTAAGCCTTCCTAAATAACCTTATAATTATAAATTAAAAGAGGCTATCGCATTTAAAAAATTATATACAATATATTGTTTTATAAATTTAAAGTAACACAATATATTGTAAGATTTATTCTTAGTGCGATAACCCCTTAAATTTTTATTTCTATAAATATTATTTACTTTAATACTCCAATATTCTTAAAGTGGAAATAAAAATATAGTAATTAACTCTCATAGATAACTATTTTGTAAATTTTAGATAAAATAAAAACTCTTTCGAAACCAGAAACCCTATTTATCTATTGTATCCATTTTATAATTATATTATTTATATTTAAAAATACTATTAATAATAATATTACTAGATATTTTTAACTTCAAAATTTTCATCATAATCCTTTAAGGATTCTTTTACTATTTTAACCAAAGCTATTAAGGCTATTACATTAGGAATTACCATAAGTCCATTAAAAGTATCTGCAAGTTCCCAAACTAGATCTACTTTTAGAGTTGTTCCTAAAACTATAAAAATTGCAACTAAAATTCTGTATACATTTAACCCTTTACCTTTAAAAAGATATTTTACATTAGCTTCACCAAAGAAATACCATCCTATTATTGTTGAAAAAGCAAAGAAAAATAATGCAATAGCTATAAAATATGCACCAAAATTACCCAAACCTTTAACAAATGCATTTTGTGTCAATTCTATTCCTGTTGTTTTACCATCTAATACACCTGTGGTAAGTATTACCAATGCCGTAAATGTAAGAACTACAAAAGTATCTATAAATACACCTACTATAGCTACTAGCCCTTGTTCTACTGGATGTTTTACTTTAGCTACAGCATGAGCATGTGGTGTTGATCCCATTCCAGCTTCATTTGAAAATAGTCCTCTTGCTACTCCATATCTCATAGCTTGTTTTACAGTGACTCCTGCAACTCCTCCTATAGCAGCTTTAGGATTAAATGCTGATACAAATATTAGTTTAAAAGATGGTAGTATATTTGTATAATTGGAAACCAGTATTATAATACTTCCTATAATATAAAATAAAGCCATTATAGGAACCATTTTTTCTGTTACAGAAGCTATCCTCCCGATTCCTCCTATAAAAACGATTAACCCTAGTGCCGCCACTATTATTCCTATTATCCAAGAAGGTATATTTGAAATATTAGAAAAAGCTGCCCCTATGGAATTAGCTTGAACCATATTACCTATAAACCCTAA
>NZ_MRAE01000070.1 GCF_002008345.1 Clostridium tepidum
ATGTATATGAAGCTCAAGATGCTATGAGAAAACACACAAGAAAATCTACTATGCTTATATGTTTATCTACAGTACTACATACTATAGCTTCTGGAAATATGACACCATCTTACACAGTAAGAGATGGCGTTGTTAGACCTGTATATATATATTCTATAGATATACAAGAATTCTCAGTTAATAAACTATCAGATAGAGGTACTTTAGAAGTTAAAACTTTAGTTACAAATGCACAAGACTTTATAAAAAATGTAGCTAAAGCATTAGTTAAATAGATTTTCAAAACAGGGAGAGGCTGTTATAATAATAATAAATTTTACAAATTATTATAATAACTCTAAAGTTGTAAAATAATACATTGTATATAAATTTTTCGTAAGATAGCTTTAGTTTAATTTTTTATATGATAAATTTTTATAAAGAGAGAATCTTTTTAAAGGTTCTCTTTTTTTATTAAGTATCCAAAAATATATTAGTTAAGTTAATGATATTTATTAAATTAGAAGATTGATTTAAAATACAATAATTATTTATTTTAAATTTTATTGTTTATTCAAAAAAATTGTACAAGTTAATGATTTTAATATTTAATGAATCTATAATAGTTGAAATAACTAAAAATAATATTGAAGAAATTCAAAACTTACTAGATAAATTTAAATAGATAGGATAAATTATTGATGTAATAAAATAAGCTAATATGTTTGAGGAAATAATCTATTGTCATTTAATTTATCTATTGAAGTTACAAGAGCTGGTGAATAATTTATTGCAGTTTCAGATGAAGTAAGAAAATTAGCAGAACAATCAATTAATTGTTCAAAAAGGATGGTAGAGCTTTAATACAGTAGGTAAATTTAAGTTGTCCTAGATAATTTAAAATAATTTGTGTAGAAAGCTTATAATATTAAAAAATAATAGATTATGAATTTTTATTAAGAATATCTATGAAAACTATAGTAATTATATTATAAATATTTTATAATATAAGAGGTATAAGATATCATTTTAAAGGGTGGTGCAAACATGATAAAAAAAGAAGTTGTTACTATCCGTGGGGAGTTTTATTTATTTATGTAACAAAATATGTTCGATGAAAAGGTTTACTTAAAATTTTAAGAAAATACTATGGAGAAGATAGGGGGAATAATGATAATGACAAAGTTATTATTATTAGTATTATTAGTTTTAACAATCTACTTTTTGTTTTTCTTTTTAAAGGATTATTTTAAATCAGTGAAGAGAGGTGATTTAGAAAACAATAATTTTTTTATTGTAGGGATTATAGGGTTAGTAGTAAACTTTTTTGATACATTAGGTATAGGAAGTTTTGCGCCTTTAACGTCTATGCTTAAATTTTTTAAACAAACAAAAGATAAAGTAATACCAGGAACATTGAATGTAGGATGCACTGTACCTATGATTTTACAAGCGTTTATATTTATGACAAGTATAAAAGTGGAGCCTGTAACCTTAATTTCTATGATATTAGCTGCTATGATAGGATCTTTGTTTGGTGCTGAAATAGTATCAAAGCTAGATGAGAAAAAAGTGCAATTTTGCATGGGAGTATCGCTTTTGATTGTAGCTTTAATAATTTTAGCAGGACAATTACATTTAATGCCAGCAGGTGGCAATGATATAGGACTTTATGGTTCTAAATTAATAATAGCCATAGTTGGTAATTTTATATTAGGTATACTTATGACTGTAGGTATAGGATTATATGCCCCATGCATGGCTTTGGTTTGTGTGTTAGGTATGAATCCAAAGGTGGCTTTCCCAATAATGATGGGATCTTGTGCTTTCTTGTTGCCTATATCTTCAACAAAGTTTATAAAAAATAATGCTTACGATAAAAAGGCATCTATATCTATAAGTTTATTTGGAGCAGTAGGAGTTTTAATAGCAGCATTTATAGTAAAAGAACTTCCTGTTAAGGTGTTAACTTGGTTAGTTATAGGTGTAATAATATATACTTCTATTACTATGTTTAAAGCTTACTATTGTAAAACAGAAAATTATGAAACTAGAGAAGAATTAGCATAATGTTATATATAAATTTAAATTAAAAAAAATAAAACAAAAAAATCTGGTTATAAAATTACATATGATAATGTAGGTTTTTTATAGCATGATTATTTTATTTAACATTTTTATTTAATTAGAAGTGAGGATTAGGTGTGCAGATAAATAATTATTTTTATTTTTAGTAGGAATAAAAACTATATTTCAATTTTATAAAAAACTATATAATTATGTATATAAAATTGAAGTTTTTAATGGGAATATAGAGAGGATATCTCAAAATAGTTTTAATTTTATTTTGAAATATCCTCTCTTAGTTTTTTATAATATTTAAGAATTTTATTATTACTAGCTTTAATATTTATATTTTCTTAAAAAGTAGTGGTAAATAGTAGGTATATTTTTATATAAGTTTTTCTAAGTTTTATATAGAGTTTTTGGATTTAATAATTATTGGTAATTTATTAATATTATACCTAAAAATATAAAGTGAGAGATTAAACTAAAAAATTATTTTATATATGGTAATAAATTTTGAGTAGTTTCTTAGATTTAAAATGTTTATGTTGTTTATTGGGAGACGATTAAAAAGAATAAAATAAAAAAAATAGTTTAAAATAAAATATGAATTTAAAAAATATTCTATAAAAGTTAGCAATGATAAGGTTTACAAATGTGTGTCAAAAAATACTACACTTTGATTTTAAAAATGTTATTAAAAATACAAATAGATATAGCTTAAAATGATAAAAAAAAATAATAATGTCAGTATATTGACATAAACAGAATAAATATGTCAAAAAAAAATACAGAAAACATTGGGTTTTATAAGGTATTTATGCAAAAAAATCATTTTTTATAAAAAATAACTAGCAAAAGTGTGTGAAAAACTAATTATTTTGTGTTTTTTTTAACTTTTTTTATTTAAATTATAGAATTGGCACAAACATTGCTATATAATATAGGTGTGTGTAGATAGATCAAGGAGGGATACCATGGAAAAATTATTTAGTTTTCCTCTAAGGATGCACGTAGGTGCACCAGATGCTCCCTGTGTAAAAGAGGGACAAAAGGTTAAAAGAGGAGAATGTATAGCAGAACCAAATGGGCTTGGTGCTAAAATTCATACTAGTGTTTCAGGTATAGTAGAAAAAGTTACAGATACAGAAATTATAATTAAAGCAGATGAAAATCAAACAAAAGAATTCGTTAAAATAAAAAAATGCGATAATTTAGTAGATACTGTATTTGAAGCTGGAATAGTTGGAGCTGGTGGAGCAGGTTTCCCAACACATATAAAGTTAAAGGCAGATAATAAAGATGGTTATATTATAGCAAACTGTGTAGAATGTGAACCAGCACTTCATCATAATATAAAGGTTATAGAAGAAACACCTGAGTTAATAATAAATGGTGTTAGATATGCGATGGAGGCTACTAATTCAACAAAAGGATATATAGCTATAAAAGCTAAACATTCTGAAGCTATAGCTTCATTAGAAAAAGCTTTAAAAGGAGCTACTGATGTAGAAGTTAAACCACTTGCTGACTTATATCCAATGGGTGAAGAAAGAGCTATAATTCATGCAATATTTGATAAATGGCTAGATGTAACAGAGCTTCCAATAGAAGCAAAATGTATTGTAATGAATGCTGAAACTTTATCAAATATTACAAGAGCTGTAGAAGAAGGAAAACCAGTTATAGATAAGGATATAACTGTAATAGGGAAACTAAAATCTGGTAACAAGCCAAATGTATTCTTACAAGTGCCAGTTGGAACACCAATAAAAGATTTAATAGAAAAATCTGGTGGAATAGATGGTGAATATGGCGAACTAGTAATAGG
>NZ_MRAE01000008.1 GCF_002008345.1 Clostridium tepidum
ACTTTAAAATATTGTTAATTTCTTTATTATTATAAATGTTTTTATAAAAAATAATTTGAAAAATTTTTTATTGTTTTTCATGTCCTTTTTATATATTCCAAGATATAGGAAGGATTAAAATCTTTATTTCTATTATTGATGATGATTTACTAAATCGGTTAAAGGGTAAAAATAGTAGTATACCTTTTGTATAACTATTTTAATTAAAAGATTTAAAAAGTTATTTTTTTAAATCTTTCATATGATTTAAAGTTCCTTTATTTTTAATCAATAAAATTTCACTTAAAATACTAGCTGCTATTTCTTCTGGTTTTTCGGAGGCTATATCCAATCCAATTGGAGCGAATACTTTTTTTAAATCTTTTTTAGATACTCCTTTGGCAATTAAATTATTCATAACGTGAGATGTTTTATTAGAGCTTCCTATCATACCAATATAAGCTGCATTTTTTGAAACTACAGTTTCTAAAGCTAAGGCATCATCTTTATGTCCTCTTGTTACTATAATAATGTAAGTATTTTTGTTTATAGTATATTCGGATAAAGCTTTATCTACTTTTTCAACTATTATTTCGTTAGCATTAGGGAATCTTTCTCTATTTGCAAAATCTTTTCTATCATCTATTATTACTGTATAGAAATTTAAAATTTTAGCTATTTTGTGGAGATGAAAAGATATATGACCAGCACCAACTATTATAAGTTTAGTTTCAGGAGCAAAGACTTTTATGAAACCTTCAGCTTCTCCACCGCACTGCATATCTAGTCCGCTACTTTCGTTTAATTTATATTTAAAATTACTACTTTTATTATTTTTAATACATTTTATAGATTTATTTATGATTTCATGTTCAATTTTGCCACCGCCCACAGTACCTTGAATTTCTCCATTTTCCCAAACTGCCATTATGGAGCCAGCTTTACCTGGAGAGGAACCTGAAATATTAGTTAGGGTAACTAAAGCAACTGTATTACCATTATTTATACTTTTATAAATATTTTTTAAGATATCTTGTTCCATAAATTTGACCTACTTTCTGTGTTTTTATTCATGAAATATAGTATAGCTTCTAATACTCCACCAGCAATATTACGTGCTTTATCAGAAATAGTATAACAATTTTTAATTTCATGGCATCTAGGATCTACATCAGCTATTTTTAATCCTTTATTTATTTTGCTGCCATCCCTTATAAGCCCTCTTAATAATCCGCTTATTTCTGTTTTAATTTCTAAATTATTTACATAAGCTAAAATTTCTCCTGAAGATACAAAATCACCGATTTTTCTTACATTTTTAATAATTCCTTTGCTAGGGCTATATATAACTCTTTCTTTAGAATATCCTCCAATTTCCCCGGGTATTCCTGTGTTTTTCATAGCTTCTCCTTTTAAGATAATTCGTCCTAAATTATGACCTCTCATAGTTTCTATAACAGCATGCACGTCTTTACCAGCATAAAATCCTGGTCCAAGCCCTATAGTTATTTCTGCCATATTTATTTTTGTACCTAGGTTCTTTTTTGCAAGTATAGCATCTACTAATATTCGAGGTTTGAGAATTTTTATAAATTTTCCATAGGGGTCTACGGTAATAGGAATCTTATTATTTTGCCAGCATTTGAATATTTCATTTAAATTACTTACTTTTACAGAAGTAGAGTTTTCGATAGTAAATTTCCCATTATATATAGCTTCGCTGTAACAGACATTCCTTCTTATAGAGGTGGGATTGTGGGTTTCTAAAACCAATACTTTAAAACCACTTCTATGAAATTTGTGTATAGTTCCAGAAGCTATATCTCCTCCTCCCCTAACAATTACAATATCTTTATATATGTCATTTATCATAACTATCACATCCTTGGTACAAATTTTTTTTTATATATTCATAATCCTCTGGAGTATCAATATCAAACAAAGAATATCTATTCTTTAAGTCTACAAATAGAATTTTGTTCATATGATTATTTATGATAATTTTACCGCCTATATCTCCTTGTAAATTAAGCAATTCATTTTTGAATTTTTCAGGAAATATAGTAGGGGAGCCAACTGTGTTTTTGTATTTAGGAATTACTATATAGTCATTATTATTTATAAATTTATTCAATAATAAGTTAATGGTATGTGAATCTAATAATGGTTGATCACCAGTAAAAAACATATAGCCTTTTGCTGAAGATGTATTTAAAATGCCTAATTTTATAGATTGACTTTGGCCTTTATAAGGTTTTGTATTTAAAATAGTTAAAATATTCTTATTTTTAGCTATATCTAAAACTTTTTTTTCTTGCCCAACTAAGATTATTTCATTGAATTTACATTTTGTAATTGCATCTATAACATGTTCTATTATTGGTTTTTCTTTTAGTGGTAACATTAATTTGTTTTTTCCCATTCTAGTTGAGTAGCCTGAAGCCATTATTATAGCATTCACCATAGTAAGCCTCCAATTTAAAATGATATTAAATCATATTTTTTTTCTTTTAAGCTTCCTATAACTATTTTATCTATAAATAAGTTAGAAATATTTAAAATATGTTCTATTAATTCATAGGATAAAAAAGCGTCCTGTTGATTTTCAACTTTATTTATGAATAATATTTTTTCGCCTAAAGAATCTTTAAAGAGTCCTAATGGATGAGTTATTAAAGAACTTATCATAGGTATAGATATTTTTTTACCTAACTTTCCATTAGTTATTTTTAAAAAATAAGATACTCTATGAACGTTAAAGTCATTTACTATTTTATTTATACAACTTATATCTAATACTCCTATAGTTTTATTTGTATTTTTACATATAACAGGTTCATCGTCTTTCCAACCTTTAATAGGCTTTTTTTTAGAGCCATCTGCTTCTATTAAAGAATAATCGAAGTGTTTAAACTTTTTATCTAAAAAATTTTTACCAAAACCTATTAATTTATTATCATTATTTATATATTTACCATATACATATACACCATTTGGTTTAAGATGATCATATATATAGCAATTTTTTTCTCCAATACACATAAAATCGTAGTATATTTTATTAGGATTGTATATCTTTGTGGTAGTTGTTAATAGAACTTTGTTATTATTTCTTAATTCTTCTGATAAATTAAACATTAGAGATGTTTTTCCACCAGCACCAACTATGGATATAACAGACCCTCTTTTTAAGTTTAATATATTTGAAATAAGCATATTTACCTCTATAATATAAAGTTATTTTTCTAAAATAATTGAAGCAATAAATATGCCAAGGGTATTTATTTATAAATTAAAATAAATGATATAAAAATACTAAGGCATAGTATTTTTGTAAAATAAATTGTAATATGTATAAACAGAAATAAAAAAGTAGAATTATTAAAATGATAAATATTTATAATAGTGATAAATTAGATATAGCTTAGTTTTTTATGATATATGTATATATAAATTATCTTATTGATAAATGAAATAGTTAAAAATTGTTTATGTTTACATTTAATTGTGATAAAATAATTTTATTAGATATATTGAAGTCTGTTGTATAAAGAATAAAAATATTATTTAAGGAATGATATAAAATGAAGGGTTCTACATTATTATCAATTCAGGATACAGTAGCTAAATATGCAAATATAATTTCAAGTGTAATAAACGTAGATGTTGAAATTGTAGATAAAAATTTGTGTAGAATTGCAGGAACAGGTATTTATAAAGATGCAATAAACAAAGATATATCAAAAGAAGGATATGTATATGATCATGTTATAAAAACTGGAGGTAAACAAATAATAAAAAATCCAGGACACCATTATTTGTGCAAAAAATGTAATCATAAGGACAATTGTTTAGAAAAAATGCTAGTTTGCACACCCATAATCTTAAATAAAGATATTATAGGTGTAATAGGTCTTGTATGCTCAAAGGAGAGCCAAAGAAATTATTTTCTAGAAAATTTTGATTCATATATTGAAATGTTAGATCAAATAGCTGATTTTATAAGTACTAAATCATATGAGCATCTTGAGATTGAAAGAAGCCATATGATGGTAAATTTATTGAATCAAATAATAGATAGTGTAGATAAAGGTGTTTTAGTTACTAAAAATGATGAAATAGTTCACATGAATGCAAGTGCTATAAAGCAACTTAAATTGAAAGATAATAATATAAATAAAAAAGTAACTATATCTTCTACTAGTGAATATGCAATGGGTGGAGAAGTATATACTATAGTTATAAATAATCAAAAATTTAAACTTATGGGTAAAATTATACCGGTTTTTCCCGTATTATCATCCTATGACAAAATATTTGTATTTGAAGAAATAAAACATTTAAAATCTAAAATATGTAAGGTTAGTGGTGGAAGAGAAGTTATAAAAGTTGAAGATATTATTGGTGAGTCAAAAGCTATGATTGAACTTAAAAATAGGATTAAAAAGATTGCTTCATCAAGTTCTACAGTTCTTATAACTGGAGAAAGTGGTACAGGTAAAGAAGTGATTGCACGAGCTATACATTGTGAAAGTGATAAAAATACTAATCCTTTTATAGCCATAAACTGTGGTGCTATACCAGATGCTCTTTTAGAAAGTGAATTATTTGGATATGTAAGAGGAGCTTTTAGCGGAGCAGATCCAAATGGAAGAGTAGGAAAATTTGAATTGGCCAATAATGGAATAATATTTTTAGATGAAATAGGTGATATGCCTTTATATCTTCAAGTAAAAATTTTAAGAGTACTTCAGGAAAGAAAATTAGTAAGAATAGGATCTAATCATTTGATAGATTTAGATATAAGAGTTATAGCAGCTACTAATAAGGATTTAAAAAAGCTAATAAAAGAAAATAAGTTTAGAGAAGATTTGTATTATAGGCTCAATGTTATTCCGTTAAATATACCACCTTTAAGAGAGAGAAAAGAAGATATAGAACTTCTTATGGAAATGTTAATAAAAAAATATAATAAATTATTTGGTAAATCTGTTTATAAAGTTGATAAACAGTGCAGAGATATATTAGTGAATTATCCTTGGTATGGTAATGTAAGAGAACTTGAAAATGCTGTAGAGTTTATGATAAATATGGCAGATGATAGTGGGGTAGTAACTGCAAATATGCTTCCACCTAGTATAGTAGAGAATAAGAATACTCAAATTTATGGTACAAGCACAGATGAAGATATAAGACCTTTAAAAGAAATAGAGAAAGAGTATATTTTAAAAGCTTTAGACATATATGGGTATGATACTAGAGGGAAACAACTGGCAGCAAAGCGATTAGGAATAGGTATAGCTACTCTGTATAGAAAATTAGATGAGATGAAGCATTTATCAAAATGATAAATTTTTAACATTAATTAGGTTTAAAAGTAATAAAAATATGTATTTTATCGTAATGATAATTAATTATTATATTGATAACAAAACTATATATTTTTAAATAATAAGAGATGCAAAGCATATAATGGGCTTTGTATTTTTTTATTTTAATAAAGTATTTTTATTTTAGGTAAGTATCATCTAGTTTAGAATTTTATATTCATAAGAAATAGTTAAAATTTTGGCACAAGTATTGCTTATGAATATAGACAAAGTAAAAAAAGAAAAGAGGTATTATTATGAGTAAAAGCATAAAATGGAAAAACAACAGTATGAAAGGAGTGACAGATAAAGCATCTGTTGAATTTTTAGGAGAAAAAGAAATAAAAAAAGCGAGAGATTTTCATCAAAGCTTCCCACAATTTACAAAGACTCCTTTAGTAAATTTAAATAATTTAGCAAAATATTTAGGGGTAGCTGGAGTATATGTAAAG
The DNA here is from genome assembly GCF_002008345.1 of Clostridium tepidum. Taxonomy (GTDB): domain Bacteria; phylum Bacillota; class Clostridia; order Clostridiales; family Clostridiaceae; genus Clostridium_F; species Clostridium_F tepidum. The sequence goes on from NZ_MRAE01000008.1 coordinate 5,801, forward strand.
GATGAATCTTACCGCTTTGGATTAAATGCTTTTAAAGTATTGGGTGGTTCTTTCTCTATGGGTAAATATTTAGCCAAGAGATTAGGAAAAGATATATCAGAATTAAGTTATCAAAAACTTACTTCAGAAGAAGTAAGAAAAAAACTTGGTGATATAACATTTATTACAGCTACAGATGGTAACCATGGTCGTGGAGTAGCATGGACTGCAACTCAATTAAATCAAAAATCAATAGTTTATATGCCAAAGGGATCTTCATTAACACGTCTTGAAAATATAAGAAAAGAAGGAGCTAAAGCCTCTATAACTGAGTTCAACTATGATGACGCAGTAAGACTTGCAGCTTCAGAGGCAAAAGAAAATGGATGGGTTATGGTTCAAGATACTGCTTGGGAAGGATATGAGGAAATACCTACTTGGATAATGCAAGGGTACGGAACTATGGCATCAGAAGCATTAGAACAGCTAAGAGAATTAAATGTAGAAAAACCTACACATATATTTGTTCAAGCTGGAGTTGGATCTTTAGCAGGTGCTGTTCAAGGATATTTTGCTTCAGTATTTAAAGATGAATGTCCAACAACTGTAATAGTAGAAGCTGATGAAGCAGATTGTTTATATAGATCAGCAGTAGCTGGAGATGGAAAGCCAAGGGCAGTAACTGGGGATATGCCTACTATAATGGCTGGGCTTGCATGTGGAGAAGTTAATACTATAGGATGGAAAGTACTAAAATCTTATAGTTCAACTTTTGTATCATGTCCAGATTGGGTTTCAGCAAATGGCATGAGAATTTTGGGAAATCCTATTAAAGAAGATAAAAGAATAATATCAGGAGAGTCAGGAGCAGTAACAGCAGGATTATTAAATGCTATAATGACAAACGATGATATGAAAGAATTAAGAGAAGAACTAAAATTAGATGAAAATTCAAGAATACTTTTATTTAGTACTGAAGGGGATACAGATCCAGATAAATATAGAAAAATTGTTTGGAATGGTGAGTATTCAAAATAAAAAAAATATGGGGGTATAAAAATGGATAATAAAGTAAATAAAGCAATATCTCCTGTTGATGAAGTACTTCCAGCACAGCAACTATTTATTTTAGGTTTACAACATGTATTGGCCATGTGTGCAGGTGCAGTTGCTGTTCCTCTAATAGTAGGAGGAGCACTAAATTTATCTATAGATCAAACAATATTTCTTATAAATGCAGATCTTTTTGTAGCAGGTATAGCAACTTTAGTACAATCTTTAGGAATTAAAAACTTTATTGGGGCAAAAGTTCCTATTATTGAAGGAGCAAGTTTTGCTTCTGTATCTGCTATGTTAGCTATTGCAAATACTTATCCAGGGGATCCTATTACAGGTATTACAACTATTTTTGGAGCTACATTTGTAGCTGGATTGTTTTGTTTTATTATGGCACCTTTTTTTGGAAAGCTCATAAGATTTTTCCCTAAGGTAGTAACGGGTACTGTAATAACTATAATAGGAATTTCATTGCTTCCAGTGGCAGTGAGATGGTGTGCAGGTAATGATGTAAAGTCTCCTACATTTGCTAGCCCTAAAAATATTTTGTTAGCTTTATTTGTTTTAATTTTGATTTTAATTATGTATAAATTTTTCAAAGGAATTTTAGGAAATATATCTATACTATTAGGGATAGTTGTAGGAACTATTATTGCTTCAATGTTAGGAATGTCCGATTTTACTAGAGTTCATAGTTCAGGGTGGATTAATATAAATATTCCTTTATATTTTGGTGCTTTTAAATTTGACTTGACAGCTATAATTTCAATGATATTAGTTATGTTAGTTATGATGACAGAAGCTACAGGAAATATGATAGCTATACACGAAATGGTTGGAAAAGATATTGATGATAAAAATTTAACTAGAGGTCTTAGAACAGATGGATTTGCTACAATGATTGCAGGTATATTTAATACCTTTCCTCATACTGCTTTTGGTCAAAATGTAGGGCTTGTAAATTTGACCGGTGTAAAAAGTCGTTATGTAGTAGCAGCTTCAGGTGGAATTTTAATATTATTAGGGTTATTTCCAAAAGCTGGAGCAATAGTTGCATCCATACCATATCCTGTTCTTGGAGGAGCCGGCATAGCTATGTTTGGTATGGTAGCTTCAGGCGGAATTTCAAGTCTTGGGCAAGTTGAATTTAAAGGAACTAAAAATGGAATGATAGTAGCAGTGAGCATTGGTCTTGCTATGATTCCTTTAGCGGTACCAACTTTTTATAGTAAATTTCCTAAATGGGTGGAAACTCTTTTCCACAGTGGTATAACAACTGGGAGTTTAACAGCAATACTTTTAAATTTATTTTTTAATGAACTTGGAAAGAATAAAGGTTTATCAATAAAAGAGGAAAAAGGAATAGCTGTAAAGTAGATATGGATGATAAAGAAATAAAAAATATATAAAAAACTATTTTTCATAATATTCACAAAAGGAGATGCGATTTTACAATGGCCACTTTAATAAAAAATGGAATTATTGTTACTTCAGGAGATACCTTTAAAGGAGATATTTATATAAAAAATGGTATCATAACTAAAATAGGGATGGATTTAATTGAAGAGGCTGATGAAATTATTGATGCTAATGGTAAATATGTAATTCCTGGAGGAGTAGATGTTCATACTCACTTAAATTTGGATGTAGGAATAGCTATAGCTACGGATGATTTTTATACTGGAACTGTAGCAGCTGCATGTGGTGGTACTACAAGTATAGTGGATCATTTAGCATTCGGACCTAAAGGATGTGATTTACACCATCAAATAAATTTATATCATAATTATGCTAAGGGGAATGCAGTTATAGACTATGGGTTTCATGGAGTTATACAACATGTAAACGATACTATATTAAAAGAACTTGAAGAACTTTCTTGTGAAGGAATAACAAGCAATAAAGTTTATTTAACTTATGATTATAAATTAAGTGATTTGGAAATATTTAAAGTACTTATGAAATCAAAAGAAATTGATATACTTACGGCTGTACATCCAGAAAACAATGATATGGTTAACTATCTTAGAGAATATTATTCAAGCAACGGTTTTACATCTCCTATATATCATGCAAAAAGTAGACCAGTATGTTGTGAAGGAGAATCTATAAATAGAATGCTAAATATTGCTAATGTAGCAGGAGATTCTCCTCTATACATAGTACATCTTTCTTGTAAATTAGGATTAGATTATATAAAAATGGCTATAGATAGGGGACAAAAAAATATATTTACAGAAACATGTCCTCAATATCTTTTTTTAGATGAAAGTAGATATAACGGTGAAAATAATGAAGGATTAAAATACATTATGAGCCCTCCTCTAAGAGAAAGATCTAATCAAGATGCTTTATGGAAAGGGATTCAAGATGGATATATACAGGTTATTGCTACAGATCATTGTCCATTTAACTTTAGTATAGAAAAACAATTAGGAAAAAATGATTTTACTAAATGTCCAAGTGGAGCACCAGGTATAGAAACTAGAATACCTTTAATTTTTTCAGAAGGAGTTATGAAAAAAAGAATATCTTTAAATAAATTTGTAGATTTAGTAAGTACAAAACCTGCAAAAATATTTGGGTTATATCCAAAAAAAGGAACTATTGCAGTTGGTTCTGATGGAGATATTGTTATAATTGATCCTAATAAAAAAGTTAAAATTACTAAATCTATATTACATGAAAATGTTGATTACACTCTTTATGAAGGATTTGAAGTTAAAGGGTATCCAATAATGACAATTTCAAGAGGGAAGATCATAGTAAAAGATAATAAATTTATTGGGAAAAAAGGATATGGGGAATTTTTAAAAAGAAAAAAAATAGATTTTTAGTATTAAATAAATAATGAGTTTGTAATTATAAAGAACCTTTTATAGCTTTGAAAAGGTTCTTTTTATAATTTATCAAAATGATAAAAAATATTAGTAAGTTACACAATATAATGAATATTTATAACATTTGGTAAATTTATTATTAAAATGATAAATTTATCATTTTAATAATAAATTTATGGAGATAATTTTTCTAAATTAACCACTTCTAGGCTTTAGATTATTTGGCATAGATATTGCTTATATAAAATAGTAAAGGAGTATTTAGAAGGTAAAAAAAAGGGATTTTAATTTAGTTTAATATGTAAATTTAAGATGTAATTATAAAAAATAGGAGGCGTATTTATGGAAGATATTAAAAAATTAATTGAAGAACTAAAAAATATCAAATTTGAAGAAATGTACAATAATGATTTTTTCTTAACTTGGGAGAAAACTGATGATGAACTTAAAGCTGTGTTTACAGTAGCAGATATTTTAAGAAAAATGAGGGAAAATAACATATCACCAAAAGTATTTGATAGTGGATTAGGGATTTCATTATTCCGTGATAATTCAACAAGAACAAGATTTAGTTTTGCAAGTGCATGTAATTTATTAGGATTAGAAGTTCAGGATTTAGATGAAGGAAAATCTCAAATTGCTCATGGTGAAACAGTACGTGAAACAGCAAATATGATTTCTTTTATGGCTGATGTTATAGGAATTAGAGATGATATGTTTATAGGTAGAGGAAATAAATATATGCATGAGGTATCTGAGGCAGTTCAACAAGGATATGAATCAGGAGTTTTAGAACAACGTCCTACACTTGTAAATCTTCAATGTGATATAGATCATCCAACTCAATGTATGGCAGATTTGCTTCATATGATACATTATTTTGGTGGAATAGAAAATCTTAAAGGCAAAAAAATAGCTATGTCTTGGGCATATTCACCATCCTATGGTAAGCCACTTTCAGTTCCTCAAGGTGTAGTAGGTTTAATGACAAGAATGGGAATGGAGGTTGTACTTGCTCATCCAGAAGGATATGATTTGATGCCTGAAGTAGAAGAAGTAGCAAGAAAAAATGCTAAAGTAAGTGGTGGTAAGTTTATAAAAATTAATTCGATGAAAGAAGCTTTCAAAGATGCAGATATAGTATATCCTAAGAGCTGGGCACCTTTCGCATTCATGGAAAGACGTACAAATTTATATGGAGAAGGAAAATTTGAAGAAATAGATGCTTTAGAAAAAGAATTATTAGATGAAAATGCTAAACATAAGGATTGGGAATGCACAGAGGAAATGATGAAGCTTACTAAAGATGGAAAAGCATTATACTTACACTGTTTACCAGCAGATATTACAGGAGTTAGCTGTAAAGAAGGAGAAGTAGCTGCATCAGTGTTTGATCATTATCGTGAACCACTTTATAAAGAAGCTGGATATAAACCTTACATTATTGCAGCAATGATATTCTTAAGTAAAGTTAAGAATCCAGTCTTAAAATTTGAAGAACTTATAAAAGCAAATAATCCAAGATTTTGTGGAAAATAATTAAAAATACAAAGTAGTTTAAGGGGGAAGTTTACATGGGTGATAAGATGCGACCAATTTCTTTTAAGAAAATGCTTACATGGACTATGAAAGAGTTAAAAGAAAAAGAATCTATTTTTGGCATCCATAAGAATAAATTTTATAAAAATGATAGCGGAAAATATATAGAATTATTCGGTGAAAAATTAGCATCACCACTTGGTCCAGCAGCAGGCCCTAATTCTCAACTAACACAGAACATAGTTGCATCTTACTTGACAGGAAGTCGTTTTATCGAACTAAAGACAGTGCAAGTTATTGATGGCGAGGATTTACCTGTAGCTAAACCATGTATTTGTGCACAGGATGAATGCTATAATGTGGAATGGTCTACAGAATTAACTTTCATCTAAAATTTGTCCATCTATTACTTTATCTACACTTCATGGATGTCCTCCAGAAGAAATTGAAAAGATTGCAAAGTATCTTTTAGAAGAAAAAAATCTGCATACTTTTATAAAAATGAATCCAACTCTTTTAGGTGAAAAGTTTGTTAGAGATACTTTTGACAAAATGGGATATGATTATGTAGTTCTTAATTCTAATCATTTTATAAATGATCTACAATATGAAGATGGAGTATCCATGCTTAAAGGTCTCAAATCTGTTGCTAAAAAATTAAATTTAGAAATAGGAGTAAAACTTACCAATACATTACCAGTTAAAGTTGTAAATAATGAGTTGCCTGGTGAAGAAATGTATATGTCAGGACGTTCTCTTTTTCCACTAACAATATCTTTAGCAAATAAATTAGCTTCAGAATTTGATGGAGATTTACAGATATCCTACTCAGGTGGTGCAGATTTCTTTAATGTAGAAAAGATTTTAAAGGCAGGCATTCAACCCATTACCTTTGCAACCACTATTTTGAAACCAGGTGGTTATGAAAGAATAACTCAAATGGCTAAAAAGGTAGAAGAGCATCTTAAAGGTGAATTTAAAGGTATTAATATAAAATATTTAAATGATTTTGCTAATTCAGCTTTAACTGATAAATACCATCTTAAAGATCTCAGACCTGTAGATAGTAGAAAAATTTTTTTAGAACTTCCTACTTATGATTGTGCAATAGCGCCTTGTACTATAGGATGTCCTATAAATCAGCAAATACCTGAATATATATCTTTGGTTGGGCAAAAAAAATACGATGAGGCTTTTGAAGTAATAGCTAAGGATAATAGTTCACCAGCAATAACAGGAACTATATGTAATCATAATTGTCAATATAAATGTACAAGACTTGATTATGATGAATCAGTGCGAATTAGAGATATGAAAAAAGTAGCTGTTTTAAATGCTGAAGATAAATATATTGAAAAAATTAAAGAAGCTAATATAAAAAGTAATAAAAAAGTAGCGGTTATAGGAGCTGGACCAGCAGGATTGTCAGTAGCATTATTTTTAAGAAGAAATGGTATAGATGTAACTGTAATGGATAGGAAAGAAAAGCCTTACGGAGTTATAGAATATGTTATTCCAGAGTTTAGAATTTCTTCTGACATGATTAAAAAAGATTTTAATCTTGTTAAAAAACAAGGAGTTAAGTTTAAATTTGGTATTGATGAAAATTTAAATATAGATGCTTTAAAAAAAGAATATGATTATGTGGTATTAGCAATAGGTGCTTGGAAACCAGGTAAGTTAATGTTAAAAGAGGGGGAAGAAAAAGCTATTGATGCTATTTCATTCCTTGAAAAAGACAAAAAAACTAAAGGAGATATTAATTTAGGAAAATATGTCTGTATTATTGGCGGTGGCGATGTAGCTATAGATGCAGCACGTGCGGCCAAGAGAACTAATGGGGTGGAACAAGTTTCCATAGTTTATAGAAGAACTAAAAAATATATGCCAGCTAACCTAGAAGAAATAGAATTGGCTAAGTCAGAGGGGATATTATTTAAAGAGTTACTTTCACCAATAGGTATAAAAGATTCAAAATTGATTTGTGAAGAGATGAAATTAGGGGAAAAAGATGCTTCAGGAAGAAGAAAACCTGTTGGTACTTGTAAAACTATGGAATTAAAAGCAGATACAGTTATTTTAGCTGTAGGACAACAAGTTGATAGTAATCTGCTTAAAAAGAACAAAATAGAATTAGATTCTAAAGGATTCCCTAAGATAAATGAAGCATGTGAAACAAATATTAATAATGTGTATGTGGCTGGAGATATGAAAAAGGGACCAGCTACTATTGTTAAAGCTATAGCAGATGGTAAGGTAATAGCTAAAGATATTTTATCAAAGGAAGGATTAAGCAACGATTTTGACAAAAAAGTTTTGCATATAAATGAAAGAAAAGTATATAGCAAAAAGGGTATATTAAAAGAGTATAATTGTTTAGAAAATGAATCAGAAAGATGTTTATCTTGTAGCAACATATGTGAATTATGTGTAGATGTCTGTCCTAATAGAGCAAATGTAGTTATTAATGGAGAGGGAGATTTTAGTTCTTCACATCAAATAGTGCATTTAGATGGAATGTGCAATGAATGTGGTAACTGCGGTATTTTCTGTCCTTACAAAGGAAATCCATATAAAGATAAATTAACACTTTTCTGGAGTAAGGAAGATTTTGAAAATAGTACAAATAAAGGATTCTTAGTTATAGATAAAGATAAAGGAATATACAAGGTAAGAAAAGAAGATGCTGAAATTATAGATTATACTATTGGCAAAGAAAATAATGTTTCAAAAGAAATGGACAGTATGATTAAAACTTTTGTAAATAAGTATAGTTATATGTTATAAATTAATATTAAAAATGGGGAGGTAAATCATATGTTGCTGATTGGAAATGGAAAAATTATAACTAGAGATAATACTAGACCAATTATAGATAATGGATGTATTGCTGTTGATGTAAATAAAATAATTGAAATTGGATCAACAGAAACTTTAAAAAATAAGTATAAGGAATACAAATTTATAGATGCAAAAGGAAAACTTATAATGCCAGGTTTTATAAATACTCATATGCATTATTATAGTACTTTTGCTAGGGGTATGGCTAATGATAGTCCACCAGCAAAATCATTATGCGATATACTTACAGGTCTTTGGTGGAGATTAGATAAGGTATTAACTTTAGAAGACGTTTACTATAGTGCTGTAGTACCTATGATTGATCAAATAAAAAATGGTGTAACAACTGTATTTGATCACCATGCTAGTGCTTATGCTGTTAAAGGAAGTTTATTTAAAATTGCAGAAGCAGCAGAAACAATTGGAATTCGTAGTAATTTGTGTTACGAAACTTCTGACAGAGATGGGGAAGAAATTGCACAAGAAGGTATTAATGAAAATGTAGAATTTATTAAGTACTGTAACGCTAAAAATGATGACATGATTAAAGGTATGTTTGGACTTCATGCATCTATGACCATATCAGATAAAACTCTAGAAAAATGTGTAGATGCAGTTAAAAGTTTAAATACAGGATTTCATGTTCATTGTGGAGAAGGTATTGAAGATTTAGAAGATTCAAAGAAAAAATATGGTAAGGGAGTTATAGAAAGATGGTATGACGCAGGAGTTCTTTGCCATAAAACTATAGCAGTACATTGTATTTATGTTTCAGATGAAGAAATGGATATGCTTAAAGAAAAGAATACAATAGTAGTTCACAATCCTGAATCAAATATGGGTAATGCAGTAGGTGTTTCTCCAGTACTTAAGATGTATCAAAAGGGTATTTTATTAGGATTAGGAACTGATGGATATACCCCAGATATTATTGAATCCTATAAAGTAGCAAATATTATTCATAAACATGCTGCTTCTGATTCAAATGTGGCATGGACTGAAATTCCTGAAATGTTATTTGAAAATAATAGGGAAATTACTGAAAGATTTATTGATGGTAAGGTTGGAGTTTTAAAAGAGGGAGCTCTAGCAGATATAATTGTAGTAGATTATAATCCACCAACACCAATTAATGAAAATAATATAAATGCTCATATATTATTTGGTATCAATGGAAGACATGTAGATACAACTATTATAAATGGTAAAGTTTTAATGGAAGATAGAAATCTTCTTCATGTTGATGAAGAAAGAATTATAGCTAGAAGTAGAGAATTAGCAAAAGAGGTTTGGAAACGATTCTAATATAAAAAAATTTGGAGGGATTTAAATGGGAAATATAAACAAAGAAGAAATATTAAAATTAGCTGAAAAATATAAACCAGAAATGTCAAAATTTCTAAGAGATATGGTTAAAATTCCAAGTGAAAGTTGCCATGAAAAAGGTGTAATACTTAGAATAAAAGAAGAAATGGAAAAAGTAGGTTTTGATAAAATAGAAATAGATCCTATGGGAAATATATTAGGATATATAGGACATGGAAAACATGTTATAGCTATGGATGCTCATATAGACACAGTTGGAGTAGGAGATAGAAATTTATGGGACTATGATCCATATGAAGGATATGAAGATGATGAAATAATAATAGGACGAGGAGTAACAGATCAAGAAGGCGGAATGGCTTCTATGGTATACGTTGGTAAAATAATTAAAGATCTTGGATTAGAAGATGACTATACATTAATAGTAACTGGTACTGTTCAAGAGGAAGATTGTGATGGTTTATGTTGGCAATATATAATCAATGAAGATAAGATAAAACCAGAATTTGTTGTAATTACAGAACCAACTTCTTTAAATATATATAGAGGACACAGAGGAAGAATGGAAATAAAAGTTACAACTCATGGAGTTAGTTGTCATGGTTCAGCACCAGAAAGAGGAGATAATGCAATATTTAAAATGGCCCCTATATTAAATGAACTAAAAGCTTTAAATGAAAATTTAAAATATGATGAATTTCTAGGAAAAGGAACTTTAACTGTATCTGAAATATTCTTCTCATCACCTTCAAGATGTGCTGTTGCAGATGGATGTACTATATCTGTAGATAGAAGACTTACAGATGGTGAGACTTGGGAATATGCAATCCAACAAATTAAGAATTTACCGTCTGTTAAAGCTGCCAAAGCTGAAGTTGAAATGTATAGCTATGAAAGACCTTCATACACTGATTTGGTATATCCAACGGAATGCTTCTTCCCAACTTGGGTATTAAAAGAAGACCATCCAATATGTAAAACAGCTATTAAGTGCTATAAAGATTTATTTAAAAGTGAACCAAAAGTTGATAAGTGGACATTCTCTACAAATGCAGTTTCTATAATGGGTAGATATGGAATACCATGTATAGGATTTGGACCAGGACATGAAGATCAAGCTCATGCTCCTAATGAGAGAACTTGGAAAGATGAATTAGTAAAATCAGCAGCAATGTATGCTCTTATACCAATAACTTATGTAAAAGAATTTGCCAATAAGTAATAGTTTAGTATATGTTATATTTTGCTGCATAGTAAAATAGAGTTCTGATTTGTTTTGATAATATATTTAAAAAATTATTATAACTTAAATAATAAAAATAAATGATGCAATGGAGAACATTTATCTCCATTTCTTCATTATATATTTTTTTATTATGAACAGAATTTTAGGTTTTAAAAAAGTATTTATTCAAATTTAAATTTATAAAATGCTTATCCATGTTATATAGTAGCTTTTTATTCTAGTTTTTAATAAGTTGAAAGATTGAAGATGATGATTATAGTATAAAACTTATTTATGGTTTTATAAAGTTAGACATATAAAAAGAAGATAAGATGTTTATTGATACATAAATATATGGGGGTAATAAATGTGTATGAATTTACGCTAAATGGAAAAAATGTATCTATTTCTAAAGATTTGAATTTACTTGAGTATTTAAGGGAGCATGAAGATTTAACTTCAGTAAAAAATGGTTGTGCAGAAGGTGCTTGTGGAGCCTGTATGATACTTGTTGATGGCAAGGCTGTTAAAGCATGCATAAATACAACTTCAAAAGTACATGGTAAAGACATTAAAACTGTAGAAGGGTTAACAGAATTTGAAAAAGAAGTTTTTACATGGGCCTTTTCTAAAGCAGGTGCAGTACAATGTGGTTTTTGTATTCCTGGAATGGTAATAAGTGCAAAAGCACTTTTAGATAAAAATCTAAATCCAAATAGACAAGAAATTAAAAATGCAATTAGAGGAAACGTATGTAGATGTACTGGATATGTAAAAATAATAAAAGCTATTGAAATGGCTGCAGAAACTTTTAGAAATGGTAAGCTTACACTTAATGAAAAATATAAAGGTAAGGTAGGACAAAGTATTCCAAGAATAGATGCTAAGGATAAAATTTTAGGTATAGGAAAATATGTAGATGATATGAAAGTAAAAGGAATGATTTATGGTGCAGCATTGAGAACAAAATATCCTAGAGCATTAGTAAAAAGCATTGATATAAGTGAAGCTTTAAAACATCCAGATGTAGAAGCAATTATCACAGCAAAGGATGTTCCCGGGAAAAGATATATAGGACATATTATAAAAGATTGGCCCGCAATGATAGATGTTGGTGAAGAAACAAGGTACATTGGAGATTCAGTGGCACTAGTAGCTGCAAAAACTAAGAGAGCCTTAGGAGAAATACTTAATCTAATAAAGGTAGAATATGAAGAACTAGAACCTCTTTCTAATCCTGATATGGCAATGGCAGAGCACGCTCCTAAAATTCATTCTAAGGGAAATATCTTAACAGTAGAAAAGGTGAGTAGAGGAGATGTAGATAAGGCAATAGCTAATTCTAAGTATGTGGTTACAAATCATTATTCTACTCCATTTACTGAGCATGCTTTTTTAGAACCTGAAAGTGCTTTGGCTATGCCAGATGGAGATGGAGTTATTATTTATACAGGATCTCAAGGAATATATGATGAGAAAAGGGAAGTTTGCGAACTTTTAGGACTTCCTCAAGAAAAAGTAAGAGTTATAAGCAAATATGTAGGTGGAGGCTTTGGTGGAAAAGAAGATATGAGTGTACAACATCATGCTGCTCTTCTTGCATGGATTATTAAAAAACCTGTTAAAGTAACATTAAGTCGTAAGGAAAGTATTAAGGTTCATCCAAAAAGGCATGCAATGGAGATGACAATTACTACAGCTTGTGATGAAAATGGAAATTTAACAGCCTTTAAAGCAGATATTATATCAGACACGGGCGCTTATGCATCATTAGGAGGGCCTGTCCTTCAAAGAGCATGTACTCATGCAGCTGGACCATATAAATGTCCTAATGTAAAGATAAAAGGTACAGCAGTATACACTAACAATCCACCAGGAGGAGCTTTTAGAGGATTTGGAGTTACACAATCAGTTTTTGGATCAGAATGTAATTTAAATCTTTTAGCTGAAAAAGTGGGTATATCTCCTTGGGAAATAAGATTTAAAAATGCAGTGGAACCTGGAGATACACTACCTAATGGACAAATTGCAGACGAAGGAACAGCTATAAAAGAAACTATATTAGCGGTGAAAGATGTATATGAAAAGAGTAAGTATGCAGGAATAGCTTGTTGTATGAAAAATTCAGGCATTGGCGTTGGGTTACCTGATATTGGAAGATGCAACTTGGTAGTAATAGATAAGAAGGTCCATATAAGAACTAGTGCTGCTTGCATAGGCCAAGGACTTGGAACGATTCTTACACAAATAATATGTGAAACAACAGGCTTGTTACCTGAGAATATAGTTTTAGATTTACCTGATACAAAGTTTGCACCAGATTCAGGCACAACTACAGCATCAAGACAAACAGTATTTACTGGAGAAGCTACAAGAATAGCAGCATTAAAGCTTAAAGATAAATTATTAACTTCATCACTAGAAGACTGTGAAGGTGAAGAATTATATGGAGAATATCAAGGCGTTACAGATCCTATTAATTCTGATAAAGAGAATCCAGTAAGCCATGTAGCCTATGGCTATGCAACACAAGTTGTTGTTCTTGGCGATGATGGAAAAGTAGAAAAGGTAGTGGCAGCACATGATGTGGGAAAAGCTATAAATTTAATTAATGTGGAAGGACAAATTGAAGGAGGAATAGTCATGGGGCTTGGATATGCATTTACAGAAGATTATCCTTTAAATAAATCTGTACCAACCGCTAAATTTGGAACTTTAGGCTTATTTAGAGCTAACAATATACCAGAAATTGAACCAATAATAATTGAGAAAAATACTAATAATTTAGCTTATGGTGCAAAAGGAATAGGAGAAATCACAACAATACCAACAGCACCAGCATCTCAAGGTGCTTATTATAAATTTGATGGAAAATTTAGAAAGAAACTGCCGCTTATAGAAACTGCTTATAGAAAAGGGAAAAAATAATTATAGTATAAAAATAGATTTAATTTTTTAGAGCAAATATAAAAAATATAATTTGTTTGCTATATTAAAATTAAGTCTATTTTTTTGTGAATTTTTTCATATAAATAAATTGCTATTTATATATATATTATTTTGATGTAGAAAAATAGATAAATTTAATGTTCGTTATAACACGAATATTTAGATTAAATTTTGAATAAAAAAACAATAATATACGAATAATATTGATTTAAAATGTTGATTTGTTAAGAAAGTTATGTTAATATGAGTATATGATACAAATAAAAATATCATCCATATAATCTCAATAATAAGGTTTGAGAGTTTCTACAAGAGAACCATAAATTCTCTATCTATGGATGAATCTTAGCTATGCTTTTGCAGTATGCTTGAGTTCCGCTTTAGGATTCGCCATAGAAATCTTAGCGGAATTTTTTATATATTTAAATGTAAGGAGGGATAGTGCATGAAAGTAGCTATCATTTTTGGAAGTAAATCTGATACTGATAAAATGAAAGGGGCAACTAAAGCTTTAAAGGAGTTTAATATAGAATATAAAGCATATATACTTTCAGCTCATAGAGTACCAGAAAAGCTAATGGAAATAATTAAATATTTAGAAAAAGAAAATTATGAATGTATAATTGCTGGAGCAGGGCTTGCAGCACATTTACCTGGAGTCATAGCTTCTCATACCATTTTGCCAGTTATAGGAGTGCCTATTGAAGCTGCACTTGGAGGTATGGATTCACTTTTATCCATAGTTCAAATGCCTAAATCTATACCTGTAGCTACAGTAGGGATAAATAACAGTTATAATGCAGGAATGCTTGCGGTACAAATTTTATCTTTAAAGTATGAAAAATTAAGACAAAGACTTATAGAATATAGAAAAGATATGAAAGAAAAGTTTATAAATGATAATAAAGAGGGAGTGGAGTTGTAATGGAAAAAGGGGATATGTTATACGAAGGAAAGGCTAAAAAAATATTTGCAACAGATGATAAGGATACAGTTGTTGTATATTACAAAGATGATGCTACAGCATTTAATGGTGAAAAGAAAGGAACTATTGAGGATAAAGGAGTTATGAATAATTCTATAACCTCAATGCTATTTGAACTATTAGAAGAAAAGGGGATAAAAACACATTTTATAAAGAAGATAAATGAGAGAGAACAACTTTGTAAAAAAGTAGAAATAATTCCATTGGAAGTTATAGTTAGAAATATAGCAGCGGGAAGCATGGCAAAACGCTTAGGACTTTCAGAAGGGACAAAATTAGATACTACTGTATTTGAAATAAGCTATAAAAATGATGATTTAAATGATCCACTTATAAATGATTATCATGCAGTGGCTATAGGAATTACAAATTTTGAAGAATTAAAAAAAATATATTCTATAGCAGAAAGAGTAAACAATATATTGAAAGAATTTTTTGATGAGCAAGGAATAATTTTAGTTGATTTTAAGATAGAAATAGGAAG
The DNA here is from genome assembly GCF_002008345.1 of Clostridium tepidum. Lineage (GTDB taxonomy): Bacteria > Bacillota > Clostridia > Clostridiales > Clostridiaceae > Clostridium_F > Clostridium_F tepidum. The sequence goes on from NZ_MRAE01000008.1 coordinate 21,025, forward strand.
ATTTAATGGAGAACTCCTTTTAGCAGATGAAATATCTCCAGATACTTGTAGATTATGGGATAAAAATACAGGTGAAAAGTTAGACAAAGATAGATTTAGAAGAGATATGGGAAATGTAAAAGAAGCTTATATGGAAATTTTAAAAAGAGTGAATAATTAATGTTCAATTAACAATGAACAATACTTAAGAGCATTGTTCATTGATACTTGAATTTTATTGTTACATTTAATTGACAATTAAACATTAAATATAATTGATCAATGAGCATTGATAATTGTTTATTGAAAAAGGTGGGGTAAAAAGTGTGTATGTGCCATAGGGTAGAGGATTTAAATAAAAACATGCCTTTTGATTTAGAAGAAGATAAATTCAAAGAAGAATGTGGTGTATTTGGAGTATTTTCTAAAGATAAAAATTCAAAGTCAGCTGAACTAGCTTATTATGGATTATATGCTCTTCAACATAGGGGTCAAGAAAGCGCAGGAATAGTTATATCTGATGGGGAAAAATTTAAATACCATAAAGGTATGGGGTTAGTATCAGAAGTTTTTAGTAAAGAAACTATAGAAGAACTAATAGGAGAATCTGCTATAGGTCATGTTAGATATTCAACTACAGGAGCTAGTAAATCAGATAATGCACAGCCTATAATAGGTACTTATAAATTAGGCTCTATTGCTATAGCTCATAATGGAAATTTAGTTAATGCAGCAGTTATAAGAGAACTTTTAGAAGATGCCGGATGTATTTTTCAAACTTCTATAGATACGGAAGTATTATTAAATTTAATAGCAAGAAATGCTAAAAAAGATATAGAAAAAGCAGTAGTAGATGCAATACAGGCAATTAAAGGTTCATATGCTATTGTTATACTTACAGAAGATAAGTTAATAGGGGCAAGAGATCCTCATGGCATACGACCTATGTGTTTGGGGAAAATTGGTGAGGATTATTTATTAAGTTCAGAAAGTTGTGCTTTTGATTGTGTAGGTGGAGAATTTATAAGAGATATAGAACCTGGGGAAATAGTTATTATAGATGAAAATGGAATAAATTCTATTAAGTTTGCAGAAAAAACAAAATGTCATACCTGTGCTTTTGAATATATATATTTTGCAAGACCAGATAGTACTATGGATGGTATAAATGTTTATGAATCAAGAATTAGAGCAGGAAGAAAACTTTATGAAGAATACCCAGCAGACGCAGATATAGTTATAGGAGTTCCAGATTCAGGTATACCAGCTGCAGTAGGATATGCTGAGGCTTCAGGAATACCTTATGGTATAGGATTTATAAAAAATAAATATGTAGGAAGAACTTTTATAGCACCTTCTCAAGAATTAAGAGAAAAAGCTGTGTCAGTGAAACTAAATCCTCTAAAAACAAATGTAGAAGGAAAAAGGGTAGTAATAATAGATGATTCTATAGTTAGAGGAACTACTAGTAAAAGATTAGTACAGATATTAAGAAAAGCCGGAGCTAAGGAAGTTCATTTTAGAGTATCATCACCAATAGTTAAGTATCCTTGTTATTTTGGAATTGACACTCCTTATAGAAAAGATTTAATAGGTGCTAATTTGAAAGTAGAAGAAATAAGAGAAAAAATAGGAGCAGACAGTTTGGATTATATAAGTATGGAAGGTTTAGTGGGAACACTTAATAAGGATAAAGGTTTTTGTTTGGGATGTTTTAATGGTATATACCCTATATCTGCTCCTATAGAAATGCCTAAAGATAGTTTGGAATAGGGAATTTAATTTTGTAATACAAAGAAGGGAATGTTATTCATGATATCTTATAAAGAAGCTGGAGTTAACATAGAGGAAGGTTATAAATCCGTAAATCTTATAAAGAAGCATGCTTCAAAAACATTTACAAAAGGAGTATTAAATAATTTAGGAAGTTTTGCAGGTATGTTTGAACTTCCTAAATATAAAAATCCTGTATTAGTATCAGGCACAGATGGAGTTGGAACTAAACTAGATATAGCTTTTAGAATGAAAAAATATAATACAGTGGGAATAGATTGTGTAGCTATGTGTGTAAATGATATATTATGTCATGGTGCTAAACCATTATTCTTTTTAGATTATATAGCTTGTGGAAAATTAGAATCAGAAGTTGCAGGGCAAATTGTAGAAGGTGTTAGTAATGGTTGTATACAAAGTGAATGTGCCCTAATAGGTGGAGAAACAGCGGAAATGCCAGGATATTACAGAGGTGGAGAATATGATATAGCTGGTTTTGCTGTAGGTATAGCAGAAAAAGATGAAATAATAGATGGAAGTGAAATAGAAGACGGTGATATATTAATAGGTATAGCATCATCAGGACCTCATAGTAATGGATATTCTCTTATAAGAAAACTAGTAGAAGATTTATATAAGGATTTTGAGGGAGAAAAAATAGGAAATACTCTTTTAACCCCTACGAAAATATATGTAAAACCTGTAATGAAACTTTTAAATAAATATAATATAAAAGGTATGGCTCATATAACTGGTGGAGGTTTTTATGAAAACATACCAAGAATGTTTAAAGATGATTTTACAGCAGTTATAAATAAAAAATCTTACCCAATGCCCAATATATTTGATTATTTAATGGGATTAGGAGTAGATGAAGATCATATGTATAATACTTTTAATATGGGAATTGGCTTTGTATTATGTGTAGATAAAAAAGATGGGGAAAATATAATAAAAGATCTGATAGAAATGGGAGAAAAGGGTTATAAAATAGGATATGTTAAAAAAGGAGATAAGTCTATTGAATTAATTTAAAAAGCTGTTAAATAAATTTACAATGAAATTTAATCTTGGACTGAATTGTTAAAATAGTTAATTGGGGAATTAATTATTATATATAAATTTTCTTTAAATTAAAGGAGAATAATATGTTTAAAATTGCAGTGCTTGTTTCAGGAGGAGGAAGCAATCTTCAATCAATAATAGACAAAATAGAAGAAGGTTATCTGAAAAATTGCAAGATAGAAATAGTTATAGGGGATAGACCTAATATTTATGGGATAGAGAGAGCGGAAAAAGAAGGAATTAAAACTTTAACTTTAGATAGAAAGATATATAAAAATAGATTGTCTAATGAAATATGTGAGAATTTATATGGAAAAGTGGATTTAATAGTTTTAGCAGGATGGCTTTCTATATTAAATGGGGATTTAATAAATAAATTTGAAAATAAGATAATAAACATACACCCTTCACTAATACCAAGCTTTTGCGGAGAAGGAATGTATGGTATAAAAGTACATCAGAGAGCATTAGAATATGGAGTGAAAATATCTGGTTGCACTGTTCATTTCGTGGATGAAGGTACAGATAGTGGTCCTATAATAATACAAAAATCAGTGCCGGTTTTTCCAGAAGATACAGCAGAAATATTACAAAAGAGAGTTTTAGAAAAAGAACATGAAGCATTACCAGAATCTATAAAGCTTATAAGTGAAGGAAAAGTAAAATTAGAAGGAAGAAAAGTTTTTATTAAAACATACTAAATTTATAATAATGAAAAAATTACTATTAATATAAATGAAACTAATAGAAAAATGTATTTGGAGTAGATTAAATTTATTGAAATATAAAAAATTGTAGTTTGTAAATTGAAATAGTGCCACTTATGTGTTTTCTTTGAAAGAAGGTATATTGGTGGCAGTTACTTATGATAAACAAATAATATAATAAAAAATTTTAAAGCTGGGGGAATTAAATTGATAAAAAGAGCATTAATAAGTGTATTTGATAAAACAGGAATTTTAGATTTGGCAAAGTTTTTAGAAAGTAGAGACGTAGAAATAATATCTACAGGGGGCACTTATAAACATTTAAAAGAAAATGGGGTAAAAGTAATAGAAATAGAAGAGGTAACAGGGTTTCCAGAAATGCTAGATGGAAGAGTAAAAACATTAAATCCTTTGATTCATGGAGGTATATTAGCTATAAGGGATAACAAAGAGCATATGAAGGTAATAGAAGAAAAGGGAATAAAGCCTATAGATATAGTAGTAGTTAATTTATATCCTTTCTTTAACAAAGTAGAAGAAGATTTAAGCTTTGATGAAAAAGTAGAATTTATAGACATTGGTGGTCCTACTATGATAAGAGCGGCAGCTAAAAATTTTAAGGATGTAGTAGTATTAACAGATACTAAAGATTATGAAAATGTTATAGATGAAATAAGACAAAATGATCAGGTTAATATAAAAACTAGAAAAAAATTAGCAGGAAAAGTTTTTAATCTAATGTCAGCCTATGATGCAGCTATAAGTAATTTCTTATTAGAAGATGAGTATCCAGAGTATTTAACTTTATCTTATAAAAAGAATATGGATTTAAGATATGGAGAAAATCCTCATCAAACAGCAGCTTATTACACATCTACTGTTGGAAAATATCCTATGAAAAATTTTGAAAAGTTAAATGGAAAAGAATTATCCTACAATAATATAAAGGATATGGATATAGCTTGGAAAACTGTTTGTGAATTTGAAGAGGTGGCTTGTTGTGCATTAAAACATAATACACCTTGTGGTGTAGCTATAGGAGATACTGTACAGGAAGTTTATAACAAGGCATATGAATGTGATCCTATATCTATATTTGGTGGTATAGTTGCTTTTAATAGAAAAGTTGATAAAAAAACTGCAGAGAATTTAATAGAAATATTTTTAGAAATAGTTATAGCTCCAGATTTTGATGAAGATGCTTTAGAAGTATTAAAATCCAAGAAAAATTTAAGGGTTATAAAATGTGAACAAAAATCTACTAAAGAAAAAGATATGGCAAAGGTAGATGGAGGAATACTAGTACAACAAAATGATAATGTATTATTAGAGGATATAAAAGTAGTTACTAAAAAATCACCAACAGAAAAAGAAATGAATGACCTAATATTTGGTATGAAAGTAGTTAAATATGTTAAGTCTAATGCTATCGTAGTAGTTAAAAATGGTATGGCAAAAGGTATTGGTGGAGGTCAAGTAAATAGGATATGGGCAGCAAAAGAAGCTTTAGATAGAGCAGGAGATGGAGTAGTTTTAGCTTCAGATGCTTTTTTCCCATTTAAAGATGTAGTGGATGAAGCGGCAAAATGGGGAATAAAGGCTATAATTCAACCAGGCGGTTCTATAAGAGATGAGGAGTCCATAAAGGTATGTAATGAAAAAGGGATTTCGATGGTATTTACAGGAGTAAGACATTTCAAAAACTAAATTTAAATATTTTTATACAAATATACTTTAGTTAAAAGATAAAAGTTTTAATAAGATATTCTTATACTGATATAAAAATAGATATTTTTATGAAGAAATTTTATCTTAATGTTAGAATTGATTAATTTATGGAAATTAAATATATTAAAGGGGTAAAAAATATGAAAATATTGATAATTGGTTCTGGTGGGAGAGAACATGCCATAGCTTGGAAGATAGGAAAAAATCCTTTAGTAGAGAAAATATTTTGTGCTCCAGGAAATGGGTGTACAGCCTTGGAATATAAATGTGAAAATATAAATATTTCATCTAATGAAAAACTATTAGAATTTGCCTTGAAAAATAATATAGATTTAACCATTGTAGGTCCAGAAGTACCTTTAATGGAAGGCATAGTAGATTTATTTAAGGAAAATGGACTTAATATATTTGGACCAGATAAAAAAGCAGCTTTATTAGAAGGAAGTAAAGCTTTTGCAAAGGACTTTATGAAAAAATATAATGTTAAAACTGCAGCATATGAGGTTTTTGAAGAAGAGGGAAAAGCCTTAGAATACTTAAAAGATATTGAACATCCAGTAGTAATAAAAGCAGATGGATTAGCTGCAGGAAAAGGTGTTGTTATAAGTAAATCCTTTGAAGAAAGTAAAATAACTTTAAAAGAATTTATGACTAATGATAAATTTAAAGGAGCAGGTAAAAAAGTTGTTATAGAAGAATTTTTAGAAGGTCCAGAAGCTTCTATATTATCCATAACAGATGGAGAAACTATAATACCCTTTATATCTTCAAAGGATCATAAACAAATATATGATGGTGGATTAGGACCTAATACAGGCGGAATGGGAGTTATAGCCCCTAATCCTTATTGTACAAAAGAAGTACTAAAGGATTTTAATGAGAATATATTAAAACCAACTTTAAATGGGTTACAGAAAGAGAATATAAAATTTTCGGGAATAATTTTCTTTGGAATAATAATAACTAAAAATGGGACATACCTTCTTGAATATAATTTAAGAATGGGAGATCCAGAAACAGAAGCTATTCTTCCTTTAATGGAAAGTGATTTATTAGATTTAATATTAATTTCAATAAATAGAAATCTTAAAAATACAAGTATAAAATGGAAAAGAGCTTATTCTACATGTGTTGTAGCAGCATCTAAAGGATACCCCGAAAATTATGAAAAAGGATTTTTAATAAATGGAGTAGAAGATTTGGAAGGTATATTTGGAGCAGGAGTTAAATTGCAAAATAATAGATTATTAACTAATGGAGGAAGAGTGTTGTGTACTCAAGCATTAGGAAAAACTTTTGAAGAATCTATAAATAAGGCTTATGAAAAAATGGAAAAGATAGATTTTCAAGGTATATACTATAGAAAAGATATAGGAAAATAATATTTTAATAATAGATAGCAGATACATATGTAATAGAAATAATTATGTGTATCTGCTATTATTAATTTTATAGTAATTACTTTTGGTTATATAAATTTAATATTTATGATATAATATCTGAACTATTTATAATTTCTACATCTATTTCAGTTTTAAGTTTGGTATTTAAAATTATATTTTCTATATTTAAATTAGGATATTTAATATAAACATCATTTCCTATGTTAAATATATCTAAGTTATTTTTTTGGAATTTGGTAAATACAGAAGATACAAGCTTATCTATTTCTTCAGCTGCTAATGAATTTAATTTATTTATTTCATGCTTATTTCCATAAAATCTGCCTTGACTTTCTCCTATAGTACAAATAGTTTTAATTTTTTTAGTTAAATAAATAGTTCCATTTACATATTCAACTTTAGTTTTGGTTTTACTAGATAATATTTCTAGAGTTATTAATTTATTTATATTTTGAGGGTTAGAAATTTGAATAACTCCTTTAAAAACTTTATCAGATAAAAAATTATAACCTTTAGCTTCTTCAGCAGAAAGTCTTGATACATATTTATCTTTATTTATAACAGCTCCACCATTTAAGAATATTTTATTTTCGATGTCTCTTCTATTATATTGTATAAAACTTGCAACAGTTGTTCTATCTTTCATAAGTCTTTCGTTAAAAAAATCATTTAAGGTTAATTTTATAGCACTGGAGGATGTATTTACATTTTGTATCAAATCGTAAATAAAAATTCCAAGAAATTTTTCATCTGGTATTTTTATGTTTAATAATTCTTCTCCAGTTCCTTCAAATATGCAAAAATTAGCTTTCATTGTAAATTGCTGTTCTCTTTCAAACATATCTATAAATTTATCTAAACCTGTATTAGCGGCTTTTTCTGTAAATATAATTGCTTTTGTTTGTTCATAATTTACTTCATTTGAAGAACTTAAATTAATATTTTTAATAGATTCTAGTAAGGTTTTGCCAGTACCTTTAAATATTAATCTATCTTTTTGATTAGATTCTTCCCTAACACCTTTATAAGCTTCAACATATAATACAGGATTATTTGAGTTATCAATGTCTACAATAACAGCAGTGGCAAATAATAATTTGTTTATATCCCTATAACTAAAACATCCTTGTAAAAATATATTGGAAAAAGCTAATAGTATTGCAATAATTCGTTTCATTTACACCAATCCTTTTAGGAAAATATGTTGAGTAACTATAAATTTAGTTTTTTATATTATTCATGGCTTTATTTATTATTAGATTTTTGATTATCAATTAGTATATCAGAGGATAGATTTTCTAAATCATCTCTAAAAACTACATCACCATAATTATATTTTTTGAAAGTACCTAAAGGATATAAATAAGGATATCCACAGCTTTGCAAAGAACTTATATGAGCTAAAAATATCATAACCATCATATAAAATCCAGGAAGTCCTGCTATAGATGCTCCAATAGATATTAATATAGACCATACAGAAACACCGTTATAAAATTTCGGTATCAAAAAAGTAGATATAGTAGCTACTCCAACTATAACCATAGTGGATTGTGAGGTTAAACTAGCACTTACAGTAGCATCTCCTAGTATCAAAGCTCCAACAATACTCATGCTTTGCCCTATAGGTTGAGGAAGTCTAAGGCCAGCCTCCCTAGACAGTTGAAAAAAGAACATCATAAGGAGAACTTCAATTATAGTTGGAAAAGGAACACCAGCTCTAGCCTTAGATAATCTGAATATAAACATATAAGGAATTAAAGAAAAATGATGAGTAGATAAAGCTAAATAAAGTCCAGGTAAAAAAAGAGAAATACCTAAAGCAAGCCATCGTAATATTCTGCTTATGTTAGTGAAAATTTTTTTCTGATAATAATCATCTGCCATATTAATATTTTCAATAAAAAAATGAGGAGCAGTTAATACAAAGGGAGTTCCATCTACTATTATTCCAACTTTTCCCTCAAAAATTTTAGAGCATACTATATCAGCTTTTTCACTACTTGCTATAGTATCAAAAAGGGTATTTTTTTGAGTAAGAAGTTCTTCTATATAGTTGCTTTCAATAACGAATTCAAATTTAGCTTCATTTAGTTTGTTTCTTATATAATTTGTTAAATCTTTAGGTGCTTTATTTTTTAAATAACACATAGCTACTAAAGTATTAGATTCTTTTCCTAAAATAAATTTTTCTACTTCAAAGTTTTCATTTTTAATTCTCCTACGTATTAAAGACAAATTATCCATTATAGATTCAGTAAATCCCTCTCTAGGGCCTTTTATTACTGACTCTGTAACAGGAGAAGTAATAGCTCTTTTAGAAAAGCCTTTTGCTTCTACAGAAATAATCCCTTCAATAAAATCTGGGATTATAACTACATTACCAGATAATATACTTAGTATAGCTTCTTCTACATTCTTTACTTCTTCTACAGAATTTGCAGCTAGCATTTTTTCCTTCATATTTTTTATATTGTATGTATAATCCTCATCTTTAATAAGAGGATAAATGATATATTCACTTATAAAGCTTGAATCACATAAATTGCTGATAAATATTAAATGGATAGTTCCTTGTTTGCAAGCAATATCTCTAAATACTGTATCAAATTTATTTTCTAATCTTTTTTTTATAATATCATAACAGTCAATATTCATATTAATCACCAATTTTATTATTAGTAATTATTACGAATAATATTCTATTATAGGTCAAGAATTAAAATATTATAAAATAAAAGGAGGAATAGAAAATTTTTAAGCTAAATTCAAAACATTTAGTCTATATAATATTGGGAACAGCTATAGTTTCATTAAAAACTTATCCAGAAATATTCATTATAAATGGTAAAAATAGTAGCTGGGTAGCTACTATAATAGCCTCATTAATAATATTTTTATATTATATATACATAATTAATATAAGTAAAAAAATTGGCAAGCATAGCTTATGGGAAGTATATGAATATGCTTTAGGAAAACATTTAGGAAAATTGTTTCAGCTTACATTTTGCTTTGGATTATTTTTTTCACTTTTGGAATCTTGTAGTGTAGATGCTAATGCCATGAATACTAACTTACTACAAAATACTCCACCTTGGTTTTTTGTTATAACTTTCGTATTAAGTGCTACTTATGTGCTATTAAAGGGAGAAAGATCTGTAATTTTAATGACTTTAGTTGGCATTACACTTATATTCATGGCAGGTATAAATTTAGGAGTTCTTACTGCTAAATATAAAAATTATAAATATTTGTTGCCTATATTTCCTAATGGTCTGAATAAAGGATTTTTTATTTGTATAATTGAAGTCTTAGGATTATATGGATGTGTAGCTATAGCATATCCATATTTTCAATGCATTAAAGATAAAAAATCTGCTTTGAAAGGAGCAACTATAGGATTAATTATAGTTATACAGATGATAATAGTATCTGTAACAGGAGTAATAGCTACTTTTGGAATTAATAGATCTGTAACTTTAGCTTATCCTAAGCTTATACAGACTCAATTAGTAAGTTATTCAGGATTTTTAGAAAGTGGAGAATTTTTTGTTATGCTTCAAATGTTAGCCGGATGGTTTGTAAAATATACATTAAGTTTTCAAGCTTTGTTATATTTATTAAAACATTTTAGAATAGAAAATAAGAAACAAAGGATAATCATAGTCGTATTAAATATTATAGTAATGATTATATGTCTTTTTATGGCGAAAAATACATATAGATTATTGCATATATTAAAATTATATCCATATATATATCTAGTTTCTTTCGTAATAATTCCATTCATAATTTTTACTATAGCTTTAATAAAAAATAAAGTAAAAGGAAATATAAATAAATCCAAAGGGGTTAATTAAATTCAATATTGGAAAAAGTACAATTATTTTCAAATTATTTATAATATTATTTATGGTATAATAATACTATAATATTCTATCTATAAGGAGTGAATAGCTTTTGCTAAGATGTGAAGTATGCGGCAGAGAAGGTGCTGAAATACATCATATAATTCATAAATCTGAAGGCGGAATGGATCTAGGGATAAATTATAAATATTTGTGTGAAACACATCATAGAGGTAGGCATAGTCCTCATAAAAATCATAATATAGATATAAATTATAAATTGGAATTACAAAGCAATTTAGAAAAGCTATTTCTAAAACAGTATTATTCCTTGGGAAATATTCAAACTATATTAAATATAAATAAAAATAAAGCTAAAAAGATAGTTCAAGGCTTAAAAATATATAAAGAAGGATATAAATCCTAAGATATAATATTTAAGCTTATGGGACAAAAACATTATAGTGAATATAATTTATTTGAGGCAGAAGAGTTTATAGCTTTAGCTATAATATAAATAGTAAAAAATGAAAAAATTTGATGATTTTTAATATTTATATCAAAAAATCAAAAAAACTTGACAATTTTCGATATAGATAATAATATATTATTGTAAATTGAATAGACCTCGGTAGGTGAGGTTACTACAAGGATACGGGTTGTTGCCGTAAAAGGATGGAAACATTCTTAACTGGTTAGCAGATTTTGCCGAACAAAGAAGGCATAATCTAATACAATTTCATTGCCTTGGAGAGCCAAAACTTGAACGAGAAAGTGTTGTTAAATACCTTCGTCATGTTTAAGTTTGACGAAGTTTTTTTATTTTGAATTTTAGGAGGTGAAAAGAAATGGAAGATAGCGGGAGTAGTATGGACAGTGGAGGTAATTTTATATATTTAGGGAAGTTTTTATATATTATCACAAACTCTATTTCTTTTCACTGGAGTTTAATATAAAATTTATATAAGAAAGCTCTTCATATATACAAGTCTTTAATAAGATATTTAATAAGATATTTATCTTAAACTGTTCTTTACTAAAATAATTCACTAATTATTATTTAACCGCAAATTTAATTATATCTTTTTAAAAGGGTAAACTATGTTTAGGTAACCTTTAGTTTCTTATTGTCTTTTTTAGAATTTGGAGGTGTGAATTATTATGAAAAAAAGAAGAGTAATCAATGTTGAAGACAAGTCAAAAAAGTATATAAATAATCTTATAGAATTTAGCAAAATGGATTTAAAAAAAGTATATAAAAAATTAAATACTGATATGGAAGGATTAACAATAAAAGAAGTAGAAAAAAGAAGAGAAAAATGGGGACTAAATCAAGTAGAATATGAGAAGCCAATACCATGGTATATTCAGTTAATAAAAGCTTTTATTGATCCTTTCATATTAGTTTTATTAATTCTTGCAGGAGTATCTTTGATAACAGATGTCATATTAGTGGCGCCAGAAGACAGAAGCTTTGTTACTATAATTGTTGTTATTATAATGGTATCAATAAGTGGGTTTTTAAAATTTTTTCAAGAATTTAGATCAAATAAAGCTGCTGAAAAATTAAAAGCATTAATAAAAACAACTGCTGCTGTATGTAGAAAAGAATCAGGAATTAAAGAAATAGATATGATTGAAATTGTACCAGGAGATATAGTATCTCTTTCTGCTGGTGATATGATACCTGCTGATATAAGAATAATAACAAGTAAAGATTTATTTGTAAGCCAATCTTCTTTAACAGGTGAGTCTGAACCTGTTGAAAAGTATTCAGTTTTAAAGAATAAAAATGAAAATTTAAATATAAGTGAACTAGATAATATATGCTTATTGGGTACTAATATTATAAGTGGAAGTGCAATAGGAGTAGTTATAGCAACTGGAAATGAAACATATTTTGGGAATATGACCTCAACGCTTACAGAAACAAAAAATTTAACAAGTTTTGAAAAAGGTATAAATAGTGTAAGTACTCTTCTTATAAGGTTTATGTTTATTATGGTTCCTATAGTATTTTTGATTAATGGTGTTACAAAGGGGAATTGGCTACAAGCTTTGCTTTTTTCAATATCAATAGCTGTTGGATTAACTCCAGAAATGCTTCCAATGATAGTTACAACTAATCTTGCTAAGGGTGCTATGAGTATGGCAAAGCATAAAACGGTAGTAAAAAAACTTGATGCTATACAAAACTTTGGTGCAATGGATGTTCTTTGTACAGATAAAACAGGAACTTTGACTCTTGATAAAATTGTTGTTGAAAAATATTTAAATATACATGGGGAAGAAGATCATAGAGTGTTAAGGCATGCTTACTTAAATAGTTTTTATCAGACCGGGCTTCGCAACTTAATGGATGTAGCAATATTAAATCATGGTGAAGAAAATGGATTTAATGAACTTGAAAGAAATTATTTAAAAGTGGATGAAATACCTTTTGATTTTACAAGGAGAAGAATGTCCGTAGTATTAAAAAATAATAAAGGTAAAAGACAACTTATAACAAAAGGTGCTGTAGAAGAAATGCTTTCAATTTGTACTTTAGCTGAGTACAAAGGTGATGTTGTAGAGCTTAATGACGATATCAAAAATAAAGTTATCAGTATGGTTAAAAAATTGAATAGTGAAGGTATGAGGGTTATTGCAGTAGCACAAAAAAATGATATTCCTGATGAAAATAATTTTAATATAAAAGATGAAAGTAATATGGTTCTTATGGGATATATAGGATTTTTAGATCCTCCAAAAGATTCAGCAAAAGAAGCTATAAAAGCTCTTAAGGAAAACGGAGTAGATGTAAAAATATTAACTGGTGATAATGATGCAGTAACATTAAAAATTTGCAAAGAAGTGGGGTTAAAGGTTAATAATATACTTTTGGGAGATGAAATTGATAAGATGCCAGATGAAGACTTGATTGAAATTATTGGAGATGTTAATGTTTTTGCAAAGCTTTCTCCTCTTCAAAAATCAAGAATAATAAAATTACTTCAAAAAAGTGAACATACAGTTGGGTTTATGGGCGACGGTATAAATGATGCTGCAGCTTTGCGACAGGCAGATGTGGGTATTTCTGTTGATACTGCAGTAGATATAGCTAAAGAGTCAGCAGATATAATTTTATTAGAAAAAAATCTTATGGTTTTGGAACAAGGTGTTATTGAAGGTAGAAAAGTTTTTGGAAATATTATGAAATATATTAAAATGACTGCAAGTTCAAATTTTGGTAATGTATTTAGTGTATTAATTGCTAGTGCGTTTTTACCATTCTTACCAATGATGCCAATACAGCTTTTAATACAAAATTTGTTTTACGATTTATCTCAAGTTTCTATTCCATGGGATACTATGGATAATGAATATTTAAGTAAACCAAGAAAATGGAATGCAGATGATATTGGAAAGTTTATGATTTTCATAGGACCAATAAGTTCTATATTTGATGTATTAACGTATTTAGTAATGTGGTTTATATTTAAGGCTAATACTCCAGCTATGCAATCATTATTTCAATCAGGTTGGTTTATAGAAGGACTATTATCTCAAACTCTTATTGTTCATATGATAAGAACTAGGAAAATACCTTTTATTCAAAGTAGAGCTACAACTCCAGTACTTTTATTAACAGGTATTATAATGGGAGCGGGTATTCTTATACCATTTACGGCTTTCGGAAATTCTGTAGGATTACAAGCATTACCATTTATGTATTTTCCATGGCTTATAGGAATTTTATTATCTTATTGTGCATTAACACAATTTATAAAGAATTTATATATTAAAAAGTTTAACAGTTGGTTATAATAGTAGGTAATAAAATAGTCATGTAAATTAGAAATATAAAAAATTAATCATAATATAAAACAAATAATAAATTTGCTTATAACTAAAATAATATATTAAAAAGATATGATAGGGATGATATATTTATTATGAATATAGATTATAACAAATAATAGATAATAAATTAACTTATAAAATAAAAAATAGATTTAATTTTAACGTAATAAATATAAATAATATGTATAATAAGCATCATGAATAAGTTTATAACTTCTTGAGTTGTATGAATTGCTTTGTAAATATATTATTTATATTTATGTGTTAAAATTAAATCTATTTTTATATGTTTTTTATGATTTTTTAAAATAATAAAGTTTGCCATCTTGGATAGAAAAATCAATAAGATTTTTATGAAAAAGATAACTTATAAAAGCACTTAGAGCTCCTATATATAGATGATATTGATTAAAATTTAATTTTAAATCTTCTAATATTGAAATATTTTCAAATAGATCTTCTTTAGTCAAGGGCTGGTCTAATAAATCTAAAATTAAATTTATATGTTTATTTATATTTTTTATGTTTGTATCTGCTAAAGATACTATTTCATCTTTTTCTAATACTTTATCGCAGTGGCTTATAACGAAGAAATCAGCATCTATGTTTTTTATAATTTCTAAGCTATTTATAGATTCTTCTAAATCATAGTAGTAAGGGAAAGAATATTTTTTTATTGTTTCATTACTAAATATACTGTCTCCTAAAAAACATACTTTTTCAGGGGTGATAAATCCTATTTGTTCAGGAGAATGTCCTTTAAGACTTATAACTTCAAATTTTTCATCATTAATTTTATTTATACCATAATCTAGTATGTAATCTACATTTATATTTTTATTGCTTTTATATATAAGTTTAATTGGTGAAGCTGAGAATAACATAGCTGCATTTAAATCATGATTTTCCATAAATAGTTTTTCTTTAAAGGATGTATAAGTTAAACATCCAGGATATTTTTCTTTAAATAAAAGGTTTCCACCACAATGATCCAAATGACTATGAGTGTTTACTATATATTTTGGATGGAGTCCATTTTGTAATAAAACTTCTTCTAGCTTTTTTCCGTCATATTTATTTTTACCTGTATCAATTAATAAACAATTTTTATTTTTAAAAATATATACTCCAATATTTGTAGGAAAATTTATATAATAAGAATTGCCTTTAATTTTAGTAAGTTCCATTAAATCACTTCCTTGATAAAATAATTGTTATTAATATATATAATTTTTAATATATATTATTAAATAGATTTACTTTAATATAAAATAAAAGCCTTTAAAATAATAATAACATAGTAAATTTTTATAAGTAAACCTTCCTAATTTAGAAAATGTAATAAGATGATGAAATTTATTATAAAATAATGAAAAACGTTGAAATTAAGTATAAATAAGTTGTAATTTAAGAAAGTATTTAGTAGAATTAGGATAATGTTGAATTATTACTGAATTCAAGTATTTACTTATTTTTAAATTAAATTTAAAAAGGGGGATATATTATTATGCTAGAAAATTTACAACCAAAATCAGTATTTTATTTTTTTGAGGAATTAACTAAAATACCGCATGGTTCAGGTGATGAGAAAAAAATAAGCGATTATTTAGTTAAATTTGCAAAAGAAAGAAATTTAGAAGTTATTCAAGATAAAAATTTAAATGTAATTATAAAAAAACCTGCTACAAAAGGATATGAGAATGCTCCTACTGTAATTATTCAGGGACACATGGATATGGTTTGTGAGAAGGTTAAAGAAAGTGACCATGATTTTGAAAAAGATCCTTTAAAATTAAGAATAGACGGAGATTATTTATATGCAACAGGTACAACATTAGGGGGAGACGATGGTATTGCTGTTGCTTATGGACTAGCTGTCTTGGATTCAAAAGATATAGAACACCCAAATATAGAATTTGTTGCTACTACTTCAGAAGAAACAGGTATGTATGGTGCTATGGGATTAGATACTTCTAAATTAAATGGCAAAATTTTATTAAATATTGATTCAGAAGAAGAAGGTATATTTTTAGCTAGTTGCTCTGGTGGAGTAAATCCTATAGTTTATATACCAAAACAATATGAAAAAGCTAAAGGTCAATTTATAAAAATAGAAATAAAAGGATTGAATGGCGGACATTCAGGTATGGAAATTATAAAGCAAAGAGCAAATGCTAACAAATTGATGGGAAGAGTTTTATATGATTTAAAGAAAAATCATGATTATAATCTTGTTGAAATAAATGGTGGTTCAAAACATAATGCTATTGCGGTAAATTCAACTGCTGTTTTAACAATAGATGAAAATGAATTTGATAAAGTTAAAAATACTTGTGATAAATTGGAACAAATTTTTCAAAACGAATTTAGAGTGGAAGATCCTAATATAAAAGTTGTAATTGAAAAAATAGAAAATAAAGAAAAGCAATTAACTAAAGAAGTAACAGATAATATAATAAACTTCTTACTATTAGTTCCTTATGGAGTTCAAACTATGAGTAAAGATATAGATGGATTGGTTGAGAGTAGTTTAAATATTGGTATAGTCGAAGATAAAGAAGATGAAGTTAAAATTACAATATCTGTTAGAAGCTCAGTAAGCAGCTTAAAATTAGAAATTGTAAATAGAATATATGCTTTATCTTCATTAATAGGTGCAAAATGTGAAAAAGAAGATGAGTATCCAGCTTGGCAATTTGATCCAGAGTCTAAAATAAAAGATTTATGTGTTGATATATATACTAAGTTATATAGAAAACCAGAAGTATCAGCCATACATGCTGGATTAGAATGTGGATTGTTTAAGGGTACCATGAAAGACACAGATATGATAAGTTTTGGTCCAAATTTATATGATGTTCATACTCCAAATGAACATTTAAGTATATCATCAGTAGAAAGAATATGGAACTTTCTAGTGGAATTATTAAAGAATATAAAATAAAAATTATAATAGCATATTATTTTCAGTGTATATTTAGAATAAAAATAAAATTAATTAAAAATAAAACATTGACATAAATAATAAAAAGAGTTATATTGAAATTGTAAAATTTAATAAAGGTATATCCTTCAGGGCGGGGTGTAATTCCCCACCGGCGGTAAAGTCCGCGAGCTACTTGTAGCATGATTCGGTGAAACTCCGAAACCGACAGTTAAAGTCTGGATGAAAGATAGGATTACAAATAATGATTTTATATTGTTATTTTAATTTGTATATAAATCTCTGGAGGAAACTCTAGAGATTTTTTAGTTTATAGAAAAATAGAATATTTTAAATTGAATCTAAAAATAATTATTAGATATAATTAGCAAATTAAATTATTTGATGTAAAAACAATGTTTGTATAAGGTGGTGCATTTGAAATGGAAAATCATAATTTTTATATGAAAAAAGCCTTGAATTTAGCTGAAAAAGGTGAAGGGAAAGTTAATCCCAATCCTAAAGTAGGAGCTATAGTTGTAAAAGATAACAAAATAATTGGTCAAGGTTATCATAAATATTTTGGAGGACCTCATGCAGAAGTTTATGCTCTTAGAGAAGCAGGAGAAAATGCTGAAGGTGCAACTATATATGTTACATTAGAGCCTTGTTCACATTATGGAAAAACTCCCCCTTGTACAGAGGCCATAATAAAAGCAGGAATATCTAAAGCTGTTATAGCTATGACTGATCCTAATCCATTAGTTGAAGGTAACGGAGTAGAATTTTTAAAAAGAAATGGAATAGAAGTTGTAACAGGGATTATGGAAAAAGAAAGTAAAAAATTAAATGAAGTATTTATAAAATACATAACTAAAAAAGAGCCTTTTGTGGTTTTGAAAACTGCTTCTACTTTAGATGGTAAGATTGCTACAAAAACAGGAGAATCAAAATGGATAACAGGAGAAGAATCAAGGTATAGAGTGCACAAAATAAGAAATGATTTGTCAGGAATAATGGTAGGAATAGAAACAATTATAAAAGATAATCCTATTTTAACTACAAGGATAGAAGGAGGAAAAATTCCAAAGGCAATAATAGTAGATTCCAATCTTAGAATTCCTTTAGAATCTAAAATTTTGAAAACTTTTAATGAAAGAGATATCTATATAGCAACAACTAATAAACATAAAAATTCATCAAAAAAGAATACTTTAGAAAATTTAGGAGCTAAAGTTTTAGAGTTTGAGGAAAATGAAGAAGGAAAAGTTCCATTAAAAAAGTTAATAAAATATTTAGGGTCAGAAGAAATAGATAGTATTCTTTTAGAGGGAGGTGGCACATTAAATTTTTCAGCACTAAAAGAAAAAATAGTAGATAAGGTTATGTGTTTTATAGCACCAAAAATAATGGGAGGACAGGATTCAAAGAATATGATAGGTGGAAATGGAATAGAAAGTTTACAGGATATATTTAAATTAAAGAACTTAAAAGTTGAAAAAATTGGTGAAGATATACTTGTTGAAGGATATATAAATGATTAGATAATTGTTCTAAATAATAATTAATTAAAAAGAATAAATTAAATGCTCAATTTTATATAGTTTTAAAAAAGAAGTGAAGTTATTAAAAATTTGAGTGTATTAAAAAAAGAAGGTGATAGCTTGTTTACAGGGATAGTTGAAGAAGTCGGAAAAATATTAAAAATAGAAGAAGGAAAAGATTTTCTCCATATAATTATAGAAGGAAATAAAGTTTTAAAATCATTAAATTTAGGTGATAGTATAGCAGTGAATGGAGTATGTCTTACAGTAACTAACTTTAATAATAATAACTTTACTGCAGATGTTATGGCAGAAACTTTGAGAAAAAGTAGTTTAAAATCATTATCAAAAGGTAGCTTAGTTAATTTAGAAAGAGCTGTAACTTTGAACAAGCCTTTAGGAGGGCATATAGTATCTGGTCATATAGACGGAACAGGGAAAATAATAAACATTAAAAAAGAAGGTATTGCTACTTTATTAGAAATAGAAGTTAACGAAAATTTGGTAAAATATATGGTTCCAAAAGGTTCTATAGCACTGGATGGGGTAAGCTTAACGTTAGTAGATGTAAAAGAAGGAAGTTTTACTGTGTCTTTAATACCACATACAAAGGAATCAACTATATTAATTAATAAAAATATAGGCCACATAATTAATATAGAATGTGATGTTTTAGGTAAATATATATATAAATTTATTCATTTAAAAGATGATGAAAATAATATAAGTTTAGATTTCTTAACCAAAACAGGATTTGTATAATTTAAATTTAGTTTAGATTTTTTAATTAAATAGATAAGATTTTTGATAATAGTAAAAATTTTTAAGGTTTAATAAATTTAAAGGTTTTATTTGAAAATAAGTTGGCTCTATATTATAAAACAAAATTGTTATTTGAAAGTGTGCATAGAAATAATAGGATTCTATTTGTTAATATATGTAATTATTTTACAAAAATTCAAAATATATTAAGGAGGGGTTTTATGAGTTATAAATTTAATACCATAGAAGAAGCTATAGAGGACATAAAAAAGGGAAAGATTATTGTAGTTGTAGATGATGAAGATAGGGAAAATGAGGGAGATCTTTTAATGGCTGCAGAAAAAGTTACTTCAGAGGCTATAAATTTTATGGCTAAAGAGGGAAGAGGTTTAATTTGTACTCCTGTAAAAAAATCTAGATTAGAAGAATTAAATATACAGCAAATGGTGCATAAAAATAAAGATAATTTCGGTACTGCTTTTACTGTATCAGTAGATGCAGTAGGAACATCTACAGGAATATCTGCATTTGATAGAGCTTTTACTATATCTAAAATAGTAAATCCAAATTCTAAACCAGAGGATTTTGTAAAACCAGGTCATGTATTCCCTTTAGAAGCCAAAGACGGGGGCGTTTTAGTTAGAGCAGGACATACAGAAGCGGCAGTAGATATGGCAAAGTTAGCAGGATTTTCTGAAGCTGGAGTTATATGTGAAATAATGAATGAGGATGGAACTATGGCAAGAGTTCCACAACTTATGGAATTTATAAAAAAACATAATTTAAAAATAATAACTATAGCAGATTTAATTGAATATAGAAGCAGAGAAGAAAAATTAATAAAAGCATTAAAGCCAGTAAAACTTCCTTCTAAATATGGAAATTTTACTGCTATAGGATATGAAAATTTAATAACTGGAGAAGAACATGTAGCTTTAGTAAAAGGAAATGTAAAAGGAGAAGAACCAGTGCTTGTTAGAGTACATTCAGAGTGTTTAACTGGAGATGTATTTGGTTCTTTAAGATGTGATTGTGGAGAGCAAATAGCTAAAGCTCTCATGAAAATTGAAGAAGAAGGAAAAGGAGTTTTAGTATATATGAGACAGGAGGGAAGAGGAATAGGTTTATTAAATAAGTTAAAGGCTTATTCTCTTCAGGATGATGGAATGGATACTATAGAAGCCAATTTAGCTTTAGGATTTCCAGAAGATTTAAGAGATTATGGAATAGGGGCTCAGATATTAAAAGATTTAGGTGTGGAAAATATAAAACTTATGACCAATAATCCTAAAAAAATATCTGGACTTTCAGGTTATGGTATAAAAATAGTAGATAGAGTTCCCATAGATATGGGTTATAAAAAAGAAAATCATAACTATTTAAAAACTAAAAAAAATAAAATGGGACATTTACTTGATATAATATAGACAAACTTTTCATTTTTTAGTAGATTTTTATTCTTACTAAAGTTTAATAAATTCAAGAATAGAGGTAAAGAAGTTAGGGGAAATTTAGCTTTTCTTCTCACTAAAATTTAAGAAATGTTTATCTAAAGATATTGCTAATCTTTATCATAAATTTAGAACAAATGAGATGATTATAGTTAATAATTAAAGAAGAAAGTTTATAAAATAAAAAAATATTAGGTGCATAATGCGAAAAGATAAATTAATTAATATAAGAAAATGACAAATAAAACAAGAAAAGATTAGGGGGAAATAAAATGAAAGTATATGAAGGAAAATTAACAGCAGAAGACTTAAAGGTAGGAATAATAGTTTCAAGGTTTAATGAATTTATAACATCAAAATTATTATCAGGGTCTATAGATTGCTTAAAAAGACATGGAGCTAAAGAGGAGAATATAGAAATATGTTGGGTGCCAGGTGCTTTTGAAATACCTGTAGTAGCGAAGAAGATGGCATCAAAAGGTAAGTATGATTCAGTAATTTGTCTAGGAGCAGTAATAAGGGGAGCAACACCTCATTTTGATTATGTATCAAGTGAAGTTTCAAAGGGAGTGGCCAATGTAGCTTTGAATAAAGAAGTACCAATAATATTTGGAGTATTAACAACAGATACTATAGAGCAGGCCATAGAAAGGGCTGGTACAAAAGCAGGAAATAAAGGATATGATGCAGCTATGTCTGCTATAGAAATGTCAAATTTAATAAAAGCTTTAGATTAAAACTCTAATAACTTACAAATATGTATTATATGTTAAATTATTTTAATATAAACTTCTAGACTTATTCTACAAAAAAACCACAAAATACATTATTTTATAAAATAATTTTAAATAAAAAGTTTTATAAAACCACTTATAAATAAAGAAGCAGATATAAGTTAAAGTTTATTATATTACTTATATCTGCTTTAAGCTTCATTAAGTAAGTTGCTTTAAATATTAAAATTGCTTTGAATACTAAAGTAAAGGCTCAATATTAATATATTAAGCAATGGTTTGGTACAATATTTTTATGGCTACTAAAAGAGAGATAGTAGTAAAAACTGGTTTAATTATCTTGGAACCTTTGTTTAAAGCTATTTTTGTTCCAAGCTTAGCACCAATTATCATTGCTATAGACACTGGTATGGCTAATTTATAGTTTATTTGTCTATTAAAAGCAAATAATATTAAGGAAGTTAAATTGCTTATAGTTGTTAATGATTTTGAATTTCCACTAGCACCTATAAAATCAAATTTGAAAACTAAAATCAAACCTATCATCATAAAGGCTCCAGTACCAGGACCAAAAAAGCCTGTATAGAACCCTAAAGCAAATGATAAAATTATTCCAAGTATAATATTTTTTGTGGTTAGCCCATGGAAATTATTTTTAAGACCTACGTTTTTACAAAATAATGAGAATAAGGCTACTATAATTAATAAAATTAGTACTATAATGTTTAGATAACTAGGTCTAATTATCATTACAGTATGAACACCTAATATGGAACCTAACAATGAAAATGGAGCTAGTTTTTTAAATAATTTTAAATTAACCTTTCCAGATTGAGCAAAGTTAAAGCAACTTGTTAATGAAGAACAGGTAGCACAAAATTTGTTTGTGCCTAAAGCCATATGGGGTGGAACTCCCGCCATTAGATAAGCAGGTATAGTAATTAATCCTCCACCGCCAGCTATGGCATCTATGATTGCGGCTAAAAAACCTGCAAAACATAGAATTAAAATACTAAACAAAAAAACACATCTCCAATCTATAAATTAATTCAATTTATTATTTTTTAAAAGATCATGTTTAAGTATACTATCAGAAGCATTTAATTCATTTATAGTATTATATTTTTTGAATTTTAATTCTTCAGTTTCATTTATTTTTTTATGTGTTTTTATATCATAATAGCTATTTACTGGAGATATATAAAATACCTTTCCATCAGTAAAAGAACCATTTCTAAAGATTACAGATTCATTTTTATTATTTAAAAGATCTCTTCCAAACATAATATCATTTTTTATATTTAATAAGTTTGCTAATGTAGGATATAAATCTATTTGACCGCAATATGAAGTGTTTATTCCTTTTAATTTTTCATCAGGAGTATGAATTATTAAGGGAACCTTTTGAATTTCCATCCAGCTTAGCTCATCTATATATTTTCCTAGGAAATTAGCTAAATCTTTTTCATTTTTTCTTGGTATAGCATAATGGTCTCCATATATAGCTATTATGGAATTATCTAAAATATTTTCTTTTTCTAATTTATCTAAGAATAGTCCTAATTGTTCATCAGTATAATGTATAGCTTTCATATAGTTTCCCAAAAGAGTTCCTTCATATTGTCCTACATCAAATTTCCCATATTTGTCTATAGCATCATAAGGAAAATGGCTTGTCAAAGTTATAATAAAAGAAAAATAAGGTTCTTTAATATTTTTTATTTTTTCTATAGTTTCATTAAAAAAACATTTATCACTTAGTCCCAAGCCTATTTTTTCATCTATGCTATAATCCTTTTCGCTATAAAATTTATCAATATTCATATTTTTATACATTAAGTTTCTATTCCAAAAAGTTTCTTTATATGCATGAAAGGCGACTGTAGTATATCCCTTTTCTTTAAGTTTTGAAGGAAGAGAATTAAAATGGTTACCTGAATATAAAAAGTAAGCAGCACCAGAAGAAGCTGGATATAAAGAATTATTGGTTATAAATTCTGCATCAGAAGTGCTTCCGGAAGCTATCTGATAAAAATAGTTGTTAAAGTATAAAGATTTATTTAAAAGTTTATTTAAGTTTGGAGTTATTTCTTCATTATTTATTTTTTTATTTATAATAAAGTTTTGCAAAGCTTCTACCTGTATAAGTATTACATTTTTGCCTTCATACATACCCTTATATTGAGATGTTGTATAGGATGTATTTTTCTTTTCTAGAATATCATTTATTTTTTCTTTTTTATTAGCACTTATAGGTAGCTTCCTTTTTATAAAATTTGTACTAGAAGAATAGAAGTCAATATAATGATAGTTTAAAATTCCCAATTTTTCAGCGATATAAACTTTATTATACATAGTTGATATAAGTCTTGGCTGTTCTTGGGACAGTTTGTAAAAGTTTATAAATTCTATAGGTATGGCAATAATTAGAATTATAATTATAAATTTAAAATTAAACTTATAATTATTTTTAAAAATCATACCTTTCCTTTTAATTATAACAAATAAAGGAATAAGGATTAGTATATCTAATATATAAAGTAAATCCCAGATATTAAATAGCTCTAATACACTAGAACCAACATCTCCTAGTTGAAAGCTATTTATAAGCACAGGTAGGGAAAATAAATCTTTAAAATATCTAAAATAATTTAAATCTCCTATAATAGTAATAGAAATTAAAATATCAAACAAAATAAGAAAAATAAACCTTGATTTTCTTTTAAAAATAAGACTTAAAGCTATTATTAAAAGAATAGATCCAATACAAGGATATAATATTGTCCTATATTTAAAATACTTTAATTGAAGTTTATTACCATAAGTTAAAAGTTTTGTGAGCATAACAATAAAAAATAAAATAACATCCCAATAACTATATAAATATGTTTTATATTTTTTCATGTTCACCTTTCCTTTATATGTTATAATATCAATTGGATTTAATTTAAAATATGCAATATTATAGTTCTATATTATAATTTTATAAAAGTTTTAATGATTTATAGAAAAAGTTAAAAACCTCTTTATATAGTATAAACTATAAAGAGGATAATTGTAATAAAGATTAATTTAAAAATTTTATCTTGATATAAGAATTAAGAAGAGTATGGATTTTTTATTAAGAAAATAATAATTTATTAAAAACATATAAATTAAAAGCATATAATATATTTACATAGTACTAATATTTGTAGCATAATATAATTTGAGCTGGATGTAAAGTATAAGGAGGAATAATAGATGTCAGATAAAGAAGAAATAAAGAATTCTGAACAAGTAGAAAATACAGAAAAAGTATTAGAAAAAGAAGAAGATAAAAAAGTAGATAAAGTTGACGATTTTGTAGATAATGAAAAAATTTTAGATCAAAATCTTTCAAAGGATAAATTAAGTTTTTTTCAATATTTTAAAGAAGGAATAAAAAACACTTTAGGAATTTTTGTAGTGTCCCTAGGTGGTTTAGTAGTATTAGGATTAATTTTAAGATATATAATAGGTTTATATGTAAAAGATGTTTGGGGAATGCTATTTATAGTATATTTAGTAATATCTTTATTCTACCCATACATAAAATCTAAATTTGGTAAAAAAAATAAATAGGATAAATAATAATTAAGAGTTCTTTTATAGATACTCTTAATTATTATTTTTAATATTAAAGATAAGGTTATTGTTAGTTTTATACTGAATTTATTTAGGATAATTTTATTATATTAATATGTTTATTAGTAATTTAAATCTATTGATACAAAGAATTTAATGTTTTAATGTTAAGATAAATTAGATATAAATTTTAAATTATATATGTTTAGTCTAAAAGAAATATATTTAGATATTAATTATGTAGTCATACAAAATGATATTAATAGGGTTGAGATAAAATTCAATAAATAAGATATTTAAAGTAAATTTACTCTGAAAGGATGAAAAATAAATATATGAGAAAAGGTAAGGAGTATGAATTTTTTATAGAAGAAACAGAATTTCCAGGAACAGGTATAGCACAAAAGGATGGTTTACCAGTCTATATAAAAGGAACAATTCCAGGACAAAAGGTTTTAGCAAAGGTAACCAAGAAGAGAAGAGAATATGCTCAAGCTAAACTTTTAAAAATAATAGAGAACGTAGATTATGCAATAGAAAATAAATGCCCTCATTTTAGTCAATGTGGAGGATGCTCAATTCAATACATACCTTATAAAAAACAGTTAGAATTAAAAGAAACTCAACTATTAAAGTTATTCAAAAATAAAGGAATAGAAGGTTTTGAATTTTTAGGTATAGAAAAAAGTCCAGAAGAATATGAATATAGAAATAAAATGGAATTTACTTTTGGCGATATGGAAAAGGGCGGAGAGCTTACTCTTGGTATGCATGTTAAAAATAGAAATTTTTCTATTGTAACTGTGGATAATTGTGAAATTGTGGATAAGGATTTTAGAAGTATATTAACAACTGTGGTTAATTATTTCAATAAAAAAGGTTTGCCTAAATATAGAGTAATGAGTCATGAAGGTTTTTTAAGAAATTTAGTTATAAGAAAGGCTAAAAATACAGGGGAGATATTAGTAAATATAGTAACTACATCTCAAATGGAGTTTGATTTTAAAGAAATAGTAGATATATTATTAAGCGAAGAATATAAAGGACAAATAAAAGGTATACTTCATACTATAAATGACACATTGTCTGATGTAGTTCAGATAGATAAATTAGATATATTATATGGTAGGGATTATATAATAGAAGAATTATTAGGATTAAAATTTAAAATAGCTACAGAAGCCTTTTTCCAGACAAATTCAAAGGGGGCAGAAAAATTATATAGTATAGTAAAAGACTTTTTAGATGATGCTAGTTCAAAAGTAGTTTTTGATCTTTATTGTGGTACAGGAACTATAGGGCAAATAGTTGCACCAAAGGCTAAAAAAGTTATAGGTATAGAATTAATAGAGGAAGCAGTTAAGGCAGCTAATGAAAATGCAAAATTAAATGGATTAAATAACTGTGAATTTATAGCCGGTGATGTAGCAAAAGTAATAAAAGATGTAAAACAAAAACCAGATATAATTATATTGGATCCACCAAGACCAGGAGTACACCCAGTGGCCTTGGAGTATGTGGTTAAGTTTGAGCCAAAGGAAATAATATATGTATCTTGTAATCCTAAAACTTTAGTGGATGATTTAGAATATCTTATAAATAATGGATACAAATTAGAAAAGGTTAAGGGTATGGATATGTTTCCTCATACGGCACATGTTGAGACGGTTGTATTGATGTCTAGAAAGTGATGTCCGGAAAGCCTTGAGAATACTGAGTTTTATAAAATGAAAGTAAATCTGTCTACTCGACTTAAGCCCTCGATATGTGTACGTGGAAACATATCGAGGGTGTTTTTTTGTGGTAAAAATGAGTCTGAAATTAGGTAGGGGTGAGTGGACAGAATAGATAAATTAGTAGGGTTGAGGAGACAGGATGGATGTAACATTCTATACACCTGAGATTATAGCATAGAATTTAGAAGGATTTGGAGTAAGAATTATTGAATACAAATCAAAAATCATGCGAACGTAAAGAAAATGTTTGCAATATGATGATGCTAATGATATTATGTAATTATACATACATAGAGGTGATTATGATGGCAATTAGTTATAAAAAACTTTGGAAGCTTCTTATTGATAGAGATATGAAAAAGAAAGACTTACAGAAACTTGCAGGCATTAGTTCTGCTACGATCACAAAGCTTGGTAAAAACGAAAATGTTAGTACAGAAATAATACAAAAAATCTGTATAGCGTTGGAATGTGACGTCTGTGATATCATGGAAATGGATACCAAACGGAATTAGTATTTATTATTGTGAAATATCAATCAAATGGAGGCTTGTTTAATGATAAATATAAGAAAATTAGAATCAGAATTATGGGAATCAGCAGATCTCTTACGTCAA
Source organism: Clostridium tepidum (assembly GCF_002008345.1). Classification (GTDB taxonomy): domain Bacteria; phylum Bacillota; class Clostridia; order Clostridiales; family Clostridiaceae; genus Clostridium_F; species Clostridium_F tepidum. The sequence goes on from NZ_MRAE01000008.1 coordinate 48,747, forward strand.
GGTTCTAAATTAAGTTCTCAAGAATATTGCATGCCGGTTCTTGGTTTAATCTTTTTGCGTTATGCATATAGTCGGTTTAAATACGTGGAAGCTGAAATTCTAAAAGACCGTCCTGTACGTAATGGTCGCGTACTTCCTGTTGAGTCAAGTGATTTTAAGCAGAAAAGTGCTATCTTTTTACCTGAGAAGGCACGATATGATTATCTGCTCAATTTGCCAGACGATGCTGATTGTGGGAAGGCAGTCAATGAGGCTATGGAGTTAATTGAGGCAGAGAGTACTCAATTGAAAGGAATACTACCCAAAACATATACTTCTTTCAGAAATGATTTGTTGAAAGAATTGTTGCGTATTTTTAACAATAGTGCATTGAACGAAATCAACGATGATATCCTAGGTCGCATTTATGAGTATTTCTTAAATAAGTTTGCTTCAGCTATCGCATCGGATGATGGAGTTTTCTTTACACCTAAATCTCTAGTAAAGATGATTGTGAATATAATTGAGCCAACTCAAGGGATAGTGTTAGATCCTGCCTGTGGCAGTGGTGGAATGTTTGTTTCCTCCAGCGACTTTGTCAATTCTGAAGGAATCAATGCTAATTCTGCCATGACATTTTATGGACAAGAAAAAGTAGAGTTTAATGCGAAGTTATGTATCATGAATATGGCTGTACACGGATTAAATGCAAAAATCAAATCTGGTGATGAGGCTAACAGCTTCTATCATGATGCTCATAATCTGGAAGGGCGCTGCGATTATGTAATGGCTAATCCTCCATTTAATGTAGATAAAGTAAAAGCAGAATCTACTCAGAATGCAGGACGCTTACCTTTTGGGTTGCCGGGAGTAAATCAAAAAAAGGAAGTCTCTAATGCCAATTATCTTTGGATTTCATATTTCTATGCGTATTTAAATGATACTGGACGCGCTGGTTTTGTTATGGCTGCTTCTGCTACGGATAGTGGCAATAAGGATCGAGAAATCAGAAAACAGCTTATTCAGACAGGACATGTAGACTGTTTAATGTCAGTGGCTAATAACTTCTTTTACAAGGTTTCATTGCCTTGCTCCCTGTGGTTCTTTGATAAGGGAAAGAAAGAAGAATTAAAGGATAAAGTGCTTTTCATAGATTCGCGTAATTACTATACTGTAGTGGATCGAACACTCAATGAGTGGAGTGAATGGCAGATGAAAAACCTCAATGCCATTGTCTGGCTCTACCGTGGAGAGAAAGAAAAGTACACAAAATTATTACAGGATTATTGGACTCAAATTATCAATGATTACAAAGAATTTGATGCTGCATTTGAAAGTGTGTCGGTACTGTTGAATGGCTATGGTGAGAAACTTAAACCATTGAGAGTTCAGATTTCAGATATCGTTAAAAACTCAGAGGATATTAACCAGCTGTTACCGCTGAATGATTTGTTGAAAAAGTATAGTACAGAACTTAATGCTTCGTTAAAAGCTCTTTGTGAGTACGGTGATGGATTGGAGAAGGATGAAGCTAAGGTGTTTGCTAAATCCATCGATGAATCCGCAACAACTTGGGATCGCTTCAAAAAGTCTGTTTCTACTCGCATTGTGGAAGTAGTATCTCAAATCAAGGCCTGCCGTACAGTGATAAAAGAAGCAAAATGGCTCACTGAGAAATTCGGAGACGGCACATATACCGATGTTCTGGGACTTTGTAAAGTTGCAACTATAGATGAAATAGAAGAAAAGAACTGGAGCCTTACTCCTGGTGTATATGTGGGTGTTGCTCCTGTAGAAGAAGATGATGAAAACTTCGAAGAAAGAATGACCGAAATTCACAAGGAACTCTTAACATTACAGTCAGAGGCAAACAAGTTAATGGATACTATTTCGGCGAACTTTGAGGTGTTGGGTATATGAATAGAAAAGTACAATTAGGGGATTTATGCGATTTTATAAATGGTGGTGCTTGGAGTGATAAAGAGTATGTAAGTACAGGAATTCCTGTTCTTAAAGTATCAAATTTTAAACCATCTGGGTTTTTGTTAGAAGATGTTAGTAGATTACCGAATAGTAGTTTGGAAAAGTATAAGAAGCATCTTCTGCAAAAGGGAGATATGGTTATTGCTACAGTGGGGTCTCATCCTAATCTTGTAAATTCAGCTGCGGGTAGGAGTTGCGTAATAACCGACGAGGTTACAGGATACTTGCTTAACCAGAATGCTGTCTGTGTGAGAACTCTTGATTCGGAAGTTTTAGACCAGAAATACTTAACTTACCTTGGTAAATCTTTTTATTTTCAACATTATATTCAATCCCGTGGTAAAGGCGCAGCAAATCAAATGCGTATAGCGATAAGTGCAATTAAGGAATACGAATTAGAGCCTCCAGATATTGGCACACAACGACGCATTGCAGAAATTCTCTCAGCTTATGATGATTTAATAGAAAATAACCAAAAGCAGATTAAGTTGCTAGAAGAAGCTGCCATGAGGTTGTATAAAGAATGGTTTGTAAATCTTCGATTCCCTGGATATGAAAACAGTAAGATAGTTGATGGTGTGCCGGAGGGGTGGAGATTGGGTAGAGTTTCAGAGTTGGCTGAGTTTAAACGTGGAAAAACAATCACCAAAAAAAATGCTAAAGATGGCAATGTACCTGTAGTTGCTGGTGGTTTAGAACCTGCTTATTTTCACAATGTTGCTAATACTGTAGCTCCAGTTATTACTATAAGTGCTTCAGGAGCCAATGCAGGGTATACAAGATTGTATAATACTGATATCTGGGCATCAGACTGCTCATATATTGATGCGTCTTATGGAGATAAGCTCTACTTCATTTATACATTTTTGAAAAATAATAAAGAAGTAATTGATAATTTACAACGTGGAGCTGCGCAACCACACGTATATGCAAAAGATATTAATGCATTATCTACTTATATACCAGAATCTACTATTATGGAACCGTTTTGTAATTTAGTTGCTCCTTTATTCAAAAAAATAGCAGTTCAAGAACGATTAATTTCAGAATTAAAACAAGCGCGCGATAAACTACTTCCTAAACTTATGAGTGGTGAGATTGAGGTGTAATTATGGTTAAAATACCTTTAGAATTTATCCAGATGGTTGAAAATGATATAGAACTTGTAAATAAACTAATTGATAGTGAGGCTGATGAAGAGACTTTGAAAAGCCTCCATATGGAGCTTGATGGTAAATATCAAGCATGCATAAAGAACTGGGATAATAGTATGTATGGTTGGGTTAAAAATTTTGGTTTTTCATATGAATTCTTAGGAGTATCAAGCTTACTATACAATCTAAAAATAATGAAAGCAAAACTGACATCCTATAAATATCAAATAAACGCTATACCGAATATGGTTCCAGACACAACAGTTAATGTAAGCATAGATAATAATATTGATATTAAGATATCTTTTGAAACTGTTCGATCTCAAATTGACAATAATATGTCTCTCACTACTGATGAAACGATGGAAGCTAAACAAAAGATTGATGAGATAGAGGAAATTGTAAAATCAAAAGATAGCAAAAAAAACAAATGGCAAAAAGCAAAGCCTATTCTAGTTTGGTTAGCTGATAAGAGTGTTGATGTAGGTACAGCTATATTGCCACTATTATTAAAGATCCACTAAGGAGGCGTACATATGAGTTGGGAGTATTCTGAAAATATATTGGTTCAAAATAGTGCAGGAAACCTGCTTCAAGATGAATTGGGGTGGGATGTTCAGTTTGCTTATAATAAGGAAGTCCTTGGTGAGAATGGCACCTTTGGGCGCAAAAGTTATAAGGAAATCGTTCTTACCCGGTACCTTCGTAAGGCACTGTTTGATAATAACGACTGGCTAACAGAAGAATACTGTGATTCTGCAATTAAGACACTTCTTGCTTATACATCCTCTAGTAGCTTAATGCAAATTAATCGCGAAAAATATGGAATGCTTCGAGATGGTATTCCTATAAAAGTTAGGAAAGCTAACGGCAATCAGGAAAATAGGTTGGTCCGGGTGTTTAATTTCTCTGATCCTAAAAAGAACCATTTTCTTGCTGTAAAGGAGATGAAGATTCACGGTGATTTATATCGTCGCAGGACCGATATTGTTGGCTTTGTGAATGGCATTCCACTACTTTTTATAGAGTTAAAAAAGCAAAATGTAGATGTACAGGATGCCTACACCTGCAATTACACTGACTATTTAGATACCATTCCCCAGCTATTTCATTTCAATGCCTTTGTTATGTTGTCCAATGGCTTGGAATCAAAAGTAGGTACCCTAGGTAGTAAATACGAGTTTTTTAATGATTGGAAACGTCTGCATGAGGATGATACTGGTTCAGTGGAACTGGAAACCATGTTGAAAGGTATTTGTAATAAGAAAAACTTCATGGATTTATTTGAAAATTTTATCCTTTTTGATACTTCTGGTGGAACAACGGCAAAAATTATGGCAAGAAACCATCAGTTCCTTGGTGTTAACGAAGCTGTTGAATCTTATAAGAATCGAAAGTTAAACAATGGTAAACTGGGTGTATTCTGGCATACTCAGGGTAGCGGGAAAAGTTATTCCATGGTATTTCTTGCACAAAAAATTCGCCGAAAATTTGCAGGCTCCCCAACCTTTGTTATTCTGACAGATCGTGAAGAGCTGAATAAGCAAATTAGTGATACCTTTGAAGCTTGTGGCTTACTTGGTACCACTAAAGCAAAACAGTTTATTGCTACTAGTGGTGAAGATTTAATTCAGAAATTAAAAGGAAATCCAAGCTTTATTTTTACATTGATCCATAAGTTTAATAAACCAGATGAACCACCAATTATTCCTGACCACGACATCATTGTCTTATCAGATGAAGCCCATCGTACGCAAAATGGTATATTTGCTGATAATATGTGTACATTGCTTCCTACAGCTTCCCGTATTGGATTTACAGGTACACCGCTGTTCGCTTATGACAATATTACCGAAAGAACATTTGGCGGCTATGTTTCCATTTATGATTTCAAGCGTGCTGTAGATGATGGAGCGACGGTTCCTCTTTATTATGAGAATAGAGCCGATCTACTGGAAATAGACAATCCTGAAATTAATGATGAACTACTAGATGCAATAGAACAGGCTGATCTGGATGTTAATCAGCAGGCTAAACTAGAACAGGAACTAGCTAAGGACATACATGTCCTTACCAGTGAAAAACGTTTGGATACCATTGCAAAGGATTTTGTAGAGCATTACTCTGAGTTGTGGACAACGGGTAAAGCCATGTTTGTTTGTATCAATAAAGTAACTGCAGTTCGAATGTTTAATTTAGCTCAGAAATATTGGGAGCTAAAAATAAAAGAAATTGAATCTTCGCTATCTGGAGCCACACAGCAGGAATACATGGAAATCAGCCGTAGGCTAGAGTGGATGAAAAACACAGAAATGGCGGTTATTATCAGTCAGGAACAAAATGAAGTAGCTACTTTTGAAAAATGGGGACTGGATATTAAACCCCATCGCAGCAAAATGGAAAAACGAGAAATGGACAAGGAATTTAAGGATCCTGATAATCCATTTCGGATCGTATTTGTTTGCGCTATGTGGTTGACAGGGTTTGATGTGAAATGCCTTTCTACAATCTATTTGGATAAGCCATTAAAGGCACATACCTTAATGCAAACCATAGCACGAGCGAATCGTGTTTATGAGGGAAAAAGCAATGGCCTAATTGTTGATTATGTTGGTGTTGTTAAAGCACTGAGGAAGGCTTTGGCTGATTATACAAAAACTAAAGGCGGTACTGATGGATCTGATCCTGCTCCTGATAAAGCAGAGTTGATTGCTCGTATCATTGCATTAACCAATGATATCATCGCATACATGAAACAGCATGGTTTTAGCTTGTCAGATCTCGTTCAGGCAGTTGACTTTGACAAGTTGGCCTTGGTTCAAGAGGGGGCTAATGCCATGTGCGTCTCAGAGGAAGTGAAGAAACGTTTTGAAGTTATGGCTAGGGAATTATTCAAACTGTTTAAGTATGTCGAAAAACAAGAAGTCACAGATCAGTACCGAGCTTATAAAAATGCTATCAGTGCAGTTTATGACCAGATGCAGGAAAAAAGGAAGCATTCGGATAATACAGATTTAATGATTCAGCTGCACAATATAGTTAGTGAATATATCAAAGTTGTTAAGCTACCAGAGCATGTAAACGAAGATGGTAGTGGATACTTAGTTGAAAGTCGCCGCTTTGATATCAGCCATATTGATTTCGAACGATTGCAGCAGGAATTTGCACGTGTTAAGAACAAGAATCTTCTTATGAAAGATTTACAGGAGCTTATCAATGACAGGTTGGATAATATGATGAAGCGCAACCCATCACGTATTAACTATTATGAACGATATCAGAAAATTATTGAGGAATATAATGCTGAACAGGACAAAGCTGCCATAGAGAAAACATTTATTGACTTAACTAACTTCGTGAATGATCTGGATGATGAGGAAAAAAGATACGTGCGGGAAGGATTTAGCAATGACGAAGAATTGGCTATGTACGATTTGCTTTTTAAGGACTCGCTTACTCCGGCAGAGATTAAAAAGGTTAAGAAGCTTGCCAAGGTATTGTTGGAACGAATCAAGGATAAAATCAGTGAATTGGATCATTGGACAGAAAAGGAAGAGACTAAGGCAGCAGTCGATATACTTATCAGAGATACCCTATGGAGTGAACTACCTGATAGTTACGATGATAGACTATTAAATGAATATCGGCGAAAGATTTATGAGTTTGTATATACCACTTATCCAGCGGCGTAAAGATCAAATAGTAATAAAAAAGCTCTATAGACTTGAAAAACTTCCAAAGTGGAATGGGGTGCATTATATAGATTTTGCTTCAGAGGAGATTAGCAGAAGGGACAGCGCTTTCTCTCTCTTTTCAACTCTGCAGGGGCCTATTTTAAAGCTTTGGGAGTGGGAAAATATCAAGTTCTATTAATTTTTATCGATATACATGTATTTTTGAAGAAGGTAATTATCCTTCTTACCTAGGGGGAGTAACTTATGTATATATCTTCTGTCATTATTGAAAATTTTAGATGCTTCGGGGAAAGCGTAGAATTTAAATTTAATAAAGGCTTGACGGTTCTTATTGGAGAAAATGATTCGGGTAAAACAGCTGTTATTGATGCAATAAGATATGCGTTGGGAACTACGGATCAGAGTTGGCAACGTGTAGAAATAACTGATTATTATAATGAAGATGTTACAAAGGAAATTAAAATTACGATCATTTTTTCGGATTTAACTGAAGATGAAAAAGCTGCTTTTATGGAATGTTTAACGTATACCAAGAACGATGTGTTATTATATTTTAATTGGTCAGCAAGATTTTTGACAAATGTAAATCCAAATAGGACTTTTATTAATATTACATGTGGAAAAGCTGGAGATGTGGGATCTCCAGCTGCTGAAGCAAGAGAATTACTACGAGTAACATATCTAAAACCTTTACGTGATGCATATATACAAATGAAATCCGGACGTAATTCAAGATTAGCTCAAATTTTAAGTACAGTACCAGATTTGAATGCTGGTATTAAAGAATACGCAGAAGGAATTGATCTTAATGAACTTTCTTTGACAGGTATATTTGATTTATCCAATCATTTACTTGCTCATCATAGAAAAATTAAAGAGGTAAATAAGGCGATTGATGAAGTTTTAAAAAGGCAGATGTTATTGAGTAATGATGAAATAAAAACGGAAATAATAGTAGCTAATACAGCCAATAATGAAGATAGAAAAATACATACATTATTAGAAAAGCTGGATTTGCAAGTAGATAATCATTCAAAAAATAGTTATGGTAAAGTTGGATTAGGAACAAGCAATATTATGAGTATGGCATGTGAGCTACTTCTAAATCAATATAACGAAGAAAATAGCTCTTTTATGCTTATAGAAGAACCAGAGGCACATATTCATGCACAGCGCCAACTAAAATTAATTCAATCAATGCAAACACATTGTAACACAGGGAATCAACAAGTTATTATAACAACACATTCACCATTATTAACTTCTGTTGTTAAGTTAGAGAATCTTGTTCTAATACACAATCATATAGCTTATTCTATGAAATCAGATTATACAATGCTAGAGGACAATGATTATAAATATTTAGAACGATATTTAGATGCTACAAAAGCCAATCTTTTCTTTGCTAGAGGAGTTTTAATTGTAGAAGGTCCTGGAGAAGAACTATTACTCCCTACAATAGCTACTTTGTTAGGTAGAAGCCTAACAGACTATGGTGTTTCTATTGTAAATGTAAAAAGTACTGGTCTAAGACGATATGCTCGTATTTTTCAAAGGAAAAACAGTGATGAGATTATAAATATACCTGTTGCGTGCATTGCCGACAGAGATATAATGCCAGATTGTGCTCCTGCTATATGTATAAATGAAGAATATGCAGACAAAGATAAATGGCCAAAGAAGAATCGAAGATGGAAAACTGAGTCAGAAATAGACGATAATGAAAAATACTTAAATAAAATCAAAGAAAAGGCTGACGGTAAACCTGTAAAGACATTTATTGCAGAACATTGGACGCTTGAATATGATTTAGCACGATCTGGCCTTGCAGAAGAAATGCTTAATACTATATCGAAAATAAGAGCAAAAGAGTTAAAGGAATGTATGCCAGAAGATTTGCTTTCCGATTATATTAAAGAATACAATAATTATGTTACAGATGAAGAAAAGGCTTCTTATGTATACTCGTTTTTTAGTCATAAGACAATATCTAAAGCTGAATTTGCTCAACAATTTGCAATAGATTTGGAAGAAAAGTATTTAAATTATAAGAGTAATAATTTGAATGAGTTATTGCCAAAATATTTAGTGGAAGCTATTGAATATGTGACAAGTCCTTTGATATAAAGGTGGTGAGTTAATGTGAGCGATAAAATACTTCATATAGATATAACTGATGAAGATATTAAATGGGCCGAATCAATTCTTCCAGGTATATCGTTTGATGATTGTAGAAAAGAGATTCTTAAAAATTTAGAATCGGTTGATATTCATGCATGTCCAGGTAGCGGAAAAACAACATTGCTAGTTGCTAAATTAGCAATTCTAGCAAAAAAATGGACATATTCCAACAAAGGAATATGTGTGTTATCTCATACAAATGTTGCAAGAGAAGAGATACAAGAAAGGCTTGGTAAATTAGATGTTGGAAAAAAATTATTATCATACCCTCATTTTATAGGGACTTTTCAGTCGTTTCTTCACACATTTATATCAATACCAATATTAAAAAGTATGGGAACTACAGTTAGTATTGTAGATACTGATTTTGTAACTGAAAGACGATGGAATGCATTAAGATATACGAGATGGCTTGAATCAAAATATAAAAATAAAGATGTATGTGATCCTATTGGTTTTCCAAATGTATTTGATGTTACATGTGATGAGGATTCGAATACATATAAAGATTTAAAGAGGGTTGCAAGAGAATCTCGAAAAAGAGGGGAATTTACCTTTCGTGAGATGGAGTTACTTGCTTGTAAAGCTATTGAAAAGAGAAAAGTTATTAGTGACATAATTCAATCAAGGTTCCCGATTTTATTTATTGATGAAGCACAGGATACAAGAGCGGAAATATGGAATATGATAGAAATGCTTTATAAAGATAATAGAAATAAATCCATATATCAAGCATATGGTGATGAAAATCAAGCGATTTTTGATTCAATTGGTGTAACAAATGAAGTTAACGTTTTTCCGCGAGAAAATTCATTACAAATGTTAAATAGCAAGAGATTTGGAAATGAGATTGCAAGCTTTGCTAATTGTGTAGCTATAGATAAGAGAAAAATGGTAGGAGAAGCTAAAACGTTTAAAAAAAATAATATTAAACATACTGTATTTTTATTTGATGAAGGGATGGAAGAAAAGGTTATTGAAGCCTATGCTAACTTCATACTTGAGAGCTTCACTGATAATGAATTGTTGGAAAATGAAAAGTATGGATGTCATGTTTTGGGAATGGTTCATAAACTAAAAGAAACTGAAGAACCGGAACATGCTATGCGTGTTAGCAATTACTTTAAAGCTTACAATCCAGATTGCAAGAAAAACAACCCGTCAAAATTGATTGATTATTTTTATATTGCTAATGAGAGATTTCTAGCCAGCCATGAGCTATCGACAAAAATTGAGTATATTTCCAAAGGAATTCTTAAGCTTATAAAAAAACACCCCAAAAAAGAAGTAAAATCTTCTTCGAATGCATTTAAAAGCTTGATTGACACAGTAGAAGATTTCAATAAAATTTCAATTCGGAAATCATTATTAGACATTATTTCTACGAGTTGGCATTCAGAAAATGAATGGAAAGAGGTGGTCAAAAAAATATTAACAGTTTTTAAAGATATTATAAATCAAGAAGAAGCATTAGTATCAGATTTTATAGAATGGTATGCTGAAGAAAGTATAACTTATGAAGAGGAATATAGAAATATTCCTAATCAAATGATATTTAGTAAAGATGGTAGGAATGTAAATATTAAATTTGGAAGTATCCATTCTGCTAAAGGGAGAACACATTTGGCAACATTAGTGGTAGAGACATCTTATTATGATTATAATATGAAATCAATTTTACCATGGATTATTGGGAAAAATGGAAGAGATAATGCTAGGAATAGGACAAGATTAAAATGTCAATATGTTGCAATGACAAGGGCAAAAGGATTATTATGTCTTGCAATTCCTAAGAACCTAGTTACTGAGAAACAATGCCAAGAATTGAAGGACTTAGGCTGGAATATTGAAAAAGTGATAGAAAAAAGTAACTATTAGAGCTATACATTTAAGGATGTGTTTTTAGATAAACTTGAAACGTGTAATTGCTGTCAGTAGCTATACATTAATGCTGAAGTTATAATATCTATGTTGTCTATAGTTATCAATGTAATTATAAACACCCTAATGGGTGTTTTTTATATTTGATAAATTAGGTTTATAAACCCTAGGCAAGGAGGTGATGCCTATGCTTGCGTTGGTACATGTATTCTAGCTTTAATAACAAACTAAAGGAGGAAAACACATGATCGGTATCGAGCAATATCAAAAAATCCAGGAATATAAAGCACTTGGACTCGCCCAGACCAAAACTGCTAAAGCGCTGGGGATCACCTATACTTCTGTCAGTAAATACTGGAATATGAGCAAAGAGGATTATGCCAGGGAAGCTGAGCAGGAAAAGTATCATATGGATAATTATCGACAGTACATATTAGAGCAATTGAAAATATGCCCACAAATCCGAGATACCAATATTTATCTTAAATTAATTGAAGCCTTTCCTGATTTACAAGTTAAACGAGCTACTTTCTATCGCTACATGAAAGCTTTAAGGGAACAGCATGGGTATCAGCATACCAGGAAGCGGAAAATCTCGCCGCGTGAAGTCTCGCCACCAGGATATGAAGCTCAGGCTGATTTTGGTCAATATAAACTTAAAGATATGTATGGAAGAATTGTAAGGGTATATTTCTTTTGTATGGTTCTGAGTTATAGCAGAATGAAATTTGTTTGCTTTTCACCGGATCCCTTCACGACCGAAACAGCCATAAAAGCTCATAACTATGCATTTCAATATTTTGGAGGAAGACCACAGACAATTCTATATGATCTTGATAGGGTCTATGTGGTTAGCGAAAATCTAGGTAATATTATATTTGTACCGGCCTTTGAAGAATATGTAAAGCGTATCGGCTACAGTGTTTCATTATGCAGGCCAAGAGATCCTCAGAGTAAAGGTAAGGTAGAAGAGGTAATTGGATATGTTAAGCAAAGTTTTCTGGAGGGGAGGGTATATACCGGAATTGACAGTCTTAACAGTGCAGCTCTTGCATGGTTGGATAGAGAAGGCAACGGGAGAGTTCATACTGTGACTAGAAAAGTGCCACGAGAAATGTTTATTGAAGAACAAAAACAGCTTTTTCATGTTAAACCATATTCAGAGGTATCAAGTACTGTAGCATCCTTTGATTCCAATGGAGTGGTCAGCTATAAAGGGAATCGTTATCAGATTGATGTCGGTGTGATGGATGCATATCAACGCATACGTATAGAGGATGATGGTAAAATACTTCTATTTTATGATACCGATACTAATGAATTATTAGCTAAGTATCCAGTAACAGAAGATACTGGACAGATATTCAAAGCTGAGGAAAAAAACAACAGAAACAGGGTTTCTCATGCTCTTATAAAACAATATTTTGCAGAGCATGAAATCGCTCAGGAATTTATACGGCGGATGGAACAAGAACAAACAAAATATTTTAATAGCCATTGCATTCGCTTAAATCGCATGACGAAGTTTTATTCGATGGAGCAAATGCTTGATGGGATAAGATACTGTATTGAGACTGAACGCTGCAATGCCTATGAACTTTTGGCTTACATAATGTATAAGCATGGTGAGCAGATAGCAAAGAAGTTCTTACCAAATCAACAGTATTTCAACCATCTGACACGTAGCAAGGAGATAAGGAGGGAAATCGATGGCTGATATAACTGAAATCCGCGAGTTGGCTAAGAAGCTAAATCTATGGAATATTTCCAGGGGATATATTGATTTGAATGATGAGAAACTGTCCAATCTAGATTATCTTCAGATGATATTACAAAAAGAACTAGAGATACGAGCCAGACAAAAACAGATCAAGCTAAGAAGGGCAAGCAAACTTCCCAACAAGGTATTTGAATTATCGAATTTAAACAAAGGTTTGGAATGGCAAATTAAACAATTATCCCATCTGACATGGCTTAATGAAGAACAAAACGTTATTCTGCTTGGTAAATGCGGGACAGGCAAAACTAGTCTTGCAGTTCATCTTGGAGAAACAGCGATCGGTAATGGACATAAAACTTACTATGCATCCATTGATACTTTTGTATCTATTGTAGAGAACAAAGATATAAACCCAAAAGCAGGAGCAACCTTCTCATATATGCGGGAGTGCGACTTGATTATTATTGATGATGTTTTTTATCTAGAACCAACCAGGTCAGAGTTGCAGGCTTTTTATCGAGCAGTTACTTTTCTTAATGAAACAAGAAGTATCATTTTTATTACCAATCGAGAAATATCTACATGGTTAGATGTAGTGGAAGACAAACATCTTTGTCAGACTCTGTTAGATAGAATAACAGCCAATTGTCAGATCATTCGCTTGACCGACAGATAAATTAAAATACTCACCTCTTTTCTAGAAAAGGGTTAATACTCAAATTTGAAAACTATGCCGATTAACGGTTTTATATAGATGCAAAAAATCTCACGAAATCCTAAGATTAGCTTAACTTTTGAGATTTTCTGCAGTTTCTGGGGTAGGGGGGTCTAAATCTCCACCACTTTTTGCCCCGGAAACGGGCGTGGGGTAACGCGTGAAAATTCGCGGTTTCAAACAGTGTGGCGAAATATACCGTAGAGTTCATTGGAATAACCGAGGTAAAAAATCGATTGTTTGGAGATGCGTCAGTAGACTTGAGAATACAGGGTTAACTTGTCATTCCCGAACCGTGCTGGAGGATATGATAGGCCTTGCTACGGTGGATGCAATTAATAAACTAATAGGGCAAAAGGATGGCTTTTTAACTATCTTAAAGGAAAATATAGAAACAGTGATAAGTGAAACGGACAATAATATTGTTTCCGAGATAGATAAAAAGCTAGAGGAATTACAAAAAGACCTTTTGAGACTGGCCAATTCCAAAGAAGATTATAACGATATAGCCGATGAGATTTATAGGCTCAGGGAGGAAAGACATAAAGCATTAGCAGAAGAAGCCGGGAAAAAAGGCTCCAAGCAAAGGCTAGAAGATATGAAAAAATTCCTTAATGAACAATCCACCCTCCTTGAGGAGTATGATGAGCAACTAGTAAGGAGACTTATAGAGAAAATAACGGTCTATAATGATAAACTAACTATTGAATTTAAATCTGGTGTAGAAATCGATATAGAAAAATAAAACGAATTTGACCGCCGATTAAGGGGCTGTGGCATCTTAGTCGGCACTTTTTGTCGTTAACTTATTATAAAACCATATTGACAACTATCGATATGCCTGATATTCTTATTATAAGATATCGAGAACATTCGATGTCATTGATACATATGAATATATAGGAGGTAATTTTATGAAACATTCATATGCAGATTATGTTCCTGCAATTAAGGCTATGTCAGATGAAACACGGTTAAAGATTATTGATATGCTATCGTGTGGAGAAATGTGCGCATGCGATATATTAGAAGAATTCAGTATTTCTCAATCCACTCTTAGTTATCATATGAAGATATTATCTGAAAGCGGTCTTGTAAATGCAGTACGTGATGGGGCATGGATGAGATATACATTAAACAAGAAAAAAACGGATGAGGTAATAGATTTCTTTACATGCATAACAAATGACAAAGAAGATTGTATTTGTAAAAAGAGCAAAAATAAAAAATCTGATAATCAATGTTGTTAAGGAGGATTTAGTAATGAAAAATATTGAGATTTTTGACCCAGCAATGTGTTGCTCGACAGGAGTTTGTGGACCATCTATTGACCCAGAGCTGTTAAGAGTAGCAACTGTTATTAATTCGCTTAAAGAAAAAGGGATTATTATAAAAAGGCATGGTTTGTCAAGTGAACCTCAGGATTTTATCTCCAATAAAGTTATAAGTGAAATTCTACAAAAGGAAGGAGCAGATATTCTTCCTGTAACACTTTTAGATGGTGAAATTGTAAAAACTAAAAGCTACCCAACAAACGAAGAGTTTTCAGAATGGTTAGGGGTGGAAATAAGCACAAAACCTCAAAAGAAGAGCGGCTGCTGCGGACCAAAGGGGTGCTGTTAAGATGTTAAAGAATAATTATGAGCCATTTAGTTTAGATGGGATAAATCTGACTAAGTATATGTTTTTCACAGGAAAGGGTGGTGTAGGTAAAACCTCAACCGCTTGTGCTGTGGCAGTAAATTTAGCTGATAATGGAAAAAGTGTTCTCCTTATAAGCACTGATCCTGCATCCAATTTACAGGATGTTTTTAATACTGAGCTTGATGGCAAAGGTGTGCCGATTGATGGAGTGCCGGGTTTAGTTGTGGCGAATCTTAACCCAGAGGAAGCTGCCAGAGAGTATAGGGAATCGGTTATTGCTCCATATAGGGGGAAGTTGCCGGATAGTGTAATTGTAAATATGGAGGAACAACTCTCAGGTTCATGTACAGTTGAAATTGCCGCTTTTGACCAGTTTTCGAACTTCATCACTGATAAATCCACAGAGAATAAATACGATTATATTATTTTTGATACTGCTCCGACAGGGCACACACTTCGTATGTTGCAATTGCCATCAGCCTGGAGTAATTTTATTAGTGAAAGTACACATGGGGCGTCATGTTTAGGTCAGCTCGCTGGACTTGAAGATAAAAAGGATATGTATAAGAATGCGGTTGAAAACCTTGCGGATAAGGATAAAACAACTTTGATACTGGTCTCAAGACCGGAGGAAACTCCTTTGATTGAAGCTGAACGTTCAAGCCATGAGCTTAGTGACCTAGGGATAAACAATCAAGTTTTAGTTATCAATGGTATACTGAGTGAAGCAACTGACGATGTTTCGAGTAAAATGTTAGATAAGCAGCAAAAGGCTTTGGAAAATATGCCACAGGGTTTAAAAAAGTTTAAAATTTTCACTATACCACTTCGTTCTTATAACGTTGTAGGTATTGATAATATTAGAACATTTTTATACAGTGACGATTACGCAAAAAATAATATTTATAGCAAATCCTTAAATTTAAGACACCTAGATGTTCTGATTGAAGATATTTATAGGGCAGGTAAAAAAGTGATATTTACAATGGGTAAGGGCGGTGTTGGAAAAACAACTATTGCTGCAACCATTGCTGTGGCTCTTGCTAGAAAGGGTGTTAAGGTACATTTAACATCTACAGATCCAGCTGATCATCTCAAATATGTGGTTGAAGATACTGAAAATATAAAACTAAGCAAAATTGATGAAAAGAAGGAATTATTGCGATATCAAAATGAGGTATTAAGTAAGGCTCGTGAAACAATGAACGAAGATGATATTGCTTATGTTGAAGAGGATTTACGCTCTCCATGCACACAGGAAATTGCAGTATTTAGAGCTTTTGCTGAGATTGTTGACAAGGCTGAAAATGAAGTTGTAATTATTGATACTGCACCAACGGGTCATACGCTTCTTTTGCTTGACTCTACACAGAGCTACCATAGAGAAGTGCAGAGAACCAAAGGTGAAACACCGGTATCTGTTCAAAGATTACTTCCAAGACTTCGGGATGAGAAACAGACAGAGGTTATAATTGTAACATTGCCTGAAGCAACACCAGTATTTGAAGCTCAGAGACTGAGTGATGACCTAAACAGAGCGGGAATTAATAA
This sequence comes from Clostridium tepidum, assembly GCF_002008345.1. Taxonomy (GTDB): domain Bacteria; phylum Bacillota; class Clostridia; order Clostridiales; family Clostridiaceae; genus Clostridium_F; species Clostridium_F tepidum. The sequence goes on from NZ_MRAE01000008.1 coordinate 65,250, forward strand.
TAAATGGTGGGTGGTTAATCAGTGCCTTTCTTTAACGAATACTAAAAATAGTATGTTAATAGCTCGCGCTGATGCTGAAAAGCAATGGCTAGAAAAAGTTAAGGAAATAAGTTCTGATAACTTTGTTGGAATCCCTTGGTTCCAGGATGCATCAATTGAAAGTATAGTGAACTGCTCTGGAGGTAGTAAAAGTGATGAATAAAAGTGATACTGGCTGTTGCTCTTGTGGTAGTGGTTGCTGCGGACAAGAACAGGAAAAAAGGCAGATTATAATTGATTTTCTTTATCTCGACCTAAGTGTATGTAAGAGGTGTCAAGGAACTGAAACTAACCTCTATGATGCAGTCAATGAAGTATCTACAGTATTAAGTGAGGCAGGATTTGAGATAGTAGTTAATAAGATTAATATAAATTCGAGGGAGTTAGCCATTAAACACCATTTTTTAAGTTCTCCAACAATTCGTGTAAATGCCAGGGATATTGCTCTTGAGGTTAAGGAATCTTCCTGTAAGGAATGTGGGGATCTGTGTGGTGACTCTGTGGATTGCAGGGTTTGGGTGCAGGATGGTATAGAGTATACGGAACCTCCAAAATCCATGATTATTAACGCAATTTTGAAAGAAGTTTATAGTGGCCATGGTTCAATCCCTTTATCAAATGAGAAATATGAAATCCCACAAAACTTAATTACATTTTTTGATAGCTTGGAAAGAAAGGAGGATTGATTTAACATGAGTAAGGAACAAAATAGTGGAATTGGATTTTTTGAAAAGTACTTAACCGTATGGGTTATTTTATGTATGTTTGCAGGGGTATTGATTGGAAAGTTTTTACCTGGAATACCAGCGTTTTTAGGACGTTTTGAATATGCAAATGTATCAATACCAATGGCGATTTTAATCTGGCTTATGATATATCCAATGATGCTAAAAGTAGATTTTCAAAGTATTAGAAATGTAGGCAAAAATCCCAAGGGACTTTTTGTTACATGGATAACCAACTGGTTGATAAAGCCATTTACTATGTTCGGCATTGCATGGCTGTTTTTCTTTGTAATTTTTAAATCTCTAATTCCGGCAGAATTGGCACAAGACTATCTTGCGGGAGCAATACTTCTTGGAGCAGCACCGTGTACAGCGATGGTATTTGTATGGAGTTATTTGACCAAAGGCAACGCAGCTTATACCGTCGTGCAAGTGGCAACAAATGATCTTATAATTCTCATAGCTTTCACGCCTATAGTTGCGTTTCTTCTAGGTGTGGGCGGCGTAACCATACCCTGGGACACTCTTATTTTATCTGTAGTATTGTTTGTTGTTATCCCGCTAGCTGGTGGCATAATTACCCGTAATTACATCACAAAAAGGCGAGGACTCGATTACTTTGAGAATAGCTTTATACCGAAGTTTGGGAATGTCACCACCATAGGTCTATTGCTAACATTAATAATAATCTTTTCATTCCAGGGCGATGTAATTCTGAATAATCCACTGCATATTGTTTTAATTGCTATACCATTAATTATTCAGACTTTCCTAATCTTTTTCATTGCATATCTAGCAAGCAAGGTTATAAAACTACCTCATGAGATAGCAGCGCCTGCTGGTATGATTGGTGCCTCTAACTTTTTTGAACTGGCAGTTGCCGTTGCGATTGCATTGTTTGGAACACAAAGCCCAGCTGCACTTGCTACCATTGTAGGGGTTCTAACAGAAGTGCCTGTTATGTTGATATTAGTAAAGATAGCGAATAATACAAGGCACTGGTTTCCAGAAAAAAGCTAGAAAGGAGGTAATGCTTAGTGAGTAATAAACTAAAGGTCGCATTTATATGTGTTCATAATTCATGTCGAAGCCAAATAGCCGAGGCACTTGGTAAGCACTTTGCAGGAGATATATTTGAAAGCTACTCTGCTGGCACAGAAACAAAACCTCAAATTAACCAGGATGCTGTGCGCCTAATGAAAGAGCTTTATGATATAGATATGGAGAAAACTCAACATTCAAAGTTGCTTGATGAAATACCTCCAGTAGATATTGTTATTACAATGGGGTGTAATGTGGAATGCCCTTACCTTCCATGTAAACACAGGGAAGATTGGGGGTTGGATGATCCTACAGGTAAGAGTGATGAGGAATTTAAAAAAGTAATATCAACTATAGAAACAAAAATAAAAGAGTTAAAAGCAAAACTAAAGTCATAATAATTATAACGCCAATTACAAATCTAGTAGTTGGCGTTATAATTATATATGTCGATATGTTCCCGCCTACCGATAGTGCAAAAAGTGCCTTTGACTTGTTTCCGACTACCGACAATGTAAAAGACATCAATCCACCCCGCTCGTTGCATGTTGAAACTGTGGTTAAGCTAAGCAAACAAAACTAAGGTGTTGAAGATTTTATAAGGAATAATAGATAGTGTTCTTCCGCTATTCTTACTCTATAAATTTAAGGAGAGCAGAAGAATATTTAATAGAAGAAATAATTGATCCAAATAGAAAATAAATTTAGAGCTCACAAACATATACTGTGGGCTTTTTTACACATATTAAAATCAAGTAAATAAGTTTTAAAAAAAGATAAAATTAAAACAAAAATGTATTATATTTATTACAAGGATAAGAAAAGCTTTTAAGTTTTTTGAAAATTTAAATAAAAAATTATGAAAACATAGCAAATTAAAAAAATGATCTATATTTGTAGAAGCTTGACTTTTATAAATATATATAATAATGTGGTTTTAGAGCAAAGGAGGATTGAATATATGTATTGTGTTAGAAATATAACCGAAGATCTTTATTATGTTGGAGGAGATGATCGTAGACTTAATCTATTTGAAAACATTCATCCTATTGAAAAAGGGGTTTCTTATAATTCTTATCTACTTTTAGATGAGAAAACAGTATTATTTGATACAGTTGATTGGTCAATTTGTCGTCAATTTCTTGATAATATTAAAGGTGTTTTGGGAGATAAAACTTTAGATTATATGGTAATAAATCATATGGAACCAGATCATGCAGCTTGTATAGAAGAAATTATTATTCGCTATCCAAATGTAAAAATTGTGTGTACTGAGAAAGCTGCTGTGTTTATGAATCAATTTAATTTTAATGTTGAAGATAGAGTAATAAAAGTTAAAGAAGGAGATACTATGTCTTTTGGAAAACATAAGGTTGCATTTATGATTGCTCCAATGGTACATTGGCCAGAAGTTATGGTAACATATGATATTACTAATGGTGTATTATTTTCTGCTGATGCTTTTGGTACTTTTGGTGCATTAGATGGTAAAATGTTCAATGATGAAGTAAATTTTGATAGAGATTGGATTGATGAAGCTAGAAGATATTATACAAATATTGTAGGCAAGTATGGTGTTCAGGTACAAGCCCTTTTAAAGAAAGCAAAAAATATTGATATTAAGATTATATGCCCACTACATGGTCCTGTATGGCGCAGTGATTTAGGATATTTCTTAGACAAGTATGATAAATGGAGCAGATATGAACCTGAAGAGAAGGGTGTAATGATTGTTTATGGAACAATGTATGGAAATACGGAAACTGCTGCTAATTGTTTAGCAATAGAGTTAGTTAAAAAAGGAATAACTAATGTGGTTATGTATGATGTTTCAAAAACTCATGTTTCATATTTGATTTCTGAAACATTTAAATATAGTCATGTAGTTCTTGCTTGTGTAACTTATAATTTAAATATTTATCCACCAATGTTAGCATATATGATGGATATGAAAGCATTAAATGTTCAAAAACGTACTTTTGCTCTTATAGAAAATGGTACTTGGTCTCCTCGATCAGGAAAGCTAATGCGTGAACATTTAAATAGTATGAAAGAAATGACTATTTTAGATGATGCTATGTTGATTAATTCTAGTATGAAAGAACAGAATGAGGATTCAATAAATAGTCTTATTGATAATATTATTGAGTCAATGAAATAATTTCATAAAATATAATACTATCCAAAATAAATTTGGATAGTATATAATCTTATTACAACACTAAGTTTAAGAGGTTAAAAATAATTATAACGAATAAAAATGACTAAACTTATTTTGAAATTAAACCTTTATAGTAAACAGTTTTATTATTTAAACTTTTTACTATAAAGGAATTAAATCATTTTAAATTTTAGCCATTTTTATTTATTATATAACTAATTGCTCCAATACTTTTTTTATATTTGTTAGTATTAAAAGATTATTTAAATCAAAAAAATTTTTTGCTATAAGGTTACGTATTTTAGTCACCATGAGCTTCTGCAATTGCTTTTGTTTCATGAACAGTACCGTGAGGATGATGAGGTGGTGCATAAATGGAGTATAATTTAAGCGGCCTATTGCCTGTATTGATTAGATTGTGCCATGTACCGGCAGGCACCATTATTGCAAAGTCATCTCCTACTCTTTTTTCATAATTTAAATTATCTTTTTCATAGCCCATTCTAACAATACCAGTTCCTTCTTCAATACGTAGGAATTGGTCTACATCAGGGTGTATTTCTAAACCTATGTCATCATTGACATCTATACTCATCAAAGTAACTTGTAAGTTTTTACCTGTCCATAAAGTAGTACGATAATTGTTATTTTGTTCAGTAGCTTCTTCAATATTAATTGAAAAAGGATTTGGTCCTTGATCCTTTATAGAATATGAAGGATCAAATCTTGAGTAATTATTTATTTTATCAGTATAAGGTAAGTATTGAGTATCAGATGTTACAGGATAATATGGATTATAAACTGGCATGTTAAAATAATAATCACAAGGATATATTCCACATGCATTATGCATATTATTTAAATTGTAAATTGGTGAGTAAGGATAATAAGGATATGTTTCAAAAATATTATACATATGTTCTTCATTCCTTTCATTCTATTATAAGATTATAATATGATATATATTTACGATATGTTCTTATATTGTGAGGGAGATAATTTTTGAATCAAAGTATAATTTAAGTGTAGAAAATTATATATACCCAAAGTACCAATATAACAATAACTTTTGAACTAAAGTATAATTTAGATTTAGAAAATATGTAAATTTTATTATTATTTGTTTCACTATCAAATAGTAATAAAAATTGTATTTAAGAAAATCATATGATATAATAAAAAATTGCGCTAAGCTAATATAATTGTTGTTGATTAAGAATCTATTACGGTCTAATATTCTTATAAAAAATAAAAACTATAAATCAGATAATGTTTTATAAAATAAAAAATATAGTGTTACATTATCAAATAGTTATAAATTTTAGAATTTATAAAAATAAAACCAAAGCCTAGCAATATAATATACATAAAAAATTAAAATTTAAATTATGAGAGGAGGCATGTCTAAGCTTTTCTAGGCTTTTATTAGGCAATAAAGAATATGAGAAATAAAATATCTACAGCAGAAATGATGGAGAAAGAGAGTATATCAAAAGTACTTTTAAAATTGTCAGTACCTGCAATAATAGCTATGTTAATTAATGCTATTTATAATATAGTGGATACTATGTTTGTTGGTATGTTGGATAATACTAGTGCTATTGCTGCCGTTTCTGTAGTATATCCACTATTTATGTTTATTGGAGCTATAGGTGTTATGTTTGGAGTAGGAAGTGCTTCTTATCTGTCAAGATTGTTGGGAGAAAAGAAAAAAGAGGAGGCGGATAGAACTTTAACGTCTACTATAATAATTGGTGGTATATTTAGTTTAATTTTTACTGTGATTGCTATAATATTTTTAGATGAATTTCTATTAATGTATGGAGCTACTGAAACTATAATGCCATATGCTAAAGAATATGGTTATACTATAGTATTAGGATCTATTTTTACAATTGGAACAGGTATAATGAGTAATACTATTAGAGCAGAGGGAAATTCAAAATATAGTATGGTTGCTATATGTATAGGAGGAATCATAAATATAATATTGGATCCTATATTTATGTTTAAATTTAGTATGGGTATAAAAGGTGCTGCAGTGGCTACGGTTATATCACAAATAGCATCCTTTATTTTTCTTTTAAGATATTATTATTCTAAGAAAAGCTATGTAAAATTAGGAATTAAGTTTTTTAAACCGACTTTTAATATGTTTTTTGAGATATTTAAGATAGGTATTCCTACTTTTATAAATCAGATATTAGCAAGTTTTGCTTTAGGATTTATGAATTTAGGAGCAAAACCTTATGGAGATGCAGCATTAGCTGCTATGGGTATAGTATTTAGAGTTATGTCTATAGGGTTTTATATAGTGGTAGGAATCGGTCAAGGATTCCAACCTGTTGCAGGATATAATTATGGAGCTAAAAATTTTGAAAGATTAAAAAAATCAATAAAATTATCTATTAAATGGAGCATTATATCTGCTATTGGTATATCTATTTTATTTATAGTTTTTTCAGAGAAATGTATGCTTATATTTACTAGAGATAAAGAAGTTATAAAGATAGGAATAAAGGCTTTTAGAGCAGCAAGCATATTATTTCCATTGTATGGATATGTAAATACTTATGCTGTGCTATATCAATCTTTAGGTAAGGCAGTAGAGGCTTTCATAGTGTCTATTTCTAGACAAGGTATATTTTATATACCTTTAATGTATATATTACCAAAATTAATGGGATTAAATGGAGTAATATTTTGTCAAACAGCAGCAGATGGATTAGCTTTTATAGAGGCTTTTGTAATGTCTATTTGGCTAAATAAGAGCTTAAAAAAAGAAATGGAAATGTATAAGAAAAATGATTTAAATTTAATGAAAAAAACTTCATCATTTTAAAAATAAATTAATATATTTATTTAGCGAAAAGGCTATTTATTATTAAATATACACTTTATAAAGAAAAATTAAAAAAAGAATAAGCAATTTTAAGAAGGTGAATTCTATATTTTATAGGATTCACCTTTTTTACTTTCATTGATTGGAGAGTTATTATAGTAATACATATATTTTTTAATTTTTATAAAAAAGTTAAGGAGTAAAGATTATAGTTTTTACCCCTTAACTTTTACAATAGAATTTTTATTTTTATATTGAATAAATTATTTTTTCATTAGTAATTTTATTTTAGACACTAGAGGGTCAGCAATAGTACCAACTACTATTTGGACGTTTTTGTCATCAAGCTTCATAATTCCACTAGCACCTAAACTTTTAAGTTTAGCTTCATCTATCTTACTTCCATCAAAAACAATAAGTCTTATTCTAGTTACACAAGCATCTATAGAGTCAATATTTTCAGAATCACCTATAGCTTTGAGAATTTCTTTAGCTTTATCTTCTAATTCGGAATTTCCGCTTTTTTTAGACTTATTAATATTAATATTTGAATTAGTTTCTGAATTTAATTCCCTTCCAGGTGTAGGTAAATCAAATTTTTTTATAAAGAATAAGAATAAGAAATAATATATTGCTGCAAATATTAAACCTATTGGAATGATAAGTAATGGTTTAGTAGATATACCAAAGTTAAGACCATAATCTATAAGGCTTGCAGAAAATCCAAAACCACATTTTATTCCTAAAAATGATGTAAGGGCTAGGGCTATACCAGTTAACAAAGCATGTATTGCATAAAGAACAGGAGAAATAAACATAAATGAAAATTCTATTGGTTCAGTAACTCCTGTAAGGAATGCAGTAAATGCTAAACCTAAAAGCATACCTGAAACTGATTTTTTATTTTCTTCTCTAGCAGCTTTGATCATAGCAAAACAGGCTGCAGGAAGAGCAAACATCATTATTACAAAGAATCCAGTCATATAAGTTCCTGCAGTAGGATCCCCAGCGAAAAACCTATTTAAATCTCCACTAACAATTTTACCTGCTGAATTTTTAAAAGTACCAAATTGAAACCAGAATATTGTGTTCATAATATGGTGTAATCCAGTTGGAATTAAAAGTCTATTAAATAGCCCAAAGAAAAATGCACCAATAGCACCAGCACCAGCAACCATATTACCAAAGTTATTTATAACATTTTGAATTGGAGGCCATATAAATCCAAATATAATTCCTAATCCTAAAGAATATAAAGAAGTTATAATAGGAACAAAGCGTTTACCTCCAAAAAAGCCTAAATAGTCAGGAAGTTTAATATCTTTATACTTATTATAAAGTGTTGAAGATAGTATACCTATAATTATACCTGATAGAACTCCCATATTTATTGTGCCATTAAATTTTAACGAAACATCTGTTAGTACAAAATAGCCAACAGTAGCAGATATTGCAGCAACTCCATTATTTTCTTCTGCTAATCCTACGGCTATACCTATAGCAAATATAAGGGATAAGTTATCAAAAATTGCGGAACCTGCTGAAGACATCCAAGGAATCCCACTTGGTAAAGAACCAGTCCAACTCCATATATCTGCCTGACCTAATCTAAGTAGCAAAGCAGCAGCAGGCAATACAGCGATAGGAGTCATAAGAGATTTACCTAATTTCTGAACTTTTGATAAAAATTTACTGTTTTTTGCCATGTCTATACCTCCTATATTTTAATAATATATTTTTATTCAATTTGGAAATATGGATTAAAAAATTTGTATATTATTAAGAATAACTTTATTATTAAGCGAGAAAATTGCATAATTTATTTTTTAATATAAACATATTTGATATTGGGATAAATACAATATTTGCGTGCATATTAGAAGTTTTTTTATGCAATTTGCTCAAGTAAAAGTTTTCTAAACAATATAAATATAAGAAAACTTAACCAATATAAAGATGAATTAATAAAATATACATATGTATTATTAATATAATAATTAGTTAAAATTTGTAACAAAAAAAGCTGAAAAGGCATGGATAACCTTTTCAGCTTTTGCCCAACGCTGGTTGCACGCTGATACATTAAATATAATATATTAAAATAGAAATGTCAATACATTATATTTAAATAATTTTAGGAAAATATAATATATTGACATAAGCTAATGTAAGTTATATACTACTGATATTGGAAATTAAACGTGTAACTGTTAAATCAGGCATAAGTTATAAAAAACTTATGCTTTTTTTGTTGGAATTTTTATAAAAATGTAAGTTATATGTTATGTATGTTTTTAAAGGTATACTGTTTACTAAGTATTTTTTATAACATATTTTTATGTAGTATATATTAGAGATATTAGGAGGTTTTTTTATGTTTAATTTTTTTAAAAAAGAAAAAAATATATTTGCTCCAGTTATGGGAAAAGTATTAGATTTATCAGAAGTACCAGATGAGGTGTTTGCACGCAAATTAGCAGGTGATGGTATAGCTATTGATTGTGAAAATGATACTATTGTGGCACCAGCAGATGGAGTAATATCTTTAATATTTAAAACTAATCATGCTATTGGTATTACATTAAAAGATGGTGTTGAGCTTTTAATACACATTGGTATTGATACTGTTAATTTAAATGGAGAAGGATTTGAAAGACTATTACAAGAAGGAGATAAAGTAAAAGCAGGGGATCCTATTATTAAAATAAATAGGGAATTTATTAAGTCTCAAGGTTATTCTTTAATTACTCCTGTTTTAATAACTGATCCTAATAGTGTTAAAGATATTAAATATAAAACAGGATTTAATGTAGAGTCTGAAAAAGACATTATAATTACTTATACTAATAAATAATTTGATTATAATGTATAAGATTTATATAATGTTATAGTTTGTTTTTTATTTATAATAGGTGTAAATTAGTATAATTTTTATATACTAATTACACCTATTATTTTTGACTTAATACTATTAGAATTATATAAAATTAAACTTAACAGCAATATATTTATTAAATACAATGCATATGATTATTTGTATAATTTTATTTAGAAGAGGTTCTAAATTTTTCTATATGGATAGCAATATATGCTATTTCTTCTTTAGGTACATCTACAGAAAGTTCATTTTCTATTATTTCACTGACTTTTTTTGCTAGTTTATATGAAATTTTATATTGCTTTTTTATAGCAGTTAAAAGTTCGTTTTTTATTGGGGTATTATTTAAAATTCTTTCTATTGCGAATCTTATGTGAGTTAAAAATCTAGCATAGTCTAAAGATTTTCTATCTATCTCTATTTTTAATTCATCTTCAAGAAATTCTACAATAGTATTGGAAATAAAAGCATATTTTATAGTATTAGATAATTTCCCTTGGTTTCTTGCAGAATGAATATGCAAAGCGATAAACCCTGCTTCTTCATCAGGAATAATCAAGTTAAGTTTATTTTCCAACATTTTTATTGCCTTTTTTGCTATATAAAATTCTTTTTTATATAGAGTTTCTGTTTCCACTAGAAAAGGATTTTCTATGCAATCATTTTTCATAAGTCTTTTTATAGTATAGGATATATGATCAGTTAAAGATATATGTATTTTTTCATCTAAAGATTCTTTTAGTTCGTCACCAATCATAGAGATTATTTCTTCACATAATCCTATAATTTTAGTATCTACATTTGACATTAAAGATTTAAAATTATTAAAATTATTTTGATTTTCTATAGTAAATATCTTATCAATTTTTATATCGAAAGGTATAGTATCTCCAGGACGTTTTCCAAAGCCAATTCCTTTACTAAAAAGAATTTTTTCACTTTTATTTTCTTGTACTAATAACACATTATTATTAAATACTTTTATAATTTCATAACAATCTTTGTGTAAATGATTCATTACATTTCCTCCAAAATATAAATAAATTGATAATAAAAATAAATTTTTATTTTTATAATAAACTTCTCTTTAAGTATAGTATAAAAGCCAATAAAATATTTTTCAAGATAAATTGGTATATACAACATAACAATATGATGATATAATAATATTTAGAATAAAACTAAATTCATTATTAATTTTATTAAGATTAATCTGTTTTATTAAAATAAAAATTTAAACTAAAGATGAAATAAATTTTATATGATATAGGTTTAGATAAGCAGAGAAGGGATTAGTGATAGGATGAAGATTGTTTCTAAAGAAAGTCCAATACCTCTTCATTACCAAATCAAAGAGATATTGCAAGAGATGATAGAAAATGAAGAATTAAAGTCTGGGGATGCTATACCTACAGAAAGAGAACTTTGCATGATTCAAGGTGTTAGTAGAATGACAGTAAACAAGGCTATAATGTCTTTAGTTAATGAAGGATTATTATATAGAGAACAAGGAAAAGGAACATTTGTTGCTAAACCTAAGAAAAATAAAGAAATAGCTGGTTTAAAAAGTTTTAGTGAAATAATGCATGATAAGGGTATAAAGACAGAAACTAAAATTTTATTTTTTAATATAAAGCAAGCTACAAAAAAAATAAAGTTTATATTAAATTTATCAGATGACAACAATAAAGTTATTGAAATAAGTAGACTTAGAATCGCTGATGGAGAACCCGTTGCTATAGAGAATGTTTGGATACCACAATATTTATGTAGTGATATGGATAAAGAAACTATAGATGGAAAGTCTTTATATGAAATCTTTAAAAATAAATATAATTATTTTCCAGAAAAGGCAAAACAAACTATAGAACCTGTGATTTTAAGTGAAGATGAGTGTGAACTTTTAAATCAAGATAAAAATGCTTTAGCTTTAATGTTTAGAAGAACTACCTATATAAAAAATGAAGTTCCAATAGAGTATACAAAGGCAATTTATAGAAGTGATATATATAAGTATGAGTTGGTTTTTAAAGAATAAACTAATAATTATTAAAAATTATTCATATTAATTATGGTAAAATATCCTAATTGTAAAATTATAAGAATAGTTTATTAAATTTAAGATAAATGAGTGTTTTTAGATATGGAGTGATCAATATGAAAGCTATAGTTAACGGAAAAATTATAGTAAGAGATACTATATTGGAAGATAAAGTTTTGTTATTTCAAGAGGAAATAGTAGACATATTAGATAAAAAAAATGCTAATTTAAACGATGATGTGGAAATTATTGATGCTAAAGGTTCATATGTTTCCCCAGGATTTATAGATCTTCATATACATGGCTCAGGTGGGAAGGATGTTATGGATGAAAATCTAGAGGCTATAAAAGTTATAAGTAGCACTATAGCAAAAAGAGGCGTAACATCATTTTTACCGACTACTATGACCATGGACAAAAAGGATATATATAAAGCTTTAGATGTAATAAAACAGGCTATGGGTATGAAATTTTGTGGTGCCAAGGTTTTAGGAGCACATTTAGAAGGTCCTTTTATTAATCCTAAATATAAAGGGGCTCAAAAAGAAGAGTTTATACAAAATCCAAGCTTTGATTTCATTAAGGGATATGAAGATGTGATAAAAATAATTACTTTAGCTCCAGAGTTGGATAAAAATTTTAAGTTTTTAAAAGAGGTTAAGAAAAATACAAATATAGTTTTATCCATAGGGCATTCAGATGCAACATATGAACAAGCAATGGAGTCCATAAACAATGGAGTAAGTCGTGCAACACATACTTTTAATGCTATGACTCCGTTACATCACAGAAACCCAGGAATAGTGGGTGCTATTATGAATACTGATGTATATTGTGAACTTATAGCAGATAATATCCATGTTCATAAAGGGGCTATTAATGTTCTTACTAAAATTAAAGGTAAGGATAAAATTATCTTAATTACAGATTCAATGAGAGCTGGATGTATGAAAAATGGTATATGGGAATTAGGAGGACAGAAAGTTATTGTAAAGAATGGTTCTGCTAGGTTAGAAAATAATACTTTAGCAGGAAGTATTTTAACTTTAGACAATGCAATTAAGAATATGAAAGAAAATATAGAAGCTTCTTTATGTGAAGTTATATCTATGGTAACAATTAATCCAGCTAAGGATATCAATATATATGACAAAAAAGGAAGTATTGAAAAAGGAAAAGATGCAGATATTGTTATTTTTGATAAGGATATTAATATTAATATGACCATTGTCGAAGGAGATATTGTTTATAAAAAATAGATATTAATGCTAATATAATATGTACATTATTTATGAAAAGTAATAGTGAATTTAAATATGATACTTGTCTTAACATATTATTTATTATAAAATTTTATGTTTTAGATTGTTATATAAAATTAGCTATTAATTTATTTAGTAAAGATAAAATTAATTTTTAATGGGGGTATTTTAATGAGAATTATAGTAGTTGATAATTATGAAGAAATGAGTAAAAAAGCAGCAGCGATGGTAGTTAGTCAAGTTATTTTAAAACCAGATAGTGTTCTTGGGTTAGCAACTGGAGATACTCCTATAGGTATGTATAGGGAAATAATAAATATTTATAAAAATCACAAGCTAAATTTTTCAAAAGTAAAGACATTTAATTTGGATGAATATTATGGTTTAAGCAAAGATAACCAACAAAGCTATTATTATTTTATGATGAACAATTTATTTAATCATGTAAATATTGATAAAAATAATATTAATATTCCTAATGGAATGGTGGATGATATAGAGAAAGAATGTAAGGAATATGAAAATAGTATAGTTAAAGCAGGAGGTATAGATCTGCAGATTCTTGGTATTGGTGTTAATGGACATATTGGTTTTAATGAACCAGGAGAAAGTTTTGAAGCAGAAACTCATTTAGTTAATTTGGATGAAAAAACTATAGAATCTAATTCAAGATTTTTTAGTTCAAAAGATGAAGTTCCAACTAGGGCTATTAGTATGGGAATCAAAACTATATTACATTCAAAAAAGATAATTTTATTAGCTTGCGGACAAAATAAGGCAGATGCTATTTTTAAAGCTATAGAAGGGAAAATTACTCCTAATGTACCAGCATCTATACTTCAGTTACACAAAGATGTTGTTGTTATTGTAGATAAAGAAGCTGGTAGTAAATTAAATCTAAAGTAAAGCCAGTGTTTTATTAGAGCTAAACATAGTTTTGATTTTAGAATTAGGTTTATTAATAGGATTATTAAAAATCATATTTTTTAGAAATTTTTATATGGCAAATTCTTATGAATTGATTTGGGATTTGAAGAAGCTTAGTATATTAAAGTAGGTGTAATTATTAAGATAAATTTAAAATTATTTTTATTAATAAATATATAAATAAAAACGTTAGGAATTTATATTATTATGATAAATATAAATTCCTAACGTTTGTTTTATAAAAATTGTAAAAGAATCAATAAAATGTTAACAGAATTTTCTTAAAGAAATATATTGATATTATATAATAATTTTTACGGTATTAAAGATTGATAAGAAAAATACGAATAAAAAAATATGGTAAATAATTATAAAGGGGGATTTTTTATGAAAATAAATAAAAAAAATACAATTCATAGGTATATAGGATGTATCCTATCATTATTTATGTTATTTAGCATTATTTCTTTAGAAAGAGTGCCGGTCAAAGCAGCAGATTCGAATCAGTCTAGAAAAAAAATTGTAGCTTATTTTACGGAATGGGGAGTTTATTCAGGACATGATAATTATAAAATATCAGATGTACCTTGGGATAAAATTACTCATATAAATTATGCGTTTGCAACTATAAAAAATAATAAAATTGCTTTATTTGATGAATGGGCAGCTACAGGTATAGACTTTGGTGATGGATGGGATTCACCTTATAAAGGAAATTTAGGACAAATAAAAAAATATAAAAAGAAATATCCAAATGTAAAAGTTCTTATATCTATTGGGGGGTGGAGTCAATCAGCTGGATTTCATAATGTAGCAAAGACTCCAGAGAATAGAAAAGTTTTTGCAGATAGTGTAGTAGAATTTATTCGTAAATGGGAATTAGATGGAGCGGATATAGATTGGGAATACCCTACTTTTAAAAGAGAAGGAGATACTGTAGATAACCCTAATGATCAAGGAACACCTTTAGCAGATGATAGTGAAAAAGAAACATTTACTTTGTTATTAAAAGATTTGAGAGAAACACTAAATAAAGCAGGTAAAGAAGATAATAAATATTATGAACTTACTGCGGCTGTTGGATGTGGAAAAGATAAAATAGAAAAAACTGAACCAGATAAATATTCACAGTATTTAGATTTCATAAATGTTATGACTTATGATATGAATGGTGCTTGGGAAAATAAAACAGGACATCAATCACCTTTATATAAGAATCCTTATGATAATCATGAAGATATAGTTAAGAATTATTACAATACAGACACTGCTATGAAATTATTTGAATCATATGGCATATCAAAAGATAAACTTGTAGTTGGATCACCATACTATTCTCGTGGATGGAAAGGTGTAAAAAATGATGGACCTATAAAAGAACTACCAGGATTATTTGCTACAGCAACAGGAGGAGCAAAAGGAATATGGGATGGAGGACGTGCAGCAGGCTGTAATCCATATCATTATATAAAAGGTACTTTAGAAAAAGATCCAGCCTTTAAAAAATATAGAGACCCTTATTCAAAAGTCCCTTATTTATATAGTGAATCTAAAGGGGAAATGTACACCTATGAAGATGAAATTTCTTTGGGCGAAAAGGTTAAATATGTAAAAGATAATAATTATGGAGGAATAATTTTTTGGGAACTTGCAGGAGATGCTCCATTAAAGGGAAGCAGTTTAACTGATGTTATTTATAAGGGATTTTTTGGTGATGGGGGTATTCCTTCAGATGATAAATTGCCTAAATCACCATCAGTATTTGTAAAAAATAATGATAATTATGGAAATTACGATATCAATATATCTATTCCAACAGAAAATAGAGGAGATAAAGTTAGACTATATGAAAATAATAAGGTTATTTTAGAAGAGGATTTAATAAAAATATCTTCAAATAATATAACAAAGAATTTTAAAGGGAAAAAAGAGGGGAAATATATTTATACTGCAGAAATTATAAATAAATATGGAACTTCTAAAGGAAATACTATAATAATAGAAGTATTAGATCCGTATAAGTTAAAAGCTCCTGTTATTTCTGTAGATAATGAAGTTAATACAGGAGATTATAAAATATCTTTAAAAGCTTTAAAGGATAACAATGGTAGTGAATTAAAATTATATGAAAATGGAGTAGAAGTTTTAAAAGAAAGTATAGATGGAAAAAATGAAAAAACATTTATTAAAGAATTTAAAGGCCAAAAAGCTGGAAACTACACTTATAAAGCAGAGATAGTAAGGGAAAATGATAAAGTAGAAAGCAATGAAATAGAAGTTATGGTAAAAGATGATAGTTCATCAAATAAAGAAAAGCCAGGAAAACCTTCTTTAACTCATGATAATTGGTGGCCAGCAGATGGAGACTATACTATTACTATGAATATGTGGTGGGGAGTTAATGGAGATAAGGTAAAAATATATGAAAACGGTGTTTTAATAAAAGAAGCAAATTTAAAAAATAATACTCCTCAAGCTCAAACTTATAGTTTAAAAATAAATGGCAAAAATAATGGTAAATATATCTACTATGCAGAACTTATTAATGAAGCAGGTGTAACTAGAAGTGATGATTTAGTTGTAGAAGTAACAGAAAGTAATTAAACAATATAAAAAATATGGTATATTAAAATAAAATTAGATTTAATTTAAAAACTATAAATGTAATATATTAAAATTGAACTGTCCCCTGTAAAGAGTAATACAGTCTTTTTTCTGTATGCATCTTATAGGGGACAGTTTAATATATTTTTTATTTGAGCAAATCCCATAAAAATTTCTAACACGCATACGACAAAGTGTGTTTAAGGAAATAGAGCCATATATATTGATATAATTATATTTAAAAATTAATTATTAAGTTTTACCATTTAATTAGTAAATTAGTTAATATTATTAGCTGAGTTAACTTGTTCTATCCAAGAAGTACCAGTTGGAGCTGGTTGTTTATCTTCAGGGAGATGTTTTTCACAAACCCTTAAAAGTGTTAAGAAGTCATATCGTAAAGAAACATGATCTCCTCCCCAATGTTTAGAAAGTACATCATAGGCCCTTTTTACATCATTTTTCATAGCATTCCATTCTTCATCATTTGGAACATTTCTTCCATAATAAAGTCTTAATTCCTTAAAGTAATTTTCCATGTCATTCCAAGTTATATTGGCGTCATAGAAGTTTTCGGTTTCTGAATCCATAGCTTTAATAACATTTTGAATATTTTCAATATGGTTAGCAAACCCAGAAAGATTAAAATCCTTATTTATATCAGTAGAATTAATAAGCTTATCTCTATGTTCTGTAAATAGTTTTCTTTGTAACAATCCATAAACACCTCTATTATAAGCATTGTCTACTAATACAAACTCTGCCCAAGGATCCTTAGCTTCTTTTAATACTCTGCTAAAGTCATTATTTGGAATAGCATATAGGAATTCTCTTGTCATAGTAAGACTCATGTAAGATGACATAGCAGCATGTATATAAGATGGGTCATCAGGTTCTCCAGTTTTTAAAGTTACATAATTTTCATGTTCTGCTGAATCTGGGAAATAATCTGGATACTGTTTTTTTATTTCGTTAAAGTTGCCTTTCTCCTGTTGAAAAGGGCCATCAGGATGTTTTTTCTGTATTGGCCATGACCACTTTTTACCATCAACAGTAACAATGTTTTCTGTGTATCCAGCTTCTAAAGGTACTAACCCACAAGTGAAATTTTCTTTTATTGATAGACCAATCATAAAATTTGGATTTAGTCCAAAGTATTCAGTTCCAGTTCCAATTCCCATAGCTAAGTATTTAGAAGGCATCCAAATTCTTAAACCATCTACACCATTTATAGGAACAGGCATTTTTTTTGGCAGAGGTATTATAAGTTGAGTATCTGATGCAGGATTATCATACATAAGTTTATTACCAGTATTTACTTTAACTTTAGGATTATAATAATCAGTTTTATTAACTATTAAGTCTTTTTCATTTAAATCAGGTTTATTTTTAGTAAAGCTTGAAGGGAGAGAAGCGAATTTAGGATAATTAATATCTCCTCTTATTAAGTTCGATTTAAAATTTGTTGGGGCCTTTGAAGAAGTTTTTTTACCTTTAACTATAAATATTCTAGTAGTGTTGTAAGGTAAAAGTCTTTCGTCTTGTTTTAGATTTATTACTACATTTTTACCATTTTGCTTGAAAGAATCTGCATTAGAAACGGAAGTTATTTTATTATCAGTTTCGAAAGACATTCCCCATACAGAAAAACTGCTACCTTCCCATATATAATTTTTATTAGGATTTGAAATAAATACAGCCCATTCAAAATTATTATCGTCTTCATTTAAGACTTTATATCCTACAGCAGGTTTTCCACTAACTGATTCAGGTAAAGGAAGTTCTATGGGAGTATCATTTTTAGTTACCTCATGCACTATAGTGTTTTTAGACTTTGTAACACCAACTGAGTTTATAAGTTCAGCAGTATAAGTATAGGTTCCATTTTTTTTATTTGTAAATTTTACTTCTGCATGTTGGGGATTAGGTGAATTGTTTACTAATTTACCTTCATGAACTAATTTACCATTTTCATAAAGTTTCCACATATCACCATTAGTCCCATACCACATATCCATTGAAATTGTATAATTTGGAGAGCCATCCCAATTATCTTTGGAAAGTTGGAAAGCAGATGGAGCAGTAGTTGGAGTTTTTAAAGATTTTTGATTTATTTTTTTTGTATTCAATACGTAGGAATTATCATTTAATATTTTATAAGTATTTTTTTCTTTTTGTTTTTCTTCTAAAGCATAAACGGGTGTTGATATTCCTAATAATATAGATGTTGAAATAGCCAAAGCACTGGCTTTTTTTAGAGTTTTAAAATTTTTATTCAAAATATGCACCTCCAGATATTTTATTTATATAGTAAATATATTACATTAGTGTAAAATATATAAGTGTTATAAATAATTAGTAAAAATGATAATTCCAAAAATAAAAAGTTGTATAATAAAGATTATTAATGTTAAGAAATACATGTTATAATTTTGAAATTACCCAGATATATATAAATGAAAAAATAATACAAAATATAAATTTAAATTATTATAATTTCTTTCGATAAATAAATACTAATATTTTGTATAGGTTATACATAAATTAGCAAGTGATTTCTATGGACATAATAATGTATAATAATAAAGAAAAATAATTATATAATTTGTTGTAGATAATTATATAAATAAACTTTAGAATTAAATATAAAAACCTAATATTTTAATATTTATAAGAGTACAAAACTAAAGAGGAGGTGTAATTATGTATTTTTTATTATTTATTTTTGTTGCTCTTACAGTTGGATTTTTTGCTATGCTTTATAAAGAGCCAAGAACACTATGGATTGGTATAGTATTTCTTTTGTGGATTGGATCTATGCTTGCGTTTTTAGGCATTTTAGCGGAGACTTATGAAATCAGAATGCTTTTAACTTCAGTCATAGTTATTATTATAATTGTTATGGCAGGTTTTCCTTTGTATTTGCTATCATTTATATTCATACTTATAAAAAGTGGATATAAACTTATAAAAAAAGAAGGTGCGCGGTTAACAAATTTTTTATCTTTATCCTTAGGAATATTTATTATATTGTGGATTTTTTTTACACCAAATATTATAAAAGGGGTTACCAATCCTATAGTTAATGGGATTATAGCTTTTATAACTTTTGTAATTAGCTATTTTTTTATGATGATGTTTATTTTTGCAATATCTGCAGCAATTAATATTTATATACCAAAAAGGAAAAAATATGATTATATCATTGTTTTAGGTAGTGGTTTAATTGGTGATAGAGTTCCACCTCTATTAGCTAGCAGAATAGATAAAGGGATAGAAATATACAAAAATCAGCTTAAAAAAGGTCATACATCTAAAATTATATTTACAGGAGCTAAGGGCGCTGATGAAAAAATTTCGGAAGGCCTTGCTATGTGGAAATATGCAAAGGATAAAAATATTCCAGCTGAGCATATGATAATTGAGGATAAGGCAATAAATACTTATGAAAATCTATATAATTCAAAAAAATTATTAGAAGAAGATTATAAAGATTTTCAAAGGGAGTATAGTTGTATTGTGGTAACTAATAATTTTCACTTATTTCGTTCTTTGATATGGGCTAAAATTGTAGGATTAAAATGTGATGGTGCTGGTTCTAAAACTAAACTTTATTTTTCGCTAAATGCACTTATTCGTGAATATGTAGGAGTTATGTATATTTATAGAAAGATTAATATCATTATTATAAGTTTAGTATTTTTCTTTAGTATTTTATTGAGCATTATAGAGTTTTATTTTGTTTAACTTTTTATGATAATTAAATATTTTTAAAAATTAGAATTACATTGTTAAGTAACTATTTTTATAGTATGTTTAATAATACATTGTAATAAAAATTTGCTATAATAAAAGTAAATCTATAAATAAGAATATAACACCAAGTTTTTACAAAAGAGTATTGAAGTATAATAAGTTTTATGTTACCATTATCTTAAGATAAAATATTATAAGTCCTTTAAATGATCCTGAGAGGTTGTAAGGCAGATAAATAATAAGTCTATACAAATGTCTTGGCGAAGGGTCGAGGCATTTTTTATTTGACACGAATGAAAGGTGGAATTGGGATGGATTTAAAGGCTGTAATAATGGATGAAGTAAAAATAAAAAGATCTATAACTAGAATTTCTCATGAAATAATAGAGAAAAACAAAGGTGGACAAGATATAGTATTGGTAGGAATAAAAAGAAGAGGAGTACCAATAGCTAAGAGAATTGCAGAAAATATAAAAAATTTTGAAGGTATAGATATTCCAGTAGGCATTTTGGATATATCTCTTTATAGAGATGATTTATCTGAGCTATCTAAGGATCCAATAGTTAAAGATAATAGATTAAATATAAATATAAAAGATAAGAAAGTTATATTAGTAGATGATGTAATTTATACTGGAAGAACTGTAAGAGCAGCTATACAAGCAATATTTGATAATGGTAGACCTGGTAAAATTCAATTAGCTGTTTTAATAGATAGAGGACATAGAGAGCTACCTATAAGACCAGACTATGTAGGGAAAAATATACCTACTTCATTAAGTGAAAATATTTTAGTAGAACTTAATGAAATAGACGGTAATGATTCAGTTAAAATCCTTGTACATCCTTTATATAAATAATGTTAAAGGTTAATTGCAGAAATTTTATATTATTATATAAATCTTGTACAAGGTTTTTATAAAATTATTTTTCTATTTTGGTTAGTAATATTATGAAAAAATATATTAAGGTAATTTAGATGTAAATATGTAGATAATTAGCAAAAAAGCACTTAAAAATAGAATAAAATAAATATACTGTGCTAAGATTTGGTGATGAATATTTTTATAAATTTTAGTAATATTTAGATATTGTTAAGAAAATAACGTATTCCTTAACAATATTATGGTTAATTTTGCCACATTGTAGCACAGGGGTTAGTTTCGTGATAAATAGCTAAAATAGACTATTTCTAGGTTAGAAATGGTCTGTTTTTTTTGTTAAACTATTATTATAACTGCAATTAACTTTTTAATATTATAAATATAAAGGAGGAATAAAATTGGAGAAAAAGTTAACTTATATGGAAGAGAGAGAAAAAGTTTTCACTCCTCTTTTAGCAATTGAAGAAGCATCAAGATGTTTGTTGTGTCATGATGCACCCTGTACAAAGGCATGTCCAGCAGGTACAAATCCTGAAAAATTTATACGCTCATTAAGGTTTAGAAATTTTAAAGGAGCTATTTCTACAATTCGTGAAAATAATATATTAGGTGGAGTCTGTGCAAGAGTTTGTCCTACAGATAAATATTGTGAAGGAGCCTGTAGTAGGTGTGGTATAGACAAGCCTATTCAAATAGCAAGACTTCAACGTTATTTGACAGATTATGAACAAGCAACAAAAATAGAGGTTTTAAAAAGTGTACAACTTGAAAAAGAAAAAATAGCTATTATAGGTTCAGGACCTAGTGGACTTTCAGCAGCTGCTGAGTTAGCTTTAAAAGGATATAAAGTTACTGTATTTGAAGCTAGAGAGCAATTAGGTGGATGGTTAACTTATGGAATACCAGAAGATAGGCTTCCACAAAAGGTTGTTGAAAATGAAATCGGATACATAAAGAATTTAGGTGTTCATTTTAAAACTAATTGTAAAGTTGGAAAGGATATTAGTATAGATGATCTTAAAAAAGAAGGATTTAAAGCATTTTTATTAGCTGTAGGGCTACAAAAGAGTAAGAATATAGAGATAAAAGGAAATGACTTAGATGGAGTTTTGGCTGGAACTGATTTTTTAGCAAAAGCTAAAATTTCTAGAGGAAAAGTTAAAGTTGGTAGTAAAGTTATAGTTATAGGTGGCGGAGATGTTGCTATGGACTGTGCTGTAACTGCTAAATTATTAGGAGCAGAGGATGTTAAAATAGTTTACAGGAGAACCATAGAAAAAATGCCAGCAGATAGAAAAGAGCTTGCTTATACTCAAGAGTTAAATATACCAATATTTACTGGATTTAAACCTCTGGAAGTAGTTGGTCAATCTGGAAAGGTAGCTAGATTTAAAGCTGTAGGAATGTTTGATGATTCAGAATTAAATCTTCCAGCAGATATGATTATATTTGCAATTGGACAAGAAGTAGAAGAAATAAAAGAACTAAAGGAAACTGTAAAGGAAGTAGCAGCAGTAAAAGAATTAACAGGAGTAGATAAATCTACAGATTATAGCACTAATATAGAAGGAATTTTTGCTTCAGGAGATATAATTGAAGGAGATAAAACTGTTGTAAATGCTGTAAAAGAAGGAAAAGAAGCAGCAAAGGCTATAGAAAAATATTTATTAGCTAAGAAAGAAGGTGTAAGATAATGAAAAGAAGAGATCTTTCTATAGAATTTTGTGGAGTAAAGTGTGAAAATCCATTTTTTTTATCATCATCACCAGTAGGAAATTGTTATGAAATGTGTGCTAAAGCTTTAGAAACTGGCTGGGGAGGTATAGTTTTTAAAACTGTAGGATTTTTTATTGCAAATGAAGTATCCCCTCGCTTTGATAATTTAAAAAAGGAAGGAACTCCATTTTTAGGATTTAAAAATATGGAGCAAATAGCTGAACATTCATTAGAAGAAAATTTGGATGCTATGAGAAAGCTAAAAGAAAATTATCCCAATAAAGTTTTAGTAGCTTCAATTATGGGACAAAATGAAGAAGAATGGGAAAAACTTGCAAGACTTGTTACAGAAGTAGGAGCAGATATAATAGAATGCAACTTCTCATGTCCGCAAATGACCAGCAGTGCTATGGGATCAGATGTTGGTCAGAATCCACAGTTAGTTAAAAAATATTGTGAAGCAGTAAGAAGAGGAACAGATATTCCAATATTAGCTAAAATGACTCCAAATATAGGAGACATGAGTGTGCCAGCAATAGCATCTATAGAAGGTGGAGCTACAGGTATAGCTACAATAAATACTATTAAATGTATTACAGGAGTAGATTTAGATAAATTTATAGGATACCCTATTGTAAATGGAAAATCATCAATTTCAGGATATTCAGGCAAAGCAGTAAAGCCAATAGCTTTAAGATTTATACATCAATTGGTTACAGATGAAAGACTTAAAGATGTTCCAATAAGCGGTATAGGAGGAATAGAAACCTGGGAAGATGCTGCAGAATTTATATTATTAGGTTCAAGAAATTTACAAGTTACTACTGCCATAATGCAGTATGGATATAGGATAGTAGAAGATATGATAGAAGGTATTTCATATTATATGGAAGAAAAGGGATTTAAAAAATTAGAGGATATGGTAGGACTTGCAAATAAAAATATAATTCCAGCAGAAGAATTAGATAGAGGATATATTGTATATCCAAAATTTAATGAAGAAAATTGTGTAGGTTGCGGAAGATGCTATATTTCTTGTTATGATGGTGGACATCAAGCAATTAAATGGGATTCAGAAAATAGAAGACCAATATTAGATAAAGAAAATTGTGTAGGCTGCCATTTATGTGCTAATGTATGTCCAGTACAATGTATATCAAAAGGAGAAATAGAATTTAAAAAAGATGAAGCAGCAAGAAAAATTATACTTTAATATAAATAAAAATATAGAAATATAAAAAATATATACAAATAATTTTATTTAAGATTAAGAAATTTTTAGATGCATTGAAAGTATGAAAAATTAATACTAGAAAAAAATTAATAATTTTATAAAAAGATAAAAAACCACTAATTAATAATGCTTCTTTATCCACTATAAAGGAAACATATTATTATAAGTGGTTTTTATCTGTAATTAAAAATATTATATAAAGTTAAAAAATTCAATTATCATTATATGTTTTTGTGTAGAAATGTTGATAATTGATGATAAATATAAGGGTATTTGATATAATTATATATAAATCATACTAAAGTACAATTTATGGTTTGGAGAAGGATTTATGTATGGACAGGGTTATTATGCACGTTGATATGGATGCATTTTTTGCATCTGTAGAGCAAATGGATAATAAAAAACTTAAAGGTAAACCTGTAATAGTAGGTGGAATAGGAGAAAGAGGAGTAGTTGCTACTGCATCTTATGAAGCTCGAAAATATGGTATTTATTCTGCTATGCCTGTTTTTATAGCTAAAAAGAAATGTCCTTTTGGAATATATGTACCTGGTAGACACGATAGATATAGAGAAGTTTCAAATGATATATTTAAAATATTATATAAAGTTACTCCTATTGTTGAACCTGTATCTATAGATGAGGCATATTTAGATATTAGTCATATAAAAGAGGAGCCTATTAATATTGCAAAATATATTAAAAGTGAAGTTAAAGAAAAAATAGGATTAACTCTATCTGTTGGAATTTCATATAATAAATTTTTGGCTAAACTTGCCTCTGATTGGAATAAACCAGATGGCATTAAAATAATAACAGAAAATATGATTCCTAAAATACTAGAACCGCTTCCTATAAATAAGATACATGGTATAGGTAAAAAATCCATGGAAAAATTACACAACATAGGTATTTATACTGTGAAAGATATGCACAAATTATCTAAGGAGTTTTGCATAGAGTATTTTGGAAAATTTGGCATAGAAATATATGAAAGAATAAGAGGAATAGATTATAGAGAGGTAAGGATTAGTAGAAAAAGAAAATCTATAGGTAAGGAAACAACTCTTAAAAAAGATATAATAAGCAAAGAAGAGATGAAGAAATATCTTTTAGATTTTTCAAATAAAATATCTAATAATTTGTATAAAAGAGATATTGGTGCAAAAACTGTTACTGTAAAAATAAAAACTTCTGATTTTCAAACTTATACTAGAAGTAAAACAATAAATAATTATGTTATAGATAAAAATGAAATTTATAGTATATCTTGTGATATATTAGATAAGATGGATTTAAAAGATTCTATAAGATTAATAGGTCTTACTGTATCCAATTTAGGTAAAAATAAAATTAAGCAATTAACCTTTAATATATATTAATAAATAAAATATTAAGATTTAGGAATAATACATATCAATAAATAAGACATTAATATTTAAGAATAATTTATACTGATAGATAATATATTAATATTTAAAAATATTGTATATAAATATAGTATTAATATTAAGAAATCATATATAAATAGAATGTTAAAATTTAAAGAGGTTAATAAAAAAATAAAGGATTTTATTAATTATAAATTATTAATTTAAAAAGCAATCTTTATATAGGTATAAAAAGATTGCTTTTTCATAAATTTATTTAAATTTTAAGGCATAAGAATTGTTATTTTAAGGCTTTATCAATTTTATCTATATAGTTTTTAACTTTCTTATTTTCTGTGGGAGCACCTTCATACCAATGTTCTTTTTTCTTGTCGTTGTTACCAAAATATCTAGCTTTCATTATAATTTCGGGTCTATATTCAAAATGTAGTGTATCAAAGTGATTCCATTTTCCACCCCATACGAAATTGTTTTTTTCAAAGGTTTCTACAATTTCTTTTGGATATGATGCTAATCTCTCTTCACCTTGTTTCTTAGTAGCCCACTTCCAATAATCTCTATTATCCCTTACTAAATCAATAGCAATGCCAAATGCATGAGGACTTAAAAGGTTTGTGCCTGCAATGTGTCTATAATTAAATGTACCATTAAGAGGACTTACATGAGAATTAATTTTATTATTATGTTTTTCATAAAGCTCATCTAAAACAGCTTTTAAATTATCTGCTCCCTTAGCTTTATTATTAAATTGTACTGTTCCATAAGCAGTATGAATAGTTTTTAAATTTTTTTGAATTTCATTAGGAGTGTTTCCATAAATATCTTCTAATAAGGAATATACTCTAAATCTACCTGGGTCAAAGTTTTTATCCATTAATTTTCCTGTAGTTTCTAAAGGGTAAATTTGTTCCATCATATCTTGTATATCTGAATTATATATTTTTTCTTGAAAACTTTTTTGTTTTTTATCATCATAAAGAATTTTTTTACCTGATTTCATTATTATATAGGTTTTATTATTTTCGCATTTAATATCTTCTATATGATCTCCATAAGCCATCATTAAACATAATATATCTTGTTTTATAATTATGTTATATTTTTCATTTTGATTATTATTGGTAATATTAGAAGCTTTTACTGTAAAAGTATTGTTAGAAAAAATAAAAAATAATATATTAAAAATAAGGATTTTTTTTAATAATTTTTTAATAGAAAATCACCTCTTTTAAAAATGTACTTTAACTAACCAAAATTTTATTTCCTTATTACTCCATCCAAGATCCCAAGGCACTTTGTTTCTGTCGGTATTATGACAGCTTACTAAAGAATAACCTTTAGAATCTGCTCCTGTTACTACAGATATGTGGGTTATATCACCTTTTTTTTCGTAAGCTATAAAATCCCCTGGTAAAAGTTTATAGGAGGCTTTGTATACTTGTTCATAACTTCCATGGGCTATTACAGAGGCTCTACCACTGTGTATCATATAATCTTTAAAGCCATCTGCGTTTACCCAAGCTCTAGTAGCACCCTTAGAATTATAATTCCAAGCTCCATTCTTTTTAAATTTTCCTCCTTCAAACAAAATTTGAGATGCAAAATTTGCACAATCTCCACCTTTAGGATTATAATCTCTATAATTTTTATTATATTTATAGCCATGTTCTTCTGTACTAGCAGCTCCGCAATATTTATCTGCATATTCTATAGCTTTTAATCTTCTCTCATTTAAGTTAGAGAAATCTCTAGAAGTTCTAGTTACTATATATTCTCTTATATCATCTGTTTTTAAATTATTTATATTGAGAGAGTCAGCAAAAGGATCTTTATACCATTCTTTTGTGATTACCCATTTGTTATTTTTTTTCGTTATCTTTAATAAATGATTAGTACCTATTATAGATGTATTAACTTTTTTTGGATCATCTTCATACACATATTTATATTCAGCAGAACATATTAAATTGATTGAGTAACTATCCTTTTGTTTTTTAATATTTTTAATTACAACATTAGGTTTTATGTCAATAAATTTAACTCCTTGTTTTTCTTCCCAATTATGGAGATACTTTATCTTTTTTTTCTCATGTTCAAAGGCCCATACACCATATTTAGTATTAGTATCATAAATAGATTTAATAAATTTTAAATCACCTTTTAATAATGCTTTATTTCTATTTAAAAAAATATCATCTATTAAATTAGTTATTTCAGTTTTATCAAGAGTATCATCATTATCATTAGATTTATAAACTAAAACATTTTTCCATTGAAATAGTTCTGTAAAAGAAAAAGATAAAATTATTACTATAGTAAATATAGATATAATTTTTTTAGTTTTATTTCTTTGAAAAAACTCCATGATTTTTATCTCCTTTATTTGGTATTATAAATCATTCTATTAGAATTATTTTATAATTTAGTCTATAATATTATGGTTTAAAATTAAGTAAAATAAACATTTTAATTTTTCATAATTATATAAAAAAAGGGTTATATTAAAAATTTATGAAAATAAAATATGAAAAAATGATATTTAAAAAATATATTTTAAGATAGAACTTTATATATCAATTAATTGAGTTAGTTTCTTAGAAAATACTTTATATATAAGTTAAATATTTTTAATCATATTAGCTAGTGAAATCCATGGAAATAATTGTATTTAGGAAAACAAAATTATATGGTATTATTAGATTTGGAAATGATAGTATGAAATAAATACATATATTTTTAGCTTGTTTAATTGTAATATATAAAATCTTGATGAAAGGTAGGGCAAAATATGAAAAATAATTATCATAAAATAATGTTAGATGAAATAAATAAAATCCTTAAAGATAATAAAAAACCAAGATTATTATTACATAGCTGCTGTGCTCCTTGTAGTTCCTATGTTCTTAAATTTTTATCACAGTATTTTTATATAGAAGTTTTTTTCTTTAATCCTAATATCCATCCAGAAGAAGAATATGTAAAAAGATTAGAAGAACAAATTAGACTTATAAAAGAAATGGGACTTAACTATAAAGTTATAGGAACAGAACATGAAAGCCATCTATTTTATGAAGCAGTTAAAGGATATGAAAAAATGGGAGAAGGTAGTGAAAGATGTTATAATTGCTTTGAATTAAGATTAAATAAAGCTGCTGAATACGCTAAGTTAAAAGGATTTAATTACTTTACAACTACTTTAACAATAAGTCCTTTAAAAAATGCAGAAAAAATAAATGAAATAGGATTAAATTTAGAAAAAAAATATGATGTTAAATTTCTTAATTCTGATTTTAAGAAAAATAATGGATATAAATGTTCTGTAGATTTATCAAAAGAATATAATTTATATCGCCAAAATTATTGTGGATGTGTTTTTTCAAAGCAAGAATATATTGATAGAATAAACAATAAAAAAATAGCTTTTAATAATAAAAAATGTTTTTTATAGATTTAATCAAAAAAGATATTAATAACTAATTTTAAAATATAAAAATTTACTAGTCCAATAATTTTTATAATTTATAAGGCTCTTTTGCAAGATATATATTTATTGCAAGGGAGTTTTTTATAATGATTTAAAATATAGATTTATAAAAATTAGGATTTATAGAAAACTTTATAATAATAAAAATACACAATATATAGTGAAAAAATAAGATGTTTATACAATATATAGAGGTTATTTTATTAAACTATATTTTTATGAGATTGATTTTAAAAGTAATATCTTATATAATTTATTTAAAAATAGTTATTTAATAATAAATTTTATTAATAGATTAAAATTTTTAGAAGGTAAGGTTGAACTATGAATATTAAAATAAAAAAGAGAAACGGACAATATGAATTATTACAAGTAGAAAAAACAAAAAAAATGGTTAAGTTAGCCTGTGAAGGTATAGATGGGTGTAATCCTCTTGAATTAGAGTTGGACTCTAGAATACAGTTTAGAGATGGTATGAGTACTAAAGAAATTCAAAAGATATTAATCCAAACTGCTATTGAAAAAGTTATTCAAAGTGGTAAAGATAATCAAGGAAATAATATAAGAAAAACTAATGCTAATTGGCAATATGTTGCTGCAAGACTTTTGTGTTTTGATTTATATAAAGAAGCTAAAATTAGCAGAAATTATAATAATTTTGGATATGGGGATTATTATGAATTAGTAAAAAAGCTAGTAGAAGCAAAACTCTATGGAGAATATTTAATTGAGAATTATTCCGATGAAGAAATTAAAGAATTAGGAAATTACATAGTACCAGAAAGAGATGAACTATTTAATTATGAAGGTTTAAAATTATTAAATGATAGATATTTAATTAAAGGGCATAATGGAGAAATATTAGAGCTACCACAAGAACGTTTTATGACTATAGCTATGCATCTAGCTATACCTGAAGGAAACAACAGAGTTTTTTTTGCGAAAAAATTCTATGATGTTTTAAGTGAATTAAAAGTTACAGTGGCTACTCCTACTTTGGGAAATGCAGGCACACCTTTTTATCAATTAAGCAGTTGCTTTATATCTACTGTAGGTGATAACTTATGGTCAATTTATGATGTGAATCAAAAGTTTGCACAGGTTTCAAAACATGGTGGAGCATTAGGTATTTATATGGGAAAAATAAGAGCTTTAAATAGCGAAATAAGAGGTCATAAAAATGCATCAGGTGGAGTTGTACCTTGGATAAGACTTTACAATGATACAGCTGTGGCTGTAGATCAGCTTGGAAAGAGGAAAGGTGGAGCATCTATAACCTTAGATATATGGCATAAAGATATATTTGATTTTTTTGATATTAGAACCAACAATGGAGATGATAGAAGAAAGGCTCATGATATTTTCCCTGCTGTAAGCATTCCAAATTTATTTATGGAAAGATTAGAAAAGAGAGAAAGTTGGTCTTTATTTGATCCTTATATGGTAAAAAAGGTAATGGGTTATAGTTTAGAAGATTATTTTGATGATGAAGATCATAGAGAATTTACTAAAAGATATTTAGAATGCGAAAAAAATAATAGTATTCCCAAAGAGATAGTACCAGCCCTTGACATAATGAAAAAATTAATGAAAAGTGCAGTGGAAACAGGGACACCTTTTATTTTTTTTAGAGATACTGTAAATAGAGCTAATCCTAATAAGCATAAAGGTATGATATATGCATCTAACCTTTGTCATGAAATAGCTCAAAATATGAGTGAAAGTGAACTTGTAGAAGAAGAAATAATTGATGAAAATGGATTCCCTAAAGTTACTCAAAAAATAAAATCTGGAGATATGGTAACCTGTAATTTAAATTCTATTAATCTTAGTAAAGTAAAGAAAGAGGAATTTAGTGAATGTATTTCTCTTCAAATAAGAATGCTAGATAATGTTATAACTTTAAACAAACTTCCAGTTAAGGAATCTAGAATTACTAGTGATAAGTATAGAGCCATTGGTTTAGGTACAAGTGGATATCATAATTTCCTTGCAAATAATAAGATAAGATGGGAAAGTGAGGAGCATATTAAAATAGCAGATGAAATTTATGAAGAAATAGCATATACGGCTATAAAAGCTTCTATGGAATTGGCTAAGGAGAGAGGAAGTTATCCTGCTTTTGAAGGTTCGGAATGGGATACAGGAAAATATTTTGAAAGAAGAGGTTATAATTCTCAAAGATGGCAACAACTTAAAGATGATATTAAAAAGTATGGTATAAGAAATGGTTATATTATGGCTATTGCCCCTACAGGAAGTACCTCTAATATAGCTAATACTACTGCAGGAATAGATCCTGTATTTAAACGGTTTTTTATGGAAGAAAAAAAGGGAAGTTTCACACCAAAAACCGCACCAGATTTAAATGAAGAAAATTTTTGGTATTATAAAGAAGCTCATACTATAGATCAGCAATGGAGCATTAAAGCTTGTGCTGTAAGACAAAAGCACATAGATCAAGCTCAATCTTTTAATTTATATATAACTCCGGAGATTAAGGCTAAAGAAATTCTTAATATGTATATAGAATCATGGAAACAAGGAATTAAAACTATATATTATGTAAGAAATAAATCATTAGAAATGGACGAATGCACAAGTTGCTCATAAGCAAATTATGTAATGATTAATAGTTATTAATTAGTTTATAATTAAAATGGTAAAGAAGGGGAAATAAGAATAATGCTTAAGAAAATGATATTTAATGAAAATGGTCAACGAGGAACAGAATCGATGATAAATGGGAATACCACAAATTTAAGAGAGTGGAACAGAATAAAATATAGTTGGGCTAGGGATTTTTATAGAACAATGCTGAATAATTTTTGGATACCAGAAGAAATATCACTAAATGAGGATGTTAAACAGTTTCCATATTTAACAGATGGAGAAAGAAATGCTTTTGATAAAATTATTTCATTTTTAAATTTTCTTGATTCTATACAAAGTGAAAATCTTCCTAATTTATCAAGGTATATTACAGCAGCAGAGGTCTCTTCTCTTTTAAATATTCAAACATTTCAAGAAGAAATACATGCTCAAAGTTATTCATATATACTTGATACGGTTACTAATCCAATCACGAGAGACAAAATATATGATCAATGGAGAGAAGATGAACACCTTCTTACAAGAAATAAATTTATAGCAGGTATTTATGAAAAATTTAATAAGGAGCCTGAAATACATAATTTTTTAAGAGTAATTATGGCAAACTATATATTAGAAGGGATTTATTTTTATTCTGGTTTTAGTTTTTTTTATACTTTGGCTAGACAAGGAAAAATGACTGCAACTAGTACAATATTTAAATATATAAATAGAGATGAAGTTACACATCTTGTTCTTTTTCAAAATATTATTAAGGAGCTAAAAAAAGAAAATGAAAATATTTTTACAAAAGAATTAGAAGAAGAATTTAGAGAAATGATGAAAAATGGAGTAGAACATGAAATACAATGGGGACAATATGTTACCAATAATGAGATATTAGGACTTAATGATGAATTTATAGATAGATACATTAAATATCTTTCTAATCTAAGATTAACAGCTATAGGATTAAAACCATTATATCCAGAAATCCACAAGCATCCTATGGAATGGATTGATAGTTTTTCAAAATTAAATAACACAAAAACTGATTTTTTTGAAGCAAAAGTTACAAATTATACAAAAGCAGCAGCTTTTGATTTTGATGATCTTGATTAAAAATAAAGATATAAAGATATAAAGATAGAGGGATGTCGTATTAAAAAACTTATATACACTATATTGCTTTATAAATTTAAAGTTAACATAATATAGTGTAAGATTTGTTTTTAGTGCGATAGTCCTTTATTTTTATATAATTTTATTCTATTAATATCTACTTTAATATCTTCACATTTTTAAAAGTAGAAGTAAGGATAGGATACATACCTGAATAACCGTTTTAAGCTTTATTTAAGATAAAAGTGATAATGAGTTAAGATTATATTAATATAATTGCTTTATATTAATAATTTAGGAGGATGAATATGAAAGAAAGCGGTTTTACAGGTTTTCAGCTAAAAATAATAGGATTAATTTTGATGATATTTGATCACATTTATGAAATGTTTGCATTTACAAATAATATACCTTTACCATTTAAATGGGTAGGAAGAATAGTGGCCCCAATATTTATATTTATGGCAGTTGAAGGATTTGTTCATACAAAAAATAGAAAGAAATATGCCGGAAGACTTTATATAGGAGGAGTATTAATGAATTTAGGAAATTTATTAATACAAAAATATTTTCAAAGAACAGATTCTTTTGGACTAATGAATAATATATTTGCTACACTTTTTATGATTGTTATATACTTATCTATTGTAGAATATTTAGGAAAAGCAATGAAAGAAAAAAATACCTTAAGAATTTTTAAGGGAATAATATTATTTATATTGCCTATAGTTATAGGAACTATAATTCTTATGAATATTGAAATTCCAGGTATGAGGTATGTTTTTTTTGTAATTCCTACACCTATATTGGTAGAAGGAGGACCTGTATTTATATTACTTGGAATAATAATGTATTTATTTAGAGACAAAAAGAAAGTGCTTATTATAATATATTCAATTTTAAGTATTGTTATTATGTTAACAGGAGGAGATACCTCTATACACGGATTTCTATTTAGCAATTATCAATGGATGATGATTTTTGCAGTTCCTTTATTATATTTATATAATGGTAAAAAGGGAAGAGGTATGAAATATCTTTTTTATGTATTTTATCCAGCACATATATATATTTTCTATATAATTTCTGTTTATATTATGAAAAAATAAATGTATAAAAATATCTATAATTAAGTTATGATAAAAAATAAAGATTAAAAATATAAGAGCTATAAAATTAAGGATAATAACTTAGTTTTATAGTTTTTTATATTTTTACCTATTAAATATTTTAATTATTTTGTTATATGGTATAATTTAAACATAATTTTAATAAATAATAAGTGAACTTAGTTTAATTTAGCTTCTTATTTAATTATGGGAATTTAATGGCTTTACAAATATTAGATCTATATTATAAAATAGAAAGTATTAGAATTATAAAGTATATACTAATATGGTGGGCTTTATATTTTTATATAATTTATGGGAGAGTGATAAATTGAATAGAAAAGTTTTATCTTTTATTATAATGTTAACTTTAATTTGGGGTACAAGTAGTAACATTTTAGCTGCGCCAACTACTAAAGATTCAGGTGAATTAAGTGAAACTAGAAATCAAAAACAAGAAATAGAGCAAAAAATTAATAAAATGGATAAAGAAATTGACAGTATAATAAAGGAAATTGATAATAATAAGCAATGCATGAATAAAATCAATAAGGATGTTAAAGAAACAGAAGATAAATTAAACAAGATAAAAAACAATGTAAAAGAGAAAGAAGAGTTGTTTGGGAAAAGAGTAAGAGCTATGTATATAAGTGGTGGAGGTAGCTATTTAGATACAATTTTAGCTTCTAAAAGCTTAAGTGATTTTATGTCAAGAATAGATACAGTTTCAAAAATAATGAAATTTGATAAAGATGTTGTTACTAAATTAAAGGCAGAAAAAGAAACTATAGCAAAAGAAAAAGAAAATTTAGATAAGGAAAAGGATAAATTAGCTATTCTAAAGAAAAATAATGAGGTTACTTTATCAAGAATGAACAATAGTATAGCAGAAGAGAAAAAAGCTCTTAGTAAGTTAACAGAAAGAGAAAATCAAATAGTAGCTAGTGAAGCTGCAAAAGCTAAAGAAGCTGAAGAAAAGCGTAAAAAAGCTAAAGAGATAGCATTAGCTAAAGAAAGTAGTTCTAATGAAGGTACGTTATCTCGTGGTGATTCAAATTTTGGTTCATGTTCAAAGGTATTAGTAGTTGAAGCAACTGCTTATGCTGGAGATGGTAACACTGCTTCAGGAGATAAGCCTGTTAGAAATCCTAATGGATATAGTACCATAGCTGTAGATCCTAGAGTTATACCTTGGGGGGCTAGAGTGTATGTAGAAGGTTATGGATATGCTATTGCTCATGATACTGGTGGCGCTATTAAGGGAAATAGAATAGATTTATTTATGAACTCAGAAGCTGAATGTAATAGCTGGGGAAGAAGAACGGTAAAAGTTTATATATTAGGATAGTAAGATATTTACAAAATAATAACAACACTTGCCAAAAAATATTTTATTGATAGTAGTAGGATATACGATTAAAATAATGTTGTTTTAGAGTTGAATTTTAAAAATAAATATTATTATAAAATAAAAATATTTTATAGGAAGATACCTTTTAGATTATGTTTGTAAAAATATATTTTATTAGGCATCTTCTTTCTATTTTAAGATTATATAAAAAAATGTATTAAAATAAAACTAAAGATATTTTAATATATTCTTTAAAAATATATATTAAAAATTTTTATTATATAAGCAAAATAGGGGTAAAAAATTATATGAGAAATGCATAATAGATATATATTATTGTAAAGGCGGGGAGAAATATATGAATAAACTACTTAAAACTATTATAAAAAACAATAAGAAATGGATAGATGAAGGCACAGTAGCTTCATATATTCCTGAACTTTCTAAAATGAATAAAAACTTATTAGGTATTTCTGTATGTACTTTAGAAGGAGAGGAATATTGTGAAGGAGACGCTGAGGTTAAATTTACAATTCAAAGTATATCAAAAATAGTAACTTTAATGCTAGCTATAATAGACAAGGGAGAGGAATATGTATTTTCAAGAGTAGGAATGGAACCTACAGAAACAGCTTTTAATTCTATAGTGAATTTAGAAGTGAAAAAATCTCAAAAACCTATAAATCCAATGATAAATGCGGGAGCTATAGTTGTAGCTTCTATGATAGATGGAAAAGATTCTGATGAAAAGTTTCAAAGAATTTTAAATTTTACTAGAAAAATAAGTGGTAATAATAATATTGATATAAATTTAAATGTGTATAAATCTGAAAAAGAAACAGGACACAGAAATAGAGCACTTGCTTATTTTATGAAAAGTACAGGAGCTCTTGAGGGAAATGTAGAAGAGATTTTGGATGTATATTTTAAACAATGTTCTATAGAAATTACTTGCAAAGAATTAGCTAGAATAGGAGTAATGTTGGCTAATGATGGTGTATCTCCGTATACTGGGGAGAGAATAATCCCAAGATATATAGCTAGGATTGTAAAAACCATAATGGTAACTTGTGGAATGTATGATGCATCGGGAAATTTTGCTGTGCATATTGGAATACCTGCTAAAAGTGGTGTTGGTGGTGGTATACTTGCTTGTGCTCCAAAAAGAATGGGGATAGGTGTTTTAGGTACAGCTTTAGATGAAAAAGGTAATAGTATAGCAGGTATTAAGATATTAGAAGAACTTTCAAAACAATTAGATTTAAGTATTTTTTAAAAATACTTAAATCTAAAGTGAATACAAAAATAAAATATTAATTTTAAAATTTCTATATATATTTATACAAAATTCTTAACAGACTGAATTTATTAATTTTATACTTAATGAGTATATATTCTTAAGTATGTTAACTTACAATTGATAAGTATAACTAAAAGCTTAAATATTTTTAATAATTCACCTATCTTCATATTAATTTACTTACAATTAACTAATAAAAGCAACATGAGTTATAAGTTTATTACGTATTTATAATATATTTAAGTATATTAATTTATAGCATTTTTAGGGCAACTCTTTATGCATTTTCCACATTGAATACAATCTGAATGTTCAATTGGATTTCCTTTATACTTATAAGGAACTATTCCCATAGGACAAGCTGTTTTACATATCTTACAATAAACACAATTCGAAGATACAATTAATTTTTTTCTATTTTTTTTAAATAAAGATATCATAGAAGCAATAGTTCCCATAGGGCAGAAATTGCACCAAGTTCTATTATTATATAAGAAACTTAATATAATACCTATAAAAGTTGTAATTACCACCATTCTATAAAAAATCAAACCTATACCCATAGGATTTCCCCAATTTTTATATATTCCATTTCCAAACATATAAAACATAAATACAATAACAGATATTCTGAAAAATTTAGATTTAAAAAAATTGGGAACTTTATTTTTTCCGCTGAAGTTAATTAAAATATTATCAAAAAAACTACCTCTTGGACATATATTTCCGCACCAAAATCTTCCTTTACCTAAAAGTGCTAAGAAAATAGGGCCGATCATACAAAAAACAGCTGTTAAGGCTATTTTAGCATTAAACATACCTGCTATTATAAAAAATATAAGAATAATATAACTATATCTTTTAAAAAAAATTAAAAAATAGGATTTCATTTAATCACCTCATAAAATCTTTATATACCCGTATGGGGTATATAAAGATTTTAATATATTAAAAAAACTATGTCAATAAAATATATTAATAAAATAAATTAAATATAACATAGTAT
>NZ_MRAE01000071.1 GCF_002008345.1 Clostridium tepidum
GTTACTCCTTGTAATCCAGTAGATCCAGTTACTCCCTGTAGTCCCGTAGGGCCTGTTACGCCTTGTAGTCCAGTAGGACCGGTTACGCCTTGTAATCCTATTGGACCGGTTATTCCTTGTAATCCAGTAGATCCTGTTACTCCCTGTAATCCGGTAGGTCCTGTTATTCCTTGCAATCCAGTAGGGCCAGTAACACCTTGTAATCCTGTAGGGCCTGTTACTCCTTGTAATCCTGTAGGGCCAGTAACACCTTGCAATCCTGTAGGTCCTGTTACTCCTTGTAATCCTGTAGGGCCTGTTACTCCTTGTAATCCTGTAGGTCCTGTTACTCCTTGTAATCCTGTAGGACCTGTTACTCCTTGTAATCCTGTAGGTCCGGTTACTCCTTGCAATCCTGTTGGACCTGTTACACCTTGTAGTCCAGTAGGGCCTGTTACTCCTTGTAATCCAGTAGGACCGGTTACTCCTTGCAGTCCAGTAGATCCCGTTACTCCTTGTAACCCTGTAGGCCCCGTAACGCCTTGCAGTCCTGTTGGACCTGTTACGCCTTGTAATCCTGTTGGACCTGTAATTCCTTGTAAACCAGTAGGGCCTGTTACTCCCTGTGGTCCTATTGGTCCAGTGATCCCGCGTGGGCAAGTACATCTACCACATCCAGGTATACATATAATTTTCTTACATTTATTTCTCAAGTTATCACCTTCTAATCTTAATAAAATAATTTAATTTATTCTCTTATTAATTTTTTGATGTTATTCTGTACTAATGTATAGTACTAATATATAGTATGAATAATTTTGTTTATATGACATATATAAATGTCAAGTTTAAAATGGGCATTGGCATATTTTATTGCTTGATAATGATTAAAAACTAATCTTTTTAGGTTTGTTTATTCTTTCTTCCATTGTAAATGGTTTTGACCTACTAGTTATATTTCTAACTTTATTTTTATATCTATTAACGGCTTGAGTCGATACTCTAATCTTTGCCATATATTTAGCCCAATAGAATGAAAATCCTAGAAATTTTCTTCTCCATGGTCTATCTACTTCACTCTTATCTTTATTTACTTTTAATTTAAGTTTATTTCTCTATCAGACCTCCCCAGGTAAGAACAACAACCTTCCTCTCATATATCTGCTATATTTACTCCTAAGGATTTGG
Organism: Clostridium tepidum; assembly: GCF_002008345.1. Lineage (GTDB taxonomy): Bacteria > Bacillota > Clostridia > Clostridiales > Clostridiaceae > Clostridium_F > Clostridium_F tepidum. Next base: position 1,168 of record NZ_MRAE01000071.1, read on the forward strand.
GTAGTGTTGGACTTTGTTTTATTTAGCAAACTCATTCATCCTAGTAATCCTTATATATAGTTCGTATTCCTCAGACAAAGATTTTGCTTTCGGCTTCCTTCAGATTCCATCTCACGATGAACACCCTTGCCGTTACCTAGTGGTTCCCACTACCAAGCCACAACGGACTTTCACCGTCAAATTGTTGCCCATGCTAGGAACACTAAAAATAAGGAGGTACAAAATTATGGCAGTAAGTAAGAATATGTTAGAAAAAAACTTAGCTCTAGAATACCAAGATGGCTTAGACGAGAAAGAAAAAGCTATTATGAAAAGAGCTACTTATAAAAATGTAAAATTAACCGCAGAACCTGAAGCTCTTATGACAGTGGTAGGCGTAATAAATCCATTAATGCCTGAAGGCATATCAGAGAATAGAGTAGTAGAAAATTACGTGTTAATAAAATAAACATATTTCAAACTAAAAATGGAGATCTTTCAGTACTTAAGGTTGCAAGAATTATAACAACTGAAACAGAAGAAATCAAAATAGAAGAATAAATAAAAAGCTCTCACATTATATTGTGAGGGCTTTTTAAAGTATTTTAGATAGTATTAATTATATATTTTTTTACGCTCTAATTCATTTTACTAACTAATTTTAATAAGTCTAATATTTACATTAGTTGGTGTATTATCATCAAATTTAGTTTGTAGTGCATCAGTAGTAGTGTTCAAAGCATTTGTCATAATTATCTTATCACCAGCATTAATATTAACAACTGTAAAAATCGTCATCACTCCAGATACAGCTATTGAAGCAGTATTTTCACATAAAGATAGACTTCCTTTAATTTTATTTTTCTCATAGCCCTCTAATTTTAAAGTATTGATAATTTATTATTTATTTGATGAAAAGGTTAGAGATAAAAATATAAATTACTTATTGTTATTCCTAACCTTTATATATTTTAATCTAACTTAACTATTCTAATTGAAATATTCGGTATATTAGCAAATGATGAGTTAAAAATATTTCCGCCATTAGAATCTGGAGCTATTTGCAGTATATTAGAAGCATTTGGGGCATCTATAATAAATCCCGAACTTAAATTTTCAAATGTTCCAGCTGTTACAGCTGGTTGAACTGTTATTGAACCAGTTATTGTACTGCTATTTAATAGGAACCTAACACTTACATTTGGAGATGTTGGTGCACTAGAAACTACAGTATATTCAACTAAATATCTACCTTCTGTTAATATTATATCGGTAGAACCAGCTGTATGAGTAATATCAGGAGGAGATAATAATAAATTAGTGTCTAATGATACTGGAGTTCCCTGATCTATAGTTCCTGTGGTTGTCAAGTTTACAATAAATGCACTTTGATTTGTAGCGGTAGGACCGGTTATTCCTTGTAGTCCAGTAGGTCCTGTTATTCCTTGGAATCCTGTAGGACCGGTTACTCCTTGCAGTCCTGTAGGTCCCGTTACTCCTTGTAACCCTGTTGGCCCTGTAACACCTTGCAATCCTGTTGAACCTGTTACGCCTTGTAATCCAGTAGGTCCTGTTACTCCTTGTAGTCCAGTAGGACCTGTTACTCCTTGCAATCCTGTAGGGCCTGTTACTCCTTGTAATCCAGTAGGTCCCGTTACTCCTTGTAGTCCTGTTGGACCTGTAACACCCTGCAGTCCTGTTGGACCTGTTACTCCTTGTAATTCTGTTGGACCTGTTACTCCTTGCAATCCTGTAGGTCCGGTTATTCCTTGGAGTCCTGTTGGACCTGTTACTCCTTGTAATCCTGTTGGACCTGTTACTCCTTGCAATCCTGTAGGTCCGGTTATTCCTTGGAGTCCTGTTGGACCTGTTACTCCTTGTAATCCAGTAGGGCCTGTTATTCCTTGCAATCCTGTAGGGCCAGTAACACCTTGCAGTCCAGTAGGTCCTGTTATTCCTTGTAATCCTGTTGAACCTGTTACTCCTTGTAATCCTGTAGGTCCCGTTACTCCTTGCAACCCTGTTGGCCCTGTTACTCCCTGTAATCCAGTAGGACCGGTTACTCCTTGCAATCCTGTTGAACCTGTTACTCCCTGTAGTCCAGTTGGACCTGTAACTCCTTGTAATCCGGTAGGTCCTGTTATTCCTTGCAATCCTGTAGGGCCAGTAACACCTCGCAGTCCAGTAGGTCCTGTTATTCCTTGTAATCCTGTTGGACCTGTTGCTCCTTGTAATCCAGTAGGTCCTGTAACGCCCTGCAGTCCTGTTGGACCTGTAACTCCTTGTAATCCAGTAGGTCCTGTTATTCCTTGCAATC
>NZ_MRAE01000072.1 GCF_002008345.1 Clostridium tepidum
TAATTGGAGGGATTATTATATATAAAATTATAGAAAAACCTATTACAAAATTTATAATAATTTCGTTTATAATATCTGTTTTTATAGCAAGAATTAATATAATTTATATACAAAATAGTAATTATGATGCTAACTTATTAGATCTTATATTTTTAACTTTAAGTGGTCCTAATATTCGGGAACAGAATATTTTTATTGAAAGTGAATGGTTATTGCTGCAATTTGTATTTTTATATTTATTAGCTGATGTTAGTTTTTCTAGTTTTTTTGAAAAAGGGACATTAATCTTATTAAGAATAGGATCACGTGGTAAATTATGGGCAGTACTTATAGGAAAAATAATTTTAAATATATTGTTATTTTTATTTATTCAAATTTTAACTATAGTATTATTAGGTATATATTTTTTCCCAATTAGATTCTCTAATAATATTTTAGCTACATCAAGATTGTTACGATTAAATATAAATAATTTATATGCAGTATTTTGTATGTTGTTATTATTGTTTCTTACCTATATTACTTTAGCATTAATTCAAAATACAATGTCAATTATATTAAAAAGTCCTATAATAAGTTTGCTATTTTGTTGTATATTACAAATGTTTACTCTTAACTCAGGTAAGATTAATGTAAATTTAATGAAATGGTTACCAGGAAATCAATCTATTATGGTTAGACATACTTTAATCAATCCTGATGTAGTTAATTTTAATATAAGTTGGTCTATTTTTTATAACTTATTTTTTATAGTTGCATTGATTATTATAGGTTTTTTATATATTGATAAATTAGATATAATTTAAAAAAATATTTTTATGAGGTGTTTATGGTGGAGAATTCCAATAAATTTATAATAGAAATTAAAGAAGCTACAAAGTCATTTAAAAATCAAACAGTTTTACAGGATATAAATTTAAATTTTGAAAAGGGTAAGATTTATGGTATCAGAGGAAGAAATGGCTCAGGTAAAACAATGTTATTACGTGTAATGTGTGGATTAGTTATACCTGATTCAGGTGAAGCTTATGTAAATGGTGTGAATATAACAAAGAAAAAGACTTTACCAGAAAATGTTGGTGCGCTAATTGAAAATCCTGGATTTATAAACTACTATAGTGGATTTAAAAATTTAAAAATTTTATCATCTATAAAAGGTAAAATAGATGATAAAAAGATACATGATACATTAGAATTACTTGGTATTGATAATGTATGTAATAAAAAAGTAAGAACATACTCTTTAGGAATGCGTCAACGCTTAGGAATAGTTCAAGCATTAATGGAGGATCCTGAAATTCTATTATTGGACGAGCCTACAAATGCTCTTGATAATGATGGAATAAAACTTTTTCATGATATTTTAAAAGAATTGAAAAGTAAAGGAACCACTATTGTTTTATCAAGTCATAATAAAGAAGACCTTGATTTACTATGTGATACAGTTATGGAAATGGATTGTGGAAAGTTAGTAATTAATTAGATGTATATCAAAATAATTTATTTATATTGAATTAAGTTATAATAAGTTATAAAAGGTATAAGTAATTTTTTATATGAAATAATAATTTTTAAAAATAGTAATACTAGTTTTATGAACTAGTATTACTTAGATTGCTTATAAGCCTACGTATTTTCAATTGATTGTTATAATATATTAATTTATAATGTTAGTTTTTAATGGATGGAATATGTTATTTTAAATTATATATCAAGTCATTTTTATAGAACATACTTTTATTTCTTTTTCTTCTTCTTCTTTTTAGTGTAGCAATATTTATTATTATCTCTATGAAAAAATAATAAATATATAGATAAAGCTATAAAGAAGGTATCAAATTCATCATGACCTTTAAACTTTTTATATTCCTTATTATTGTTATTTAAAATTTTTTTATGTGCCTCTAAAGAATGTATACCAATGTATTCAGCAAAACTTTCTATTTTTATGCATTTAATTAAATTATTTTCTATAGATATGTTTAATTGAGAAAGGTCACTGTAACCTTTTTCATTACACCAATTTTTCTCACCTTCAACAACTTTTAATACATTATTATTTGAATCTAATGCAGTTATTTTAATAGGGAAAAATGAGAAATATGTTAAAAAAAAAGAACAAATAGGATTTTCGAATATGATGTATCTGTAATTATCTGAAAAATTTTTTTCTTTAATCCAAGCAGCTATGCTATGGTCAGAATAAGATGGATCTAAATTTTTAGATTCTTTTAAAGTAATCCACCCTGGAAATTCTATTTTACCTAAATTAGTTTCAATATCTAAAATAGTATTAAAATCTTTATTATCTTTAAAATTTACGATAACTCCTTCTGAATTATCCTTTTTTATGTCTTTTGTATAAGATAAATTTTTTTTTGGAATTTTTATATCTTTTTTAGCATTTTTTAAAATTATTTTTTTATATCTATTCATTATATTCCCCCAAAAATATTACTATATATAGTTTATGAAGTATGATATTATTTTGTGAATATATTTATTATCTTATAATGAATAGGTATCAGTTAGTAATTAAATAACATATTATATAATAAGAAACTCCCACTTTTATAAGCGGGAGTGATTTAATTTTAACACCAACAATTAGATTTACATAAGCAATTGCAAATTATTGCTATTATTATAATAAAAGCTAATATCCAGCATATCCACCCACAAAACCACATAAATATAACCTCCTTTGTGTACAAAATTAGCCTGTCAATATATAATATTCAATTAGTAAATTTTTGTTTACTTTTAAAGCTATCTTTTATTAAAGTTACAATGTAAGAATATTTTTATAGAAATGTATAAGAAATAAGAAAAATAGTAATATTAAATATAAGTTAGTAACACTTTTTATAAATAATAATATAATATATATGAAACAAAAGAAATATAGAATGGACAACCTCTTCAATTTACAGGGAAAGGTGATAAAAATATGAATGTGTTTTATTTATCTCCTATAAATACTTCTTATTTTGAAATTAGCAATATAGAAGAAAATCAAATAAATAAAGAATATGATAAGTTTATAAATAATATAAAAAGTATGGATTATATAAATTTAGATGATAAGAATGTTAGAGCTAAAATTATATTAGATTTATTTTCTGTAAGTTTTAAGATAAATGAGAAAATTAGCATATTTCTAAAATATGAGGAATATATGTTAGAAAAAAAAGAAATAGATCCATATGAACCATTAAAAAAAATTTTTATAAATACTGGAAATGAAAAAATAGATTTAACATTAGAATTAATAAATTTAAAACCATATAAAATAAAAATAAGGGGAGATTTATATAAAAGATATAATAAAAAATGGGAAGTAAAAAAATTTAATCAAATAATTGTATTATAGTTTAAAATAAATTACTTTATGGG
>NZ_MRAE01000073.1 GCF_002008345.1 Clostridium tepidum
TATTCTGCAAATATTATATAGAATAGCAAGTTACTTTTTATTATATTTAAGACAAATAGATAAGAAAAGTCTAATGATAGAAAAGAAACTCCATAAATCTATGAAAAATAAAGAACTTATTTTACTATTGTCTTTAGAAAAATCTTTAGTATATTTCTCTACTTCTCTAAAGGCCAATGAAATAACTTTAGAAAAAATGCTAAAATTGGATATAATACAAAAATATCCTGAAGATCAAGATGTTTTAGAAGATGTTATTATAGAAAATAAACAGGCTATAGAAATGGCTAATATATATAGTAATATTTTAAGTGGAACCATGGATGCTTTTGCATCTGTCATATCTAATAATCTAAATATAGTTATGAAATTCTTAGCATCTATAACTATAGTAATGTCCATACCTAATATAATTTTTGGTTCTTTCGGAATGAATGTAAATGGAATACCTTTTAATAAATCCGCACAAGGATTTTGGCTTGCTTATGGGGTTACAGCTATTTTATGTATAATTTGCATAATAATATTGAAGAAAAAGGACTTGTTCTAATAAGTTACATATTATTAGTTATTAGGAGTGATTTAATGTTATTAAACAATTTAAATAAAGGAGATACTATAGGCATAGTATCTCCTGCAAGTCCTATTGAAAAAGATATTATTTTAGAAAATATAGAAATATTTCAAAAGTTAGGTTTTAATATTAAATTAGGTGACCATATATATGATAAATATGGCTATTTAGCTGGTAAAGATATAGATCGAGCTAAAGATTTAATGAATATGTTTAAAGATCCATCCGTAGATATGATTCTTTGTTCAAGAGGTGGCTATGGATCTATGAGAATATTACCTTATTTAGACTTTGATATTATAAAAAATAATCCTAAAATTTTTGGTGGTTTTAGTGATATAACAATTTTATTAAATTATATAAGTTATAAATGCAACTTTACTACTTTTCACTGTCCTATGCTTTCTTCAAACTTTTACAATATGTCTACATTAAAAAATTTACTAGAACCATTGACAAATAATATTTCGTCTTATGAAATATCAAACCCTAATTGTATTCCTTTATTATCTGAAACTGATGATATAGTAGAAGGTAATTTAGTGGGAGGGAATTTATCTCTCATATGTAGCTCTTTAGGCACTCCCTATGAAATTAATACTACAGATAATATATTATTCTTAGAAGAAACCTCAGAACCGCCTTATAAAATAGATAGGATGTTAACTCAATTAATATTATCTGGCAAAATTGAATCTTGTTCTGGCCTTATATTAGGTCAATTTACAAATTGTAATATAGAAAATCATAAAGAAAGTTTCCCTGCAAATCAAGTCATAATAGATAGATTATTATCTATTAAAAAACCCATTATATCAAACCTAATGTCAGGGCATTGTGATCCTAATCTAACTTTACCTATAGGAGCTAAAATTAGATTGGATTGCAAAAATAAACAGATAAAAATTCTAAATTATTAAAAAAAAGAGTTTTAGTATCCTAAAACTCTTTTGGAGGCGCCACCCAGATTTGAACTGGGGATAAAGGCTTTGCAGGCCTCTGCCTTACCACTTGGCCATAGCGCCATACTTAATTCAACATAATTTATTATATCAGAAATTTTAATTTTGTCAACATTAAATTTCAAAAAACTAACCAAATTTGTGGTTAGTTTTTTAAAATCAATTTTCCTAAAATAGTACCTATAGAATCATGAATAACCAAATTAGCTCCTTTATCATAAGGTGTTTTACTTTTATTTATTAAAACCAATTTTTTACCATTATAATAATTAACTAACCCAGCTGCTGGATAAACTACAAGTGATGTACCTCCTACTATAAATACATCTGCATTTTCTACATAATGTATAGCTTTATTTACAATATCCATATCCAATCCTTCTTCATAAAGTACTACATCTGGTCTAACTATACCTCCACATTTCTTACAACGTGGTATATCCTTATTATTATTTTTATCATCTAATATATATTCTACATCATATTTTTCACTACAACCAACACAATAATTTCTATGAACACTCCCATGTAACTCTAATACATTTTTAGAACCTGCTAATTGATGTAATCCATCAATATTTTGTGTTATTATAGCTTTTAATTTTCCAATCTTCTCTAATTCGACTAAAGCATAATGAGCTAAATTAGGTTTTGCATTTCTGTATATCATTTGATTTTTATAAAAGTCGAAAAATTCTTCAGTATGCTTTTCAAAAAAACTATGACTTAACATTGTTTCTGGTGAATATTTTAAGTTATTTTTTGCTTTATATAATCCATTATTTGATCTAAAATCAGGAATATTACTTTCTGTAGATACACCTGCTCCACCTAAAAATACTATATTGTCACTATTATCTATGATGCTTTTTAAATCTTCTAAACTCATATTATCATCTCCTAAATAGGGTATTATATATTAACTACTATGACCATTAAAACCCAATTATTGCTAAATAAAAAACAATAGCAATAATAAAATTAAATCAAATACTTTAATAATATGTCAATAGATATTTATTTAGATTTATTTCTTAATAAACTTTTATTCATTTCATAATTTTTTTACTACACTATACTTACTATTTACATAAATCATAAAAATAGAAACTAATAATCCTACTAATAATGACAATATATAAAAAATATGATTTAAAAATATTTTTCTTAAAGTATCTTTAGTTCACTAAGTTAGAAAAACTAGCCATAACCAGTAGGGCTTTAATTCAAATACCTGAATTTATTTACTAAAATTCATAGTAAACTAAATTATAAAACAAGCAAAGTTCCTATTAAAATAACTATAATAAATTTAATAATAATTATTAAAAAATAAGAACTCAATTTTAAAATTGAGTTCTTATTTTTCATATTCATCTGGCAACGACCTACTCTCCCACAGGGTCTCCCCTGCAGTACCATCAGCGCTTTGAAGCTTAACCTTCGTGTTCGGCATGGGAACGGGTGTTACCTTCAAGCCATAATCACCAGATTTATTTTGTTGAAAGACTATTCTTTCAAAATTACACAGTGAATTTTTTATTTGGTCAAGCCCTCGACTTATTAGTATCAGTCAACTTAACATGTTACCATGCTTACATCTCTGACCTATCAACCTGGTGTTCTTCCAGGAGTCTTACTAGCTTACGCTATGGGAAATCTCATCTTGAGGTTGGCTTCACGC
>NZ_MRAE01000074.1 GCF_002008345.1 Clostridium tepidum
ATAACGTTTTAATATATCATATAAAATTTTTTGCAAAAATATAAAAGAAATTATTAATATAAAACTATATAAATAAAAAAGATATAGAATACGTAATCTTAATCTACAAATTCTATATCTATGTATTATTCAAAATATTTAAATCTAATATACTTTAAATTTCATTACAACTGGTTCTTTTATTTCTTTTCCTTTTACATCTTTAATAGGCTTACTTATAACTAAATAATATAATCCACCTCTTTTATAAAGATCTTTTTTAGTTATTGTTATATTTTTGCCTTCATTAGTAACATTTATATTTATATCTTCTATTTTATTAAAAGAGCTATCCATTACATATATATTATCTTTCAAACTTTCTGTGTTTACAGCTCTATTAAATTTAATATTCCAAGTCTTATTTCTTGGAACTTCTTTATGTTCTCCCCAAATTTTGTAGGAAGAAAAAATTTCATTAAACTTCTCTTTATTTTCTACTTCATAGATTATTTGCTCTAATTTTATTTTATCATCTTTACAAAGATCTTCATTGTAATAAGTTAAATAACCATCTGAAAGGTGTAAATTCTCTACATGGTTGTCCAAAATTTGTTCTAATTCTGTGCCATCACTCTTTACTTTATATAAAGTTCCATTGTCTGAATAATTACTAAAATATATATAATCATTGTAATAAACTAAATTTATAGCTCTATCTTCTGTAAGCATTTCATTGTTACTTCCATCTATCTTCATCTTATAAAGCTTATAATCATCTTCCTCATTACTATAATAAATATAATCTAAATCTTTAACTACATAATTAGCTTTGTGTAAATATTTAAAAGAATTATCATTACAAACAGGGAAATCAGATTTAACCCAATTATGGTCTTTTGCCATATCTTCATCTGTCATATTAAAATAATTGTAACGAAGATATCCGCTGTCTGGCACTGGGTCATCCCAAGTAACATCTACTTGATAATTTTTGCCATTTATCTTAACTATATTCCAAGCATGACCAATTCCATTACTCTCTCCTGTTACTCTTATAGTATGAACCCCTACTTTGTTTAGTAAAAGTTGCATAGCCTTAGCATAACCATCACACACTGCTAGATTATTTACAAGACATCCATAAGAAGTAAATATTAACTCTGAACTAATATTATCTTCTGAAGATTCTTCGTCATATTTAGTGTTTAAAACTATATAATCATGAATGGCCATCTCTTTTTCAAGTTCAGACATATCTTGAGTTATTACACTGTTTATTATAGATTGTACTTTATTGTTTAACTGTTGTTTCATAATATTTATTGTTTCTTTATTTCCTCTGTACCCTAATTGTAATACTCCATTACTATAAAAAAAACAGTTTTCATAATCAAAATAAAATATTTCTGGATGATCATCTAAAACTTTTTCTAAAACATTAAAAACCTCATCACTATTTTTAGAATAGGCAGACGTATCTACTGTTCCCTGTAAATTTATAAGCCCATTTAATATTGCATCATAAATATGCTGATTATATTTTGCAGGTGTAGAATAGTAACGCTTTTCTACATCCGGTGCTGGATATTTTTTTATATTATCCGCTGCTAAAACATTACTAACATTTAAAGAAAATATAAATATAATTAAATATAAAATTCCTCTTACTTTTTTCATAAGCATTCCCTCACAATTATATAAAAACTTAATTTTGGTTTTTATATAATAACTTTCTATTAAAATTTTATTAAATCTACAATAAAGTATATTTTATTTAAATAACTTTTTATTTTACATATTAATTATCGACTAATTTATGTTTTTTTTAATAGATTTTATTATATATTACTGCTATATTTTAGTAATTAAAGTATTAATATATTTATTTCCAAGGAAATTATAATATTTATTGGGCTTATTGTATAATTGTAGATGAAAATATACTAAACTTACAATTAGTAAATATATTTTATTTTTGATATAATAGTATTTGAAATTTATCCGCTGACTACCTGATCTTATACTCCCATAATATTCAGTGAAAGCGCTTCTCACCAAATCCAAAATTGGGACTCTCTGCTTTTAAAGTGGGAGTAAAGAGCAGCTATATCCTTAGATAACGATTTCTCCTAAAGGATAATGACTTCTAAAAAATAAAAATCCTAAGAATTTTGTTATTAAACTTTAGTAGGAGTAAAACACCCTCTAAAACTAACAACTCTGCTTATATTAAGGAGGTAATAAAAATAAAAATCAAAAGAATTGTAGCTATGGATTTATTAAGAGCTTTATCTACCATAGCAGTTATATTGATTCATGTAACAGGCACTATATTATATAATAGCAATAATAAAAGTTTAACTTATAATTTTTCTCTTATTTTAAACCAATTATCAAGATTTTCAGTACCTGCTTTTATATTTTTATCTGGTTTTGGACTAACCTTAAGCTATAAAAAGGAAAGTAAATACTTGAATTATATAAGCCATAGACTAAAAAAAATAGTACCCGACTATTTAATGTGGTGTATTATATATATTTTCCTAATAGAAGATCCTAAAATCAATTATCATGATAAGATAATTAGTATCTTTGATGGAACTCTATACTATCACTTTTATTTTGTTCCTATAATAATTATATTGTATTTAATATTTCCTGTATTTTATAAATTTTTTAAGACTAAATTCGCATTATTTATTACCTTTTTTCTCAATATGGGGATATATATATTGCTTAGGTATCCTAATATACCTAAAAATATTAGTGAAAGTTTAACTAGAGAAAGTACAATTAATTGGATATTCTATTTTGTATTAGGGGTTTATCTTTATACTAATTATAATAAAACTCATATTTTTATAAAAAAACATAAAAATAAACTATTAATTCTATTATTAATAACTACATATATATTATTAAAAGATACATATTCATGCTTAAAAATAAATAGCAACTTAGATTATGGGACAACCTTTATAAGACCATCTGTTATGCTATTTAGCATATTCTTTATACTATACATAATGGGTTTTTCTATTAATAATACAACTTCACAAAAAATATTTTATATTATATCAAAACATTCCTATACAATATATTTATC
>NZ_MRAE01000075.1 GCF_002008345.1 Clostridium tepidum
ATTTGATAAATGGCTAGATGTAACAGAGCTTCCAATAGAAGCAAAATGTATTGTAATGAATGCTGAAACTTTATCAAATATTACAAGAGCTGTAGAAGAAGGAAAACCAGTTATAGATAAGGATATAACTGTAATAGGGAAACTAAAATCTGGTAACAAGCCAAATGTATTCTTACAAGTGCCAGTTGGAACACCAATAAAAGATTTAATAGAAAAATCTGGTGGAATAGATGGTGAATATGGCGAACTAGTAATAGGTGGACCATACACTGGAAAAGCTGGAGATATAGAAAAGGATGTAGTTACTAAAATATCTGGTGGAGCTATAGTTACAATACCACTACCAGAATATAAAGGTACATTAGGATTACTAGTATGTGCCTGTGGAGCTAATGAAGAAAGATTAAAAGATGTAGCAACTAAAATGAATGCAAAAATTGCAGGAGTAGTTGATTGCAAAAACATAGAATATCCAAAGGGTAAAGGAAATGGACCAGGAAAATGTAAAACACCTGGTGAATGACCAGGCCAAGCAGCTGCAGTTATGCAGCTTAAAAAAGATGGAGCAGAAAGAATACTAATATCAAACTGTAATGATTGTTCAAATACAGTTATGCAAATAGCTCCTAAGGCGAATATGCCAGTATATCATCATACTGATCACATATTTAGAACTATTGACTATACATTAACAAGAAAACTTCCAGAAGGAGAATAATAATAAAAAGTTAGGAGGTAATCTAATATGTCAATGTCAGCAGAACATGCAGAAGAATTAAAAAATGAATATGCCGTAGTTTGCTGCAGAACAGAAGAGGGTACAACATTATCAGCAGATAATTTGGAAGATCCAGAAATATTCCCAGATATGGTGGATTCAGGTTTATTAACTATTCCAGATAATTGTTTAAAAGTTGGAGAAGTAATAGGAGCTAAATTGTTAAAAACTGTGGATTCATTAACACCATTAACTCCAGATATAGTTGAAGGAGCTAAAACTATAGGTGATTCAGAAGAAAAAGCTGAAGAAGTTTCAGAAGAATTAACTGAAGAAAATGAAAAAGCAGTTCTAAAATATAACTTAAAAGCAGGAGATACTATAAAAGCTAGTGATTTAGAAAATCCAATGCATTTTGAAAAACTTGTAGATTCTCTTTTAATTTCATTAGATGAAAGAGTACTTACAAGAAAAGAAGTAATTGGAGCAACTTTATCAGTTGATACACCAGCTTTAACTCCTGTAACACCTGATATATTAGAAGGATTTGAGGAGGAAGTAAACATGAGTGTTGATTCAAAGGCAACAATAAATGGTGGAACTTTAAGAATCAAAATTGCTGAAGGTAAAGGAATCGATATAGAAGTTCCTTTAAATGGAAAAGTGAGCACAGGAAAATCAGTAGCTGTTCCAGCAGCAAAAGCTGAAAAAGGTACAGTAACTGCATCACCAGTATCAGTAGAAGCTAAAAAAGAAGTTAAATTAGAAGAAAAAGTAATAAGATCAGTTACAAGAAAACACTACAAAATAGATAAAGTAGAATTTGGTAAAGAAACTAAAATTGAAGGAACAACTCTTTATATAAGAGAAAACATCTGTGAAGATGCTAAAAATGTTAGCCCACTTGTTAAAAAAGTAGAATTAGATATAATAACTCCAGATAAATATAACACTTATAGTGAAACTATAATGGATGTACAGCCAATTGCCACAAAAGAAGGGGATAGCAAATTAGGAACAGGAGTAACTAGATTATTAGATGGTGTTATTGTAATGGTAACAGGAACAGATGAAGAGGGAGTTCAAATAGGCGAATTTGGTTCATCAGAAGGTATACTAGAAGAAAATATCATGTGGGGAAGACCAGGTGCTCCTGATAAAGGTGAAATATTTATAAAAACTCAAGTAACTATAAAAGAAAAAACTAATATGGAAAGACCAGGGCCTATGGCTGCACACAAAGCAACAGATTTCATAACTCAAGAAATTAGAGAAGCTTTAAAAGCTGTTGAAGATGATTCATTAGTAGTTAACACTGAAACTTTTGAACAAGTAAGAAGACCAGGAAAGAAAAAAGTTGTAATTGTTAAAGAAATAATGGGTCAAGGTGCTATGCACGATAACTTAATATTACCATTAGAACCAGTAGGTTATTTAGGTGGTAAACCAAATGTTGATTTAGGAAATGTTCCAGTAATGCTTTCACCACTTGAAGTATTAGATGGTGGTATCCATGCATTAACTTGTATTGGACCTGCTTCAAAAGAATGTTCAAGACATTACTTTAGAGAACCTCTTGTAATAGAATGCATGAAAGATAAAGAATTAGATTTATGTGGAGTTATATTTGTAGGAAGTCCACAAATCAACAGTGAAAAATTCTATGTATCTGAAAGAATGGGTATGATGGTAGAAGCTTTAGATGTTGATGGTGCTTTTGTTACAACTGAAGGTTTTGGAAATAATCATATTGACTTTGCAAGTCACGTAGAACAAATAGGTATGAGAGATGTTCCATGTGTAGCCTTCTCATTCTGTGCAGTTCAAGGTGCTTTAGTTGTTGGTAACAAATATATGAAATACATGATAGATAACAATAAATCAGAAGGCGGAATAGAAAACGAAGTATTATCTTGTAATACATTATGTAAAGAAGACGCTATAAGAGGTATTGAAATGCTTAAAGCAGCTATGTCTGGGGAAGAAGTTAAAAAACCAGAAAGAGCTTGGAATCCAAATGTTAAAGAAAACAATTTAGAATTAATAGAAAAAACTCATAATATAAAAATTGATAGAGTTTTAAATGAAACTTCAATACCAATGAGCGAAAAGAGAAAAGAAAAATACGCTACAAAGTAGGGATATAAATGAGCTTAAAATATGGTGATAAAATCCTAGAAATGCAAGGCGTTATTGTAGATGTATCTGACGGAGCAGTAGCCATAGATTTTAAAGGAAGACTTGGATACTTAAAAGTACCAAGGAGAATGATAATATCTGATTATGAACTTAAAGTAGGTCAAGAAATCGGACTTAATATGAGTTTTGTAGAAGTGTTATCAGAAAAAATAAATGAAAAATAC
>NZ_MRAE01000076.1 GCF_002008345.1 Clostridium tepidum
AGTCGAGGGCTTGATCAAATAAAAAATTCACTGTGTAATTTTGAAAGAATAGTCTTTCAACAAAATAAATCTGGTGATTATGGCTTGAAGGTAACACCCGTTCCCATGCCGAACACGAAGGTTAAGCTTCAAAGCGCTGATGGTACTGCAGGGGAGACCCTGTGGGAGAGTAGGTCGTTGCCAGATGAATATGATTCACTAGCTCAGTTGGTAGAGCACATGACTTTTAATCATGTTGTCCGGGGTTCGATTCCCCGGTGGATCACCAAAGCACTTTACAGTTTTGTAAAGTGCTTTTTTATATTTTATATTAAGTAAGAAGAGTCAGAATTAGTTATATATTATATGTTAAAATTTAATAAAAAATAACAGCTTTAGAAGTATTCAATATTATAAAGAGATTATTTATAGTTAATTATTTATAGTTATTAGAATGTAGTTTAATTAAGTATGTTAATTTTAAAAAAGTAAGTAATCAGATGAAAATTTTACTATAAATTGTTTTATGTATATAGCAAAAAAAATATAACCTTTGTTAGTAATATGATTACTAACAAAGGTTATATTTTTTAAATATCTATTTTAAATTGAGTATATACTAAATAAAATTAAAGTTATTTGATAATTCCATTGATAATTCAACATATTTTATTCTTAAATATTTATATCAAATCTATATTTTTTAATATTTATTGTGGAATATTTTCTTTGCCATTTTAACTAATAAATAGTATTTTATATTTATCTGAATATGTTATTCATGTGTTACTAAGTTTTTTATAAATTTATTTTTATATAGAATATTTATTTCATATTCAGTAAATAATTTTTTTATTATATTTTTCCTAATGTAAATTAATTTTTATTATGTACAAAAATATTCTAAGAGATAGACTTTTTATGATATCTATTTTATAGGGGACATTTGAAATAGTAGCAGACAAAATAATAAAATTTTATTGTTATTGTTGGTTATTTTAAAATTATATTTAATGTATGGGAATTTATTTGACTGGATTGCTATTTAATGATGAATAGCAATCATCAAAATTAGTGGTATAAATATTTTAAAACGTAGTATACATTTAATAGGCATATTCAAAATATCCCTAAGAATTATACAGATAATATTAAAAAATTTTTTTGAGTAAGTGGTTATTGTGTTTTGTGAGCTTTATTTTGATGGGTATGTAAAATCTATATTAAAAATGAAAAGTTTTCACAAATGTGGGATAATGTATCGGGGTTTTAGATTTTAAAAAATAGTTTATTTAGGAATAATCAAAGTTTCATTACTAGAATTTGAAAAGTATTTCATCAAAATTTTTAAGATTTATACAAAGTTATGTGTGATTATAGTGGAGTATATCTAATATAAACAAAGTATTTATTATAGTGGAACCTTAAATCCATCAAAAAAAGTATATATGGAAGCATACCGAAGAGATATCATTATTTATAAATACTAAAAATAAATCAAAAAAGAATACAAGTATGAGGGACCAGTATTGCTCCTAATAAAAAAATCAATATAAAATTTGTAGAATATACTCCTAAAAACAACATGTTTATATCGAATATGAAGTCTACAAATAATAATACATTTATTAATACGGTTAATTACATATGTACTATTAAAAATATGACTTATTTTGAATCAGGGAGTATTAGAGAATATGGATTTAATGATTATATAAAATTTATGAATAGAACAGTATCTTTATAAGATGATAATTAAAAAATATGAATTGAATGATGATTATAAATACAAGAAATTATATTAATGGATTATAGACAAATTTAATGATTACAATTTCATGGTTGTGAGTGATATTTTTAATATTAATACTTATCCTTCTAGGAATATTAATTGATCTTCTAATATTTGGGGAATTACAAATTAGGAAAAATTAATATTAAAAAATTTTTATAATATGTATTTATTAATTTATATAGTATGTTACTTATTATGCTTGTTTTTGTTGTATGCATTAAGTTCATTATTATGCTTATTATATATTCTAAGTTTGGTTTTCTATTAATACTTGTATTGGAATTTACGGGGAAAATATTAAATAAAAGTATTTGATATATCTAATTAGTTCTGTGATTTGGGATGCTTTATGATATAAATTCAGATACTCTCGATATTCTAGAGAAATTATATAAATAATTCTTTGGGTTATGATTAATCAATAAATATTATTTATAATCAGATATATTTTTGATTTTAGGCATAAATAAAAATTTTCATAGAAAAACATATTCTATAATACTTTTAAATAATTAAATACAATAATATAAACAACATAACCTTGAGTATCTATATGAGATAATAAGAGAAAAATAAATAAAATTTTAGTAATAATGATTTAAGTTTATATAAACTCGTATGAATATATTTTTTATTAAAATATAAATGATATAATAAAATTCGTCCTCAAGACAAGGACTTGAAAGTAACAAAAACTTTCAAAAACAAATTTGAAAAAAGTTCTTGACAAAGAACAACAAATTTGATAAGATATAAAAGTCGCTGAGGCGACATGGTCTTTGAAAATTAAACAGAGAATTAACAAGAAACATTCTTGTAACAGCCAGTAAGATAAGGTATTAAACCTTGTCAATGAATTTGAGAAGAGATTAAACTTTTAAATTTAGAGTTTGATCCTGGCTCAGGACGAACGCTGGTGGCGTGCTTAACACATGCAAGTCGAGCGATGAAGCTTCCTTCGGGAAGTGGATTAGCGGCGGACGGGTGAGTAACACGTGGGTAACCTACCTCAAAGTGGGGGATAGCCTCCCGAAAGGGAGATTAATACCGCATAATATAAGAAAATCGCATGATTATCTTATCAAAGATTTATCGCTTTGAGATGGACCCGCGGCGCATTAGCTAGTTGGTGGGGTAACGGCCTACCAAGGCAACGATGCGTAGCCGACCTGAGAGGGTGATCGGCCACATTGGAACTGAGACACGGTCCAGACTCC
>NZ_MRAE01000077.1 GCF_002008345.1 Clostridium tepidum
CTATTATAAAATATAATCAATGTATTTTTAGAAGGAGTAAAAATATGCAATTATATAAAATCAATAATTACAAAGTAATCGCTAAAAATTTTTATAGAGAAAGATATATAGATAAAGCTTTAGAATTTTATAATAAAGCTTATAATACTCCAATGGGGTCAAAAGATGTAGAACTATTATTGGATATGGCTTTAATATATGATGAATTAGAGGAATATGAAGAGGCCGAAAAAAAATACAAAGAAATTTTAAAAGTTAATACAAAGGATTCTAGAGCTTATTATGGATTAGCTATAATATATGATAATAAAGAGGAATATAACAAAGCTATAAAATTATATGAGAAAGCTATAGAATATGATAAGAATTATAATAGAGCTTACTTTTTTTTAGCAGGAGCTTATGATAATGTAGGAGAAAAGGAAAAGGCAATAAAATGTTACGAAAAGGTAATATCCTTGGATAAAAAGGATTTTTGGAGTTATGTAAATTTAAGTTCTATATATGAGGAATTAGGGTTATTAGAAAAAGCTCTATATATGGCAGATAGAGCTTTGGAATTATACTCTAATCATTATATGCCTTTATTTAATAAAGGAGTTGTGTATAAGAGATTAAATAAATTAGAAGATGCTATATTAAATTATAAATTATCTATAGAAGATAATGAAAATTATCCTTATAGTTATTTAAATTTAGCTGTTATATATAAAGAATTAAAAGATTATAAAAAGGCTATAGATGTAATAAGTGAAGGTATATCAAATAACGAAGAAGAAGGGTTTTTGTATTATAATAGAGCTTGTTATTATACTTATTTAAAAGAATATGAAAATGCTATAAAGGATTTATACAAAGCAGTAGAACTATATCCTGAATTTGTTAAATATATAAGAGAAGATGAAGAATTACATATATTAAAATCTAGAAAAGATTTTATAAATTTAATCAAATAAATTTAATTTGAATAGTTAAACTAAAAAACATTATATAAGTTAATGTATAGAAATTTAGTATATTCTAATTTCTATATACAATAACTATATTTAATTTAGAATATTTTATGTTTAAAAGAAAGGAATAAATATTTATGAAATTACTAAAAGATAAGATTTTAAAAGAGGGTACATTAGTAGAAGAAAATATACTTAAGGTAGATAGCTTTTTAAACCATCAAATGGATGTAAATTTATTTAATGAGATGGGAAAAGAATTTAAAAGAAGATTTGAAGGATGTAATATAAATAAGATATTAACTATTGAAGCTTCAGGCATAGGAATTGCTACTATAGTGTCTCAATATTTTGATTTTTGTCCTGTGGTTTTTGCTAAAAAAGTAGATGCTGCAAATATGGACAAAGATACCTATGAATCAAAAGTACATTCTTTTACTAAAAACAAAACTTATAATGTAAGAGTATCTAAAAAATATATAAACAAAGGAGATAAAATACTTTTAATAGATGACTTTTTAGCCAATGGTTGTGCAGCTTTAGGATTAATAGATATAATAAATCAAGGGGGAGCAGAACTTGCAGGTGTAGGAATTGTTATAGAAAAAGGATTCCAAAAGGGTAGAAAAGAATTAGAAAAAGTAGGTGCTAAAGTAGAATCTTTAGCTATATTAGATAAAATAGAAAATGGTAAAGTATACTTTAAATAAATGTTAAAATTATTACATATTAAAAATATTATTTGAATATAAATTTAAAATAAGTATAAATTTGGAATTATATGTTAAGAAAATAATAAATATAGTCTAACATTATTTAATATATTATTTGTTAGTGATAGAATATATTTATATGTGTATATTATTATAGTAGGATAAAAAATTAAAGTTATAATTATTATTAAATAATTATAACTTTAATTTTTAATAGTAATTTAGTATGAAATTTAAATTTAGAATATGAAATTTTAAAAATAAATATAATTTGTATATTATTAGAAAGGAAGAAAAAAATGAGTGAAATTATAGATTTTAATGATTTAAAAAATAAAGCCACAGATAAAGATTTAGATAAATTTGAGCAATATATGTATAGTCTTTATAGTTCAGTAGCTCAGGGAACTTTAAACATGTCTGATTTTATGAAAAATATACAGGAATATATGGAAAAAAATAATATATCTCAAGAGAAATTTATAAATATACAAAAAAAATTAATGGAAAAATATACTCAAGCTTATGGAATAAATCTTAAAGATGTAGAAAAGCAGATGGAAGATTTAGGGATAGATGTAAAGGAATTAGGGTTAAATGTAGAAAATTTTAGTTATGAAAATATTAGAAAAAATATGAGTTTTTATGAGAAATATAAGGTTAAACCTATAATGAAGCAAGTTACAGAATATCATATTAAAAATGATAAAAATAATGTTAGAGTAGAATTAATAGGAGAAAATGTATTTCTTAAAAGTAGCAAAAAAATAGACTTAAATGATACTGAACTAAATGAATTTTTATGCTCTTACAAAAAACTTTTTAATGACAAACAATTGTCTATAACTATTTGTGAAAGTATAAATAGTTATAATTATTAGTATAAAAGTTGTATTATCATTTTGGCATAATAAATATAAACGTAAAG
>NZ_MRAE01000078.1 GCF_002008345.1 Clostridium tepidum
GTATATATCTTCTATTCAAAATATGTTTATAATTTGTTTCTTTTAAATTTATTATAACATAATTATTTTGAGGGCTTTTTAGACTAATAGGCTTTTCTGTAAAAATTATATTTTTATTTTTATTTTTTAATAAAATAAATAAATTTCTATACCTTGCATTATTTTCTACTAATTTTTTATTATAATAATCATTCTCTATTTCACTATTTAAAATATGTATTTTTAAGTTTTTATATAATTTTATTTTTGTATTATTTTCCACATTCGTAATTACTTTATCTGGCCTTACTTGATTTTTTATTTTTAATATATCTTTAGCTGCATTGCTTTCATAATTGCAAATCATAATAGTATTAAACTTATATTTTACAACTGTAATATTATAATCTTTTTCTCTATAAAAATCTATAGTTGGAAAAAAACTATAATTAAATAAAATCAAAAGTATTATACAATTTAAAGGCATATATTTTATATTTTTATATCCATGATTATATAATAAATAACTCATATATATTATTACAAAGCATATACCTTCAAATTCACTTATATACACACTTTCTGGTGTTATATTTGAAAGAAAATAATAAGCTCCTTCTATCATCATTAAAAAAATATATATAATTTTATTTATTATAGTAAATACTATAGGTATCTTTATTAAAAGCATAGCTAAATTTCCTAATAACACTATAGGCGCATAAAGAGGAACTAATATTAGATTTCCTATTATAAATCCTAATCCAAAACTTTTAATATTGAAACACATATAAGGAAAAGTATATATTTGAGAACTTAATGTAATACTTAGACTAGAATTGATTCTCTGCGGTAATTTATAAAGCACTCTAGATATTTTTTTATTATATAACAATATACCTAAAGTAGATAAAAAAGATAACATAAATCCTATGTCTAATATATAATAAGGTTTATGTAATAATATTATTATAGCTGCTAGACTTATAGAAGATAAACTATCATATTTTTTAAATATTCGTTTGGAAAATTTTAATATTACAATCATAATAAAAGCCCTCATGGCTGATGATTTCATACCTGTTAAAATTACATATAAAAAAGATACTGTCATAGCTAAAGGAAATCCCAATAATCTATCTAGAAGTTTATATATTACTGCCATGTGAAAACCAGATACACTAACGGCATGTATAACCCCTAATTTTTTTAATATCTCTTTATCAGCATTAGATATGTATTTAGTCTCTCCAAAACATAAAGACATTACCATAGCAGCCTTATCTTCTCCCAGTTTTTCTTTAAATTTACTATACGCTATAGATTTTAAATCCAATATATTGCATATTATATCTTTTTCTTTTTTTATTACCTTTTTCACTTTAAAATTTCCTACAGATCCACTATTGTACCTAATATCTTTCGTAAATTTACCTTTTATAGTAAATTTTAATCCTTCTTTTAAATCATTAGTCTTTCCTATTATAAAAATGCTTCTTCCTTTATATTCTCCAAAGCAATAATATTTTTCCTTTTTTACAATTCTAATTTTAATATTATCTGGTATATCTATAGTAAAATAACTATAAAAACTAAACATAGCTAAAATAAAAAATAATAAGATTATTATAAAGTTCTTACTATCTTCATTTATAAAAATAATTATTAAAAAAGATGCAGTAAATACTGCACCTAATAATATATTATTAAATAATAAAAAAGCAGAAATACAACCTAAAAAAACAGAAATAGCATAATAAACTAATGGTCTTTCCATAAAACATCTCCTTACCCTTGAAGTTTAGCCAATATTTGAATACTTTTTGTGTGTTCATTATATCCTACATCCATAACTTCAGCATCCTTTTTACTGCCTTTGTTTATAAAATAATCTTTAACTATGTTATTTGCTGATTTTTTATTTAATCTATCATAATATGAAAAATATTCTTCTGAAGGTATATCTAAAAACACTGTATTACTTCCCTTTACAACTGTTTCAAAAATATTATAACTCATGAAACATTTCACCTTCATATTATTATTCTAACCACACTAATATATATTAACCACTAGTATTAGAGGTTAATATATATTTAAATTCTATTATTGTTATTAATATGTTATGAAATTTTTTTCAGTGAGCTATTAAATGATATTGCAATAAGCCATATAACTATTGTACCTAAAAACATTTTTAAATATTGCAGATTAAAAATTTTAAATAAAACACTATAATCTAATAAAGCACTCATAATTATAGGTAAAAATATATTTATAATTATAAGTATATTAGAAACTTTATTTTTAAATATAATTTTTTCACTAAAAAAATATATACTAGTAC
>NZ_MRAE01000079.1 GCF_002008345.1 Clostridium tepidum
AGTCGAGGGCTTGATCAAATAAAAAATTCACTGTGTAATTTTGAAAGAATAGTCTTTCAACAAAATAAATCTGGTGATTATGGCTTGAAGGTAACACCCGTTCCCATGCCGAACACGAAGGTTAAGCTTCAAAGCGCTGATGGTACTGCAGGGGAGACCCTGTGGGAGAGTAGGTCGTTGCCAGATGAATATGATTCACTAGCTCAGTTGGTAGAGCACATGACTTTTAATCATGTTGTCCGGGGTTCGATTCCCCGGTGGATCACCAAAGCACTTTACAGTTTTGTAAAGTGCTTTTTAATAATTAATTTTTAGTTTGCAGTTTGACATGTTTTCCCTTAAATAGATAGATTTCTTTTATTATATTTTACAGTATCCAATTTTCTAGTATATTGAAATTAATATAAACACAAATCCATTTTCTCAAAGAGTTGAACATCGTTTTTTTACATTTATTTAATTATCAATAATGTTTTATTAATATTAACTTTCAAAAATAATTATTTTAATTTTAAATATAATAATTAAATCTATTATATTTTTTATTTTATACAAAAACTTATTTTAAAACATAAATCCTTTTGTTTGCATTCATTTAATGTAAGTATGCAAGCTAAAAATAATATGTTCATAAGTAAGACCTTGAATTTAAATTTTATTTAATATTTCCTTTAATTTAAGCCAATCATTCTCATACATCTTATGGAAATCTTTATTTCTATTGTAGGTTAAAGATGATGGATGATACATTGGAAATACATATCTGTTCAGGTTTTCAATAAAATAAATATTACCATGGCAATCCCCAATAGATTTAAAATTTGTTAATGTTTTTAATGGAACGTTTCCCAAGGTAATTATTAATTTAGGATCTACTAAATTAATTTCTTCATTAAGAATAGAACTAAATAGTGATATTTCTGAAACTTTGGGAGTCCTATTACTTACAGATATTCTTCCATTTTTACTTTCTTTAATTTTTATAGGTCTAAAAAAACAAGTATTAGTAATTCTAACAGATTCGCGTTTAAGACCTATAGAATTTAAAAATTTTTCAAATCTTTTTCCAGCCATACCTACAAAAGGCTTACCTTCTTCTACTTCATTTTTTCCTGGAGCTTCACCTATAAATAAAATATCACAAGGTATAGGGCCATCGCCTGTTATGTATCCACCTGTTTTATCTTCTTTGTATTGTTCTGAAATATTTTTAATTTTATTTTTTAAAGATTCTTGTATATTCAACTTAAAAACTCCTTTGCATCCTTTTTAAAATTTTATTATATAATTTTAAATTATTAATTATTTTAAATTGAAGCTTAATAAATATAATTATGATTAAAAATAGTAATATTTTATTAATTTTAACTTCATCAATGTTTTTATACATTATATAATAAGTATTTTTATTATAGCAAATATTTATTATAGAAAATGTGAAGTATATTATGTAGTAATAAGCATAGGTAAGAAATATTATTTTAAGATATTATTTTAATAACAAATTAAGCAATTTAAAATATTTATATTTTAAATTTTATTTAATCAAATATTTTAAATTATATATAACTAACATCCGGTCTATATAAGCTGTTATTATTCATTAAAATAATTTCTATTATATGAATTATATATTTTGAATTAATTATATATATGATGATACTATAATATGATAAATATTTGATGAATTTTATTATATATAATTGTTTCTTTGAAGTATATAAAGGTATATTAGATATGAAATAGATATTATAATTTAAATTATAGATATAATTATTTATTTAATTTAACAAATAATATAATTTTATATGCTAGCAAATGATATATAAATAATGTTATAGATATAAGAATTCATATAAATACAGCAACATGGCCTAGTGTATCTATATAAATAAAATAGAGTAATATGTAAAAAATAAAAGAAGAAGGGAGATAAATTAATTTAAAAACATAATTTTATATATTTATATGAATTTAAAGTGATATAATTTTACATGTTGTCGAAACAAATCAACTGATTCAAAAACAAATTTGAAAAAAGTTCTTGACAAAGAACAACAAATTTGATAAGATATAAAAGTCGCTGAGGCGACATGGTCTTTGAAAATTAAACAGAGAATTAACAAGAAACATTCTTGTAACAGCCAGTAAGATAAGGTATTAAACCTTGTCAATGAATTTGAGAAGAGATTAAACTTTTAAATTTAGAGTTTGATCCTGGCTCAGGACGAACGCTGGCGGCGTGCTTAACACATGCAAGTCGAGCGATGAAGCTTCCTTCGGGAAGTGGATTAGCGGCGGACGGGTGAGTAACACG
>NZ_MRAE01000080.1 GCF_002008345.1 Clostridium tepidum
TTCTAAAGCAACTATTAGTAGTTTAGAAGTAAGTTTAAATGGATCAGTAGTAACAAATGGTAAACTAGAACAGGGTAAAACATATACTATAAAAGGTAGTGGAAGTAGTGCTAATGGAGTTTTATATCAGTTCTGGATAAAGGATCCTTATACTCAAGTATGGGAAATGATAAGAGATTATGGTACAGGAAATAGCATGAATTGGACTCCAACAAGAACAGGAACATATTTAGTAGGAATACATGTAAAAGATAAAAATAGTAAAGAAAAATTAGATGAACATAAATATGTAGAATATAATGTTGTAGGATCAAATAAGAATTATAAAAATTCTTATTACAATATAACATTGGATGATATGGTAAATATACAAATGGCTAATACACCAGCTTATCATATGTATATACCAGAAAAAAATATTTATGAATGGAGATATGCTATTATAAAGAATGGCAAAAAAGGATATTCAACTGATATAAATGGAGTTAATTGGGTGCAGAGCGATCAGCAATATGACTATATTAAATCAAAGGCTAGAGAATATATAGATCCAACTAATCATATATATGATCCTTTTGGTCAGTATCAATTTTTACAATTAAGTTATAATGAATGTACTACAGCAGGGCAATTAAATAATATTCTTAAAGGAAAAGGAGTGTTAGAAGGAAAAGGACAAGCATTTATTGATGCTGGCAAAGAAAGCAATGTAAGTCCAATATATTTAGTGGCACACGCTCTTTTAGAAACAGGTAATGGAACATCAACTTTAGCTAAGGGAGTAGTGGTAAATGGTAAAACTGTTTACAATTTGTTTGGTATAAATGCTGTAGATAGTGATCCAATAGGACAAGGATCTAAGTATGCTTATGATCAAGGATGGTTTTCAATAGAGCTAGCTATTAAAGGTGGTGCTAAATGGATTTCTTCAAAATATATAAACAATACAATGTATAAGCAAGATACATTGTATAAAATGAGATGGAATCCAAATAATCCGACAGTTCATCAATATGCTACAGATATAATGTGGGCTTATAATCAAGTGGCTAATATAAAAAAGGTAATAGATCAATTACAAAATGTTATATTGAATTTTGATATACCTGTTTTTAAATAAAAATGAAAAAAGTATATTTTAAAAAGATAGAGATTGTTATAATAAGTCTTTATCTTTTTATTTTTATGGGAAATATATCTAATAATTTAAATGTGAAAATTAGTTATAAGATTGGCAGTGGAAATTACTAGCTAACTGTAAGGAGATTTATCTTAAGATGAATCTAAAGGAAATTGGTGTTATAATTAATAGAAGAGAAGAAAAAACAGTGTAAGGTGTGAGTACTAAGCCCTATTTTATATGATTAATTTTTAATAACTTTTATAAATAATTAGATAAATATGGTATTATTATGAATAGTAAGTTGTGAAGAAATAACTTATATAAGGGGATATACAATTTTTAAAGAACTGCTGTGTATTAGAACGGTATGTACAATAGCATAAGAATATAGAAAATAAATATTTTTAATTAATTAATTTGCAATCAATTAAATAAGAAATGTTATTTTAAAAATATAAAGATATTAATAAAAATAACGATAAGTAGATTTATAATGAAATTTATTGAAAGGGTGGGAATATGATAAATCAAAAAAAGAATTATATAAATTTAACAATTATTTTTGTTTTTTTTATAATTCAATTAGTACGATTACCTATAAAGGTACAAGCTATACCCAATATAAGTATTAATTTGAAAACACCAGTACATGAAGAGGTAATAAATGATAAGGAGATAAAGATTGATGGAGAAATAGAATCTATTTCAAAGTTAAAATCAGTATACGTATATATAAATGACGAGAAAATAGGACAAGCTAAATTGGATAAGATTGAATTTAAAGAAAACATATATAAGAGTAAGTTAGAATACAATAAAGATATTTCTTCTTTTAAGGACGGAATATATAATTTGAGGATTTTGGCTATAGATCAGCAAGATAACAAAGAGGAAAAAGAAATTAGTATAAAAATAAAAAGAGATCAAGAAGAAGTTTGGGATAATAGAG
>NZ_MRAE01000009.1 GCF_002008345.1 Clostridium tepidum
ATTTTCCACTATTCTACTTATATTAAAGCTTTCTTTCACCTAAAGCAATATTCACTTTTAAAATTTCATTTTTCAGAATAAATTTTAAATTGATATTTGCTTTATTTTCTGATACAATTTTAAATGTATTTTAATAAAGTAAATAATTCAATAATCATAAAATTATATTAGGAAAGGTGGAAATTATATGAGTTTTATAGAAAATTTTATATCAGTATTAAACAATTATCTATGGTCTTATATACTGATAGCATTATTGATAATTTTAGGTTTATTCTTCTCTTTTAAATCTAAATTTGTTCAAATCAGATATTTTAAAGAAATGTTTAGATTATTAGGAGAAGGTGCAAGTAAATCCGCTAGAGAGAAGCACAAAGGGAAAAAAGGCGTTTCCTCTTTTCAAGCTTTCTGTATAAGTACAGCTTCAAGAGTTGGTACTGGTAACTTAGCTGGAGTAGCCATTGCTATTGCATCTGGAGGTCCTGGTGCTGTATTTTGGATGTGGATTATAGCTGTAATCGGTGGTGCTTCAAGTTTTGTTGAAAGTACTTTAGCACAAATATATAAAGTAGAAGATAAGCATGGATTTAGGGGTGGTCCTGCTTATTATATGGAAAAAGCTTTAAATAAAAAATGGATGGGAATAATATTCTCTATATTAATAACTATAAGTTATGGTCTTGTATTTAATTCTGTGCAAGCTAATACTATCTCTTTAGCTTTTAAACAAGCTTTTGGTATAAATACTCTAATTATAGGAATAATATTAGCAGTTCTTACCTCTCTTATTATATTTGGCGGTGTTAAACGAATTGCTAGAGTTAGTGAAATTATCGTTCCAATAATGGCAATAGCTTATGTATTAGTAGCTTTATTTGTTATTTTAAAAAATATAAGTAGTATTCCTAACATTTTTTCTCTTATTATACAAAATGCTTTTGGTGTAAAACAAGTTGTGGGTGGTGGATTAGGAGCTGCTGTGCTTATGGGTATTAAAAGAGGATTATTTTCCAACGAAGCCGGAATGGGAAGCGCACCAAATGCTGCTGCAACAGCTAATGTTACTCACCCTGCTAAACAAGGTCTTATTCAAACTTTAGGTGTATTTACAGATACTATATTAATATGTAGCGCAACTTCTTTTATAGTTTTAATTTCTGGTAGCTATTTAAAAAGTGACTTAACAGGAATTCAGCTTACACAAACTGCATTAAGTTCACAGGTAGGTTCTTGGGGAAATACTTTTATAGCTATTTGTATATTCCTTTTTGCTTTTAGTTCTGTAGTAGGCAATTACTATTATGGAGAAACAAACATTGAATTTTTAAAAGGAAGTAAAACAAGCTTACTTTTATATAGAATATGTGTAATAGGTATGGTTCTATTTGGATCTGTTGCTAAAATTCAAATAGTTTGGGATATGGCTGATCTATTCATGGGATTTATGGCCATAATAAACTTAATTGCTATATCTATGCTATCTAAAATAGCTTTTGCAGCTTTAAAAGATTATGATAAACAAAAAAAGCAAGGCATAGAGCCTGTATTTTATGCAGATAGTATTGAAGGCTTAAATAATATAGAATGTTGGCCAAAGCGTAAAGACTCAGAAAAATCAGCATAATATTTTTAAAACTAAACATCTAAATAGTTAACAAGTATTTGAAACTAATTAAAGCACTTGAAATTTAATAAAAATTTCAAGTGCTTTTAAAATTATTTTCATTATTTTATACATATTTAATTTAATTATTTGTATACCTTCACCTTCATATAACTTTTTAATATTCCCCATTTATCTAAGTTTAATTCTATATATATTATTTTATCTACTATCTATTATGTAATTTTTAAACTACATATAAATATAATGTTTATAATTTTATTTACTATACCTTAAATTGCTATTATCTTGTTAATGATTCTAGTAAGTAAAATCATTTTTATTATTATACAAAAACTTCTATTTTTCATGCACATCTAAATTTCATTCGAAATTTATTATATTTAAGACAAAAACTGTCCCAAAATTTTATTTTGAAACAGTTTTTTATCATCTTTTATTAAGCCTATCTATATATTTTTAAGCTGTAGCTTGTTCAACTTCTTGCTCTTCAGAAGCAGCTCTTAATTCTGCAACAGTTCTTATTTTATAGTTTCTAAATATTATTGAGCCTAATAGTCCAGCAAAAGCTCCTGCTAAAGCACAGAATATAGCTGCTATTGTAACTACTTTAGGATCATTAAATCCATACATAACCATAAGTCCTGCTATTGGAGTAGCTGTTCCTGTAGCATTATTTATTAATCCAAAATGAGTTACTATGATACCTGCAAGTCCACCACCTATGAAGTTTGTAACATACACAGGTATAGGATTAGCTGAAATTACATCTGCTTGAGTCAAAGGCTCTATTGCTACTGCTATAGTTGTGCTTCTATCACCAAATTTTAATCTATGGAATAACACAAAATTCATAAAAGAAGATCCCATTACTGAAAGAGCTCCTATAGCCATTGGCAATCCTTTAAGCCCTAACATAGCTGTTAATGCCATAGAACTTAATGGTGCTGTTGCAACTACTGTTATAACTCCACCTAGTATAAATCCCATTATAATTGGACTTTCATTAGCTGCTACTGTTATTATACCGCCTATATTTAATAATGTTGCATTTACAACTGGAGTGGCTCCATTTCCTATTAATCTAGCTAAAGGTGCCACCAAGGCCACACAGACGATTAAATCTAATCCCTTCGGTACTTTCTTTTCTATTATAGGAACTATAAAAGAAAGTGCATAACCAGCTACAAAACCTGGTAATATGCCTAATCCATAACATGATGCTCCAACTAATACAGCATATACTGGTGAAACCCCTAAAGCTAATGGAACTAAAGTAGCTGCTGCTGCTCCACCCATTCCACCTGCTGCAAGTCCAGTTTCTTTTAATAAATTAATATGTAACATATCTCCGCCTACATAACTTTGGAATGCCTCTACAAGGAATGTTGCTACCGCTGCATCTGCTAGAGCTCCCATAGCCTTCATTCCCTTTGGCGCTTTTAAACTAAATAAAGAAAATGCACTTAAACAAAGTAATAATAATAAAGTTCCTTTTAAAATTACCAATCTTTATTCCTCCCTTTATAAAATATTGAAATTAAATTTAAAATTTTAAAAATGCTAACGTTTTCCCTAAGGAATATTTAATATAATTTCATCAACAATTATTTATTATATCAAAACTTTTATAATTGTCTATATATTTTTTCAATTTTTTATTATTTTTTTCATAAACACGAATATATAATTCAAACATATATTCATTTAACTTAGAATATTAGTGATTTTTTCAATTTTTAGAAAAAAACTAATTTCACAATTTTATTTTTTTCTATTGTTTTCATAAAAATGAATTTAAAAACATTTATAAAATTTAAATAATACATTTAAGAAATTATGCTTTTTATGCTATAATTAATATAAATTAAAAACTACATTAGGAGGCTAAAATGCAGTTAGGTGAAAAAATTAAATACTATAGAAAGAAAAAAGGTCTTACTATAAAAGAATTATCAGAATTAACTAACCTATCCATAGGTTTTATAAGTAATTTAGAAAGAGATTTAAATAGTCCTTCTGTAAGTAACTTGCAACAAATTTGTGAAGTATTAGGAATAAATTTGATGGAAATATTAAAATCTACAGAAGATAAAGAATATATTGTATGCAAAAATAACCGTAGTGAAATTTTTTCTACAGATGATAAAAAAATAAAATTTGAGATGTTAACTAATGGAAATAAAAATTTAAATGCAATAGCTATAACTATAGAAGGAAATACAGATTATAATGATACTTCTTGGGGGCATAGTTATGATGAGTTAGGAATTGTAGTAAAAGGTTCTTTAGAAATCCAAATGAATACTCAAACTTATCTCCTTCATGAAGGAGATAGCATTTATTTAAACAAATTTACTCCACACAGATATAGAAACCCTTCTGATGAAGTTAATGTAACTTATTGGTTTTCCGTAAAAGAATAAATATGATACATATATCTTATTTATTACAAATTAATTTATAATATTATATTTGTAATAAATATTGATTTAAAGTAAATAAGCAAGAATTAATTAGTTAATTAATTCTTGCTTATAATATTTATATATCAACTTGTCCAATTCTTGACTCAATTTCAATATTTCACCCTCATATAAAATTGAATCCATTTCTATCAGATTATTTAATCTTTCTCTTGTTTGTTCTAAAACTTTACCCATCTTTCTTACCATTCCTATACATTTTTTATAAAATACATATTTTATTATACATTTTATTACCATAAAATTCAACTTAAATTATCAAAGAAATCATTATTTTTTTTTATAATAACTATTTTTTTTGTTTATACATTATATATGTATATTTTTTTTATATATCTTACTTTATTCTTGTAATCAATTCAACACAATCTAAAATTTTTAAATATATAGTCTAAATAAATTGTAACTTTGTATTTAAGATCTAAATAATTATCTAAAATAAAATTTAAAAATGTTATTTTATGTTTCTTTACTTAATATAATTTATCTGCTACAATTATAAAGTAATAGTTTTAAGGTAAATAAATATTTTCATATAAGGAAGGATAAATATGAATAAAAATCATAAATTTGATAAACATTTTAATAATTTAGATGAAGAAAATCAAGAAAAATATATAGAAGAAATGCATGAAATGGCAGATAAAGCTGCTAAAAAAAATAATTTGATATTTGGAGCAGTAGTCATACCTATTGTTATTGTTTGTATTTTAGTTGTTAAACAAATGGTTTCTTTCTCTTTTAATTTAGTTAAGGATGATAGTTCAAATAAAAATAATGGTACCGAAATAACTAATAATGTAAACAAGAAAAATGTGAGCAAGAAAACTGAAGAAATTGCTTTAAATAAAAAAATAGCTAAATATATACAAGATAAAAACAATAGGGAAAAATCTTTTAAAGAAGCTGTTTCAATAAATAAAGGCAGTGAAAAAGGTGTTTCTGTAATATTTATATCTCAATTATACAGAAATAATGGATATGATATACCTAAAAATACTATAAGTACTAAAGGATTATTGGAAGAATTAAAGAAGAAAAATTGGACAAAAGAAACAGATTATACAAAATTACAAAAAGGAGATATTTGTTTTACTACTGTAGATAGTGCAGGTTCTCCATCTCATGCATATATTTTTATGGGTTGGGTAAAAGAAGGAAAAACAGACTATGCTTATGTTTGTGATGGACAAACCTCTGATTATGATGATACATTGCACAAAAGAAATTTAAGTATTTCTACCTCAAAAAAAGATAAGATAGCTTTCTTTATGAAAGCACCTAACGAAAAATAAATTATTAAAGCTGGTATATTTATACTAGCTTTAATAATTTTGTTTTAATATTTACAATAAATAATATTCTTCCCCTAAATAATTATTATTTAGGGAAATTAAAATTTAAAACTTAGGAGTCTATATATTATTTTATACATATTTTATATAAATATACCTAAACCTAAAAATTTAATTTTTAGGTTTATTAGCATTTTTTTGACCAGTTTGTTGTCTTAACTTAGCATCTTTATTTCCTTCTATTGGTTTATTATTATTGTTTTTTTTCATAAAATCTCCTCCTAGAGCCATAAATATTCTAAGTAAAAATAAATTATAAAGTAACTTTGTAATTTATAAAGCTACTACTTTATAATTTATTAACAAAGTCGATTATGAAATATAATTTATATCTCATATATATTATTTATATATTACTAAAAAACATACTAAAAATTTATCTACAAAATATACAATAATTATCTTTATCCTATAACTTTCTACTCCAATAATTATAATACCTATATATTTTTTAAATTGAAAGTAATCTGCCTCGTCCTTATATAACCATTTCCTAAACTTTATAATAAATAAAAACAAATCTTCATTTAATATTTTTAATGGATTATATAATATTTTTAGAACTTTACAATTAATAAAAGCTCCTTTAAAAATTAATAGCTTTGTTTATTAATGTATTAATATATTTATTTTTATAGGGAAAAATATTAATATATTTTAAATTGTAGGAGGTTGTTTTATGGAATCTAAACGTGCTAAACAAATAATAGACTCTAAAAAATATATCCCTGTTTATTATAAAAATACACCAGTTCATATAGAAAAAGTAGACAATAAAGAAAATATAGCTCATGTTAAAAGCCTAAATACAGATAAAGAAATAGTAGTTAATGTAAAAACTCTTAGTGAATGTAATAAATTGAATAACTAAAAAGCTATATATAACATATAAAAAAATTTGACTAAAAAAAGCTAAAAACTTATATAATATATTAATAAAAGGTGCTAAAATTAATTTTTAGCACCTTCTATCAGTATTATTTTACTCCTGTATGCCCAAATCCTCCTCCTCTATTTTTTCCTATTTCTTGAGGATTTTCGCATTCTACAAAATTAGCTCTTTTATATTCTGTAAATATCATTTGAGCTATTCTTTCTCCTTTATTTATATATATAGTTCCATAAGGATTACCTTTCTTATCTAAGTATATCTTTTCATTTAATATGCTTAAAATATTATCAGTATCTAAGTTTATATCTTCTTTACTGTTTAAATAATCAAATAAAGATACTTCATTATATTCTTCATTTAAAACTTTTAATATACTAGGATCCTTTACTATATCATAAGCTAAATTAGCTAGGTTATATGTATTCTCTAATATAACTCCTACTGTATCTCTATAATCACTATCTATAGTTCCTGGACTATTTGGAACTCTTAAATTAGTTTTTAAAGATAAACCACTTCTTGGTCTTATTTGTGCCTCCAGTTTTTCATCCATAGCCATAATAAAATTTAATGGCATAACTTTTATTTCTCCTGGTTTTATTTCCATATCCTTTGTAGCATATAGATCACATCCTGCAGCATTTAAAGAGCCATAACTAGGCAGTTTACCATTCTCTAAAACCTTTATATAAACATTAACCTTATTTTCCATATTTCTTCACCTCTTCTAGCATAATATATACTTGTGTTTAACTATACAAATATATATTATACTATAAAAATCCACATTATAATATTAACTATATAATTTTTTATAAAATCCATATTATATCTCACAAACTTTATATAAATATCATTAATAAAATTTATAATAATTATTTTAACTTTTCCCAATTTAATGTTATAATCATATTTAAATCATCCTTTGTTTATGTTTTTTACTTAAAACATTATGTTGCAAAGTGATGATTTTTTATTTTTTATAATTTTTATTAACTTAATAATAGATTAATATAAAATATTAATAATTATATTTGAGGTGTTTATATGCAAAACGATAATTTAGAAATATATATATCAAAAGAAGCTTCAAAAAATTTATCTAAATTACTAAAAGAAAATCATTATTCTTGCGTTAGACTTTCTTATGTGAAAAGTTGCTGTGCTAAAGGACAGTTAGATATAATACTAGATGATATTAAAGAAAAAGATTTAAAATATAATTGTAATTCAATTATATTAGTTTATGACAATGAGGTTTCTGATAATATAAAAAAAGTAGAAATAATTCATAAAAATAATAATTTTATGATGAAAATTACTCCCAAAAACAATAATAGTTGTAAAAATAGTTGTTGTAACAATCACACTTCTTCTACTTGTAATAACAATTGTAATAACAATTGTAATAATAGTAATTGTAATAAAGGTTGTCCTTATAAAAATAAATCTTTTTAAAAATCATAACAAAATTTTTATTTAAACTTCTAATAAACTATAATAAAAAAATCATATTTAGAAATAAATTAAAAGAGGTTAGTTATAGAGCTTTGTTTAAGTAATTTTTAAAAGCTCATTACTATCCTCCTTTTAATTATTTTTAAAATAAAATCTAATTTAAAATTATTTTATCCTGATCTCACTCTTATTTTTATTTAATCTTTTATAATTAATTATCATTTTCTTTTTCTGTATTGTGAATTACATCATCTATAATTATAACCATCGCTAGAATAAGGCTTTGGCTGGCTCCTTCCTTAATATCTACTTCATAGGAATCTCTTATAGCAGGAAAATATTTTTTTACTCTTGCCACCGTTTCTCCTTCTTTTTCTATAGTAAAATTAACATCTAATATATCCCCTTTTACTTCATAATCTCCTATAATACTTTCTACTGTAAATCTAGGCTTTAATATACTTATGTCCTTTTTCATAGTAGCTATATGATTTCCACTCATATATATCAAATAAGTAGGTAAAATTTTTATAAACTTCTCTTTAATGTATACTAATTCTCTATCCTCTATATCATATATTTTTATTTTTTTGACCATAGACATAAGTATTTTTTGTGCTTTATATAATTTTTCTCCATATTCATTTTCTATTATATATTTATCTGTTATAGAAAATAATTTCTGTTTTATTATAAACTTCAATATATATCATCCTTCTTATCGTTTAATATAATAATTTATTCTATCATAAATTTAAATATATATTTTAAAACATACAATTTATAAAAAAACATTAAGAAATTAAAACATTCTCAATACTAAGTATATTTTACTAAAATATGCTTAATTCTTCTAGATAAGAATAAAAATTAAATTTATTTTTTCCTTTAATGTTATTTACTTCACTTTATAACTTTTTAATATTTCCAAAAGTATAAGTAAAAACAAATACTCCTTTGGATAGCTCGTTACTAAACTTCAATAATAGTAAAAACTTACACACAAGCAAGAACTCTATTTATAAAAAAAGTGGGCTGTAGCACTAAAAATAAATCTTACAATATATTGTGTTAGATTTAAATTTATAAAACAATATATTGTATATAATTTTTTAATGCCACAACCCCAATTCAATAAAAAATCAATAAATAATAAATTTATTATATATTAATAATAATTGACGTCTACGCTTAAAACTTTATAATATTTACTAATTTTATTTAAACAAATTCATTTATGATATTTAAAAAAATTTTTAAATATAAATATCACTTTAAACTTATAGGTTTCACAATAACTTTATTACCTTCTTTAGATACAATTGCTTCCATTGAAATATCTTCAAAGGTTCCAGTATATTTAAATTCTTCCTTTGATATTAGGTCTTTAACTCTATTTTTATTAGCGTTTATAAAAACCACTTTCCCATTAGGAAGAATCTTTATATCTTTTTTATTAATAGGATTTTCTAATTCTATATCTTTTCTATTAATAGTTTTATCATCTAAATTCCAATAATAAATTTTATCTATATTTCCTTCTTCTCTATTACCTTTTAGCTTTCCTATATACATTACATCATTATCATCTACACCTAATAAAGTGTGATTAGCCCCATCTCTTACGGTTATAGGATAATCCTTTCCTTCTACATGAATATTTCCATCATTCTTATTTTCATAAACTACTCTATCTTCACTATTCATTAAAGCTATCTCACCTAAGTTATTTCCTAAATTCCTTACTCTCTCTAACTGAGCCATGGTATTTATTCTATAAATTCTGCTTCTTCCTTGTTCATTTTTTATTTTTAAATATATAGTATTAGTAGCTGTAGATAACGTCATATTATTTATATCATAATTGTTATTAGGTAAATTTATTATAGTTTTTTTACCATTTTCATCTTCTAACTGAAATTTTTCATTTTTTTCACTGTCATAAGAAAACAATGCTAAAAAGCTACCAATGTTCTCACTTGCTTTTTCTCCTATAAATAGGATATTTCTATCTGGAAGCCAAGCTGTATAATTAACTGCTCCATTTTTAAACTCTATATATTTTTCCTCTTTTTTTGCCACATTGATTATAACTATTTTATTTTCAGTATGATAAGATATGTATTCTCCATTAAAAGATACTTTTATGTTTTCTGCATAATCTGGTACATCTATTGAAACAGCCTTTTTTATTTTCTTTTCTTCTTCTTCTACTTTATTTATTTCAAAAGTTTTAGCAGAAGACAAATAAATTTTATCTACAAAGAACAAAACTCCAACAGATAAAAATAAAGCAATTAATGTCCAAACAAATATAATCTTAATTTTTTTCATAAGTAAGTGTTCTCCTTTAAGGTTCTACATATATGGAAGTAGCTACTGTTCTTTCTCCATCCCAGTTACAAGGTCTATTTATAACTTTGCCTTTATAATACATAGTTGAAGAAGATCCTCCATCTAAATTACTAGCATTAACTACTCCTCTTTGCAACAATATATTTTCTACTTCTTCTAAAGTAGCTCCTTGTTTTATTCCTCTTCTACCATCTATAACTAATAACACTATAGTTCCATCCTCTTTTTGTCCTATAGCAGTTCTAGGATTTATACCTTCGTTATAAGGAATAGGATTTCCATTGATTATCAATGTATTTCTAAAAGATAAAGCTTCTACTACTCCCATTTTTAAAAGTTCATCTACAGTATAATCTCCTACAACTAATAATCCATCCTTTGTAAATGCAGTAACATTAGCCTTTTGTCCTTTTTTAAAGTCATTATAAATAACTTTTCCATTAGATATAACTAGTCCCTCTGGATAAGCTCCTGTGCCTGTCCAAAGCTTTCCTGTTGATGATACATCTCTAAATCCTCCACCATTTACAGCTGCTACTGCCCCATATCTCTCAGCCATTTTACTAGTTCTTTCCCCCATTTTGCCCATGTACTTTGTATAGCCTATTTTTACTTTTTTAGGATTCTTTATTTCTAGTATGTAACCATCAAATTTAGTTGTACTTATATCATATCTTTCTACTGAATTGCCATATTGATTTTTTATTTTTATATTACCATAGTTTTCTTTTGAAATAGAATTATTTATTTCCTTACCTTTATTTAAAATTTTATTTATTTCATCTTTAGATAAAAAAGTAGTAGCGATATACTGATGTTTATAGGTAGCCATAGCTGTTCCAACTAATGTACTTTTTACATTATTAAAGGGACCATAAAATGCAAGTAATAATGTAAAAACACCTCCTGCTATGATTTCATAAACTAAAAACAAAAATAATCTTCCTATAAAAGATTTCTTTTTCTTCTTTCTAATCTTTTTTCTTTTTACATTTTTTTGCCTTTGTTTAGACATAAATACTCCTTTTTTACTTAATTTTTTTAATTCACATGTAAATTATAGTGCAATTATAATTTATGTTTGTAACAAATGAGTTACAAGTATAATAACAATCCAAATAAAATTATACCATTAAATTTGGATTGTTACTTTATAATTTAAATTAATATATTATATTATAACTCAATTATGAATAATTTCATATAATTTTATTCATAATTGAATGACTTTTTTAATTTATTAATAATAAGTTCTAGAACTTAATTTATCTTCCACACTCATTAACGCCTCTCCAAATCTTTGAAAGTGTACAACTTCCCTTTCTCTTAAAAATGCTAAAACATCTTTTATATCATGATCATCTGTTAAATTCATAAGATGCTCATAAGTAGTTCTAGCCTTTTGTTCTGCTGCCATATCTTCATGAAGATCTGTTATAGGGTCATCCATAGATTGAATATAAGCTGCTGTCCAAGGTATTCCATTAGCATCTGCTGGATATATAGCATTACCATGCTCTGTATAATATGATCCTAATCCTGCCTCCCTTAATTCCTTAGGGGTAGCATTTTCCATTATTTGATATACCATAGTAGCAATTATTTCTACATGGGCTAATTCTTCTGTTCCTATATCCGTTAAAAGACCTTTAGCCTTAGATGTTGGCATTGTATATCTTTGAGATAAATATCTTAAAGCTGCACTTAATTCTCCATCTGGTCCCCCATATTGTGCCATAAGAAATTTTGCCATTCCCAAATCTTTACTCTTCAAATTTACTGGATATTCTAATTTTTTTTCATAAATCCACATATGTTTTACACTCCTATCTAAATTTTTTAGCTACATTTTTGAATATTCTTTTTCCCATGGCCAAGGTTCTGTTACCCATTTCCATGGATATTTACTCCTACTAAATCCAAAATTAAATAAAGGTCCAAACCTTTTCTCATATGTTTCTATTAGTTCTTCTAATTTACATGAAATCTCATTAAAATATTCCATAGCCTTTTTATTTTCAGGATAATTATCTAAATATAAATTTAATTCTACAGCCGTAAATTCATACTGTTGTATCATAAATAATAATTCTTTTCTTGAATATTTATCTAACATAATATCTCCTCCAAATATAAATATAAACTTATCATTTAATATGCTTTATAAGGACTATATAAATCTGGAAACAAAGTTCCTCTTTGTAGAGCCTTTTCAACCTTATAAACTCTCTTAAATTTTTGTGGACATATAAATGCTCTTGCTAATTGACAATTTTCTAGATTTTCTAACATATCTTTTTCGTATTTCATATTACTCACTCCCTAAAATTTTATTTTTTGAATAATCAGTAAATTACGCTTAAGTTAAAAACTAATAACATACAATAACATATTATGTAACTTATATATATATTGTCACAATTCTTATTTAATAACTAAATAAAAATACTTTTTTAAAATTTTATATACATATAAAACACTATAACTAAAACAAATAGCAACTATATTAATAATTTGCTTTTATTATTTAACAATTTTTTGTTTGAATGGTATCATTTATTAGTAGTACGGGTAGATTATTTCTACTATTATGAAAGGGGTTTTTTTATGAAAATGAAGAAACTATTAGCCATTACATTAGTAGCTTTAACAACCTTTGTAACTGCTGCTTGTGGAAATAGTAGTACTTCTAAGAGTTCTAAAGACAAAGAAACATCTACAAAAGAAGCTATTAAAGATGGAGGCAGTTTAGTATTTTCTATAAGGGGAGAGCCTGAAATACTTAATCCAATTTATGCTTATGATAGAGATACAATGACTATGAATAATGCCTTATTTGCACCTTTATTTTATATGAATGGTGATAAGATTGATTACACTTTAGCTGAAGATGTGAAACATTCTGATGATTTTCTAATCTATACAGTAAAATTGAAAAAAGATTTAAAATGGCATGATGGTAAACCTTTAACTGCCGATGATTTAATCTTTACTATGAAACAAATAATGGATGAAAAACAGGATTCACACCTTAGAAGCGCTTTTGTTATTAATGACAAACTTGTAGACGTAAAAAAGATAGATGATTTAACTGTAGAATTTAAATTACCAGAAGTTCAAATACCTTTTATGAATTCTTTAGCACAAGTATCTCCTATTCCTAAACATATATTTGAAGGAGAAAAAGAAATTAAAAAAAGTGCTAAAAATGAAAAACCTATAGGCTCTGGTCCATTTAAGTTTAAAGAATCTAAAAAAGGTGAAAGTATAACTTTAGAAAAATTTGATAATTATGTTGGTGGTAAACCTCACCTTGATACCATAACTTATAGGATAATTGCTGATCCAAACTCTTCTCGAGTAGCTCTTGAAAATGCAGAAATTTCTGCTAATTATATAGATATTAGTGGTATAAGTAAATTTGAAAAAAATGAAAAATTAAAGGTAGTTGCCTATGATGAAGGTATGGTAGATAATTTAGTTTTAAATTGTAAAACTAAAGGTTTAGATAAAAAAGAAGTTAGACAAGCTATAGCTTATGCTTTAAATAAAGATGATTTAATAAAAGCTGCTTATGAAAGCCAAAAATATGCTCCTAAAGCTTATTCTCCACTTCCTAAAAATGCTTTATACTATACAGACGATGTTCATAAATATGATTTGAATAAAGATAAAGCAAAAGAATTAATGAAAAAATCTGGTGTTGAAAACTTAAAACTTAAGCTTGTTTATAGAAATGATAAAAAGACTTTAGAAAATCAAGCTTTAGTAGTTAAAGAAAATCTAAAGGATATAGGGATAGATGTAGAATTAAAAGGATTAGAAGCAAATGCCTTCTTCCAACAATTTGATGAACCTGATAAAGCTGATTTTGACTTAATATTTAATGGATATGTAATGGGTAGTGAACCTGATGCTTATAAAGAAATATTTATGACAGGTGGCGCTTTTAATGCTTCTAGATATACTAATAAAACATTAGATAACCTTTGGAATAAAGGTGCTGTAGAAACTGATAAGGCAAAAAGAGAAGCTATTTATAAAAATATCCAAAAAGAACTTATGGAAGATATGCCTTTATATCCAATTTGCTATTCTAATGCTACAATAGCAGTAAACAAAAATGTAGGTGGTATCAAAGAGGCAAAAACAGCTCCTATATATATGTTCCAAGACCTATCAAAACTTTATATTATAGAAGAATAAAAATTTAATAAGCAAAAGGACGGTATTAATTGGAATTATCCTTTTAATACCGTTTATCTTTAAATAGCATTTTTATAATAATTGATTATTTTTATTTTAAACATAACTTATATTAAGTTGTCTGCTTATTTAAATATATCAATACCATTATTCTAGCTTTTTTTCTACTTTTACATAGAATCTTGATATAGCCTCATATAAAAATTACTATTTATTTTCGCTATATGACAAAAATTTTTAAGAAAGGTTTGATACATTTGAGTAAATACATAAGAAAAAGAATTTTAGAAGCAATTCCTATACTTATTTTTATATCTATAATTTCTTTTATATTAATAAAATTCGCACCTGGAGATCCCATTAAAGTCTTTACAAATCCCAAAATGAAACCTTCTGATATAGCTAGAATTAGACATAATTTAGGGCTTGATAAACCTATATATGTACAATATTTTCTATGGCTAAAAAATGTGCTTAAAGGTGATTTAGGTTATTCCTTAATAAACTCTAGACCAATTTCTACCCAAATAATAGAAAGACTTCCAGCTACTCTTCTCCTTATGGGTTCATCTTTATTAATATCTTTAGTTTTTGGGATAATTTTAGGAATAATTTCTGCTGTTAATAAAAATAAAATTATAGATAATGTCCTTTCAGTAATATCTTATATAGGTATATCTATACCTAGTTTTTGGTTTGCAATGATACTTATATATATTTTTTCTGTTAAATTTAAATTTCTGCCTAGTGTTGGTATGCATACTATAGGTGTGGATTCCAAATTAGATGTATTAAAACATCTTATTTTACCATGTACTGTATTAAGTTTTGGAAATATATCTGTTATTACTAGATATATAAGATCTAGTGTAATCTCTGAACTATCTGAAGATTATGTTATGATTGCTTATGCAAAAGGATTATCTAAAAAAGAAATACTATATAAGCATATTTTGAAAAATGCTCTTTTACCTGTTATAACCATATTGGGCATGTCACTCCCAAACCTAGTGGCTGGTGCCTTTATCACTGAAACTATTTTTGGATGGCCTGGTATGGGTAGATTAGGTATAAAAGCTATATTTGGATTTGATTATCCTCTTATTATGGCTATAACTATGTTAACTTCAATTTTACTTATAATAGGTAATCTTTTAGCAGATATATGCTACAGCTTAATAGATCCTAGAATCAAAAAATTAGGTAGGTGATTAAATTTGTTTCTAAATAAAAGACTTAAAATAAATCTAAAAATGCAATTTAAAGAAAATAAATTAGGATATGCATCTTTATCTGTAATATTGATATTAATTCTTTTTTCAACATTTTCTTTTTTATCCCCCTATGATCCTAATAAAATAAATTTATCTAACAAATTAGCTAATCCTAGTTTAAAGCATTTATTTGGTACAGATGAAATGGGAAGAGATTATTTTACTAGATCTTTATATGGTGGAAGAGCTTCTCTAATAGTCGGATTTATATCTATGATTATCTCCACAACTTTAGGTACTATTATAGGGACCTTTAGCGGTTATATGGGAGGTAAAATAGATAACATAATAATGAGAACTATAGATATATTAATGTGCATACCAACTTTTTTTCTTATACTTATAATTAATGCATACTTAAAACCTGGTATCAAAAATATAATCATTATCCTAGGCTTGTTCGGCTGGATGGATATAGCTAGAATAGTTAGAGCACAAACTCTTTCATTAAAGGAAAGAGAGTACGTATTATGTTCAAAAGCTTTAGGAGCTTCTAATAAAAGAATTATTTTTAAACATATAATTCCAAATGCTATTCCCTCTGTAATAGTATCTTCCACCATAAATATTGCATCAGCTATTCTTACAGAATCTTCTCTAAGTTTTTTAGGATTAGGAGTTAGAGCCCCTAATTCTTCTTGGGGTAGTATGCTTCAAAATGCGCAAAGTTTTATTTCATCATCACCCCATTTAGCTATATTTCCTGGACTTTTTATACTTTTTACAGTTTTAAGCTTTAATATATTAGGAGATATTTTTGCTACTGCTTTTGATCCTAAAATTAATAACTAATGAATCAAAGCTCATTTAATGATAGTAAATTAGTAATAAATTGATGTTTTCCCTCCATCAAAAATACTAATAGATATTGTATTTTAGGGGCTAATCAACTTTTTAGTATTTTTTTACTTGCAGTTTTAGAATTTAATCTACTTTAATCTTCCCTATTTTATTTATATTAACTTCAAAGTAAATTCTTGACAAAACATTCACACCCCTGTATACTAATACCGTATATATACACTATATATGGTATTAGTATACAGGGGATATTTTTTTGAGTATAATTAAAGCTACTTCTATTATGTACAAGTCAAATAATTTATTATATAGGAGGTTTCATTTATGGAACAGCAAGAAAATATAAAAACTAATTCAAACTTAACTTTACAAGAAAAATTCAAATTTTTCTTCACATCTCCTTCTAAACTATTCGAATATTATAGGGAAAACCCTAAATATGGAATATTATTTTTAATAACTGCTCTTTGCGTAATTTTTCATTCTATAATACAATCTAATTTATCTAAGGAAATTAT
Organism: Clostridium tepidum; assembly: GCF_002008345.1. Classification (GTDB taxonomy): domain Bacteria; phylum Bacillota; class Clostridia; order Clostridiales; family Clostridiaceae; genus Clostridium_F; species Clostridium_F tepidum. The sequence continues at coordinate 16,970 of NZ_MRAE01000009.1, forward strand.
TAAAAGTAATATGGAAAATCAATTTGAAGGATTAGATCCTCAAGCATTAGAAATAACTAAACAAACTTTAGATATTATTAGCAATCCTAAAATAAACGCCATTATTTCATTTGTTGGTGTGTTAATTGCTGTATTTGGTATTTCTCTTATAATATTTATAATTTTAAAAATTTCAAAGGTCGCTTTAAATTATAGACAAACTGTCACATTATATTTAATAGCTACTCTATCAACTTGTATAGGAAAAATATTTAAAATAATATATATGCTTATAACTAAAAAAGCTATAGGTATTAATGCATCTTTAGATCCTTCTATTAAAAATAAATTAATAGAAAACTTTGATATATTTACACTATGGCAATATATTCTTATAGGTATTGGTATCTATGCCATGGGAAAAACATCTAAGAAAAAAGCAACTATAATAACTATAATATTAGCAATTTTAAGCATTGGATTTATTGTTTTACCTAATTTACTTACATAAAATTAATAATATTATTATAATGTGCTTTTACATTAAGAATAAATCTTTTAATATATTTTTTAAAACAAAGTATAGTGTATAAATTCTTTAATGAAATATATTCTCTACTCCAATTAAAACTTAAAAATTGGCTATTCATAAATGTATCTTTTTACTATTACTTTAAATAAAATGAAGTAATTAGACTATAAAATTATCACATAAACAAATAAAGCGTGGAAATTCTCCACGCTTTTTATTTTTTATATAATTAAATATTCAAACTATCCTATTACATCAAATTAAAAATAATACCTTTTTATGCATATTTAACTTTACTATTTTCTATATATAATAAACTAGAAAATTACATACTTCATTTGTACATATAATATATTATGTGTATATATTTACTCAAACACAATATACTATGTAATTTACTATAATATTATTTATATAAAAATTATATAATTTATAAATCAACTTAATATATCTAAGAACAAATAAGTGAATAATTTTTTATGAACTTTATAATTTTTCTATTAAAGTAATTATACATAACACTGAAAACACCTTGATAGTCTATATTTTCATAGTTATAATGTTAATATAATTAACATTATCTATTATTTTACAATTATGATATCTATTATAAAAACTGGAGGTGTAAAATGAACTTTATAGACATGCATTGTGATACTATATACGCTCTTGCAAATAAAAAGCCTTGCCTTAATAAAAGTATTACGATAAATAAAAGTGAAACTTTATTTAAAAATTCATTAAGTGTAGATATAGAAAAACTTAAAACTTCCAAATCTATAGCTCAATTCTTCGCTTTATTTATAAATTTAACTGAAACTAAAACTCCTTTAAAAACTGCACTTAATATGTTAGATTTTTTTTACAATGAAATAGATAAATACTCTGACTTTATTGAAATTGCTAAAAATTACGAGGATATAAATAAAAACATATCCCAAGACAAGCTATCTGCCTTTTTAACTATAGAAGAAGGAGCTGTTTTGGAAGGTAATTTATATAATCTTAGAAATTTTTATAGATTAGGGGTTAGACTTATAACTCTAACATGGAATATTCCAAATGAAATAGGATTTCCAAACTGCAGTAAAGAATTTATGAATAAAGGATTGACTAATTTTGGATTAGAAGTAATAGAAGAAATGAATAACTTAAAAATGATAATAGATGTATCTCATTTATCTGATGGTGGATTTTATGATGTAGCAAAACATTCAAAAGCACCTTTTGTAGCCTCCCATTCAAATGCCAGAGCCATAACAAATCACCCTAGAAATTTAACAGATGATATGATAAAAATTTTGTCTAATAAAGGTGGTGTTATGGGAATAAATTTTGAAAGATCTTTCCTAGGACAAAGTGAAAAAGGAAAATTATCAGAAATAATCTCTCATATAAAACATATAAAAAATGTAGGTGGAATTGACGTACTATGTATAGGTTCAGATTTTGATGGAATTAAAATTCCTAGTGAAATAAAGTCTAGCGATGAAATATACAAACTAATAGATCTACTAAAAAAAGAAGGCTTTCATGAAAATGAAATAGAAAAAATACTATATAAAAATGCTATTAGAATTATAAAAGAAACTTTATAAGGAAATTGTAACATAAGAACTTTGGAAAGTTGAAAATTAAAATAAAAAAGTACTTTTAGTGAATAAGTATCTATAAGAATAAAGTATTCTAATTATTCTTATAGATACTTATTTTCCTTAAAAATACTTCTTTATTTTAATACCTTTAAAATTTGTTATTTTAAGCAAAAATAACTTAGAATATCTTATTGAAATGAGTTCCTTTATAACCACATATCCCTTTTTTAAACCAAGTATGGTATTGCCCCTTTTAAGTAGTAATTTCCTTATATAGCCTTTTCTTCTGCAGAGGTAATTTCTTCAATTATATCGTATACTTCTTTCCAATCCTCTACTCTTATAATATTTTCATTTTCTTTAATATGCTTATTATAATTTGTATCGAACAAAATAACTTTAAACCCAGCCTCAGAAAGTTCTATGGCATTAGTAGGATTATCTTCTATAAATATATCACAATTCAATTCTTTAGCTTTATCTACTTTATAATGGCTTCCTAAAACATATAAATCTTTAAATTTTATGGAATGATCTGTTAAATAAGATTTTGTTAATACCTCTAAAGGTTTATCTCTTGCTGTTACAAAATATATATTATGATATTTATTTAATTTATTTAATATTTCTTTAGCTCCATTTCTTAATTCTTCCTCTGTATGAATTTTCACTTTATACTTTTCATAAAATTTCATATATTCTTCTTCTGTTATTCCTAAAACCTCTTCAATATTATAAAAAGTTATATCTTCTGGTTTCACATTTTTATTAAAATATTTATTACTTATATCTAGCCAATAATAAGGTTCTGTAATTGTACCATCTATATCTACACATATATTAAAATTATTCATTATTTCATCCCCCTGTTTTTCATTTTATAATTATATTTCTTAAAATTATCCTTTTTAATCTTAACTTCTATGTTAACATAAAATCAAAAAAAATAAATCAAATTTAATAACAAAACATTAAATAAAAACATTTTATTATAATTTAGTAAAAAAGCTTACAGTATACATTATATATATGTTGGTTAAATTATAAGTGTACAGATTTTATGTGAAAATATAATAATAACCCTTCTTAAGGAGGCATTTTAATGAAAACTACCGAAAAATCAATAAAAATTGATAATAAAACAAATAATGATAGAATGTATGAAAAAAAGCCTAATTGGAATCTAGATAAAAATTATGAGAAAAGACAACAAATGATATTAGATAGTGTTAGAGGTGTAAAGTAAATATATTATAATCTAATAAAAATGTTAAAAGCTATGAATTAGAAAAATTTTCTTATTAATTCATAGCTTTTTATTTAATCGTTAATATTTTTAAATTATTATTAAAACTTTATTTTTAATATAATTAGTAATCTCTTTGATCACCCTTTAAAAGATTTTCTATTTCAGTTCCTAATTCATGCCCAACAATATAAGAAGCCATTTTATCTTGTTCTATAGTATTTTTATGCTTATCTTTTCCTGATAAACTGTCAATTATGCCAAGTTTTGCAGAAGGTAAATCTCCTACTTGTATATTTTTTATATCATTTATATCAAACTTATATTTACTCATGTTTCTCCTCCTTTTAATTATATTATTATTATTTTGTCCTTTACTATAAAAAAAAATTATAGGAAATAAATTAAAGTAATATTTAAACTATAACATTATTTCCTTTTAACAGTGAAAATACTTTATTTAAAATTCATAATTTAATGGATTATTTTTCTAAATAAAAGGATAAAATAATGCTTTATTAAACTTTAAGATTGGAGGATAAATAACACTAAAAAACTTATTAGATAATTTGTTATTTAATTTGTCGTAAAAAATCATCTTTAATATCTGACGCTTAAAAATATTTTTTAAAAAAAAGTTTAATTATATAATTTTAAGACATATCATCTATAAATAATTTTTAAATAATATTAAAAATTATTTAAAATGTATCTAATAATACTTGTATTTATTTTTGACATCCCTTACATCCGAATACTTTTTCTTTAAGCTTTAATCCTGATTCAGTAACAGCTACTCCGCCTAAAGCTGTTTCTCTAAGACAAGATGGAAGTTGCTTTCCAACTTTATACATTGCCTCTACTGAATCATCAAAAGGAATATGACTTGTAACTCCTGCCATTACCATATCTGCTGTAGTTAAAGCACTTACAGTTCCTGCAATATTTCTTTTTGCACAAGGTATTTCTACAAGACCTGCCACTGGATCACAAACAAGACCCAATATATTTTTTATAACTATAGCTGCCGCATCTAAAGCTTGTTCTACGCTTCCCCCCATCATTTCTACTACTGCTGCTGATGCCATTGCTGCAGCTGAGCCACATTCTGCTTGACATCCACCTTCTGCTCCTGCTGTTGTAGCATTTTTAGAAATAAGTATTCCTACCCCAGATGCTGTTAACAAAGCTTTTACTAAATCATCTTCACTTTTGTTTAATTTTTCTCCTACTGCTATTACTACCGCTGGCAATATTCCTGCTGAACCTGCTGTTGGTGATGCTACAATTCTTCCCATAGCTGCATTGACCTCAGAGGTTGAAATAGCCATGGCCATTGCCTTTACCATAAAACTTCCTGTTAGTGTATTTTCGCGCTTAGAATATTCCTCTAACTTTAAAGCATCTCCACCTATTAATCCACTTACAGATTTAACTTCTTTTTCTCTTCCTATTTTTGCTGAATGTTGCATAACCTTAAGAGCTTTTCTCATAATTTCAAATACTTCTTTTTCACTTATATTTTTACTTTTTGCTTCTATCTTTAAGGTATACTCCCATATTTTTAAATTTTCTTCATTACACACTTTTATAAGTTCTTTTCCTGTGTTTACGAACATTAATTTTTCCTCCTATTTTATTGGATTTATAATTTTTACATTTTCTATATCCTTAATAGCTTTTATTTCATCTATTATTTTATTTGGTATTTCTCCATCTGTTTCAAAAGTCATAGTTGCAGTGGTACCTTTTCCTTCTCTAAACACTTTCATAGTTCCAATATTTATACCTTCTGAATACATCATTGTACTAATTTTTGATATTATTCCTGGAACATCTTTATGATGTGTTACAATGGTGGGATTATTACCAGTAAACTCCATAGATTGACCATCTATAGATGTTATAATTATATTTCCCCCACCTATAGAAGAACCTATAATTTCTGATATAGTACCGTCTAATTTTTTAATAACAAATTTAACCGTATTAGGATGAGCATCTCCTAGATCTGTTTCTATGAATTCATATTTTAAACCTTTTTTCTTGGCTATTTCAAAAGATTCTCTAAGCTTTTCGTCCCATGGATCCATATTTAATATACCTGCTATTAAAGCCTTGTCTGTTCCATGTCCTTTATAAGTCTTAGCAAAAGATCCATGTAAATAAAATTTAACCTCTTCTATATTATTATCTCCTGCTATAGAACAAGCCACTTTAGCAAGTCTAGCTGCACCTGCTGTATGTGAACTAGAAGGTCCTATCATAGTTGGCCCTATTACATCAAACACACTATAATCTTTCATCAAATTTTTCCTCCTTAAAGTATATGTAAACCTTTATATTTAAAATAAATATATGTATAATTAACTATATAGCGTAGTCACTTCATTAGATTATTTAAGAATCTATCCCTTTTGTAATATTTATAATAAATATTATATTTTTTCATATTTTTGATTTGTTTTTCACTTTTTTGAAATCCTCTATATCTAGTATACTTTATTTAATGATTTTTTCAATATTTTTTTTAAAATTTCTGAAAATCTTTCAAATTTATAAAATATTGCTGTAAAATTAAATAGGGTATATTTATACAAATGACATAATTATCATTTATATAAATATACCCCTATCTTTTATTAAAATATTAATTTATTATATTTTAGATTATCACAATACTTTACTCTTTATATATTTCAAATTTATTACTACCTCTTTTTTTAGCATCATACATAGCCTTATCTGCTTTTTTTATTAATTCTTGCGATGTATCACCATCCTTTGGAAAGAAACTTATACCTATACTGGTCTTTATATCCACATATATCCCTTCTATATATACAGGTTCTTTAAATACCTCTATTATATCTCTAGCTAAATTTTCAACTTGTTTTTCATGAGTTATATTTCTTATTAATATAGTAAACTCATCTCCTCCAAATCTAGCTATTAAATCTTTAGAACTGATAGTTCTCTTTACTCTTTTTGCTACTTGCCATAAAAGTTTATCTCCTGTATAATGACCAAAATTATCGTTTACTTCTTTAAATTTATCAAGATCTAGAAACATTACAGCTAGTAATGTTTGTTTTTTTCTACTTAATTTTATTTCATTCTCTAATTGCTTTAAAAAAGAATTTCTATTAGGCAATTCTGTAAGAGAATCAAAATAAGCCATTTGTTTCGTTTTATCATTGTATATTTTCCTTTCCGTTATATCTCTTATATAAGTTGCAATTCCTAATTCCCCTTCTACACTTATTAGTTTTGTTATTTCCTCTCCATAAAAATGTGTTCCATCTTTTCTTTTATGTACTCTCTCTATAGGTTTATCCCCTATGGACATATTAACTACCATCTCTTCCATAGATGATCTAGGTATTAAATCTATCATATTCAACTTTTTCATTTCTTCTAAGCAATACCCAAATAAATCAAGAGCAGATTTATTACAATATATTATATCTCCATTTAAATTTCTAATTATTATTGCATCTGATGCTAACTCTATAAGAGATTTATATTTTTTTATTTCATTTTTTAATTCTATTTCTTTAGTTTTATAATTAGTTATATTATAAAATGTAATAAAAAGTTGATGCTTTTTTTCTAAATATAATGATACTTTAGCCCATTTCTTAGTATTATGAAAAAAATCTTCAAATTCTACTTTTTTTTCTTTATTTAATAATAATTTTTCTAAAGCTTTCATTATGTTTATTCTATGACTTTTAAAAGCAATTATATCTTTAGCTTTTTTATTTTTTATATGTTCTTTTGTAAACCCTGTTAATTTTTTAAAATAATCATTGAATCCTATAAAAATAAAGTCTTCTAACTGACCATATGAGTCAAAAGTTATTTTACAATAACAATAAGCCATATCCAATTTTTCCATAATAGATAACTCTATCTGTTTTATTAAATCTTTTTCTTCCATAGTTCCACCTCTTATGTTCAGTTATATACTACTAATATATTCTTCATTATTTCAAATAAGTATTTATAATTAATAAATTTTCATTAATTGCTAGTTTTATCTTAATTACATGAAATTATGAGAGACCCAGTACCATGTACTGGGTTGATAGTTGAATTATACCATTAGGTCATTTTAACTACTATATCTTTTTTTACAAAATCCCAAATTTTTTTATCTTCCATTCCTAATCTCCATAAGGCTATGCCTTTTATACCTTTATTAAAAGCTAATTCTGCTTTTGCGTATATGCTTTCAGTATTTTCAAACCAAACTTCATGATTGTTACCATTTTCATCTACATAACTAAACATAGGTGTTTGTGTTTCTTGGTCAAATATTATATCTTTTCCATATCTATTAGCTATTTCTATAGCTCCTTCATAAGTAACATAAATATTTGTTCCTGTAGTTAAATTAAAATCAAATCCAAACACTGAAACTGCAGCTACCACTTTATTTCTCAAAACTCTAGTTATAGTATAATTTAATACTCTATTCATCCACCCTATTGAAACTACTGGCCCTGGTCCACTACCTGGCCCTGGTCCACTACCTGGCCATCCATGTTCGTTATATAACATAACAATAAATTCATCTACAGCACTTCCTATGATTTTATAATCAAAAGGATCTGAAAAAGGATTAAAAGGCTCATCACTAACTCTTGCTGGCACAGAAGCTGACAAATAATATCCTCTTTTCCTTAATTCTCTTCCTATTTCTAAATATAAAGAAGATAATCTATCTCTATCTTCTATATAAACATCTTCTATATCTATATTTACCCCATCAAAATTATACTTTTCTATTAAATTTATCAAGTTGTTTATAAAGATTTGTCTATTTTCTCTAGTGGATACTAATTCTTTAACTAAATCTTTAGCCTTTGTAGTACCACCAGGTCTATACAATAGGTTATGAACTACTGCTAATATTCTAACATTATTTCTATGAGCAATATTCACCAATTCTTCTACATACTCATCTGTAAACTGTCCAAAATTTTCTATTGTTGTAGCATTATTAGGATTTATCCTAAACATAAATAAGCAGATTTCTGACATTAAATTTCTGTTAGTAACAAAAGATTCGTAAGAACTTGGTAAATCTTCTCCTTCTTCTAATGTATAAAATCCATCTACAGCTATTACGGGCTTCATATCACCATAAGTTTTAAAATCTACTATGGTTTTTGATACAAAACCATTATTTCCATTAAACAATTTTATTTCATAAAAATCATTATGAACATCTATAATCGGAAGCTTAGCACCCTTATCCATTTTGTATAATACTTGTGAACTTATATTAGGTTTACTTCTTATATTCCCATTCTCTACTTTCATTATAGCTTCAGTATAAATAGGTATATAAAGTATTTGTCCAATACTTAGTATTTCACTATCTAAATTATTTAATACCATTAAACTTTCTACAATAGTATTAAACTTCTTAGCAATAGAATATAAACTATCCCCTCTTTTTACTTCATAAATAGATATAGGTATAAAAATTTGTTGCCCTATATACAAATCATCCGAAACAAGTCCATTATATTCTTTTAATGTTTCAACAGTTATACCATAGAATCTAGCAATTTTGAATAAACTATCCCCTTTTTTAACTATATAACTTATATTTTGTTGCCTCCACATATATATTCCCTTCTAATATTAATTACACTTTTATAATATTCATTATAACTTTTTTTGATTATAATCCCTTTACAAAATAACTACATTATTTTGTAAAATACTAATATTTGCTCTTATTAATAAATCTTGCTGTAATACTAAATAACATTTTTCTCTCTCAAAAGGATAATTCTCTGTATTTTTATAAATATTACTAGATTTTATATCTATTTTTTTTATTTCACCTAATAAAATGTCTTTATCTTTTGTATAATTATTAAAATCTACTAAAAAACTTTCTCCTTTTTTCATATTGTCAAAAAATAATAAATCTATGTTTATAGCTTTACTAAAATCCTTATGTGAAATTATTCCTTGATTTTTAGTAATAATAGCACTTTTACTTATATTATCTAACGTTATATATTCTATATAACTTCTAATATACCCCTTAATAAATAATTTAGCCTTATTAAAATTCAATTTTATTAAATTAGCCGATTCTATAAAAACATTATTTTTAATTTCTTTTATATCTATAAAAGTACTGTCTATTTTAGTAAAAATACTATCTATCATTTCTACTTCAAAATTTGCTATTACTATAGGTACTTTAGAAAGTACTTTTTTTCTTGTTTCTTCATTCATTTTGATAGTATTATTTTCTTCATTATTTTTTTTAAGTTCAATTTTTTCCTTTAAAGATTCATTGTTTTTTTCTTTTTCTGTTTTTACTTTAATATCCTCTTTTAAATATTTTTTATTCTCTTTCTTTTCTAATTGTGAATTTTCTTTTAAATCTAGTTTTACTTTTTTATCTTTTGAATCATTATTTTCTGTGAAATTATGTTTATGTTCTTCTTTAATTTTAGTGTTTTCTTTTAAAAGCTTTTTACTTTTTTCTTCATTTAATTTGATATTTTTTTTGCCCTTCTCTTTAACTTTTTCCACCTTTGTATTAGCATTTTCTTTTATATCATACATATTCATTTTCCCTTTCAAATTAATATTGCTCCTAATTTATACTTATTGTTATTTTCTTTTAGAGGTATATTTATTTGATTTATACATATATTATTAATAAATCCTATCCACTCCAAATAAAAATCCACATATAAAATTAAATAATTTAGGAGAATTAAATTCTCCTAAATTATCTTATATTGATCCTATAATTAGCAAATTATTTCACTATTTTCTACAATCATGTGATGATTTAAAGTCTGAACCATTTACAGCTACTTGTTGTAATTGTAGAACTTTCACATTAATATGAACTACCATTTTTTCTAGTATTTCATCATAAACTTTTTCTCCATATTCATAGCAAGGTTTCTTTTGTATATCAGCTTCAAATATTCTAGCACCTAATAGTTCACAGTATGGTTTTTCTACAAGTGTTATTGAATCTTCTAAATACTCTTGACAAGTAAGTTTTCCTAATCTTTCTTCTTCGCACTTACAATTGCAGTTGCATCCACCACAGAATAAATCTGTTTCTCTTTGAAGTCCTCTATTTCCTAACACTGGAGGAGTTATATAAGTCACTTCTGTTACACAGTCAAATGGTATTTTTTCTGTAGTGTGTTTTATTTCACCACTTACTACATCATTTTTTACACAATCTGCAGTAGCATATTCTATATTCTTTCTAATATATCCACTTATAAATAACTTTCCTGTTATTGGAACACCATTTTCTATAACTCCTGCCCTTGGTAACAATTCACATTGAGTTAAAAAGACATCCTTTTTGATTCTCTTTATTTCAAAGTATTTCTCTTTTAATCTCATTCTAGCTTCTACATCTATTTGAACTTCTTTTTCTGCAATAACTACTGGTACTTTAGCTACAACTGGTGATGTTACAGCAGATGGTGTTAAATCAGTTCCATCACATAGTGGTAAAGTTTTGCTTTCTATTACTTTTCCACAATCTTTATAGCAACCATCTTTAAATGATTTATCTGAATGTGCATTTGCTTCATAATTGTTTCTTATCTCATTCATTGACATCGATTATTCCTCCCAAGTTGTATAAATTTTTAATAGTTAAACTTGCTAACTATTTTTATAGGTTATACTATATATTATGATGGACAAGCATTTTTGTTACTTGTATTGTATTTATACATATTAATATTTTTATAAATAAAGTTAAAAGTTCTTATCGGTATATACTATTCTATTTAATGTATACTAGTGAATCTATAATTACTAAAATATTAAATCAATATTATAAATGTTTTAATTTTAAATATATATTATCATTTTTATTACTATAGAATATATTGATATTGTAAATAATTTTATAGGAGTTAATATAATGTATCCTTGTTTATATTGTTTTTACTATAATAACTATATGAGAGGACCTATGCCACCTCAATCACCTCCGCCTTTTGCTCCATTACCAGGTGGCGGTTTTGGCGGACCCCCAAGTACTCCACCTCCAAATTTTAATCCACCTACACCAAATAAAAATAACCCTAATTTAAAAGCTGTTGATCCTGGTTCCATAAGATTTTGCAGATATAAATTTACTTATATTTGGCCTCGTAGAGGAAAACCTTTCTGGATGTGGATTGTATATATAGGAAGAAGATCTATATCTGGATGGAGATGGACTGGACGTAACTGGGTTTATACTGGAATTGACTTAAATACAATAGACAGTTTCCAATGTTATTAGTTAAAGTTTAATTTTTCATAAAAAAATTTAAGCTTCTTAAGGAATTTTAACTCCAATGAAGCTTAAATTTGTCTTTAAATTTATTTTTTATATAACATTTCTATATGTGGTATATTATCTTCTAAATATACCTTTGATACTGGTGTAAATCCAACACTTTTATAAAAATCTATTAAATAATGCTGAGCTGAAATTCTTATAACATTTTCTTTTAAATTATTTTCTATAAAGCCTATGGCTTCTAAAACAATCTTTCTTGCTAATCCTTTTCTGCGATAGTCTTTATTTACTAAAACTCTTCCTATAGATATCTCATTATAAGATACTCCTTTTTCTAATATTCTTAAATAAGCAATCACCTTTCCTTCTTCCATATAAAATAGATGATATGCATCTTTATCTTTGTCATCGCAATCATCATAAGGACATTTTTGTTCTACAATAAAAACTTCATTTCTTATTTTTAATATTTCATATATTTCTTCTACAGTTAATTCATTAAATTTTTTTATTTTGCACTCCATAAGTTTCCTCCTGTTACAATATAATAATATAGATTTTAAATTTAATTTTTATCTGTCACTGATTTTTTAATTAATAAATATTGTACACCCATAGATAATATACTTAGTATACTAAATGTTATAATTGCAATATACGGATTTTTATTTGCACAGTTAAGTCCAAAAATATTTTCAATTAATGTACATACATGATTATACATACCATTAGGTAAATTGATTATAACTATACTAAATATTATTGGGCTACATGATACTATTATTTGGCCTACTTTATTTAATCTAAAATAAATCATTGTTATAAATAATCCTATCATAAATATAAATACATATAATGCAAAGGTCCATATATAAGTTTCAAATAAATTTGAAACACTATGATTTAATGTTACTTTCCAAAAAGAATTTACACCATAGGTTATTTCCCCATAAATTATATCAAAGATAGAAGGGCAAGCCATAAAAAAATTATATATTCTATTTATAACTATATCAATTAATCCTAAAACTAAAGACATTATTATTCCATACTTTATATTTCCCCAATAAAAACTTTTTCTTGAAATATTATTTCCTTGAGAAAAATAAAATGAAGATTTAAATGAATTTAACGCCATTACAAATATAAAAATCACTGTTGCAATTTCTACTCCATTTACTGAACCATTATTCCCTACAGACATAAATTCTTCTATTAAAATTAATGTTAAAATTCCTATTAATATACTATAATAGATCAATATAGATTTTATAGAAGTTATTAATTGATATCTACAAATTTTATTGCTTTTTTCCATTTATTATTCCCCCCTATGTGTTAAATATATAAATAACTTTTGAAGTTCTACTGTACTAATTTCTAATTCTAGTTTTTTTATACTATCTAAATCCTCTTTACTTCTTTCTTGTAAAATTGTAGCCTTTTTATATGGACCTAAAGTTTCTATGTGTATTGTGTTTTTAGATACTATATATTTATCTACAGCTCCACTGCTACCTGAAACTGCATAAGCTAAATTAAGCACATCTTCAGCAAAATTATTTTCTATTATTTTACCTTCTTTTAGTATAACTACCTTTTCTAAAAGATGAGAAATCTCCTCTATAATATGGGTAGATATTATAATTGTTTTTTCTCCATCATTATAAACCTTTAATAACTCTTTATAAAATATATCTCTATGATTAGCATCCAATCCTAAAATAGGTTCATCAAAAATTAAAATTTCTGCACCTGAGGCTAGGGTACAAATAATTTTACTTATGGATTTATATCCTGTTGATAAATTTTTTATTTTTTTCTTTATATTTAAATTAAACATATCAGTAAGTTTAAGGGCATATTCCATATCAAAATCTTCATAGAACTCTTTAGTCCATTTGAAAACATCTACTATTTTCATTGATTCAGGAAAAAGATTTTTTTCTTCCATAAAATAAACTTTAGAAAGAGCATTGTCATTTTCATAAACATTCTCGCCGTCTATTAAAATTTCTCCCCTATCTAAAATAGCCCTATTGGTTATAAGATTTAAAAGAGTTGTTTTTCCTGCTCCATTTCTTCCAAGAAGACCATATATTTTGCCCTCTTCTATGTCAAGAGAAATATTTGATAAAACTTCTTTCTTTTGATATGATTTAGTAACATTTTTTATTACTATACTACTCATTTCTATATCCCCCTTTTATCATATCCATTATTTCATCCATAGATATTCCTAACCTTTTAGCCTCATCTATAAGAGTTAAAATATAATTATCAAAAAATTGGCTTTTTCTTTTTTTCTTCAATTTTTCCTTTGCACCATTACAAACAAACATACCTACCCCTCTTTTCTTATAAATTATTTCTTCACTAACTAACAAATTAAATCCTTTTCTTACTGTAGCTGGATTTATTTTATAAGTTACTGAAATCTCCGTTGTTGATGGAATTTGACTTTTTTCTTCATAAATCCCTTTTAATATTCCATCCTCAATGGAATTAGCTATTTGCTGATATATAGGAATATCATCATTTAAATTCATAATTCTCACCTCATTACTTAGTTGGTTAGTCGCTTATGTAACTAACCGTATAACTATTTTCTCAAAATGTCAATACCTTCCTAAATAGTTATATTGTCTTAAATAAAAAAATCCCCTCTAATCGGAGATTTTTTTAATAATTTTTAATTATCTTAACAAACCTATTCACTGTTTTTAAATTATTTTTCACCTAATATTTTCATAAACTTCTTCTTTCCTACTTGAAGTATATCTTCATTTTTTACTTTACATTCTTCATTTACTTTTTCTCCATTTATTTTTACTGCTCCTTGTTTTACTAATCTTCTAGCTTCATTTTTACTAGGAGCAAATTCTGCTTTTACTATTAAATCTACTATATTTGTTTCATCTAAATTTTCTTTTAATGTATCTATGTCTTCGGGAATATTTCCTTTTTGGAATATGCTTTTAAAGTTTTCTTCTGCCTTTATGGATGCTTCTTCTCCATGGTATAATCTTACTATTTCCTTAGCAAGTTCCATTTTAACATCTCTTGGATTAACATTTTCCTCTTCTAATTTTGCTTTTATTTTTGCTACTTCATCTGGGTGTATATCTGTAGCTAATTCATAGTATTTAATTATCATTTCATCTGGTATAGACATAACTTTTCCGTATATATCATTAGCATCTTCATTTATACCTATATAGTTTCCTAAACTTTTACTCATCTTATCTTTTCCATCTGTTCCTTCTAATAATGGCATAAGGATAGCAACTTGACTCTCTTGATCAAAATCCTTTTGTATAGTTCTTCCCATAAGAAGATTAAATCTTTGGTCTGTTCCTCCTAGTTCTATATCCGCCTTTAAAGTAACAGAGTCAAAAGCTTGTAGTAATGGATAAAAGAATTCGTGTATTCCTATACTAGAGTGGCTTTCAAATCTCTTTTTAAAATCCTCTCTCTCAAGCATTCTAGCAACTGTATACTTTGAAGTTAGCTCTATTGTATCTCTTAAAGATAATTTACCTAACCATTCACTATTAAACTTTAAGTCAGTCTTATCTTTATCTATTATTTTAAATATCTGTTCTTCATAAGTTTTAGCATTAAACATAACTTCTTCTTGTGTTAATGGCTTTCTAGTTTTAGACTTTCCTGTTGGATCTCCTATTCTTCCTGTAAAATCTCCTATTATTATAACTGCTCTGTGTCCTAAGTCTTGCAGTTGTCTTATTTTTCTTAAAACTACTGAATGACCTATATGAATATCAGGTGCTGTAGGATCTAATCCTAATTTAACTGTTAGAGGTTTACCTGTTTTTTGTGATCTTTCTAGTTTCTTTTTTAAATCCTCTACATTTATAATTTCATCTACACCTTTAGATATTATTTTTATTTGTTCTTCTATACTTTTCATTTTTATAGCCTCCTTAAAATTATAATATTTTTTGTAAGGCCATATGCATATGGTAATTATTTTATTATTTTTAGATTTAAATCATGATTTTATAAGCGCTTATTTATATAAATTATTTTTTAACCTTTTATTTATTCCATGACTCCTCAATCTAATACTCCTATCTTCTTAAGAGTAGAAGTAAAGAGGGAATATGACCCTAGATAACCATTTTCTAAGATTTAGTAGGATCAAAAACTACCTCTGAAGCCAAGGACTCTGTTTATTAAAACTATTTTTTTATAATATATAAGAATTTATAGTGAGTTTGTTTTTATAATTAAAATTTTATTTTAAATACAAAAAATCCCGTCTCTAGATTAACTAGAGGACGGGAGTTATACTCACGTGGTACCACCTCGATTTATTAGATATGTCACCATATCTAACCTTTTCAAGTACTAAACTAAAAATAGTTTTTATACTCTAGCACTATAACGGGTGCAGGGAATCCGAAAACAGCCTACTACCTTAACCAAGGATTCGGTGCTCCGCTCAGAGATGTATTCAAAATACTTTTCTTTTCTTCTTTTCACCAACCAGAAGCTCTCTTTAAAAGAATTTGTATTTTTACTTCTTCTCATCACAGCTTTTAATTTAATATTTTTAGTGAATTATATCATGATATTAATATACTGTCAATATAAATTTTAAAATTATATTATATAAATTAAAATATTTTTTATATTTTGTACATATTTTAATTAATTAATACATTTATATTTTACCAACTCCACTTATAAGAACTTCCACATTTTTAAACAGTATAAGATTATCCTGACCATTTTTCCATATCATATCTATACTATTATCTTTAAATTCAAAATTATATCCTTGAACAATATACGTGTTAATTATATTGTTCTTAAAGTTATCAATGTTTAAGCATTTGTTTCATCTAATTTGTCATCCACATAAAGTTCTAACACCTTAAAATTACACATTTTTGTTAGTAAAATTCATGGAAATTTGCTATATCTAAATTATAATATTTAACATACTCATTATAAAACAACTTAAAATTTAAAATAATATTTTGTGATTTTTCCAGTTGAAATTATATGTACTAATTATTATAAATTTCCATTTGATTATTAACATATACTTCGCAAGAACGCATAGCTAAAATTGTTTCTTCAAATAATTTATTTAACTCCCATCCTAACATCTGTGCACCTTGCTTAATTACATCTCTTGAACATCCTGCTGCAAACTTCTTATCCTTGAATTTTTTCTTAAGACTTGAAACTTCCATATCCATAACGCTCTTAGATGGACGCATTTTCACTGCTGCCCCAATAAGACCTGTAAGTTCATCTATTGCAAATAATACTTTTTCCATCTGATGTTCTGGCTTAGGAAGTTCTCCTTTGCAAAGTCCATAACCATGACTAGCTACTGCCCTTATTAATCTTTCATCAAGACCTCGTTGCCTCATAATTTCTTGAGTTTTAATACAATGCTGTTCTGGATAAATTTCAAAATCTAAGTCGTGAAGCAAACCAACTATAGTCCAAAATTCTACTTCATCTTTATACCCCAATTTTTCTGCAAAATATTTCATAGTTCCCTCAACTGTCAAAGCATGTTGGATATGAAATGGCTCTTTGTTATATTCATTAAGTAACTTCCACGCTTCTTCCCTTGTTATCATAAATAATGCCCTCCTTTAAAAATCAAAAAATATAAATTAATATTCATTAAAATATTTAAGTTCTTTATTCTTAATTCTTAAATTTGAAAACAAGTTTTTTCTATTTACACTAATTTCTCTTGTTTCATTTAAGCAATTACTATATAATAATTTACGAACGTTAAATATATTTAATGTTAGTTTGATTTTATTTTACTTTTGTTAATTATAATTGTCAATACCATTATAGGAGGATATACCCTTATGAATATAAATTCTATTATTGCTGAAAACCTAAAAACCCTTCGCACTGAAAGAAATTTAAGTTTAGGTCAACTGTCTGAGCTATGTAGTATAAGTAAAGTCATGCTATCTCAAATTGAAAAAGGTGATACTAATCCAACCATAAATACCTTATGGAAAATAGCTAAGGGATTGAAAGTTCCTTATACTTCATTACTTGAACAAAAAGAAAATAACACCCATATTATAAAAAAAAATGAGATTGAGCCTCAATTTACTGAAGAAGGACACTATAGAGTATATTGTTATTATACTAGTACACCTTATCGTAATTTTGAACTTTTTCAAATTGAAATTGATGAAGGTTGCTCTTATAAATCTATAGGACATTCTAAAAAATGTGAAGAATATATTATGGTTTTAGAAGGTGAATTAACATTAAAAATAAATGACGAAACTTATAAATTAACTTCCGATGATTCAATAAGTTTTTCTGCCTCTAATCAACATTCATATATTAATAGTGGGAATGGAACATTAAAAGCTACAATAACAAATTTTTATCCTGCCTAATAATTAAGCAGGATAACTAATTTATATACCTATTTATTTAACTTATATTTATAATGCTCTGCTATTTTATTAGCTGCTTCCATACCGGTACTTAAAGCTCCTTGAATCCAACCATGGGTTTGTGATATATGTTCACCAGCAAAATATACTCTATCATCATACTCTGACTGCTCTGATGCATATGCAAAAAGATTTTGTTGTTCTTCCCTGTAATGAGTAATTCCTCCATAAAACCCTTGCTCATTATCCCATTGTATTGTTTCATAAGACTCTACTATTGAATCAAGATACCCTTTAGGTAAATCATGTACCTTTTCAATCTGTCTTTTTATTAATTCTACTCTTATCTTTTCATCTATATTGCCTAGCCGTATAGCATCAAGATTTAAATTATAGGATGCTAAAAGAACCCCTGCACTATCCTGTAATTTATAATTTTTATGTTTCTTTATATTTTTACCAGTATTTATATTTTGTCTGATAGAATAATTAGGATACCATATACTTGATATTATTAAATCTGTCCTAGAACTTCCACCTATTATTCTCTCATTTTTATTTCCTTCTTCCCAAAAACTATTATTACATAGAAGTATCGTTTTTTGAGCTGATTCATAACCTAATTCTTTAATTGCTTGCATTTTTTCTGGTGTAAACTTAGGATATACTTCTACACTTCGAAGACTTGAAAATGGTATTGCACAAATTATATAATCAAAATCTTTACAATATGTTTCTAAAGTTTTTTCTTCTCTGTATTTAATTCTAACTTTATTTTTTTCGTCAATTTTATATATACCAGTTACTGTTCGTCCATTCATCCATTTTACTTTTCCTAACTTAGAATTTGATATGCTTTTATACTCTTTAGGATTTTTAGATATTAATGAATTATAAAAAGATACAGGTAATTTAGATAATCCTCCCTTTATATAATATCTATAATAATCATTTACACTGTATTGCTCTTGTAAATTTTCAATATAACTACCATAGTAAACATAACCTACAGCTGGAGCTAAATAGGATAATAATTCTATAGCTCCTTCACTTAAGCCTTTACTTTTCATAATTTTTCTTGTACTTATAGCTCCTAATTCTTTTATCTTTGGCGAATATTCTTTTTTTATCTGCAATAATTCTTTTCTTGTACTACTATCAAGATTATACAATTCACTTTCTAATGCATAACTCAAAATTTCTTGCCATGGTATCTTTTTTTCAAAGGTAGATAAATTGAATTCTGGATATATCTTCTTCATTACATTTCTACCATATGGATCATTTCTTACTCGTTTATTTCTAATATATATAATGGCATTTTCATTTTCTTGAACAAAGGGTCTAGTTTCTAATCCAAAAATATCTATATAATGCCAAGTTGTTTCATGACTTACAGGTATACGCATAGCTCCAAGTTCACCATACAAATTTCTATCTCTATCAAAATAATACGAATATATCCTTCCTCCAATTCGTTTCTTTTGCTTTTCAAAAATCGTTATATCAAAACCAAGCTTTCTAAGTTCAAATGCAGAGGATAATCCTGCAACGCCTCCACCTATTATTCCAATCTTAGTTCCTTTACCTTTACCTGGAGGAATAATATCTGTAATCTCTTTCTTAGGGCTAAGCAATTCTCTTATATTATTATAATCTTCTATTCTATCTACTTCTTCTAATACTGACTTTAGCATATTATTTCTTTCCTCATAAGTTGGATTATTAGGTTGTATAAATTTATTTACACTCAAGCAGTTCAACCCCTTAAATTATTCTTATCATTAATAACCTTTTTATATTTTTATATTAAACAAAGTATAAATTTCTAATTATCTTTTTATATTTTCTTAAATGCTCGTAAAGCCTTATTCTATGTGCTTTCGAGTATTTTTACTGTAGGAAGATACTTCACGTTTCTTTGCATATTTCCTCATGTCTTAGCTGTCAGAAGTGGTAAATAAGTAGTAAATTCATTTGTACTACTAAGCAACAAGACGCTCCTGTTGCTTCTCTTTATTCAAGCGTTTCATTTCTGCCATTGCAGAATCGAATGTTGCATGTGCGTAATAGTTCAGCGTCATGGCTATATTAGCATGTCCCATAATGTACTGTAATGCCTTTGGATTCATTCCTGCATTTGCATAGTTGGTACAGAATGTATGTCGCAAACTATGTGGAGTGATGTGTGGCAATTTATCCTCGTTATACTTATTGTATTTCTTAACAAGACCTTTCATCATGCCGTTGTAATCACTTGCCACTTTTGGATAGTTCTTTCTATTAAGAAAGAGGAAATCACTATATCCATCAATCTCAACACGCTTATCATTCTTTCGATTCGCTAACACTCGCTTAAATGCTTGATAGGCTTCTTCAACCATAGGAACTTGACGTTCGCCACTTTTGGTCTTTGGTGTTTCAATGTAGTACCCAATTTCAGTATCTCTCAATAGCTGATGGTCTATATTGACAAGACGATTCTCAAAATCTAAATCTGGAAGTGTCAAACCACCAAACTCTGAAATACGAAGACCTGTTTTTAAGAGTATCAGAATTTCATCATAATTTTTGCTGTAGGTTTTATCAGCTTTTGCAAAGGCTAACAGTTTTTCTTCCTGTTCTTCTGTTAGTACGGTCTTAGGGACAGTATCATCATCAAGAACTGCTTTCAGTTGAAAGTCAAATGGATTCTTCCGAACACAATCATCTTGTATAGCAATATAGAATGAAGCCTTTAAAGAACGTTTGTAGTTATTGATGGTTTGATAAGCATAACCATTTTCACTCATTCTAATAGCCCATTCTTTAGCGTCTGATGGCTTAATACTGTCAATACTTCTTACACCTAACTTGTCTTTCTTCAAAATATCCATAAGATATTTGCGTCCAGTTTCAGTGTTTTTTCTAACCTTTGGTCTTTGAGCGTTCTGTTTTGCGTAAAGCTGGCAGAGTGTCATTTTCTTTCCTACAACATCAATACCATCATGAATGTCTTTCTGTAACTCTGCGATTTTCTCTCTAAGTGAGATACAATCACGCTTTCCTGCTGGTACTCGGTCTGTAGCCACAAGTTTCCACGAGTAAACAAATTGCGGTTCTCCAAATGAATCTATATATTTGTATAAGTATCTTCCGTCTTTTCGTTGGCTCTCTCCAGTCTTTAAGATTCGACCTTTATTGTCACGTCTTTTTTCTGACATGGCATTTGCTCCTTTCCTTTATGGAAAGAGCCTTGATACGACTTAATACTATTTTATCATATACAAGACCCTTTGGCGACGCTAGATTGCGTCCAATGTATCTATAATTTTTTCAAATTGTTTTCGTTTAATCTGAATACGATTGCCATTCATAATCAGCCAATTTGCATTTTTATTTTCCTCTGCCAAGCGTCGTAGCTTGTTTTCGCCAATACGAAAATATTTTGACGCTTCTTCAATGGTTAGGGTATAACGTTCCCAAATAGGAATGTCAGTCTGCTTCATAAAATCCTCCTTTCCAAATCACTTATTTGGATTTCATAAAAGTTGTTTTACCAGCAATCGAACAGCTTTAGCAAAGCTCACGGGAGTTCCACCCCTGCATGGTTCTCATGTAGCCATACTCATTGCCTGCGACGGTTTTATCACGCTCGGACTATTGACTGTATGGGAGTATCATTATCACGATAAGAATGTCGTTGCAGGCAATCCTGCTAAAGATTGCTTCTCGGATCACTAACATGAATCGCTCGCTATCTTTATAAGATAGGTCATGGCGGTTAGTTCCGTTGGCTCTTTTCTTATCGAAACGTATTCGATTACTTTTATTCAGTTTTCAAAGAACAATGGCTCGTTAGCCTATCAAAACACATTGAAAGCTCAATATGCTTTGGTGGAATAACAAACCTCCCTGTTCGGGAAGCGTGGAATGGTTTAGCACGCTTCCACGAAAGGAGAGAGGATATTACTTAATTTCAAATGACAAAATCTTTGTAATCAGTCTGGTTTCCATTCTTCCACGTAAGACTTCATCAACGACCATACTTTGATTGCCATATTCATCTTTCATAAGTCGTAGGGAACGCTTCGTTATGTACCCTCTGTAATGATGTAGAATCTGGTTAATCGCTTCGGTATCGCCATCTGTTGCCTTTACAATGAGAGGAAAGGGAATCATAGGATATTGTGTTTTCATTCTTCAAATTCCTCCATAAACTTTTTAATTAAGGCTAGTCCACTGGTTCTATGCCGATAGACAGTAGAACGGTTCAATTTCAACAGGTCTGCAATTTCTGAATCGCTCATGTCCATAAAGTAAAACAGCAGTAGAATTTCACGTTTCTTGTCTGGCAACTCACGTAATGCTTCACTCAACAAATCATTTTCAACGCCTACTGATAACCCATTGAGTGTAAAAATCTGAAAGTCAGTTGAATAGTTATCTGTTGTCGCAAACTGGCTAACAAGATAATCGCCAACATCCGAAAAGGACACCTCACGCTTTGCAATCCTTGAAAGATAAAGCATATAATTCTTTCGCTCGTCTTCCATAGCACGTTTACAGATATAGTCAAACTGATTTTCTATTGTGGTCTGAAAAGAAGATGGTTTCATGTTTCTCACCCCCTTTCTGTCTAGGAAAGGAAGTGAGCCTTGCTCGTTTATCTCCTTTCACTCTTAGTCCCAATGTGAAAGGGGGATTTGTTGCATTACTGATAAATAAACTTTGTAAAAAAGTTCTGAATAGCCAAAAAAGCATATAAACAGATTTATTTCTCTGTTTACATGCTTCTGTTATTCTATCTATATGATTTATAAAACCACATTGGTGGACGTACTTATCTATTGCAGATAGACGACTTTTTTTGACAAGAACCCAATGTAAGGAAATTTATTGTATATGATGTACTTCATGGCGACGTTGACCTCCAACAAACCGCCATTTGGAAGTAATATACAATATTTTGACAGCGTAAATAGCACTACCATATAACGGTTTTTTTTATTGGCGTTTAGTAGTGCTTTTTATTAAATATAAACCTATAAACCATATAACACGTTTTTCTATACCTGTTTTTAATTCAGTAGGAACAATAAAATGTATAGAGGTGGTCTACTATGCGTAAAAAAGAAGATAAATATGATTTTAGAGCCTTTGGTTTAGCCATTAAAGAAGCTCGATTGAAACGAGGTTTAACTCGTGAACAAGTGGGAGCATTGATTGAAATTGACCCACGGTACTTAACTAATATTGAAAATAAAGGGCAACACCCCAGCATACAAGTTCTTTATGACCTTGTATCGTTACTTCATGTTTCCGTTGATGAATTTTTCTTACCTGCTAATAACTTGGTAAAAAGCACCCGACGATTACAGATAGAGAAATACATGGATAGCTTTACAGACAAAGAACTATCCTTAATGGAATCTTTAGCCAGCGGTATCAACGAAGCAAGAAACATCGAAGACTAATTAAAAGAATCCATACATAACGGAAAGAGCCGATAAAATGAGATTGTATTAATCTCATTTTATCGGCTCTGCGTCTTTGCGTCTGGCTCTGTAATCACAGTTACTTTGAACTGCTTTATTTCAATTAAATTTTCTTGTCTGCATTTCGGACAATAGAGGGGGAATTTTTTTAATTCAGTATCTTCCCTTATCTTTAATCGTGTTTTATTTCCACATACAGGACACAATATCCACTTGTAGTTTATAATAACTATCTCCTCCTTTACACTTTAATTCAAATCTTTATTAAAAAATATTTCATCTTATTTAACAAGAAACCATATTTATATAACAACATAAAATACACTAAGTTATTTTATTGAACATATATCGTACTTTATCTATCCGACTATTTGGACGACGGGGCTGGCAAACAGGTTCACCGGTAGTAACATGGTACCCTTTTAACTCTGTTAAACAAACACTACGTCCATTTGTAAAGAAAGTTAAATCACTACGATATTCTTGAATACACCGAGCAGGGATTTCTCCACTAAGAATGACCTCATTATTTTTCAGTTGAGTGTCTACGATGTTCGCACAATATTTAGGAGCATCGTTATATGCTCGTGAAAGATATTCTTGTGGTGCATAAATTTTAAAACTAAGATATGGCTCTAACAATTCTGTTCCAGCTTTTTTTAAAACTTGTTCCAATACAATAGGAGCAAGCATCCGAAAATCTGCTGGGGTACTAACAGGGCTATAGTATAAGCCATACTTAAAACAGATTTTACAGTCCGTCACATTCCAACCATACAATCCTTGTTCACAGCCATATCGTATCCCTTCCATAACTGCATTTTGAAACGATTGATTTAAGTATCCAAGAGAAACCGAGCTCTCATACTGTACTCCGCTCCCTAATGGAAGCGGTGCTACAGAAAGACCAATGGAAGCCCAGAAGGGATTCGGTGGCACTTCGATGTGAATGGTATACTCTGCTTTTTTTAACGG
This sequence comes from Clostridium tepidum, assembly GCF_002008345.1. Lineage (GTDB taxonomy): Bacteria > Bacillota > Clostridia > Clostridiales > Clostridiaceae > Clostridium_F > Clostridium_F tepidum. Next base: position 41,504 of record NZ_MRAE01000009.1, read on the forward strand.
TCTTTCCATATAAATGACTGTAGGCTTTTTTATTTTTACCTCCACATGATACTTTTCTTGCAATAGAGCACAAGTCACTTCCATTTGTACTTTCCCTAAGAAAGAAAGTATGATTTCATGTGTCGTAGAATCCACATAATATTGTAGAAGCGGGTCACTGTCGGAGATTTCTAAAAGTGCATCAAGTAACATTTCCCTTTGTTGAGGTTTGCTCGGTTCAACAGTTGTTTGCAGCAGAGGGAGCGGATTTTCAATTCTCTCTCTCTGTGGCAATAGCTTTGTATCTCCAAGAACACTATTTAGCTTCAAAAACTCATTTTGCAAAATAACAATTTCCCCGGAATAAGCTTTATCAATTTTACATAATTCACCATTTATTGAAGTATACATTTCTGTAATTTTTATTTTTTCCTTTTCCGATATTCTAACCGAATCCCGCAAATGCAGGATTCCGCCATAAAGGCGTACATATGCAAGACGTTGTCTTTCTTCCGAATATTCAATTTTGAAGACATTTCCGCAAAGTTCAGACTTCTTTCTGTATGTTGATGAATAAAATTTATTCGTTATCACTTCTATAAGCTGCTCAATCCCTATGTTGCTTTTTGCGCTTCCATGATAAACAGGGTACAAGGAGCAATTCTGAAATCTTCTGATTTCCTCTTGTTCGAGTTCTAATATCTCCAATGATTTCCCAAGTGTATATTTCTCCAAAAGATAATCATTTCCTTCTATTACCACATCCCATTGCTCAGGTTCCGTACAGCTCATCACACACATATTAGGGTGCAGCTCTACTTTCTGTTTGATTATAATTTCCATAGAAAGTTTCTCTTTAATATCTTGATAAACCGTTGATAAATCAATCCCATTTTGGTCAATCTTATTGATAAAAAAGATTGTGGGAATACCCATTTTATTTAGTGCATGAAATAATATCCGAGTTTGTGCTTGTACTCCATCTCTCGCAGAAATTAGTAGGATTGCCCCATCTAAAACTGATAACGAGCGATATACTTCTGCTAAAAAATCCATATGTCCTGGAGTATCTATGATATTTACCTTAATATCTTTCCACTGAAAAGAGGTTACTGCTGTCTGAATTGTAATTCCTCGCTGACGTTCTAAAAATGTAGTATCCGTTCTTGTTGTGCCTGTATCCACGCTTCCTGACTCCGCAATCGCTCCACTAGTATATAGTAAGCTTTCTGTCAAAGTAGTTTTTCCTGCGTCAACATGAGCTAAAACACCTATATTAATAATTTTCATGTGATTTTCCTCCATTCAAAAGCCAAAAAGGCATAAAAAATCCCAGTGACAGATACTCTTATCACTGGGTACAAAAAACTAACCCCTCCTAAAAAGGGACATCTAATTATTTGTTCCCACTATCAAATTGACAGTTTATTTAAGAATACCTTGCCGCATATTTATTAACTCCTTTTATATACTTATATTAACATTAGCACATAAGAGTATATTTGTAAAGATATATCCGATTTTTTGTCAAAGGAGAACGTGGTTACAAAATAGCTATAACCATGTACTAAAAGTTATTTTATAATCTTCCAGTTATTTCCTACTTTTTCTAGCACCAAATCAAATTGAGATACTTGCGTTGCTTTGGTCTGCTGGTCGAGATACTTTACTGTCAGTGATACCGTGACTTGATTATCTTTACGATTGTAGATAGGATTCACGAGTTCTTGAAAAATATAATCTTTTCCGATAGATTTCAAAATACCATCATTCACATAGTAGGAAAGTTCACTGGCTGTCGCTGTAGGATAGAGCTTGAAGAACGTCGTTAAAAACTCATTGATTTCATTGGTTGTAATGGAATCAACCGTCCCCTCACTTTCAATGGCTTTTGGTTTATAACTTGATTTCTTAGGTATGTTGGTAATGGTCGGATTCTTAACCAGTACCATATTTCCAGAACCATCTACATAGACACTCACTATATAAGCAGAGTGGACGGTCTTTGTATTTTCTCCCTCTGTAATGAGCTGGTCTACACTGTAGGTTACATTAAACTCATTGTCGCCAGTTGGCTCTACCGTCCATATCTGAAATCCTCTTACAGAAGACGATACAGGAATATCTTTGCGTACTGTATCAACATTGAGAGCTTGAAGTTCATCTGTCAGATAGCCTTTTAGACTTTCCATTCGATTATCAATGGACTTATCGGATTGCTCCCATGAATAGTAGACTTTCGCAAAGTTCTCTACAAAATTTTCTACATGATGAGTATCAACGTATTCCTTTTCTATGATAGTTGTTTCGTGAATAGTATGAGTATCTATAGCTGTAAAGTGCTTGAATATCGCAAAGCTGAAACTAAGCCCTAAAAGTACCCACAAGGCAATCACAACCTTTTTATGAGGATTGACCTTATAGACACGAGGTTTCTTTTCCTTTGGTATCTGTTTTTCTTTATTCTGATTTTTTCTAAATTTCATCATTAAATCTTCCTTTCTCATTGTTTGATTCGTCCTGCTCCCACTAAATGCTGTTGCCAGTAGGGGCTTGTTAAGTCGGCATAACCGATTGGGTCGCCTGCATGAAACATACGGTTATTGCCAAGGTATATCCCAACATGAGTAATATAAGAGCCAGCGTTATAGGTAGAATGAAAGAAAACCAAATCGCCAGCTTGTGCTTCCGATAGTGGGATATGCTGGGTCACATCATATTGCTGTTGTGCGGTTCGTGGTAAGTTAATTCCAGCTTTTCCATACGTCCATTGTGTCAGTCCGCTACAATCAAAAGAAGTAGTCGGGGAAGCTCCACCGTAAACGTATCGCCAGCCCTCATATTTCAGTGCTTCGTCCATGATGGCTTGTACCGTATCATCATCAAACTCTGTTGTGACAAGATACTGCGTTACCAGTTGCACATAAAACATATTGCCATAGTTGTATCGCCAGCCCCCATTGATAGGTATGGCTATGGGATTGGGGTAAGACACTTTTTCGCCACCTGAATACTCTTTTGAGAAACTTTGAGCCAGTTCAAAGGTATATTTATTTCCACGATTAGCCACATACCCTAAGAAACCACCACCATAATTGTAGGACTGGATAACCGATTCTAAATCTACACTGAGCCTTTCGCTACTGGCTAATAATTCACTGAAATACTTCACACCTTGCTTAATGGATTCTTCTGTACTCAATGAATTAGGTGGAAGACCGAGGGATTCCGAGGACTGCATAACATCTTCCGCAGTACCGCCCGATTCCACCTGTATAATCGCAAGAAGTATGTTGACATATTCTTCAACGCCATATTCTTTGGCATATTTTTCTACCATAGGCTTATGAGCCAGCACTTCTGCGGAAACATTCACACCTCCATAATGAATATTGGAAATTCCGCTGTCCTGTTCATCTGAAAATAAAATGGCAACAAACAGAAGCAGTGAGAAGACCATCAAGAATAATCCAGAACCACCAATCACTAAAGTTTTCAACTTCATGGTTTCTTACCGACTTTCTTAATGGTGGCGGTTTTGATTGGTGGTCTACTTCTTGTATTTTGTAGTGGTACTCTTTGAACAGTAGACGGACGTTCTTTTGTGATTGGACGTTGTGAAGTTCTATCTGCTGTAGTGGTTGAAGTTGCTGGCTTTTGAACGGTTTTTTCTTGAACGGTATTGCCTTGGCGTTCCACTTTTGGACTTGAAAAATCGGACTTAACTGCTGGACGCTCTTGTTTGGCTTGTTGAGATTCCTTATATGAAGTCTGAATATTAGACTGTTTTGAGGTCTGTTCATCATGATATTGTTCTTGTCTTGTAGTCGGTCTTTCATGAACAGAAGAAGCAGGCTGTTTTTTCTGTTTGACCTGTTCCATTTCAGAGCGACGCTTCGCAATGGTTTTTCGCCTTTGTTCCTGCTGTTCCTTGCGTCCACTGGCTCTGTCCGCTTTGGTTTGAGAAATACTACTGGTTAAATCACGGACATTCTCTTTTACTTTGGATTTTCCTTGATATACTGCATATCTTGCATTGGTCGGCAAATCTTTAACCTGTTCTTTCAAACCACTAGCAGTGTCTACCATTCTGTCTTTGGTATCAGCTACTGTACCGATGGTTTGACCGATACGTTTTCCAAGTGTTGATTTTTCCTTTCCGTCTGGTCGGGAGTGATCTGCTTGTGTCCTTGCAGAACTCCCCGAACCCGACTGTCCTTTTTTACCTGTAACAATGGCAGACCCAGCCCCTAGAGTAGTCATGGAACGTCCAAGTTTCCGCTGTAGACGGTGCATGTGAGCGTGCATAAGCATACGAGGTTTTCTCATCACACGACTTCCCACACTTTGAGAATCGTTACTCTGTAGAGAAAACATACTCATTAAATCGCCCAGCTTGAAGTAGATTCCTGCAAAGGTCACAATCTGTAGAAAAGCAATCAAAAAGAACGGATAACCAGCCGATAAGGTATAGAGCATGGTTGAAATACTAAATGCTGTCGTAATAATCAATGTGATTCCAGCTCGTGTCAAAATGGTATTAAAGAGCTTTGTTATGGCTCGTTTTGACATACCATCAAATGATGGAATCATGCTTAAAATAAAGCTCACAGGCAGAAACATAGCATAGATGATAAAAAGTACCTGCGAGAAAATCATGATTCCTGTTAATAGGAATACAAATATGGAAATCCCAATATTGAAGACAAATAGGAAGAAGACTGTACCTAAACGGTTAATGGTCTTTGTAATGGTTAGATTGGTATTGCTTCTGTCTTCAATTTCTTCCGCAACAATTTTTTCTCTGTCTTCGCCATTGTTGGAATCTGGGCTGGTGGAGAGCAGGCTTTCCACACGGTCAATACCGATACTTTCAATGTCTGAACTGTTGTATTGAAGCAGTAGCCACGGTTGCTGAACCTGTATGGAAAACAGGCTATCTCTGATTAAGTCCACGCTGTCCTTGCCTTGACTATCGGAATGGGGCATGACAATCTTCGTGCCAAGTGATAAACTGGCATTACTGATGTCTGATGAAAAGTCATTGATTTTTTTAATGTAGTCGGGAGCGTAGGCAATAAAGGAAGCCGATAGGATAAACACCAGCACAAAATTCATAATGGCATGAATTGCCTTTGTGGTTTCTCTCTTTATCAGTCCCGTATAGGCAACATAAACCCCAAGAACCAAAATCAAGAGTAAGAGGAATCCAACATAGAAACCCTCTGTTGAAAATCCGTTTGCACTCACACCAGCTAAGGTCTGCATATTCTTACCAATGGAATCTGCTGTAGCGGAAATGAAGTCTAAGGAATAGGCTTCCTGTACTAAGTAACCTGTCGCATTGGAAACATACAAACTGATTGTCCAAATAAAATTGGTAATGGCATATAGTCCATACATGACCTGTTTTCCAATCCCGTCCGACCAGTTCCACGGAAGCCAGCCCCAGCTATTATCCACATAAAAATCCAGTTGATAGTTTTCAAGTGGGTATCGGCTGTATTCATTTGCCACATTGACCGTATCATCTACCAAGCCCGCAGCTTGAACCACCGTTCCCAGCATGGCTAAAAGAAAAATGGCAATCACAAGTGTGAAAGCCACTGTCATTGCCACTTTACCTAGACGTTTCAGCGTCCAGTTTGATTTTATTCTGTTTACTATTGATGGTTTCACATTTACACCTCTTTTCGCACAGGTGGTCTGGTATCAAAGGCATGGAGCAGTTCTTCAAATACAGGGTGGAACTGTATCACACCGACACGACCATATAAATCACTGATAAGGCATTGCCCGTTTTCCAAATCACGCAATCGCTTCTGATTGTTTTCGTCCTCTGGGTCTACACCAAAAAAGGCTAAGGTCTTTTTAATCTCGTTAAGGTCAGTGGAACGAAATGCAAATTTTAAGCCGAGGTTATTTTTCAGTTTTTCATCTAAGAGGTCGTCTGTATTTTGGGTCACGAAATATACCCCAGCGTTCATAGCACGACCAGCCCGAACCAGCTTCATAGATAGTGTTTTTCCTTGTGCTACCTGTAAAAAGCTCCATGCTTCGTCTAAATCTACAATCTTGAAAATGCTTCGGTCTGTATGGATAAAGTCTAAAGCAAAGGTACTAATGACAATCAGCATAGCAACGGATAAAAGCTCCATAGTGGTATATTCCTCAAAGGAAGTTTCCTTGTCGGGAAGTACCAAGTCCGCAACCTGTATAATGTTCAGTTGTTTTTCTAAGCTGATAGACTGCTCCACATAACCATTACTGAATAATAAATGTGCAAAGTCATAGTCTGTAAAACTTTCGATATGGTCGGCTATACTGGTACTTAGTGGCGTATTCTCAACCCGTAATTCCTCAATCACTTTCATCAACCCTCGTACTTCACTATTGGTTACTGCACGAATGGCTTTTCTAAGGATTGGGAAGCGTTCCCCATCACGAGAGGAAATCCCCGTAAGGAATGTCAGAATATCAATAGCCAGTGATTCAGAATCTTTGGGATTTTTCATAATCACATAAGGGTCAAGTAAGCCTTTGTTTTTCTCATCAGAAGTCAGAGTGACGATATTGATTTCATGGGAAATCTCTGGCAAGGTTTCTTTCCATCTGCCACGTTCTGCTTTTGGGTCTACAATCACTGCTTGTGCCCCATAAAGCACCGCATAATAGACGATAAGGTTATTCGCAAAGGATTTACCACCACCCAGCGAACCAACAAAAGCCGACGCTAACGCATTGGTTACTGAACCCTTAACCCCTTGACTGGCAAGAGCAGGTTTCAGATAGACATTGCGTCCAGTATCTAAGCTGTAGCCAACATAAATCCCCTCATTTTCCCCCAGCATTTGAGTAGCACCAAAACCTAAACCAGCGAGGAAATCAGAGGTCACGTATTGAATATAATCATTCATATAACGCTTGCTGGCAGGTAAAAATTCTTCATGTAAGCCGAGCATATCCCCAAATGGTCGTACCAGTTTTACGCTTAAATCGTCATAAAAATCTTTCACTTCATTACAACGACGTTTGAGTTCGTCAAGATCATTTGCTGATACCCTTACCACATAAGACAGCTTGTACATAGATTCCTTGCTTTGGTCTAAATTGGTTTCCAGCTCATTCACACTTTCCAGAGCTTCCGCCACATTGGAGCTGGTTTCATTATCACTTTGCCAAGCGTGGTTATCCAAGTCTTTCAGTTCTTTCTTTTTATTGCGGACAGTAGATAGGGCTTTACGATTCGCTACAATTTCCACATTCATTGACGTATCAATCGGGAATGTAAATTGCTGTTGCTGGTAGTAGAAGATTTCAGAGGACGGGAAGTCCAGTTCTCCGACAATGCTGTTAATGGTAAAGTAAGCTACATAGACGGTTTCATCTTCCTGCTGGATTTTCAAATATCGCTGTTTTTCTTCCACCAAACAGCGAGTAGGCTTAATCAAGTCATAGTATTTAATCAGCGTTTCATTATCCAGCTTTTTCTTTGATAGATGGTACTCATACTCTTCATAGGCAGTGCCTGTCTGTCCGTAAAGGTGTTCAATCAGATAGCCGAAGTCGTCCTTATCTAACCTGCGGATTTTGAAACGACGAGAGATTTTATTTTCTAAGAGCTTTTCCATCTTCTGAAAACGCAGGATTTCATCATTACTCATACTAACAAAATCGCCCATCAGCTTATGGTTCACATCATAGACAAAATCAGACAAAGCATTTTTTGCTTCAACGGTAAGACTTTTCATAGAAAACTCCTGATCGTTGAGAAGCAACTTAAAGCCGATAAAGAAACGGTAGTTCACTTGATTTTCGCCAATCATGGATATTAAAGCGTCTGTCTGTTGGTCGATTTTGTCATAGGCAACCGCTTTGAGCTTGCCAGTGACTTCATTTTTGGAACGCTCTTGTGCAGAACGTATGCTGGATTCTGTACTGATTTGTAAAGCATGAATTTTGCCATCACGATTTTGTGCGATAAGCTGTCTGAAAGAATCATGCACTTGTATTTTCTGTTCTGGACTTAGAAATGAGTAATTGTAAGGAACAAGCTCATAGTAAGCATAACATTCCCCGTCTTTATTCCAGACGAGATTGTTTTCAATGTATTTAATTGGATATGCCATAAAATTCACTCCTAACTGCTGTAATGGCTTCTTGTGGCTGGTTTCTGCCAAGCGTTACTTTTTTTCCTGCATAGGTCAGCTTTGGTCGCAGTGCATAAGCAATGACAGACTTCAAAAATCCATAAGGCTTTTTACCATCAAAAGTTTTTGTAGACATAAACCATGTGAAAGCCACAGGAATCCCAAAGTATTTGAGAAATGCTCCCTCTATCATGGAAAGAGGGGGCAAGTTGCCAAGTATCATCACTGCAAAGAGTGACACGACAAACCATGTCATTTGCGTAAAGGTTATGGGAAACGGAAGTCTAAAATCATTGATAGAATACAGTACCTTTTCCACAGACCAGATACTGGTATAGCTTCGTATTTTCTTCATGTAATCAATCCTTTCATAAAAAATAGGGGTAGCTGATTGAGCCACCCCGTAAAATAGAAAATCTGCCAGTAGTAATGTACCGACAGATTTAATAGACGATTTCAAAAATCCCATGATTGGTTGAGATAAACGTTCCTGAAAGGTCTAAATCCCGACCATAGGCTTGATAATCAATATAGTTTTGAAGACTAGCTGGTACTTCGCCTAAAGCACCCGTTTCTTCAATGTAGTAGCGTGCCACGTCATACATATCATCACAATCGGAATGAATGATAATATCCTCTTGATGTTCGCTTAGTTCTTCAATGCTTGAAAAATGAGTGAGCAGAGCAGATAGCTCCGATTGTAATTCTTCGGGTAATTCCGATACCATTTCCCATAGTCGATTGAGTTCGCCAATGGAAGTGTATTCGTCAACCGTAAAGGGTAACTCGTAGTCATGAATGGCGTATTCCTCATATTCATCATTCAAGCCGATTTTCTCTTTGACTTCCTCAAAGTCAATGGGAAAGGTAAACCACGCACCGACCAATTCGCCCTCATTGTATTTGCCTAAATTCGCAATATAGACTTGCATATCGTCCATATATTCACGTCCTTTCTTTGTAGAGATTCAAAAATCCCTACCGCACTTCGTTTGGTGTACCATTCCTTTGCGGAACATAAGAAAACCACTTATATTCCACAAAAGAACGGTTTTATTTAAGCACCAATAATGCGATTGAATAGCTCTAGTAAAATGTCTTTTACTCCAGCAGCGTTGAAGACTAAGCCAACCGCAATAATCGCAATAATTAAAAAGCCAATCAGTTTGCTAAACTCACGCTTGAAGCCAAGATACAAGCCAATCACAACGATTGCTAAAAGCACCAGTGATTGAGCGTTTGATAGAAACCAGTTATAAAGGTTTTGTCCAAAATTCATAAAAATGTTCTCCTCTCTATATTCAATGAATTTGTATTTGAGTTATTTTTTTGTTGTTATCACGTCCTGTTCTTTTACTGACTGTTGCTTCAAAATCTGCTTGTGTCGGTCTGTCAGTTTCGCATGGTCGAGAATGTCTTTTACAACCTGCGTCTGGTTGATTTCATCAAGTTTAATCGCAACCTTTAAGGTCGGGGCAACTTGATGAGATAGCCAGTTCAGCGTCCTTTGGAAGGAGTAAGGCTCTGGTTTTGTGGTTAGTTTTAATCGTTCACGATTGTTCCCAATAAACCAAGCCCATTCTTCATTCAGTTTCCAATCAGAACGAGGTTTGGAATCGTCTTTATCTACAAAACGGATATACCGATTGATAATTTTAAAGGCGGTATGCTCTGGATTGTCATAGACGAGTAAATCACGGACTGCATAATAGGCACGCTCATTTTTCAATCGAATCTCAAAACGGTTTTTTACTTCTGCGTCTTCAATGGGAATATCATTTTTCTTGTACTGCTCGTAGTCCTTTTCATAGATACAGAAATAAACTTCACTTTGTAATGAACCGATATAGAGGGTGTTTCCCATACATTCCTTTTCCTCTTTGCGTACCAGTTCGCCACTGCGATAGCTTTTAAAACTGCGGAAGACGGAGATACATTCTTCCTGTTGGCACTTTTCAGTGAGTACAGGGATATTCAAAATCCCTGTCTTATCGTTAATGGCAAGGTCAAGGCGTTTCATCACACCGCCAGCCACCAAAACGTCCATAAAGAACTCATACCAGCTTCTTTGTTGTGCCAGAAGATAGCTTTCAAATTGTCTGCACCCACGACCTTTCAATTCCACCAGAACTCCTTTGTCCAGTTCATGGGAGCAAAGGACGAATATGTCGCCTAAAGCATAATGCTCTGAATAAGAATAGAAACCATAGTCCTCATGAAGAAAATAGGACAGTTTCAGTTGTAAGATGTTTTCGACCACCTGCTGTACGTCTGTTGTCGGAAAGCGAATCCTTACATAATCAAACAGCATTTCAAGGGGAGCGTCGGGATTGAAGCGTTCCAGAGCTTCCCAAAGGGACTGCTGTAAATCCTCTGATGGCTTGACTTTTCCTGTTTCAATATCGCTTAGATACTGCCTTGTAATACCAGTCGCAACAGCTAAACGGTTTTGAGATAGTCCATAAGCCAAGCGTTTTTCTTTTAAATGCTGTAACCAAGTTTGTTCATTCAGTAAAAATCCCTCCAATCAAAAAGGCGTATGTCAACTTTTAAAGCCCATTTGACATACGCTGAAATTTTGTAAATCCCTTGTAACCAAAGGATTTTCTAATGTTTTTTTGACTGTTTCCTGTCGATTTGTACCCCCCTGTTAGATACGGGGGGTTAAGTGCTGGCGTGGCTATTGCCACACCAGCCAGCAAGATCAGTCCACACCTGCGACTTCCGCTTCGCACGTCGCCTGCGTGGACTGTCTGCTGTTGGATAACTTTTTAATTTCCTCCAAGAAATCATATCCTTTTGGTACAAGGGGAGTATAAAACTCTGATATGACACTTGTTCCTACATCAACATAGCCACGACCTTTGATTCGCTTTAAGAAGAAATCCTTTTGTACGTCACTGCCAAACATCATGCCATAGCCCATTTCAGACATACGACCTAAAGCCACTCTGAAATTAAACTGATCACGGATTCCGTCGCCTAAATATTTTGCGTCTGGACGTTGACAAGCCAGTATTAGAAAGAAGCCAGCTTGACGACCTAACATGACAATCTGTTTCAGCTTATTCATAACTGCGGTGTTTTCTTTTGTTCCCAGCATTTCCATGAAAGCGACGTATTCATCAAAGATTAAGAAGTGTGCCGGGAGACCTAAGTAAGCATAATTTTTGCCAGTCTTATAGTTCTTCATCTGCTTCATTTCCTCACTACGTTTCATCATTTCTTCATAGAATGTTTCAATGCAAGAAAGCAAGTCTTCTTTTCTATAGTAGACATTTGCCATCACAGAACCTAAGTCCGCAAGGTCAGCATTTTTCGGGTCAAGAATATACAGTTTTGAATCTGTATGAAGCAAGGCTTCAATCAGTGTCAGTATAAAGTAAGTTTTACCGCCACCTGTACCACCAGCAATCAACATATGAGGGAGCTTATCATATTCCCACCATACGTTTTTCATTAAGCGAAGTTTACCATCTTTAGCTTCTACTTCATCAATAGAAATACGACTGGCTATGGTGTCATAGAGCAAAGTATATTCCACATAGGAATCCTTTAACTCTTTATCCGTCAGCTCACAGTACAAGCCACTCTCTAATTTCTTTTCCAAGTGTAAGAGTTGGTCTTGATATTTTCCCAGCGTGATTTCCACCCGTATCTGTATCAAGCCATTTTTAAGTCGATAATACATTTTAGGGAAGTAGGTTATCTTTTCCTTTGTACGACCAGCACTATCTTTAAAGAAACCCTCTGTTTTGACCTGTTCAGATTCATACCACTTGTTTTCAAGTATCATCTTTGCCAGTTTTTGACGGTGGTAAAGTTGTTTAACCGTATCATAGCGAACCCGTTTGAATACAAACGCTACCAGCAAGCAGATAAGAATTGCGACACTGAAACTGATAATTAAATAGGGAATGTCAATCTTATCTGCTTGTGATAGGTTAAAATCCTGCCAGTTGATCTGCTGGATTGTCTTCACATGAAACAGTCCGACAACCAGCAGGAAAACAGGCAGGAGTGACGCTATCGTAAAATGAAAGACTAAATCTTTACCAGATGGGCGAATCCTTTTACCACGCTGTTTCATGCGAAAAAGTCTCCTTTCTACCTAGCGACTATTTGTCTTGTGTCGGTTCTTTCTTTGCTTGTGGTTGAGCTTTGAATGAACTAGAATCCTTTGTCAGCACAATATCGTCTGCCTTGATATACCAGTCAACATCTGCTCCTTGATAGGTGGCAGTAGCAACGGTGTCCGCAATGGGATTGATAAGTTCCACCCGTGCGTTATAATCAAACTCTTTCAAAGGCACGCTGGCAGGAATACTTACTTGAATCATGCGTCCTTGTCCTTTGGATTTTAAGTCATAGGTACGTTCCTTGATTTCATCTGAAACCGACCCGTCTTCATTTTGGATTCTCACTTCACGACGTAGAGCAGAGAATTTCAATTCTCCAAAAGTCGTGTCTTTATCTAATACAATGCCATTTGCTAATCTCATCATTTTTCCTCTCTTTCTTTATTCTTTTATCATGTCGTCAGCATGTAAAAGGTAATTTGTAAAACCACGAGTGCCGATTTTGTAGCCCTCTGCGGTAATACGTGGATTGACTAACTTCACACGTTCCTCAAAGCCGAAATGTTTTTCGCCAGCTTCAGCAGGAAGCACCACCACAATATCATCTGCTCTTTGAACATCAGAATAGAGATTATAGCTTCTTGATAAGACAGTTAGCCGTCCGTTGATTCTTCGCTGAACGACTTTATCCTCGCCAGCAAATTCTAAATTGCCGAATGTTTTTTCCATGTTGGGAATCACAAATTTAAGTTCCATATTTTTACCTATCCTTTCTTTTTTATTGGCTGAATGAATGTTTGATGGTCTTAAAGAGTGGGGAACGACCTTTTGATTCTTGATTTTTTGTTTTCATAAGTTCACTTCCTTTCAAAATCGGGTAAAAAAATAGACACCTCATTTTTTGAAGTGTCTACCTATTAAATATTCAAATTTTATTGGAAGTATCTTTATATCTTCACTTTTCAAGGATAAATCGTCGTATCAAAGCTCATTCATAAGTAGTAAATTAGTAGTAAATTGAGTGGTTTTGACCTTGATAAAGTGTGATAAGTCCAGTTTTTATGCGGATAACTAGATTTTTATGCTATTTTTATTTTAAAAAATATATATTTTTATTTCAGTATTTATAACCTAAAAATTCATTATTAAATAATATTCTAAATATCATTTTTATGTCATTAATTGATAAAAACAATCTTACATAACCTAAAAATAAGCCATCTTTATTTTTATAATATTTATATTATTTATTAAACTTATGAGAAAATTTATTTTAAATACCGTTTAAATTATAATATAATTCTATCCATATAATTCATTCATAAATTTTTATTTTAAGATGAATTTTTGTTGTTTTAATAAAATCTCTTTAAAAAAGAAGCTGTGACACTAAGGATAAATCCTACAATACATTGCGCTATTTAGATTTGCAAAACAATATATTGTATATAAAATTCTTAATGTCACAGCCTTTTTATTTACTTTTCAATTACTCCCCCACCTATCACTAAATCACCCTTATAAAATACTACGGATTGCCCTTTAGTTATAGCTCTTTGCTTTTCATAAAAATTTACTTTTACTTTTCCATGTTCCATTGGTGTTATCACTGCTTTTGAAGGAGTTTGGGAATATCTTATCTTCGCCTCAACTTCCATAGGCTCTTTTAAAATATCAAAAGGTATGTAATTTACATCCTTAGCTATAAGTTCTGTATTTAAAAGATCTTCTAGATTTCCTAAAACTACTTCATTTTTAAAAGGATTTATATCTACTACGTACATAGGTTTTCCAAAGGATATGCCTAATCCTTTTCTTTGACCTATAGTATAGTATACTATTCCTTTATGTTTACCTAAAACATTCCCTTCTTTATCTACGAAGTTTCCCTCTCTCACTTTATTTGGGAATCTATTTTTAATATATTTTCCATGATCATTATCTGGTATAAAACATATTTCTTCACTATCTTTTTTATTATGAACTCTAAGTCCTATATCTTTAGCTATTTTTCTTATTTCACTTTTTTTATACTGTCCACAAGGCATTAAAGTTCTTTCTAATTGAAATTGTGTGAGATTATAAAGTGCATAGGTTTGATCTTTTTTATCATCCTCCGATTTTCTTATTATATATCTATCATCTCTTTTTTCTATAATAGCATAATGTCCTGTAGCGACATAATCTATTCCCATTGCCATAGCTTTATCTAAAAATGCAGAAAATTTTATAAACCTATTGCATGCTATACATGGATTTGGTGTTCTTCCTTCTACGTATTCATCTACAAAATAATCAATAACATTTCTTTTAAAAGCATCTTTAAAATTCATAACATAAAAAGGAATGTCTATTTTATTTGCTACTCTTCTCGCATCTGCTACTGCACTTAAAGAGCAACATCCACCTTCTTTTTCTACAAATTCTTCATCATCTTGCCAAATTTGCATAGTTACTCCTATAACATCATAACCCTGCTCCTTTAAAAGATAAGCTGCTACTGAACTATCTACTCCTCCACTCATGCCAACTAAAACTTTTTTTTTCAAAATATCCACCTCCTCACTAAATTATTAATAAATATCTATTTACCTATTATAATTTTTTATAATTTTTATTTTGCAAAATTATTATTATATACTACAATTTTAAAATTACTTATTTTTAGATTTATTATTGACTATATTATTTTTGTTTAAGTGGCAACAATCTAATTTTTTATTTTCAAATTCTTTCTCATTAACTTTTTCTAACTTTTTTATTAATCTATTAAATATGTTCATATTATCACCTTACAGAGTTATTTTTAATATAAATGAACTTTTTCAAATTTTATCTGATACCCACAACACCTATATCCTATATATTATAAGTTTTAATGTATTATAAAAATATTAAATTTATTTCACTTTGCTAATTATTTTCTTTAAACTATGTTAAACTAATTTTTATTTATTCCAATATTTAAACTACCCATATTATACCCCTCTGTATCTACAGTAACATATTTAAATCCCAATTTTTTTAGTTTTTCTGATACTTTATCTAAAATATCCTCATTAAACAACTTGACTCTTTCATTTTTAGGTACTTCTATTCTTGCCAAATCTTTATGACTTCTTACTCGTACTGCTCTAAATCCTAATTCCATCATATATATTTCTGCCTTTTCTATTCTGGATAACTCTTCTTCTTTTATTTCTTGGTTATAAGGAATTCTAGATAAAAGACAGGCATAAGCTGGTTTATTCCAAGTTTCTAATCCTAATTCTTTAGATAAAATTCTTACTTCCTTTTTATTAATAGAGTTTTCTAAAAGAGGACTTTTAACATCTAACTCTTTTAACGCTCTCATACCTGGTCTATAATCTTTAGTATCATCTAAATTAGTTCCATCTACTATGTATTTAACCCCTTTTTCTTTTGCTAATTCTTTTATTTTGGTAAACACACTTTTTTTACATATATAGCATCTATCTTCTGGATTAAATCTTATTTCTTCAAGCATCGGCACTTCTAAAAAATATGATTTTATTCCTATATTATTTGCTAATTCTTTAGCTTCTTCTATTTCCCATTTAGGAATATAAGGGGATACTACTGTAATAGAAATAGCCTTATCACCTAGAGCTTCTTTTGCTGCTTTTAATAATAATGTACTATCTACACCTCCAGAAAAAGCTACTGCTACACTCTCTAGATTTTTTAAATATTTAATAAGATTGTTATATTTATGATTCATTTTAATACCATCCCCTCTAATATAAATTACCTAAATTTAATAATTAATTTAATATTTTTTTTAACTTTTTTAATACAAATTCTATTTCTTCCTCTGTATTTTTAGCTCCTAGAGTAAATCTTATAGTTTTTTTTGAAAGTTTTTTATCTAATCCTAAAGCTAAAAGCACATGAGATGCATAAGCCGCTCCTGCTGAACAAGCACTTCCTGCTGAAGCACATATTCCTTCATTATCTAAAAGCATAAGTAAAAGATCTCCATCTATGTTCTTGAAACTCACATTTATGTTTCCTTTTAACCTGTCATCGCCTAATGCACCATTTATTTTAGTTCCCTCTATTTGTAAAAGTCCTTTTATAAATTTATCTCTAAGTTTTTCTATTCTTTTATTTTCTTCTTCACCATTTTCTTTTAATAAAGAAATAGCTTTTTGAAACCCAACTATAGCTGCTAGATTCTCTGTTCCCGCTCTTTTTCCTCTTTCTTGACTACCACCATGTAAAAGATTATCAATTTTTGTACCTTTTTTTATATATAAGGCCCCAATACCTTTAGGTCCATATATTTTATGTGCAGCCATAGTCATTAAATCTATGTTCATTTCTCTTACATTTATATGTGTTTGCCCTAAAGCTTGAACTGCATCTGTGTGAAATAAAACTTTATGACTTCTACAAATCTCTCCTATAGACTTTATATCTTGTATAGTTCCTATTTCATTGTTAGCAGTCATAATAGAAACCAATATAGTATCTTTTCTTATACTTTCTTCTAATTTTTTTAAATCAATTCTTCCAATTTTATCTACAGGTAAAAATGTTATTTCAAATCCCTTTTGTTCTAGATATTTGCAACTATTTAGAACTGCTGGATGCTCTATAGAAGAGGTTATTATATGTCTTCCTTTTGACTCATTACCATAAGCTACACCTTTTATAGCCCAATTATCTCCCTCTGTACCACCAGATGTGAAAAATATTTCTTCTGGCTCTCCTCCTATAAAATCTGCAATTTCCTCCTTAGCTTCATCTATAGCAATCTTTAAAGTATTAGACATATTGTATATAGCAGAAGGATTAGCATAATATTGAGTTAAATAAGGAATCATAGCATCTAGCACATCTTTTTTTATATAAGTAGTTGCTGCATGATCCATATATATATTATTTTTCATATAATCACCATTACTTTTTTAATATTATTATTTATAGATTTTTTACTATTATACTTTAAAGCTCTATATAAAACTATTTAATTTTTAAAACAGATTATTTTTTTCTTTTCTCTGTAACATTTTCTCCAAACCATTTTGTAGATATTTTTTCCAAAGTTCCATCTTTTCCCATATCGTCTAGAGCTTTATTTACTTTTTCTATTTTATCCTTATTTTCTTCCTTTTTTACAAAAGGATACGCATTTTCCATCTCTTCTATAGGTTCACCAGCTAGCTGTAAATTTAGTCCTGATCTTTTTATATTTATAAGGCATGCTAAACTATCTTCTATTAAAGCATCAACTCTACCTAAATCCACATCTTGAAACATTCCTGAAAAACTGTTATATTGCTTTGCTTTTACGTCTTTTCCTTTATTTTCATTGTTATAATCTTCTATAGATCTAGAATAATTAGTTCCTACCTGAGTAGCTACAGTTTTACCTTCTAAATCCTTTAAAGATTTTATATTATTATTGCCTTTTTTTGTAACTAACTGAACTCCTGAATAAATATATGGCTTTGAAAAATAATATTTTTCTTTTTTCTGATCTGTAACAGTTATTTGATTTGCTACAGTATCTATTTTGCCTGTATCTAACATTCCCATAATGCCTGTCCAATCTGATACTACAAATTCTGGTTTATAACCTATTCTTTTACCTATATCTTCCCAAATATCAATTTCAAAACCTTGAACTTTTTTGCTATCTTTATCTATGAAAGTAAAAGGATAATATTGTCCTGATGTTCCTATTTTTATTGTATTTTCCTTTGTTTCTTTATTATTTTGACCACATGCTGTTACTGCTATTCCTAAAGTTACAACTAATAACATAGTTAAAAATAATTTCTTAAATTTTTTTATATTCATTTCTACATCCTCCTAGTATTATTGATATTTAAACTTAATAAGCTTTTCCTATTTTTCTTTCTAATATTTTTTGTATAAAATTAAATATTTCTACTATTAACCAATATATTAAAGCTACTGCTAAATAATTTTCAAAAAACCTATAGCTAGATGCGGCATTCATCTGTGCTTTAGATAATATTTCTGCAACTCCAACAGTAAATGCTAAAGATGAACTTTTTAAAAGATCGATGAAGCTATTTCCTAAAGAAGGTATAGCAATTCTAGTAGCCTGAGGTAAAATTATTCTTTTCATAGCCTGAAATTCGGTCATTCCTAAAGATAATGAAGCTTCCATTTGACCTTTATCTATAGACATTATGGCACCTCTTATTATCTCTGCCATATAAGCTGAACCATTCATACTCAAAGCGATAACTACTGCCATATAAGCAGGTATTTCTTTAAATGTTGGAATGATTTGAGGCATACCATAGTAGAAGAGGAAAAGTTGTATTAAAATAGGAGTTCCTCTAAAAAAAGATATATAGATCTCACTTACTCTATGCAAAACTTTAAATTTATACATCCTTATTACTGCCAATATAACTCCTAATAAAACAGCCATAATCATAGATAAAACAGCTATGGACAAAGTTATATGAACATATTTTAAAAGAACTAAGTATGATTGTACTAAATATTTTTCATCAAAAATTTTCACCATTTCTCCCTCCTACTATAATTTCCTCTACAATTATTTTTACTATTCGAATACTCCTGTTGATAAATATCTTTGTCCTGTATCTGGAAGTAATACTACTATATTCTTTCCTTCATTTTCTGGTCTTTCAGCTACTTTCATAGCTGCATATATTGCTGCTCCAGAGGATATTCCTACTAAAAGCCCTTCTGTTTTTGCTACATTTTTTGTAATTTCAAAGGCCTTCTCATTAGATACTTTAAATATTTCATCTAAAATCTCTGTATTTAAAGTTGTTGGTACAAATCCTGCTCCTATTCCTTGAATTTTATGTGCTCCTGGATTCCCTCCTGATAAAACTGAGGAATTTTCCGGTTCTACTGCTATTATTTTTATATCCTTATTTTTTTCTTTTAAATATTCTCCTACTCCTGATATTGTTCCACCAGTACCTACACCTGCTATAAATATATCTACTTCACCTTCTGTATCATTCCAAATTTCTACTGCTGTAGTCTTTTTATGCATTGCAGGATTAAATTTATTTTCAAATTGTTGTAAAACAAAAGAATCTTTATATTCTTTTGATAATTCTGTGGCCTTTTCTATAGCACCTTTCATACCATCTTTTCCCGGTGTTAAAATTAGTTCAGCACCATAAGCTTTCAATATAAGCCTTCTTTCCATACTCATAGTTTCTGGCATAGTTAATATAAGTTTATAACCTTTAGCTGCTGCTACAAATGCAAGTCCTACCCCTGTATTACCACTAGTAGGTTCTATTATCACTGTATCTTTATTTATTAATCCTTCTTTTTCTGCTTCTTCTATCATGGCAAAAGCTATTCTATCTTTTACACTACTTGCTGGATTAAAATATTCTACTTTTGCTAATATATTGGCTTTTAGTTTATTTTCTTCTTTTAATTTTACTAATTCCAATAAGGGTGTA
Source organism: Clostridium tepidum (assembly GCF_002008345.1). Taxonomy (GTDB): domain Bacteria; phylum Bacillota; class Clostridia; order Clostridiales; family Clostridiaceae; genus Clostridium_F; species Clostridium_F tepidum. The sequence goes on from NZ_MRAE01000009.1 coordinate 61,175, forward strand.
TTTCCTATTAACTCTGTTATATTTTTGTATATTTTTTTCATAATTATTTTCCCCTTTCAAGGTTTAATCTTTTTAGAATACTATAAGTTTACATATTTGTTTACTAAGTTTTAAAAATAAATTTTATTTATTATTATTTGTACAATATACACTTACTACACATAAAACCATCCCCTTTTATCCAGCATCCATAATATATCTAAATTAAGTAAATATTTTCATTACATATCATATAAAATTTAACTCATTTATTATAAAATTGTATTTATTATCTATTATAACTATTAGATAATACCTAATTATTCTTATTGGTTTACTAGGTATTTATATTTAAATAAACTGTACTACATTATTATATGTAGTACATTATATTTTCATTGTCTGATTTTTTGTATGCCTCTACTAAATCTTCTAAAGTTATAGAATCTACTACTCTTTCTATACTTTCATTAATTCTATCCCACAAATTCGTCTTAATAGATTTTTCCATTCTATTGTTCAAGTAATCATCATTAAATTCTACTACGGATAAATCTCCTTCTAAAGCTCTTAGTATTTCACCTGCAGTTATATGTGCTGAATCTTTTTCTAATATATAACCCCCTTGGGCTCCTTTTATTCCTTTTATTAAATTGTTCTTTCTTAATAAAGAAAATATTTGTTCTAAATATCCTTCAGATATATTTTGTCTTTCAGAAATACTTTTTAAAGTAACTGCTTCTTCTGTAGAATTTATGGCTAAATCTATTATTGCTTTTATGCCATATTTTCCCTTTGTTGATATTTTCATAAAATCTCCTCTTTCATAGTATTCCTATCTATTTACTATGATTATATTCTTTTAATTATTTTATGTCAATATTTTTTTAAAAATTTCATTTTACTATTGAAATTGATTTTCATTTTCTGTATAATTAGTATTATAAGAAACAAGCACATATAATTAATTGAAACCACACAAAAATCTCTTTGATTTATAGTAAATATTTTTCTAGATTTAAACCTCCTACTAATATTAAGTCTAGAAACCCTCCTTACTCACTTATTTACTCTAAATTAAAGAGATATTTTTTTATATTAAAAATTTCTTGTTCTTTTACAATATTGACAAACTTTTCTATAACTCTAATAACTTTTTATAAAATTTATTATCAGTTTTTAACAATCATATTTTTATATTCATTAGTTTACATATTTTATTTATCTTCATTAAAACACATCTAAAGTAACATTAATTTATTTTTTAAATAATATTTAAATAAAAAATACTATGACATTATTAGTTTATCATAGTATTTTTCTATTAATTAATTATATTTAACCTAAAGCTACATCTAATATCATCATTACAGTAAATCCAATTAATACTCCTATAGATGATATATCTGTATCATTTCCTGCCTGCGATTCGGGAATTAATTCTTCTACTACAACAAATATCATTGCCCCAGCTGCGAAAGATAATGCATAAGGTAATAAATTTCTTATAAATAATACAGCTGCTGCTCCTATAACACCTGCTATAGGTTCAACTATACCAGATGCTTGCCCATACCAAAAGCTTTTTAATCTGCTATTTCCTTCTCTTCTTAATGGGATAGATACCGCTGCTCCTTCAGGGAAATTCTGAATTCCTATACCTAATGCCAATGCTATAGCCCCTGCTAAAGATGCGGATTCTATATTTGCCGCGACAGCCCCAAAGGCTACTCCTACTGCTAAACCTTCTGGTATATTATGAAGAGTTATAGCTAAAACTAATAATATGCTTTTCTGCCAACTAGTTTTTATCCCCTCTGCATCCTCTTTTTCTTTATTTAGATGAAGATGTGGAAGAATTTTATCTACTACTCTTAAAAATACTCCTCCTAATAAAAATCCTACTGCTGCTGGTATCCACGCAATCTTCCCTTGAGATTCTGCCATTTCTATAGATGGAGCTAAAAGTGACCAATAGCTAGCAGCAATCATTACTCCTGCGGCAAAACCCAACATGGAATTTAATACTTTTTTATTTATATTTTTAAATAAAAATACTAATGCTGCACCTAATGCTGTCACTGCCCAAGTAAACAAAGTAGCCAATAAAGCTTGCACAATAGGATTTAATTCTTTAAACCATCCCATATTATCACCTTCTTTTTAAATCAAAATAAAAAAAATAATGATTATTAATTAATAATTTCTTATTTTGATTTTATCATTTAATATTGACATAATCAATATTTATTTTTTAGGCTCTCCTTAAATTATTTTTTTGCATTTAAACTAAGCAAAATTTCACTTATGTAATAAAAAACATATTAATGGTAAAATACATTTTCTAAATTTTTTAACTGTTTTACTCCTATTAAATAAAAATAACATTAGAAAAAGCTACATTAATTTACTTATATAATAAAATTTTTTGTATATTAAATAAAGGGTTATCACACTAAGAATAAACCCTACAGTATATTGTGTTAATTTTAAATTTGCAAAACAACATATTGTATATAAGTTCTTTAATGCGACAACCCCAATTTTATTTATTTAACTTTTATTTCTAGTTCCTTGCCTGGCTGCTATCTTACTAGCATTTCCTGTATCCATATATCCTGTAGTGGAATTTCTACTATTTTTACTGCTATCTATAGCTCTTTGATTTTTAGATTTTATATCAAAATCCTTTCCCACAAAATCACATCCTTATATATTATTAAAGTTCACTATATATTATTCTCAAAATAACTTTATATTATTTTAAAATAATTTTATTGTATTTTCTCAATTATATTTAGAACTTTTAAATATTTTTTATATTTTAAGTATTGTAATTATAAAATATATAAAGAATTAAAGGATATAATAAATTTATTTTTTTAAACGGCACTACTTATAATTTTTATGACTGTTTTATTTATTATAAAATTTTCTATCAATAAAAATTATGAAATATTATATCAATAAAAATTATTCTATAACAAAAATATAATATTAACCAATTTTTATATTAAATAAATCCCATATACTTACTTATAGTTTTATAAACTGAGTTTTCATCATTATTACCTGCTATAAAATTAGCCTGCTTTTTTACATCCTCTGGAGCATTTTCCATAGCATAGCTATAGTAAGCTTGTTTAAACATAGTTATATCATTATAATAATCCCCAAAAACCATAGTATTATCTTTTTCTATATTAAACTTTTTCTGAAGTATTTTTATAGCATGTCCTTTACTCACTTCTTTGTTCATAATATCTATCCATTTATCTCCTGAAGCTACAAATTGAAGATCTTTATTTAAATTTTCTTTTAAATAATCAAGTATAGGTGCTTTAATACCATCTTTAATATAATAACTTATCTTTTGAACAGGTTTATCTATTTCATCAAAAGATTTATATTCTATATAAGGTACATTATAAAAATTAAACTCTTTTTTAATATGTTCAGATGGATTTACAACAAAAGCTTCATTTTCTCCTGCTAGAATTAATTCCTCTCCAAAATTTCTTTTTAATTTTTCTACTGATTTTATATATTTTTTGTTTATATAATTTGCATAAAGAGTTTGCCCATTTTTACTATATTTTATAAGTGCTCCATTATGAGCTATAAATATCATTTTTTCTTTTACACTATTAAAGTTTTCATCTAATTGGGAATAAAACCTTCCACTAGCTGCTGCAAATCTAACCCCATTTTTATGTAAATCATTTATTAAATTAAATACCTTGTTGTATATTTTACCTTCACTATTTACTAGTGTTCCATCTAAATCTGTAGCTATAAATTTTATCATTTTTACCTCCTATGCTTTTGTAACTTTATATTTCAAATTTATATGACTATTAGTTTTATAATGTATTTTTTCTACTTTCATATTATATCATAACTAAAATATTTATCTAATTAAAGCGCATATTACCTTATTAAATAATTATATATAATATTTTTTGTAAAATAATTAATTTTTATATAATAATTTACATCAATTAAAATAACTGTCTGTAAATATAAGATAAATTCAAAATGAACAAAAAATTAAAATTAATATAACAACCCAAACCTCATTAATTATATCTGCACTATTATCTTTAATAGGATCAATTTTAAATCCCATAAATATTTTTATGGACTAACTATGCTAATAATTCTTATATGTGTTCTTTATAGACTATTTAAATCATTTAAATGATTTAAAAAATATATAAACAATAAAAAATATTATAATATAAATAATCCTGTATCTTAAATGAACTAATATTAAGGTACAGGATTTATTTTTATAATAGTTTTATAAATTACATAAATATATTCATATTCTGAATTTATTTATAATTAGTTATCTCTTTCTGCTGCCTCTACTATATGTTTTAATAATAATGTAGTTGTAACACTTCCTACCCCTTTTGGAACTGGGGTTATAGCTGCTACTTTTTCTTTTACATTTTCAAAATCTACATCTCCACATAGTTTTCCATTTTCATCTACATTAATACTTACATCTATAACTATAGAATCTTCATTAAAATATTCCTCTTTTATTAATTTAGCTTTTCCTATGGCTGTTACTACTATATCTGCTTTTTTAGTTATAGATGGTAAATCCATAGTTTTTGAATGACATATAGTAACAGTGGCATCATTAGATAAAGCCATCATAGATAATGGTTTTCCTACTACCATACTTCTGTTAATAATAGCTATATTTTTTCCCTTTAAATCTATATCATAATATTTTAATATCTCCATTACAGCTTCAGGAGTACAAGGCATAAATCCATCTAAATGTCCTTCAAATATTTTTTCTAAATTTAAAGGATGCATACAATCTACATCTTTATTTAAAGATATAGAAGAATTTATTAAACTTTCATTTAAATGTTTAGGATATGGTCTAAATACTAATATACCATGGATATTATCTTCAGCATTTAATCTTTCCATTAATTTTAGAAAGTTATTTTCTAGTATATCTTCCTTTAGTTCATAAACCTGAGTTTCTATATTTAGTTTTTCACAGTTTTTTATTATGCTCTTCTCATAAGATATGTCGTCCTGCTTATTTCCCATTCGTACAATAGCCAATTTAGGAACTATATATTTTTCTTTCAATTTTTCTATTCTTAACTTTAAATCTTCTTTTATTTTTAAAGCTACTTCATTTCCATACAATATTTTAGTCATTATTCATTTCCCCTTATTAAATTTTCTACATAACTATAAACTTTATCCGCTTTAGTTGAATATTTAGAAACTAATATGTTAATTTCTTCTTCTAAAGAATTCTTGATGTCATTATTCTTCATCATACCAGTATTTATATATACATTCAACTTAGAAGCTTCTAGTGCTGTTTTACAAAATAAAACCCCCACCCCTACATCACTTATAGCGATTCTAGTTCCTTTTTTAGCTAGCTCATAATGTAAATCTATAGTCTTTGCTGCACATTTAGCTATTTCTAATGGTACTAAACTAGCCTTATATAAAGCTTCTTCCATAATTTTGTCTTTATATGCTTTCTCTTCTTCTGTATTTTTAGGTAATCCGTAAGCTTTAGATAATGGATAAAATACTTCAGCATCTTTATTTACTAACGATTCTAATTTTTCTATTAGCATTTCTCCCTCTTTTAATATTTTATTCACATCATCTTCCACATCTTTATATTTTTTCTTTCCTATAGTAAGATTTGCTACCATATTACCTAAAGCCATGCCTAAAGCTCCTACATATGCACAAGCACCACCTCCACCTGGCACAGGCTCTTTGGATGATAAAATATCAATAAATTCTCTACAGCTTTTATCTAGCATAAAATTCCTCCTACCTTATCAATTATTACTACTTTACTAAAAATATATTAAATCAATTACATATTTGATAATTGTATCTGTGTTATATTATATATTACTTTTTACAATTGTAACTATAAAATCTTAAAGTTATAATTATAAGACTTTATTAAATACTATAAAGCTTTACTTCATAATATAAAACCATATATATCTTTATCTTAAATTCGTCTTACACTACCATAACTATCTTCCTATTTGTATAAAATCATATAGCTTTATCTTACATTAATAACCTATAACCAAATAAGCATTTTATGAATGTATTATTTATTTTTGTATGTTATTTATAGCTTCTATATTTAAAAACTATTTATTTTCTAAAGCAATTATTAAATTAGTTAAAGTTTCATTTACAGGGGTTTTTATGTTTAATTTTATTCCTTCTCTTACAATAGCTCCGTTTATTACTTCTATTTCTGTTTTTTTATTATTTGAAATATCTTGTAACATAGAAGATTTATTTTCTGCTGTTTTTAAAGCTACCTTTTCTACTTTGTCTATCATTTCTTCTTCATCAAAATTAAATCCTTTAGCATTAGCTACCTTCACTGCCTCTATAACTGCATTTTTCATAATACTTTTTGCAGTATTTTGTTTTAAAAGTTCTCCATTCTTTATTTTTAAAATAGCTGTTATAGCATTAATACCAACATTTATAATAAGTTTATTCCAAATAAGCTGGCTAGGGTCTTTACATATGTGTACATTAAATCCGCTATAATTTAAAATATTTTCTAAATTTTCTAAGATGCTATCTTCTTTTCCCGAAAACATTCCTATATAGGTATCCCCAGAGCCTGCATGCTTTATATAGCCTGCTTTTATAGTGGTACATCCTTCTCCAGTAGTTCCTACTATTATTCTATCTTTATTTATATACTTTTCTATTTTTTCTCCATTTCCATATCCATTTTGCAGACTTAAAACATATGTATTTTTTCCTATTATATTTTTATTTTCTAAAATTGCTTCCTCTGTTTTTGTGGATTTTACAAATATTATTGCTAAATCTACTATACCTATATCCCTAGAATTTGTAACAGCCTTTGGATAGAACTTTAATTTTTTTTCTCTTTCTTCTATTATTAATCCTTCTGTATTTATAACATTTATGTGTTCTTCCCATCTATTAATTAAATAAACTTCTTCACCGCTGTTATGCAAATAAGCTCCATATAAGGACCCCATAGCCCCAGCACCTATTATAGCAATTTTCATATTCTCTCCCCCGAATTTATTGATTTTTTTGATCTTTGTATATAATATTCACATTTTAATTTATGAAATTTATAGTATTGTTAATTTTAAACTTCATTATAATATTTAAAATGCCAAAAACAATTTATAACAGTTCTAAGTTTATATCTTTTTTATAGATTATATCATTATATTCTAATAAAAACATAAAAAAATTAGGTCTTTATTATAATTGACCTAATTTTTTTCTAATATTTAATTTGTTTTTAATATTCTCCTTTAAAACTGTATTTATAATAATTTTTTATCATTTCCTATTAAATTTAATTTATAATTTTTTAATTACTATTAAGTTTGCTAAGTTCTATAGCTAAATCTGAAGCTACAGCTACATTATTATAAACTAATTGTATATTAGCTTCTAAACTTTGTCCTTTAGTTATATCTTTTACTTTAGATAATAAGAACGGTGTACTTTCTTTTCCTTTTATACCTTTTTCTTCTGCTTCTTTAACTGCGTCATCTATAGCTTTTGTTATAGTATCATAATCCATTTGATATTTTTCTGGTATTGGATTAGCTACTACCATTCCACCTTTTAATCCTAAATCCCATTTAGCCTTTAAAGCTTCTGCCAATTCTTTTGCTGTATCTACTTTATAATCTACTTTAAATCCACTCTTTCTTGTATAAAATGCTGGTAATTCTTCTGTACCAAAACCTACTACTGGTACACCTTGAGTTTCTAAATACTCTAATGTTAAACCTATATCTAATATAGATTTTGCTCCAGCACAAACTACTGCTACATTAGTATTAGCTAATTCTTGAAGATCTGCTGATATATCAAAACTTTCCTGTGCTCCCCTGTGAACTCCACCTATTCCACCTGTTCCAAAAACTTTTATTCCTGCTAAACTAGCTATAATCATAGTAGATGCCACTGTTGTTGCACCATCTAATTTTTTAGCTAATATAAATGGTATATCTCTTCTACTAGTTTTAATTACATCTCTTCCTTTTTTACCTAAATATTCTATTTCATCCTTTGTTAAACCAACTTTTAGTTTACCATTTAATATCGCTATTGTAGCAGGTACTACACCTTTATCCCTTACTATCTTTTCTACATTTAATGCAGTTTCTACATTTTTAGGATAAGGCATTCCATGTGATATTATAGTTGACTCTAAAGCTATTACCGGTTTATTTTCTTTTAAAGCTTCTAAGACTTCACTGCTTATTTCTAAATATTTCTCTAACATATTCCTATCTCCTTCATCTTATTATTTATACTCCAAACTGACATATTTGGATTTATAGTGTTTTCATGGGATAAAGCTAGTATGGAAGCCGTCTGTGAGAACTTAATAGTTTCTTTTAAAGAAAAATCTTTTAAATAACAATATGCCATAGCTGCCATAAAAGCATCTCCTGCCCCTGTTGCATTTATAACTTTAACTTTAGGATTAGATATTTTACCTTTGCTTTTTCCATCATTATAATAAACCCCTTCTTCACCTAAAGTTATAAAGACTCTTTTTACTCCCTTTTCTAAGAAAAATTCAGCTACTTTTTCTAAATCTTCTCCCTTATTTATAGGAATTCCAGATAACATTTCTGCTTCAATTTTGTTTGGCTTAATAGTATGAAATTTTCCTATAACGTTTTTTATTTTTTTAGCTTTTGTAGTAGATACCGTATCTAAAAAGAATTTTGTATTTTTATAATTATTAACTATATATTCTATTATCTCTTGTGGTATATTAGTATCCACTATACAAACACTTGAATTCTCTATAACATTTTTTTTACTTTTAATAAAATCTAAAGGTATTTTATCAAATATGTCCATGTGAGCTATAGCAACTATCATATCTCCTCTTTCATCTAAAATTGAAAGATAAGTAGAAGTTGAATCTTCTTTCATCACTATAGAATGTTCCATATCCATACCTATAATTTTTGCTTCTTCTAATATTTTATTTCCATATATGTCCTCTCCTAAAGCAGTTATAAGCTTTGTGTTTATACCTAATTTGGTTAAATTTTCTCCTATGTTTCTACCTACTCCTCCTAATGATATCTTACTCTTTCCTGGATTAGAATCCTTATATATTAATTTATCATTGGGGAAACCCTGTATGTCCATATTAGCTCCACCGATTATAGAAACATATTCCTCATCCTTTGAAACTATATAACCTTTACCTAAAAGATATCCTTTTTTCAAAAGATTAGTTATATGCACTGCTACAGAAGATCTAGTTATGCCTAATTTTTCTGCTAATTCTTTTTGGGATATCATTGGATCTTTTTTTATTAATTCCAAAATTTCTTTTTCTCTATTAGTCATATCTATCCCCTTAAAATATTTTATTAATATATGCTTAGTAAATAAGCATTTGTTTAAATAAATAATATCATATATTTTTTATATTTTCAATATTTATTTTTTTCTTAATTATATTTTATTATTATATAATTTTTGCTTTAACTTTTTATAGTTTTCTATTTTGCATTTTGCTTTTAATTTATTTTGTTCTTTATAAAAACCTGTAAATACAATAAATAAAATTTCATATTAACCATCTTTATAATTTATATAGTATTATTCGCTTCTGCGGTATAAAATTTAGTTAAATAAATTTACATAAAACAAATATAATACTTTATTAATATAAATTAATTAAAAATAAAATAGATTTAATTTTAACAACAAAAGCTTAAAATTAAATCTATTTAAAAATATTTCTAATTAAAATTTGTATTTAAAATAATATTTTAATTTTGTAACTGCCTATAGCATCTCCATTCCTTAACATATTCATCTAATACATTATGAAGTACTTTACCTATTTTAGAATAAGCTTCATCATTTAAATTAGCAAGGGATATTCTAATAGACCATTCTGGTCCATGGAATCCACCTCCGCCTAACAATACTATGGAGGATTTTTCTGCTAATCTTAATAGTATATCTACAGGTTTACAATTTTTTTCTAAATAATCACTAAAGTCCTTTCCATAATTACAGTGTGCCCACTGAAGTAAATCAAATTCAGTATAATAGGAAGCATCAAATTCATCTCTTTCAAATTTTATACCTAAACCTTCATATAATAATTTTTGACGACGTCTGCATATATGCTGAGTTAATTGTTTATATTTATTTTCTTTGTCTAATACAGCAAATACAGAAAAAAATGCCATCTGAACTTGCTGTGGAGTAGATAATCCTGCTGTATGATTAAGAGCTACTTGACGACTATCTGCAACTATTCTATCAATAAAAAGTATTTCCTCTGGATTAGTAGATAATGCCCCATATCTTTTTCTAAGTGCTTCTTTTTTATCCTCTGGTAATTCTCTTATTAATTTATCAAATATATTTTCTTCATAAAGTGCAATAGTTCCAAGTCTCCATCCTGTTACTCCAAAATACTTTGAAAATGAATAAACCCCTATAGTATTAAATGGTAAATCTGCTACTAAAGAACGAAATTCATCTACAAAAGTTCCATATACATCATCAGAAATTATCATTAAATTTGGATTACTTTCATTAACAATTTGAACTATTTTATTTATAGAATCTTGTTTTATAGCTACAGAAGGTGGATTACTAGGATTAACCACAAATAAAGCCTTTATACCTGAATCTCTTAATTTTTCTAATTCTTCATCAGGATATTGCCAAGTATGAGTTCCATCTTCACTTGTCTCTGTTGCACTAATTTTAACCACTTCAAAATTATAACGAGGTATTAGTGGTATTTCAAGATAAGGAGTAAATATTGGTGTCATAAGGGCTATTCTGTCGCCTCTTTGTAATAGTTCATTGGCGATTAAAGAATCAAATATATAACACATAGCTGCAGTAGCTCCTTCTACTGCAAATAAATTAAATTTACCTTTTAATGGTTTATTGTAGCACATTTCTTGCATAAGATAGTCCTGTACTAATTTTTCAATATGAATTAACATTCTATCTGGAACTGGATAGTTATCTCCAATAATCCCATCTGCTAACTCATATACAAAACAATCTTTATCAAACCCTTTTATATCTAAACCATAATTAATTATGTTATCTAAAAGTTCTATACCTGGCTTTCCTTCGTGTTTTTTTATGTATTCTTTAAACCTTTTATAAATGCCTTCTTTTTTAGGCATACCTGCTAAGGCACCTTCATTCCATACTCTACGAGTTTCTTCTACTGCAAACTGCCCAAAAGCAAAAAATGCTTCTCTAGGAGCTGCTGCTGTCCAATTAGGATTTCCTCTTCCTGCATCTAAAAGAGCATGGGCACTTTTTTCTATCTGACTTTCTTTAGCAAGACTAATTAATCTATCTTTAAGCTCAAAAGGGCTAATTTTACCATAAATATGTTCTAATTCTATACGTTGAATATTAGGATTATCCATAAAAAAATTCCTCCCTCTGCAAATACAATTGCTAATTACAATAAAAGTATTTTATTAAAATATGTTATCCAATGTTATAAAAAGTATTCTTATGTAAAACAGACATTGATAAGATATTGCAATAAGGATTATTGTTTAAATTATCTGTTATATAAATTATTTATTGCAATAAAATCATTATTAAGAAATTATAATTTCATTAATTATAATTATAGTTACGCTACTTTTCTATGTCAAAATACACATTTTATGTTAATTATCACTTTAGAAAAATAAGCTAATCAAAAGTTATAAAAAGGTAAAATTTATAGGATAATTGTAACATTTAACAAAAAATTTATTAAAAGCTTTTATTAATATAATAAATTTAAATAATATTAAAACTGAAGCTCATTTTCATGGATTACAAAACTTATACAGCAATATTCTAAATTTATTAGCAATAAATAAAGCAGCCCTTTAAGAGCTGCTTATTATAGATAAATTGTTATATTAAAATATTAGTTATAATTTTAATGTAATAATATTAAAATTATAATTAAGAAAATAAAGTTCTATCGCTTAATCCATCTTCTATATTTAGATTTTCAAAGCATTTTAACAACTTTTCTTTAGTTAAAGATTTTTTTTCTTTCCCCTTTACATCTAAAACTATCTTACCTTTATGCATCATTATTAATCTATTTCCTACATTTATAGCTTGATTCAAATCATGAGTTACCATTAAAGCTGTAATCTTTTCTTCTTCTATTATCTTTTCTGTTATTTCTATTATTCTTTTAGAAGTTTTAGGATCTAAAGCTGCTGTATGCTCATCTAAAAGCAATACTTTAGGTTTATTCATAACTGTCATAATTAATGATAATGCCTGCCTTTGGCCCCCTGATAATGATCCTACATTAACATTTAATTTATCCTCTAGTCCTAAATTTAATTCTTTTAGCATTTCTACAAAATCAGAAGTTTCCTTTTTGTTTATCCCTAAAGTAAGACCAAATCTTTTGCCTTTATTTTCTGCCATAGACATATTCTCTAATATGGTCATAGAAGGTGCTGTTCCCTTAGACGGATCTTGAAATACACGTCCTATATACTTCGAAACCTCATATTCTTTACTAAAGGTTATATCTTCATTTTCTAAATTTATTTTACCATCATCTGGCTTTATACTTCCAGATATTATATTTAAAAGAGTAGATTTTCCTGCTCCATTACTTCCTATTACAGTTATGAAATCTCCTTCTTTTACATCCAAATTTAGATTATTAAATAAATGATTTTCATTTACAGTATCTTTATTAAACACTTTGTGGAGATTTTGTATTTGAAGCATTTAAAATCCCTCCCTCTTTAGCTTTTTCTTTTGTTATTATTTTTAAAGGATTATTATTTAAATTTAAAGCTATTACTACAATTATGGCTGTTACAAGTTTTAAATCTGTAGGAGCTAAACCCACAATTAAGGCCATTGAAACTGCTAACTTATATACTAAAGCTCCTAATAATACTCTTGTAGTAGCGCTTAAAACTTTTATTCTTCCAAATAAAGATTCCCCTATTATTACAGATGCAAGTCCCATAACTACTATACCTGTACCCATTCCTACGTCTGAGAATCCTTGATATTGAGCCATTAAAGCTCCTCCTAATGCTACCAATGCATTAGATAACATTAGACCCATTATTTTTATTAAATCCTTATTTACACCAAGAGAAAGAACTAATTGTTCATTATCTCCTGTGGCTTTTAATATAAATCCTGCCTTTGTTTTTAAAAATAAATCTAAAGCAATTTTACATATTAAAAGAAACACTGTAATTATAATTATAGGATTCATAGTATCTGAAAATAAATGCGCTTTATTAAATAAAGGTATATTGGATTTTCCCATTATTCTTAAATTAATAGAATATAACCCAACCATCACTAAAATTCCTGAAAGTAAATTAGTTATTTTAAACTTAACATTTAATATACCTGTTATTCCACCTGCTATAGCCCCTGCTATTAAAGCTATTAAAGAACTTAAAACTGGACTATATCCTTTTACTAAAAAAGCTGCTGCAACTGCTGCTCCTAAAGGAAAAGTTCCGTCTACAGAAAGGTCTGGAAAATCTAATATTTTATATGTTATATACACTCCAAAACAAACAATTGAAAATATAAATCCTTGCTCTAATACTGCTAATAAAATATCCATTATTTTTTCCCTCCTTTAACCTTCTCAGCTTTATCTTCTATATCCTTTGGTATTTTTATATTTAACTTTTTAGCCACTTCTGGGTTTATTGACAATTTAGTTTCTTTCATAAATTTCACTTTCATATCTTTAGGCTTTTTCCCGTTTATAATTTCTATAGCCACATCCGCAGATTCTTTCCCTAATTTGTAGTAATCTATACCTGATGTAGCTAATGCTCCCCCTTCTACGTGCGCTTTTTCTGATCCTATTATTGGGATATTCTTCTTATTGCATTCATTACTTATAAACGGCATAGAAGAAGCTACCGTATTATCTGTAGGAATAAACATAATATCAATTTGATTTAATATAGAAGCTAAAGATTGATGAATATCATTAACATTTGTTATACCTTTTTTAACAATTTTAAATCCAAATTTTTTAGCTTTTTCTTCTGCCTCTTTAACCTGTATTTCAGAATTCTTTTCACTGGTATTATATAATATTCCTATAGTCTTTTTTTCAGGTAATATATTTTTTATTAATTTAAAATTTTCCTCTATTGATATTTTATCTGAAGTTCCAACCACATTGGTTCCTGATTTGTCTAAAGACTTCACAACACCTGCTTCTACAGGATCTGTAATAGCAGTCATAACTATAGGTATTTTCTTAGTAGCATTAAAAGCTGCTTGAACTGAAGGAGTTGCTATTGCATATATAATATCATTTTTTTGAGCTACAAAATTTTGAGTTATAGTTTGAATTGTAGCCATATCTCCCTGAGCATTTTGAAAATCTATTTTTATATTTTCTCCATCCTTAAAACCTTTTTCTTCTAATCTATCTACAAACCCCTTTTTAGCTAAATCTAAAGCTGGATGCTCTATTATTTGAGCTATACCTATGTTTATAACCTTTTTATCTTTTAATGTTTTGGGATTTGAGAGCTTTGAACACCCTCCAAAGATAACAACTGAAAAAATCAGCGCTAATAGAATTGAATTTTTTCTTTTTACTACCATACTACCATCCTCCAAAATTTTAATTTATATATTTTTATCTCATGACTCCCTATGTTTAACTATTATTTTATTAAAAGCTATAGTTAATTATAGGTATGCCTTTAGATAACCTCTTCTAAGGTTTAGATAAATAAAAATATAATTTAATAATACTGATCTATACTTAAGAAGAGTTTTATTTTGAAAATATAATGAAAAACAGTAAACTGTGAAAAGATATAAAAATTTTATTTGCATAAATAAAAAAACCCTTCAAGAAGAAGAGTACACAAATAAAGCCTTTAATTTAAAGACTGCAATATCTCCTACTATAACCTACCATGCTACTATTTTTTATTATATTGTTACAAAACAATATTTTTTAATATTTATTACTACCATACTACTTTGTATATTATTAATTAAATACTTTTTGTATATTAATTTTTATATTGTAATATTAAAATTAATTTAATTTACTTTTATAATCCATTTTTTAAATTAAAAGTCTATATAATATTTTCAAATTAAGACTTTCTAATGTTCTAATAATATTTTACAAAAATATAAATTTAGTCTAATAAGCATTGTGCTTAATAATCCTACTCTACCATACTACTTAATTAAGATTAATATTATAATTATTTATTATATTAATCTATATATTTTTTAAATTTAATTACTTACCAATTTAAGAATTATAAATTAAAGATTTATAATTCTTAAATCTTATAGTTAAAAATGATACCATAAACAATATGCATTTGTCAATATTTATAAAAAATTTTAAATGTTAAACTTCTATAATAAATTTATACTAATCATTTGGTATTGATCTATGTCCTAATCCTACAACTACCTCATTTAAATGCAAAAGACCTATGCTCATAAATATACACACACTTATATGTTCTTGTGATCTTGCTATTCCTATTTTTCCACCTACATTCAATCCATTAGCCTTTTCAATTACTTGAAGTAAAGCTTCTCTTGTAGCCCCAACTACAGCTCCATCATCTACATGACAATCCTTTATAAGTCCACATCTCTTAGAGGCTACTAATGCTCTTTCTATTATTTTTGTCATAGATGCATTTATATTACCACCTACATCTACTGCTGTAGCCAAAATATCCTTAGCCTTAAATTTTTCTATTAACATTTTTTCTTCCTCTCTTGAAGAAATTGCCATTTTAACTGAAGCCTTAGCTACCTTTTCACTTTGTGTTTTCAAAATAATACCCCCTGTTATAGGATTTTTATATAAATTTTGATTTTCACTTTATTTTATACGTAAGAATCTGTAAAAATATAAACTTATATTATATACATAATTATACCATTGTTAATAAAAATTCAAAATAAAATCTATCATAAATTATTTTTAATAATAAGTTATTTACACAATTCCATGAACTTATTCCATAATTCTTTATTACATTGTTTCAAATTCATTACTTTAAAATTATTTTTATCTACAAAAGCTTGTGTAGTATTGCCTTTAGCTAGCAGTTCATTATTTTCTTTTTTTATGATTTTATAACTAAATATTACTTTTACTGGTGTCAATTTTTCTATAGAAGTTTCTATAATAATTTTATCCTCATATTTTGCTGGTTTTATATATTTACAATAACTCTCTGTCAAAGGCATCATAATTCCCATATTTTCCATATCTGTATATTTCATACCTGTAGCCTTTATAAACTCTGTTCTTCCAATTTCAAACCATGGATAATAATTAGAATGATGTACTACCCCCATTTGATCTGTTTCTACATATCTAACTTTTGTTTCTGTTCTATTAATATACATATTATTTTCTCCTTTAGTAACTAAACATTTTATATTATCATTAAAATTTCTATTATTATTATAACATTTTTCTAAATACAATTATTATAAAATTATCATCATATCATAAATAATTAGAATCATCATTGCATCCTAATTAGTTTTTACTTTAAATAAATGTTAAATCTTCTATTTATAATCTAATATGTTTTACTATAAAATTTATAACATAGCAAATATATATTTTTGTTATATATAAATAGCATTACTAAAACAAATCTAACATAAACGTTTTAGTAATGCATATTTTCCCAAATTACATATTATAATCTACATCCTAAAATAAATCTTTAAGCTTATCTCCAAATAAATCTCCTAAAGTTACATCTTCTTCTTTAGAATCGATATATTTTGAAAAGTCTTCCTTAGGTTTTTCTGTTGCTTCTTTTATGCTTAATGACATTCTCTTTTCATCTGAATTAATTTCTAATACTTTTACTTTAACTTTATCTCCTACATTTAGCTTTTCTGATGGTTTAGCTATATTTTCATCACTTATTTCTGATATATGAACTAATCCTTCTACACCCTTTTCTACTTCTACAAAAGCTCCAAAACTTAATAATTTAACTACTGTCCCTTCTACTACACTACCTACAGCATATTTATCCTTTGCTGTATTCCATGGATCATTTTTAACATCTTTTAAAGATAGAGCTATTTTTTTAGTTTTCTTATCAAAATCTAAAACATAAACCTCTACTTTATCTCCTACAGATACTACTTCTGAAGGATGATTTACTCTACCAAATGATAGCTGTGAATTATGAACTAATCCGTCTATTCCACCAATATCTACAAAAGCACCAAATTTTTCTAACCTTCTTACCACACCATCTATCTTTTGTCCCTTTTCTAAACTATTCCATAATTCTTCTTTTCTTTTATTCTCTTCTTCTTCTTTTACTATCCTACTTGAAAAAACCACTTTTCCTTTTTGTTTATCTAATTCTATTAATCTTCCCTTTATTATTTCTCCTTTAAATACATTTAAATCTTTAACATATTTATTATCTATTTGAGAAGCTGGTATAAATGTTCTTATACCTTCTATATGTCCTACAGCTCCTCCTTTCACTATTTCTTCTACTTTAAGTTCTAATATTTCTTGGTTTTTAAATGCTTTATTTAAATTTGACCAAGCCTCTATACTATCTGCCTTTTTCTTAGATAATAATACATTTCCTTCTCCATCATTTACTTCTAATACGCAAACAGAAACTATATCTTCTTTACTTATTATATCTTTAAGACTTATCTCTTCATTATCTATAACTTCTTTTTTAGGCAATATTCCGTCAGATATGTATCCTATATTTAATACTGCTTCTTTATCTGAAACTGAAATTACTTTTCCTTTTAATAATTCTCCTTTATGAATTCTTTTCATTGAAGAATTTATTTCTTCCATCATATCCTTCATTGTTATTTCTTCTGACATAAAAAACAACCCCTTACTTTTCTTTTTATACTAATATAATTAATATAATTTTACCATAATTTAAAGCATATACATATATAAAAATAGTATATGCTTTAAAGAGCTATTTTAGTAAACAATTAAACAATCTAATAATATTATTTAAAATTTATATAAAAACAAAGGATTTACTACTAAGTGCAAAAATATAACTTAGCAATACCACTCTACTATTTATTAAAAAAATCCAGATATACAATTTCTCCTTCTTTAAAAGTTTCATTTTTATTACTAGAATCTTGCACCATTATAGTTTGATCTTTAGTTTCCACAAAATAATTTACATAAGATCCTAAAAATTGTTTATGTTTAATTCTCCCTTTTTTATTACCATGATTTTTATTAATAGATATTTGTTCCGGTCTTATAAGTTCTATTTTATTATTTACATTAATCTTATTTATATTCCCTATAAAGGATGCCACAAACTCATTTTTAGGATTATTATATATTTCTTCTGGAGTTCCTACCTGAATTAACTTTCCTTCGTTCATAACTGCTAAATAATCAGCAATACTTAAAGCTTCTTCCTGATCATGAGTTACAAATATCATAGTCATATCAAACTTGCTTTGAAGTTCCTTTATTTCTTTTCTCATTTTTATCCTAAGCTTAGCATCTAAATTGCTTAAAGGTTCATCTAATAAAAGCACTTTAGGATTAAGTATTAGTGATCTTGCTAATGCTACTCTTTGCTGCTGTCCTCCACTTAATTGAGATATTTTTTTATTTTTAAATTCAGATAATCCTATTATTTCTAAATATTCTTCTCCTTTTTTTAAAGCTTCTTTCTTACTGTATCCTTTAAATTTTAATCCATAAATTATATTCTCTATTACATTCATGTGAGGAAAAAGAGCATAGGATTGAAAAACTGTAGAAATGGGCCTATTTTCTGGTGAAAGCTTTGAAATATTTTCATTTTCTATAAAAATACTACCATTATCTTGTTTCAAAAATCCACCTATAATTTTAAGAGTAGTAGTCTTGCCACAACCACTTGGTCCTAAAAGACATAATAGCTTACCTTTTTCTAATTCTAAATTAATATTATCAACTACTTTTACGTTATTAAAAACTTTAACTAAATTGCTTATCTTTAGATACATACTTTCCTCCTATAATAAACTTTGTAAACAATATATTTATAATAAGCGTAATTATAATTATTAAAGATGCCATAGCAGAACCTACACTATAATCTCCACTTTGTATAGCATCAAACATTTCCACTGTAGCTACCTTTTGACCAGGATATATTAGAAATATTATTGCTCCAATAGTAGTCATAGTAGATGTAAAATTATTTATAAATCCTAATAAAAAAGCAGGTTTTAGCATAGGCAATATTACATCCTTAATTATAAATATATTAGGTGCTCCTAAATCTTTTGCAGCTTCTTCTATTTGTGAATCTATTCCTGATAAAACTGCTGAAGATGCTTTAGTAGTCATAGGAATTTGTTTAAATATACAATTTGCAATTACTATAAAAGCTGTTCCCGTAAATTCCAAAGGATATTTATTAAATGCAAATATATATCCTATTCCAAAAAATGTTCCAGGAATTATGTAAGGTAGTGTAGATATAAAATCTATAAATTTACCACCTATAATTTTTCTTCTATCTACATAATAAGATATAAAAATTCCTAATAAACTGCCTATTAATCCAGTAATTAATGAGTATACTATGCTTCTTCCAAAACTACTTAAATTATAATCATAAATCTTTTTTATATTATCTAAAGTGAAAAATATTTTATTAAACTTATAGTTAGTTATAGCACTTAAGAATATTGATGTATATTGCATAATCATTACTAACAAAAATAAATAAGTAATTCCTTTTAAAATGACAGCAAATACTCCTTTTATTTTATATTCATGATCTTGGGAAGAAAGACTTTTACTATCTTTAGAAAAAACTTGAAATTTGCTCATATAAGATTTATATATTAAAAAAACTATTAACGAAGGTATCAGTATAATTACACTCATTGCTGCAGCCATCCCAAAATTTCCGTTAGCTATTATATTCATATAAACTTCTGTAGCTAAAACTTGAAAAGAACCTCCTATAATCATTGGTGTTCCGAAATCTGATAAACTTCTTACAAAAGTCAATAATGCAGAAACTATTATACCTGGCTTTATAATTGGTAAAACTATTCTTAATAGAGTATAGTTAAGACCTCCTCCTAAATCCAAAGAAGCATCTATAAAATTCTTATCTACTCCCCCTATTATACCTATTAATAATAAGGATGACATAGATACTAAACCTAAAGTCTCCATTATAACAATGCCCTGCCAACCATATGTATTAAGAGTTAATTTTAAAATTCCGTGAGTTATAAAACCTCTTCTTCCAAATAAATTTATGTAAGCTAGAGAAGATACAAAAGGTGGTGATATCATTGTAAGCATTAAAGTAATTGTAATTATTCTCTTTATTCTACCTGATGAGAAGCTTGCATAAAGAGCGACAGGTATAGATATTAAAGTAGTAAATATTGTACACATTAACGCTATAAATACACTATTGTATATAAGTTTTTTATTACTTTTAAATATATCTTTATATAAATTCAAAGTAAAATTACCATCTTTTAAAAAGCTTTCTTTTATAACACAAATAATTGGCCAAAATATAAATAAAATTACTAATGATATTAAAAGTATTATTAAAAGTTTATCTAAAATATTATAAAATCGGGTATCTAGCTTATTAGATACCCTTAATTTTTTCCTATTCATATTATTTATTACCTACTATAGCTTTCCATTTATCAAGTATTTCTTTTCTGTCCTTTCCAAAAGAAGATAAATCCTCTTTCATTAATTTATCCTTTGGTACTTTTAAATCTATGCCTTTAACTCCTGGTTTAACAAGCATAGCTCCATCTTTTCCATCTATTTTAGCTAATTCTTCTTGTGTTTCTTTCTTTAATATCCAATTTTCAAATACCTTAGCACCTTCTAAATTATTGGCATTTTTAAATATAGCCATTCCTTCTACAACCCATGGTATTCCATCTTCTGGATATATAACTTGCATATTTTTTTCTTTTTCTAATTTTAATATAGAATTATCTATATATGTTATACCTATTGCTACTTCTCCTGCTGTAGCCTTTAATTGTGGATCTTTACCTCTTTTAGAGTAGTAAGATATATTTGTATTTAATTTTTCAAAATAATTCCATCCTGCATCTTTTCCTTTTTGTTGCAATAAAGCATTTACTACTGCGTAATTTGTACCTGATACTGCTGGATTAGACATTAATATTTCATCTTTATATTCTGGTTTAGCTAAATCATCCCATGTTTTAGGAATTTGTAGATTTTTCTCCTTAAGTACATCTTTATTAGCTAAAAATCCTACTATTGTTAAACCCTTTCCAATCCAATATCCTTCTTTATCTTTGTATTCTTCTTTTATATCTTTAGCTTCTTCTGGTATGTATTTTTCTAATAGACCTGAATCTTTTGCATCCATAAATGCATCTAATCCACCACCAAACCATAGATCTGCCATAGGTTTACCACCTTCAGCTTTAATTCTTGATATAACTTCTCCAGAAGACATAGATAAAAATTCAACTTTTATACCAGTTTCTTTCGTGAATTTTTCAAATACAGGCTTATAATCTTCTGATGTAGCAATTATTTTTATGGTACTACCTTTTAAATCTTTTTTATCTTCTGCATTTTTACTTTCTTCTTTTTTAGAGCCACAAGCAACTAATCCTAATGTTAAAATTCCTATTAAAAACACAGAAACTATTGATTTTAATTTTTTCATTTTTATCCTCCTTTTAAAATTAAAAGTTCTGTTAAGTTATATGAAGATTGATTACTATAACCTATTGAAATATAATAAATTCATCACAAATATATTATCTAAAATATAAATTTGCTATCTTTTAACATTTAAAACAAAAACAATAGAATTATATGTTTTTTAAAGCTATTTTTCATAATTACTTAACACAACCAAATTAAACGGCTAAAAAACAAATAATTAACAGATCTTATATACGTTTTCATTATCTGATCAATAGCATCAAAATTTATTATATCACGCTTAATATTAACAAGTTATTTGATTATTTTATAGATAAAACTTTAACTATAAATAATATTTATAACATATTATTCTTACCAAATTTACCTAATTATGCACTATACTCTTAGTAATCATAAATATAAAGGAGATTATATGTTTTTAAATTCATGTCCACTAAGAATGTTTTTATGTAGTAATTATAAATATAAAGGAGATTGTATCTTTTAAATAAATAATCTCCTTTATAATACTATATCTACTTTTAATATCTTTTACTTATACTATTAATACTTTAATTTATTGCTATTTATTTTTTTGATTCATATATATCTATAATATAATAAATAATATATTATAAATATAAACACTTCTACTTGTAAATAAAGTTATGGATTTTTATTTATGTTTTAAAATTTATCTGCTATTTCCTTTTCTATTCTTTTAATATCTTTTAGTCTTAATCTAGTTTCATCCATTATAAATTCCTTACTTTTTCCTTCTAAAAGTAATTCCTTTGCTCTTGCTTTTGCTGATGATTTATCTTGCATAGTTATACCTCCTAATTTTTATATTACAGTTATAGTTTTTAACTTTTCTTTTTTTATATACTTTTATTATTAAGTATCCTTTTATTTTTATTTTAGGATATTTTTACTTTACGAAATTTTTCAAAAATTTTCACATACAAAAGTGCAATATTCTTAAAAAATATATGTAATAAACTATAAATAAGCTTTAATTATTCTTAATGTGACAGAATTAAAAATTCACCTAGTTAATACTAAAACATAAAAATCCAGGAGGAAATCTAAAAATGATTACTCTCCTGAATAGGAAATTTTTAATAAATAAGGTTAAAATCTTATTTAAAACATGAATATTTTATTAAGCTCTTTTATATCTAATATAGTATAATTAATAAATTATATATTTTTTATTTCTTCTAATAGGCTTATAGCTGCTTTTTTAGGACCATCTTTTTCCATACCATTTATACCTAATCTAGTTCTTAATTGTCCTACTTTTACTCCTGATTCAAAGAATTTATTGAAGTATTCTACTAATAATTTTTCTGTATCTTCCATTTTTTGTGCTGGTCCAAAAGGATTTGCAAAATAAGTTTTTACAAGTCCCTTTTCAGTAGTAGTTCCTTTAGCCATTCTAGCTCCATCTCTAAAAGTATCTAATGCCACATTTACATCTTTAAAGAATTCTAAATTTTCTCCTTCAGCTTCATAGTTATTAGCATATAAGAATAAATCTATTGGATACTCTGTTGTTATTTCTTTATAACTTGCCACAGGTATAACTAATCTAGCATTTACTTTATCCGGATTCATAAATATACTTCTATCTATTTGTTTAAATGCATATCCAGTATCTAAATCATCTAATCTTACAAAGGCTCCTATTTCTGTC
Organism: Clostridium tepidum; assembly: GCF_002008345.1. GTDB lineage: Bacteria > Bacillota > Clostridia > Clostridiales > Clostridiaceae > Clostridium_F > Clostridium_F tepidum. The sequence continues at coordinate 84,661 of NZ_MRAE01000009.1, forward strand.
CCTGATCCTACTGGTTTTTTATCTTTATTTAATTTAACTACTCCCATATCATCAAATATTATAGTCATATCACTTATATAATCTTCACTTAGTTCCCTAAATGCTTCTAAGCTTTCAGACTTTCCTGCTCCACTATCTCCCATTATTATTACATTAGCTGTTTTATTATTTTTAGTTACTATATTAACCATAGCACCATGTATTGGTAGATATCCTCTTTTTATCATTATTAGATTATGAAGAGTTAATGTCATTTTTTTCATATATCCAAAATAATCTATAGCTTCATTATAGTTTATATATCCTAACATAATGTCATTTTCTTTATCATCATAGAAAACTGTTTGAATTTTTTCATTGTCATCTCGTGCTCCAAGAACATATACTATATCAGGTTTTTTATTTCTATATTCTTCTTCTTTGGCTATTTCAAATAAGTTACATAAAGTTACTCCATGAGCCATATAATCTCTATGGAAATATATATATGCTAAAAGAGTTCCCACTTTTGCAGGATAACAAAACCAATGATCTGAATTTATCCTACATTTTTTTAATGGATTCTCAAAAATTTCTTCAAACATACCATCTCTTTTGTTCTTTTTAGGGTAAGTTATAAAAGGAGGATCTAGTAATATAGAATCTATAAAAGGTATATCTTTTAAAATTTCATAATCCTTAGGCATATTCCAACTAGAATTATTTAGTATTAAACCTGCATTTCCTCCCGCTGGTAATTGTCTATATATTTTTGGTTTTTCTCCTAAAATATTTTCTTCAACTTTTCTATAAGTTCTTAATATAAGATTTGAAAAGTTATTGTTTGCATCTATGAAGCTAACATTTTGAAGTCCATCCCCAATTTTACTATTTTGAACTATAGTATATCTTTCAAGTTTTCTCCAAAAATTATATAAATCTTCTACAAATAAAATAAATTTATCTTTATCCTCTAAAACTTTTTCATATTTATCTTCTAATCTTCTTATTTCTTCTGCTTTTAAAACCATAAGTAATTTAAATATATTAGAAATATCTTCTAAAAATATATCCTCATCTACATTCATAGTGTTTTCTATATACTTATATACATTAGTTTCTCTTTTTTTTATTTTTTTAATATAAGCTCCTAAAACCTTTTTAAAAGCATAACTATTAAACAAAGCTTCTGCAGTATCACAATATTTTGCTGTAAAATTTATCATAGCCTTTCCTGTACTTAGAGAAAATTCTTTTTTCATTCTAATACCTCCAAATATGCAACATGAATTTAACCTTTCTTGCATTTTAAATAACTAAGTACTATTATATCATATTTTTTTGAAATTTATATAGTATTTATTATTCATTTTATAAAAAATTATATAAAATTTTTAATTATTCTTCTCTATGTATACTTCTGTTTGGATCCCATCCTTCTGGATATCTTTTTCTTAGTTTTTCAATATTTCTATTAGCTATAGTTTCTAAATCTACACCTATAACCTTAGATAAATATGTAATATACCAAAGTACATCTCCTAACTCCTCTATTAGCTTGTCCTTAGATAACTCATGTTCGTGAAATAAAATCTTCTTAATATAATCAGTTACTTCTCCTGCTTCTCCAGATATGCCCATAGCTCCCAAAGCTAATCCTTTTTTATCTAACTTTATAAATTCCCCTGCAGTTCTTTTCATTTCTTTTTCATATTCTCTAAAATCCATATAATTACCTCCATAATTTTATAGTAAATTGTTTTTTCATACAAAAGATACATCTATTGAAGTTAATTTTAAATATTCATCTAAGTATTAAATAAAAATATAACTATAGTTTTAATAAATAAAAAAATATATCCTAGTAATCAATTATATTTCCTAGGACATATTTTTTACAATTTTAATTTTTACTTTTAACTTAATTTTAGCTTTTCTAGTTTGTCCATTAATACCTTTGATACATTGTTTAATTCCTTTGTCCTGTTTGACAATTGCTTTATTGATAAAATTTGTTCTTCTACATTTAATGCAATTTTGTTAGTAGATTTACTATTTTCCTCAGAAACTCCAGTTAAATTCTCTATTTGATTTTTTATATCTGACAAATTAATAGCCATATTATCAGAAGCTTTTGATACTTCTTCAACTTTTTTTGAAACCTGATTTATAGAATAAACTATATCTTTAAACTTATCTGATACATTTTCTATAAACTCTGCCTGCTCTACTGTCTTTTTAGAAACCTCTTGCATTGCAATTTCTACACTGTTTATACCTTGTCTTACTTCTTGAATTAAATTAAATATTTCTTCTGAGGATTTTGAAGATTCAAAGGCTAATTTACCAACTTCCTCTGCAACTACCGCAAAACCTTTACCTTTCTCTCCTGCATGCATAGCTTCTATAGATGCATTAAGAGCCAAAAGATTAGTTTGATCTGCTATAGCTCCTATAGTATCTGCTATACCATTTATTTGTTCTGATTTATTTCCTAAACTATTAACTAAAGTAGAAGTTTTATTTACAACTTTAGAAATATCATTAGAATGAACCTCTAATTTTTTTATATATTCATTTCCTTCATTAGCACTATTAGTAGTATTTATAGATTGTGCTGCCGCTTCTTTTGTACTAAGAGTTACATCCTTTACAATATCATTAAAATTATTTACACTGCTAGATATATCACCTAACCATAAAGTTTGATTATGTATTTTTTCATTTATATTTTTAGTAAGCATTGTAGTATCTTCAAATTGTTCTGCTGATCTATTAAAAGCATTATTGAATTCTTTATTATCAGCATTTAATCTATCTGATACATCTTTTACATCTATTAATATTTTTTGAATAGTATCTAACATTTCATTTGTATACTGTGCTAATTCTCCAATCTCATCATTACTTTCAATATCTATTCTTTTAGTTAAATCTCCTTCTAACTTAGACATTTCTTTCATTTTATTAACAAGTACGGTTATAGATTTCGTTTGCTTTCTAGCTATACCACCTATTATAATTCTCACAATTATTAGTGAAACTATCATAACTATTAATAAAATACCTAAAAGTATGTATTTTACTTTTGTTATAACAGAATTTTTTATACTTATACATATAGCTAAATTTATTCCATTGTTGGCCTTAACAGGTATAAACATTTCTAGATCTGTACTTAAATTATTTACCTGTGTAGTATTAAGCTCTAAAGCCTTTTTAACTTCTTCTAATTTTTCTTTATCCAAATACTCACTGCCTAATTTGAATTGACTATCCTTATTTTTGTCTATAATATAATACCATTTATTTTCATTTGTATTTATTAGTAAAGCAGCATCATCTATTATCCCTTTACTTTTAGATACAAGAACAGTCATAGCTTCATCTATTTTTTTATATGTTTCGCTCTCTTCTTTTTTATCCAATAAATCTGTTAAATCTTTTCCCTCTAACTCACGAGATACTATAGTAGAAAGTCCTGGACCTGCACTTATTGCTATATTTTTTATAGCCTTACTGATAAATATGTATGTACATATGGCTATTATTAAAAATATACAGAAAACTATAGTCATCATGTTTCTAGTTAACTTATCTTTTATAGTAGTCTTTCTATTCATAATAACCCTACCCCCCAATTTATTATTTAAATAATTCCATTATATATTATATTTTTCTGCTAATTTTGTAGTATATATTTTAATTACTGCCATAGCTGGTGATGCCAAAAGCATTCCCCATACTCCAAACAAACTTCCACCTATGGTTATGCCTAAAATTATTAAAAACGGACTTAATCCTACTTTATCTCCAACCAATTTAGGTTCTAAATACCATGCATCAAATTGTTGCAGTAAAAATAAAAATATTAATACCCATAAAGCCTTAATTGGTACATAAAATAAATTTATTATAACTGCTGGAATCATTCCTATAAATGGCCCAAAATAAGGTATCATATTTGTTACACATACTATTAATGCTATTAAAAGAGCATAAGGTGATTTTAATATTATTAATCCTATTAAAGCTAATAGTCCTATTATTAAAGAATCTAACGCCTTTATTCCTATATATAACTTTACCATTGAATTTACTGTTTTAAAAAATTCTATAATTTTTGCACCATATTTTTCTCTAAATACTAAAAAAATAATCCTTTTACCATTATACACAAATTTTTCTCTATCATTTAAAACATATATAGCTATAATTAACCCAAAAACTAAATTAACCATAAATGTAGTAAAAGATATTGTTTGATTTAAAATAGTGTTTAATCCTATAGTAGTAAAACTAGCAATTTTATCTATTAAATCTTTATAATTTCCTTTAAACACATTAGAAGAATTTATTATATTAGCAAATTCATTATTAACTAATAAATCATTTACCATTTCATATCCTTTGTTTGTATAATAAGGTATATTCTGAAATATATCCATTATACTTTGAAACACCTTAGGCACTATCATACTTAAAACTAAAACAATAATGCCTAAAGTTATTACATAAGATATAAGTATACTTAAACCTCTTTTAATTTTAAATTTTCCTTCAAAAAATTTAACTAGCGGATTTAATACATATGCTATTATAAAAGCTATTATAAATGGTGATAATATTTTAAAGATTTTTCCTATCCCTAAAAACACATTATTATAATTTTTTAATATTTGGATTAGAACAAAAGATATTACTAAAGAAAAAACAATAGGTATTATTATATCTAAATATTTAATTTTTTTATCCTTAAACAATTATTTTTCCTCCTAAAT
>NZ_MRAE01000081.1 GCF_002008345.1 Clostridium tepidum
GGCATAATAAATATAAACGTAAAGTGATAATATTTTAAAACTTTAAAAAAACTTTCATACAAAAATTAGTTTGATATATATAGAAGAAAAATTATAATGTTAAAATCTTCAATTATTTCTATTTATATTTTGGTATAATAATGAAATAAGTCAAAAGTAATAAACAAAAACTTATAATTTATAATATTAAAAACAAATTTAATAATAAAAATAACACTATGAATTTTATTAATTTTGATAAACTTTCATAGTGTTTTTAATTAAATAAATTAAATATATTTCAATTTATAAGTTTTAGTTATAATTGTAAATTTATATATAATTATTTTTTATTTTAAAATGTAAATTAAATACCGTAAAATGTAAAATGTAACAAATACAAAATTATATATGAAAAAGAGGTGCAAAAGTGAAAAATTTTTTAAAAGGAATAGTATTATTTTTATTCGGTATTATGATATTTACATTAATAGGTTGTGCTAGTAATCAAAAAACAGAGAAAAAGGAGGAAGGTACTTTTTTAGTAAAGGAAATTAAAACAGATGAATTAAAGAAAAATATAACATCAAAAGAATGGATAGTAGTAGATACTAGAGTGAATGATGCTTTTAATGGCTGGAAATTAGATGGAGTAAAAAGAGGTGGGCATATAAAAGGTGCTACTGATTTTTCAGCAAATTGGCTAAAAGTAAAAGATACTGAAAATAATAAAGAAAAAAGATTGGAAGAGGCTTTAAAAAATAAAGGTATAACAAAGGATAAAAATATAGTTCTATATGATGCTAATGGAAAAGATGCAGAAGAAGTGGCAAAATATTTAAATAAAAAAGGAATAACTAAATTATATAAATATGATGTTAAAGAATGGGCAAAAGATGATAAACTTCCAATGGAAAGTTATTATAATTATCAAATGTTAGTGCCAGCTAGTTGGGTTAATGATTTAATAAATAATAAAAAACCAGAAACTTTTAAAGGAGATAAATACAAAGTTTTTGAAGTAAGTTGGGGAGATGAATCAAAAGCAGAAGATTACAAAAAAGGACATATTAAAGGTGCTGTACATATAGATACAGGTGAAGTTGAAAAAGCACCAGTATGGAATCGTATATCAGATAAGGAATCAGAAGAATTCGCTAAAAATAATGGTATTACAGCAGATACCACAGTAGTGTTATATGGATCAGATTCTATGCCTTCATTTAGAGTAGCAGCAATATTAAAATATATGGGCGTTAAAGATGTAAGGGTTTTAAATGGAGGTACAACTGCTTGGACTAGTGCTGGATATGATCTAGATACAACATTAAATAAGAAGACACCAGTAGATTCTTTTGGAGCAACAGTACCTTTAAATAAAGGATATATAGTAGATTTGCCTGAAGCCAAAGAAATACTAAAGGATAAAAAAGGAAGTAAACTTGTTGATGTAAGAAGTTGGGATGAATTCACAGGAAAAACTTCAGGCTATGATTATATAAAAGAAAAGGGGCGTCCAGCTGGAGCTGTATGGGGGCATTCAGGATCAGATAATTTACATTTAGAGGATTTTAGAAATGTAGATAATACTATGAGAAATGCATCAGAAATACTAACAATGTGGGAAAAAGAAGGTATAAAACCAAATGAAAAATTATCTTTTTATTGTGGAACTGGTTGGAAAGCAGCTGAAGTTTTAATATATGCTGATGTTATGGGGTTAAAAAATATATCTTTATATGATGGTGGATGGAATGAATGGAGTGCAAATAAAAATAATCCAATAGAGATAGGGAAACCATCTAAAAAATAGAGATTTAATTTTAATGAAAAAATATATAGTATTTCAATTTAATTTTAAGTATAATTCAAAGTATATTTAGATAGATTTATTTTTATATATTAATGATTTATAATAAATAAGCTAATAGATTTTTTACTATTGGCTTATTTATTTTATAAGATTTATTTAAATTAATTATTAAAAAATATTTTATTATATTAAATAATCCTATTAATAGTGATATTTATGTTAAAATAAAGTTAAAGATATAAAT
>NZ_MRAE01000082.1 GCF_002008345.1 Clostridium tepidum
GTACAGACAATACCGAGATTCAATGCTAAGCTACAGTAAAGCTCTACAGGGTCTTTCCGTCCAATCGCGGGTAGCAAGCATCTTCACTTGCACTACAATTTCGCCGGATTTGCTGTTGAGACAGTGCCCAAATCATTACGCCATTCGTGCGGGTCGGAACTTACCCGACAAGGAATTTCGCTACCTTAGGACCGTTATAGTTACGGCCGCCGTTTACTGGGGCTTAAGTTCACACCTTCGCTTCGCTAAGTGTTCCCCTTAACCTTCCAGCACCGGGCAGGCGTCAGCCCCTATACATCAGCTTTCGCTTTAGCAGAGACCTGTGTTTTTGCTAAACAGTTGCTTGGGCCTATTCTCTGCGGCCTACTTTCGTAGGCACCCCTTCTCCCGAAGTTACGGGGTCAATTTGCCGAGTTCCTTAACAGCAATTCTTCCGATGGCCTTAGGATTCTCTCCTCACCTACCTGTGTCGGTTTGCGGTACGGGCACCTATTTACTCGATAGAGGCTTTTCTTGGCAGTGTGGAATCAGATACTTCGCCACATTTGGCTCCCCATAACATCTCAGCTTAGCCTGACGGATTTGCCTATCAAGCATGCCTAAATGCTTAGACGCACATCCAATAGTGCGCACATCTTATCCTACTGCGTCACCCCATCTCTCAAACGTAAATAGGTGGTATCGGAATATCAACCGATTGTCCATCACCTACGCCTTTCGGCCTCGGCTTAGGTCCCGACTAACCCTGGGCGGACGAGCCTTCCCCAGGAAACCTTAGGTTTTCGGCCAATAAGATTCTCACTTATTTCTCGCTACTTATGCCAGCATTCTCACTTCTGTACAGTCCACCACTCCTTACGGTACGACTTCAACCCATACAGAAAGCTCCCCTACCGCGTACACATAGTGTACACCCCATAGCTTCGGTGGTAAGTTTGAGCCCCGGACATCTTCGGCGCAGGATCTCTTGACTAGTGAGCTATTACGCACTCTTTAAATGAGTGGCTGCTTCTAAGCCAACATCCTAGTTGTCTTAGAAATCCCACATCCTTTTCCACTTAACTTACACTTTGGGACCTTAGCTGATGGTCTGGGCTGTTTCCCTTTTGACTACGGATCTTATCATTCGCAGTCTGACTGCCGTGATACAAGTATATGGCATTCGGAGTTTGATAGGGTTCGGTAACTACTATAGCCCCTAGCCCATTCAGTGCTCTACCTCCATTACTCAATTACACGACGCTAGCCCTAAAGCTATTTCGGGGAGAACCAGCTATCTCCGAGTTCGATTGGAATTTCTCCGCTATCCACAGCTCATCCCATGGTTTTTCAACACCAACGTGGTTCGGTCCTCCACGAGATTTTACTCTCGCTTCAACCTGGCCATGGATAGGTCACCCGGTTTCGGGTCTACACCATGCAACTTTTCGCCCTTTTCAGACTCGGTTTCCCTTCGGCTCCATACCTTAAGTACTTAACCTTGCTACATAGCGTAACTCGCTGGCTCGTTCTACAAAAAGCACATCGTCACACTTTAACGTGCTCCGATCGGTTGTAGGCACACGGTTTCAGGTTCTATTTCACTCCCCTCCCGGGGTTCTTTTCACCTTTCCCTCACGGTACTGCTTCACTATCGGTCACTAGGTAGTATTTAGCCTTGGGAGGTGGTCCTCCCTGCTTCCCACAAGGTTTCACGTGTCTCGTGGTACTCTGGATTAGATCTCGAAGTTTTCTCTTTTCATCTACAGGACTATTACCTTCTATGGTAGGGCGTTCCAGCCCTTTTCGATTAAGATACCTCTTCTTTTATGATCTATCCTCAACCCCAGAAACAAGTTTCTGGTTTGGGCTCTTTCCCGTTCGCTCGCCGCTACTTAGGAAATCGATTTTTCTTTCTCTTCCTCCGGGTACTTAGATGTTTCAGTTCCCCGGGTTTACCCTCATACACCTATGTATTCAGTGCATGATACATGGGGTTACCCATGTGAGTTCCCTCATTCGGAAATCCCTGGATCTCTGCCTATTTGCG
>NZ_MRAE01000083.1 GCF_002008345.1 Clostridium tepidum
TCATGCGATTTTCTTATATTATGCGGTATTAATCTCCCTTTCGGGAGGCTATCCCCCACTTTGAGGTAGGTTACCCACGTGTTACTCACCCGTCCGCCGCTAATCCACTTCCCGAAGGAAGCTTCATCGCTCGACTTGCATGTGTTAAGCACGCCGCCAGCGTTCGTCCTGAGCCAGGATCAAACTCTAAATTTAAAAGTTTAATCTCTTCTCAAATTCATTGACAAGGTTTAATACCTTATCTTACTGGCTGTTACAAGAATGTTTCTTGTTAATTCTCTGTTTAATTTTCAAAGACCTTGTCGCCTCAGCGACCTTTATATCTTATCAAATTTGTTGTTCTTTGTCAAGAACTTTTTTCAAATGATTTTTGATATCTTTCATTTGCTTGCGTCACACACAAACAACAATATATATGTTATCAAATAATAAAGATTTAAGTTTTAGACTATGGCTAAAATACTAATATTAAATTGAATTTACTCCAATATACTATTAATTTTTACAATTTAAGCATATTGATACGCACGGCAGCGTATAAATTTATAATATTTTATATATAATATATTGCCACATTAATATTATATATAAAAAAATAATATATATTCATATATACTACTTTTAATTTTTATTTACAACTTTAAAATATATCTTAATTGCATATAACATATTTATAGTAGCTAATTCTTGTACATATAGAAGCTGTTGAAAATAGCTATATAATTAAACTATTTCTAATTGTATTGCAATAGTTTTCAAAACTTGATTAAAGTTTATTATAAATATATTATTTTACATGATTCTCTTAACTCTCTTATAAAAAATAGTATAGTTTAGCTATATATTTTAATATATAAATCATTAAAATTTTTAGTTGTAAATAAAAAACCCTATAAGGGCACTTTACTAGCATTATGCCTTAAGGCGTCTATAAAAATCTCGCCAGACGCAATTTAATTATTACTTGCCACTCTTAAGAGGGTTGATATACTCTTTAATACTTATTTGGTCGGCAATCATATCTTCTTTTTGTTGATTTTTTATATATTCTTCAATTGCTTTTTTATTTTTCCTTACTATGTCCACATAACATCCCCTGCACCAAAATATCTGTTCCCATATTTATATCTTAAATTCGAAAATCTCTCAAATATGATTAAACTACTTTTTCCTTTCAAGAATCCTACAAATCCTGATACACTAATCTTTGGCGGTATTGATACAAGCATATGTATATGATCTTTACACATATTAGCTTCTATTATTTTTATTCCCTTCCATTCACATAACATTCTTATTAATGCTAAAATAAAAATGTACTAAGTTGCTAATATTTTTATGTACAATATTGCCTAAATTCTTTACAGTATTATTGGGTGATGAATATGATTCTAAACATGAAAATTAATACTGAAATAGAAATAAACTCAGTAAAAGATTTAGGCAAATTAAAAATATTAGTGGAGGTTAATAACTTGGGAAAACCAAATTTCAGTGAACTCGGAAGAAAACTAGGCATTGATAGAAGAACAGTAAAAAAATATTATGAAGGTAATATACAAAAGGAACGGAAACAAAAAAATCTAAGATAGATGATTATTACGATACTATCAGATCTTTGCTATCAGCAGAAAATAAACAGATATTCTATTACAAATCACATCTATACAGATATCTCGTTAGAGAGCATGGTCTACAATGTTCTCGAAGTAATTTTAATTACTTTATTTTGAAAAACAATGAATTTACTGAGTATTTTAAATCAAAATCTAAAAAAGATGCTATAAAATCTGAAACTCCGTTTGGTAAACAGGCTCAATTTGATTGGAAAGAAAAACTTAAATTTTCATTTAAGGATGGGAGTAAAATGATTCTGCATCAACAATGATGGACCAAGCAAGAACCGAAGGTTCCCAAGGAAAAATCAATAATAAATTTAAACAATTAGCTGACGATTTTGGATTTAAAGTAGTTCCTTGCATTAGGGCGAGACCTAATACTAAAGCAAAAGTGGAAAATCCAATGAGAATAATAGATGAAATAATGAATTACAATGGTATTGTAGAAAATTTAGAGGAGTTACATAAGAAGATGAGTATTATAACAAATGAGGCTAATTCAAGGATGTGTCAAGCTACAGGCTTACCGCCTATATTAGTTTTCAACAAAGAAAAAGAACATCTCCTACCACTACCACATGATAAAGTATGTTCTTTTTACAAAAACACCACCACATCAGCAAAGGTAAATACAAATGCTCTATTTAAGTATAAACAAAACATGTACTCTGTTCCACCTGAGCTAATTGGTAAAATAATTGTTGTAGAGGTCACTGAAAATAACCTCTATGTGTATTATAACAAAACTTTAGTTACAATACACAACATTTCTAACAAAAAAGTTAATTATCATACTGATCATCATGTAGATTTATTAGGTATAACATTTAAAGGTCAAGATGAAGAAACAGTATCAGAATATGCAAATAAACATTTTAAAGAATTGGAGAAATTTAATGAGCAACTATCAGAAGTTATGTGAAAATTTAAGAGATTTGAAGCTAACACAAATAAGTTTGAAGTTAGATGAATATATAACAAGAGTAAATGAAGGCAATATAAGCATCGTAGATGCGCTCTACGAGCTTACATCAAAGGAAATAGAAGTAAAGAACTTCAATGCAACTAATGCAATGGTGAAGGTAGCTGGATTTCCACACTTAAAGGAAATGAAGGACTTTGATTTTAACTTTCAACCTAAAATAAATAAAAAACAGTTTTTAGATTTTGAGAGCCTAAGATTTTTGGAGAGTAATAACAATATAATTTTAATCGGAAATAGTGGGGTGGGAAAAACACACCTAGCAACTTCAATTGGTATTGCTGCTGCAAAGAAAAGAATAAGCACATATTTTATAAAGTGCCATGATTTGATTGCTCAGCTGAAGAAAGCATATTTAGAAAATAAGCTTGAAAGCAGGATAAAACATTTTAGTAAGTATAAGTTATTGATAATCGATGAAATAGGTTATTTACCGATTGGTGAACAAGA
>NZ_MRAE01000084.1 GCF_002008345.1 Clostridium tepidum
TGGTAACATGTTAAGTTGACTGATACTAATAAGTCGAGGGCTTGATCAAATAAAAAATTCACTGTGTAATTTTGAAAGAATAGTCTTTCAACAAAATAAATCTGGTGATTGTGGCTTGAAGGTAACACCCGTTCCCATGCCGAACACGAAGGTTAAGCTTCAAAGCGCTGATGGTACTGCAGGGGAGACCCTGTGGGAGAGTAGGTCGTTGCCAGATGAATATGGCTCGATAGCTCAGTCGGTAGAGCAGAGGACTGAAAATCCTCGTGTCCCTGGTTCGATTCCTGGTCGAGCCACCAAAAGCACTTAAGATAATAATCTTGAGTGCTTTTTTATGTTAATTAAGCTTTTAAATATAATTTTGCTTAAAATTTAATTTTTTTTATGTTAAAATTAAGCTGTGACAGAAATAAATTTATTATAAAGGAGAATTTTTATGGAAAATAATGTAGTAGCTATAGTTAATGGGAAAGAAATAACAAATGAAGATGTAGATAATACAATACTTACTTTTCCAAAAGAAAGACAAACTTATTTAAATACAGAAAAAGGAAGAAAAGATCTAATAAAACAAATGATTGATTTTGAACTTGCATATGATTATGCTAAAGAAATGAAATTTGATGAGACAGAAGACTTTAAAAAACAATTGGAAGCTACTAAGAAACAACTTTTAATACAAGTTGCAGTATCTAGTGTTTTAGCTAGAGCCACAGTTTCAGAAGAAGAAATTAAAAAATATTATGAAGATAATAAAGAAGAATTTAGAACACAAGAACTTATAACAGCAAGGCATATATTGGTGGATTCAATAGATGAAGCTAATAATATATATGAAGAAATAAAAAATGGATTAGATTTTTCAGAAGCAGCAGAAAAATATTCAAAATGTCCTTCTAAAGCTCAAGGAGGAAGCTTAGGAACATTTACTAAAGGACAAATGGTTCCGGAGTTTGAAAAAGCAGCATTTGAAGCAAAAGTTAATGAGGTTACAAAATCTATTAAAACTCAATTTGGATATCATTTGATATTAGTTGATAATAAAAGAGAAAGTATGATTAAACCCTTTGATGAAGTTAAAGCTATGATAAATAACAAACTTATACAAGAAAAACAAAATGAACAATATAATAAATTTACCCAAGATTTAAGAAATAGATATTCAGTTGAAATAAAATAATTAAAAATAGAATAAATTAATAAAAAAGGATAACAAGTTAGCTGTTATCTTTTTTTATTTAATATAAAATAAATATGTATATTAAATAAATTTAGAGGGTATAATTATATAAATAAATAAATTATAATCTATTTATTTAAAGTTAAATTATATATATATACTAATAGGATTTAAAATTGGCATAAAGCTTGCCTGGTGTATCAATATGCTTAAATTGTAAAAATTAATAGTATATTGGAGTAAATTCAATTTAATATTAGTATTTTAGCCATAGTCTAAAACTTAAATCTTTATTATTTGATAACATATATATTGTTGTTTGTGTGTGACGCAAGCAAATGAAAGATATCAAAAATCATTTGAAAAAAGTTCTTGACAAAGAACAACAAATTTGATAAGATATAAAAGTCGCTGAGGCGACATGGTCTTTGAAAATTAAACAGAGAATTAACAAGAAACATTCTTGTAACAGCCAGTAAGATAAGGTATTAAACCTTGTCAATGAATTTGAGAAGAGATTAAACTTTTAAATTTAGAGTTTGATCCTGGCTCAGGACGAACGCTGGCGGCGTGCTTAACACATGCAAGTCGAGCGATGAAGCTTCCTTCGGGAAGTGGATTAGCGGCGGACGGGTGAGTAACACGTGGGTAACCTA
>NZ_MRAE01000085.1 GCF_002008345.1 Clostridium tepidum
GTTACTCCTTGCAGTCCAGTAGGTCCGGTTACTCCCTGTAATCCAGTAGGTCCTGTTACTCCTTGCAGTCCTGTTGGACCTGTAACTCCTTGTAGTCCTGTTAGGCCGGTTACACCTTGTAATCCTGTTGGACCCGTTACTCCTTGAAATCCAGTAGGGCCTGTTACTCCTTGCAGTCCTGTTGGACCTGTAACTCCTTGTAATCCAGTAGGGCCAGTAACACCTTGCAATCCTGTAGGTCCTGTTACTCCTTGTAATCCTGTTGGACCGGTTATTCCTTGTAATCCAGTAGGTCCTGTTACTCCCTGCAGTCCTGTTGGACCTGTAACTCCCTGTAATCCAGTAGGGCCAGTAACTCCTTGTAATCCTGTAGGTCCTGTTACTCCTTGTAATCCTGTTGGACCGGTTATTCCTTGTAGTCCTGTTGGACCTGTTACACCTTGTAGTCCTGTTGGACCTATTACTCCTTGTAATCCTGTAGGTCCTGTTATTCCTTGTGCCCCTGTTGGACCGGTTATTCCTTGGAGTCCTGTTGGTCCGGTTACTCCCTGTAATCCTGTAGGTCCTGTTATTCCTTGAAATCCAGTAGGTCCTGTTACTCCTTGTAATCCTGTTGGACCGGTTATTCCTTGTAATCCAGTAGGTCCAGTTACTCCCTGTAATCCGGTAGGTCCTGTTACTCCTTGCAGTCCTGTTGGACCGGTAACTCCTTGTAGTCCTGTTGGGCCGGTTACTCCTTGTAATCCTGTAGGGCCAGTTACTCCCTGTAGTCCTGTAGGGCCTGTTACGCCTTGTAGTCCAGTAGGACCGGTTACGCCTTGTAATCCTATTGGACCGGTTATTCCTTGTAATCCAGTAGGTCCAGTTACTCCCTGTAATCCGGTAGGTCCTGTTACTCCTTGCAGTCCTGTTGGACCGGTAACTCCTTGTAGTCCTGTTGGGCCGGTTACTCCTTGTAATCCAGTAGATCCAGTTACTCCCTGTAGTCCCGTAGGGCCTGTTACGCCTTGTAGTCCAGTAGGACCGGTTACGCCTTGTAATCCTATTGGACCGGTTATTCCTTGTAATCCAGTAGATCCTGTTACTCCCTGTAATCCGGTAGGTCCTGTTATTCCTTGCAATCCAGTAGGGCCAGTAACACCTTGCAATCCTGTAGGGCCTGTTACTCCTTGTAATCCTGTAGGGCCAGTAACACCTTGCAATCCTGTAGGTCCTGTTACTCCTTGTAATCCTGTAGGGCCTGTTACTCCTTGTAATCCTGTAGGTCCTGTTACTCCTTGTAATCCTGTAGGACCTGTTACTCCTTGTAATCCTGTAGGTCCGGTTACTCCTTGCAATCCTGTTGGACCTGTTACTCCTTGTAGTCCAGTAGGGCCTGTTACTCCTTGTAATCCAGTAGGACCGGTTACTCCTTGCAGTCCAGTAGATCCCGTTACTCCTTGTAACCCTGTAGGCCCCGTAACGCCTTGCAGTCCTGTTGGACCTGTTACGCCTTGTAATCCTGTTGGACCTGTAATTCCTTGTAAACCAGTAGGGCCTGTTACTCCCTGTGGTCCTATTGGTCCAGTGATCCCGCGTGGGCAAGTACATCTACCACATCCAGGTATACATATAATTTTCTTACATTTAT
>NZ_MRAE01000086.1 GCF_002008345.1 Clostridium tepidum
ACGCTTTCGTGCCTCAGCGTCAGTTACAGTCCAGAAAGCCGCCTTCGCCACTGGTGTTCTTCCTAATCTCTACGCATTTCACCGCTACACTAGGAATTCCGCTTTCCTCTCCTGCACTCTAGATATCCAGTTTGGAATGCAGCCCCCAGGTTAAGCCCGGGGATTTCACATCCCACTTAAACATCCGCCTACGCACCCTTTACGCCCAGTAAATCCGGACAACGCTCGCCACCTACGTATTACCGCGGCTGCTGGCACGTAGTTAGCCGTGGCTTCCTCCTCTGGTACCGTCATTATCGCCCCAGAAAACAGGGCTTTACAATCCGAAGACCTTCATCACCCACGCGGCGTTGCTGCGTCAGGGTTTCCCCCATTGCGCAATATTCCCCACTGCTGCCTCCCGTAGGAGTCTGGACCGTGTCTCAGTTCCAATGTGGCCGATCACCCTCTCAGGTCGGCTACGCATCGTTGCCTTGGTAGGCTGTTACCCCACCAACTAGCTAATGCGCCGCGGGTCCATCTCAAAGCGATAAATCTTTGATAAGATAATCATGCGATTTTCTTATATTATGCGGTATTAATCTCCCTTTCGGGAGGCTATCCCCCACTTTGAGGTAGGTTACCCACGTGTTACTCACCCGTCCGCCGCTAATCCACTTCCCGAAGGAAGCTTCATCGCTCGACTTGCATGTGTTAAACACGCCGCCAGCGTTCGTCCTGAGCCAGGATCAAACTCTAAATTTAAAAGTTTAATCTCTTCTCAAATTCATTGACAAGGTTTAATACCTTATCTTACTGGCTGTTACAAGAATGTTTCTTGTTAATTCTCTGTTCAATTTTCAAAGACCAATTTTTAGACTTTACTAGAATATCATCTGTAATCCTAAAAGTCAATACTTTTCTTACTTTGTTAGTAATAAAAAAACAGTCCTTAATGGCCTGTTTAATTAAATGGTGGAGATAAGGAGATTCGAACTCCTGACCCCCTGCTTGCAAGGCAGGTGCTCTCCCAACTGAGCTATACCCCCAAATGGTGGACCTTCAGGGACTCGAACCCCGGACCTACCGGTTATGAGCCGGTTGCTCTAACCAACTGAGCTAAAGATCCATGTGTTTTATCTGGCAATGACCTACTCTCCCACAGGGTCTCCCCTGCAGTACCATCAGCGCTTTGAAGCTTAACCTTCGTATTCGGCATGGGAACGGGTGTTACCTTCAAGCCATAATCACCAGATATTTAACATTTTAATTGCTTTTTTGCAATTTGTCAATAGAGATTTAACAATTTTTTTATTGTTTCTCTCAAAATTACACAGTGAATTTTTTATTTGGTCAAGCCCTCGACTTATTAGTATCAGTCAACTTAACATGTTACCATGCTTACATCTCTGACCTATCAACCTGGTGTTCTTCCAGGAGTCTTACTAGCTTACGCTATGGGAAATCTCATCTTGAGGTTGGCTTCACGCTTAGATGCTTTCAGCGTTTATCCAGTCCCAACATAGCTACCCAGCTGTGCCACTGGCGTGACAACTGGTGCACCAGAGGTTGGTCCATC
>NZ_MRAE01000087.1 GCF_002008345.1 Clostridium tepidum
CTGTAACACCCTGCAGTCCTGTTGGACCTGTTACTCCTTGTAATTCTGTTGGACCTGTTACTCCTTGCAATCCTGTAGGTCCGGTTATTCCTTGGAGTCCTGTTGGACCTGTTACTCCTTGTAATCCTGTTGGACCTGTTACTCCTTGCAATCCTGTAGGTCCGGTTATTCCTTGGAGTCCTGTTGGACCTGTTACTCCTTGTAATCCAGTAGGGCCTGTTATTCCTTGCAATCCTGTAGGGCCAGTAACACCTTGCAGTCCAGTAGGTCCTGTTATTCCTTGTAATCCTGTTGGACCTGTTACTCCTTGTAATCCTGTAGGTCCCGTTACTCCTTGCAACCCTGTTGGCCCTGTTACTCCCTGTAATCCAGTAGGACCGGTTACTCCTTGCAATCCTGTTGAACCTGTTACTCCCTGTAGTCCAGTTGGACCTGTAACTCCTTGTAATCCGGTAGGTCCTGTTATTCCTTGCAATCCTGTAGGGCCAGTAACACCTCGCAGTCCAGTAGGTCCTGTTATTCCTTGTAATCCTGTTGGACCTGTTACTCCTTGTAATCCAGTAGGTCCTGTAACGCCCTGCAGTCCTGTTGGACCTGTAACTCCTTGTAATCCAGTAGGTCCTGTTACTCCTTGCAATCCTGTAGGACCGGTTACTCCCTGTAATCCAGTAGGTCCTGTAACGCCCTGCAGTCCTGTTGGACCTGTAACTCCTTGTAATCCAGTAGGTCCTGTTATTCCTTGCAATCCTGTAGGGCCAGTAACTCCTTGCAGTCCAGTAGGTCCTGTTACTCCTTGTAATCCTGTTGGACCTGTAACTCCCTGCAGTCCTGTTGGACCTGTAACTCCTTGTAATCCAGTAGGTCCAGTAACACCTTGTAATCCTGTAGGACCGGTTACTCCCTGTAATCCAGTAGGTCCTGTAACGCCCTGCAGTCCTGTTGGACCTGTAACTCCTTGTAATCCAGTAGGTCCAGTAACACCTTGCAATCCTGTAGCACCGGTTACTCCTTGCAATCCAGTAGGTCCTGTAACACCCTGCAGTCCTGTTGGACCTGTTACGCCTTGTAATCCAGTAGGTCCTGTTATTCCTTGCAGTCCAGTAGATCCCGTTACTCCTTGTAACCCTGTTGGCCCTGTAACACCTTGCAATCCTGTTGAACCTGTTACTCCTTGTAATCCAGTAGGTCCTGTTACTCCTTGTACTCCTGTAGGACCTGTTACTCCTTGCAATCCTGTAGGGCCTGTTACTCCTTGTAATCCAGTAGGTCCCGTTACTCCTTGTAGTCCTGTTGGACCTGTAACACCCTGCAGTCCTGTTGGACCTGTTACTCCTTGTAATTCTGTTGGACCTGTTACTCCTTGCAATCCTGTAGGTCCGGTTATTCCTTGGAGTCCTGTTGGACCTGTTACTCCTTGTAATCCTGTTGGACCTGTTACTCCTTGCAATCCTGTAGGTCCGGTTATTCCTTGGAGTCCTGTTG
>NZ_MRAE01000089.1 GCF_002008345.1 Clostridium tepidum
AAAAGGAGGAAACAAAAATGGCAAAAGCAAAATTTGAAAGAAGCAAACCTCATGTAAACATAGGAACAATAGGTCACGTAGACCACGGTAAAACAACATTAACAGCAGCAATCACAACAGTATTAGCACAAAAAGGAGGAGCAGCAGCAACAAAATATGACGAAATAGATAAAGCTCCAGAAGAAAAAGAAAGAGGAATCACAATAAATACATCACACGTAGAGTATGAAACAGCAAATAGACACTATGCACACGTAGACTGTCCAGGACACGCTGACTATGTAAAGAACATGATAACAGGTGCAGCACAAATGGATGGAGCAATCTTAGTTGTATCAGCAGCAGATGGTCCAATGCCACAAACAAGAGAACATATACTACTAGCATCAAGAGTTGGAGTACAATATATAGTAGTATTCTTAAATAAAGCTGACCAAGTAGATGATCCAGAACTAATAGAATTAGTTGAAATGGAAGTAAGAGAATTATTAAATGAATATGGATTCCCAGGAGATGATACTCCAATCGTAGTAGGATCAGCATTAGAAGTATTAGAAAACCAAGACAATCCAGAAAAGACAAAATGCATAGATGAATTAATGGAAGCAATAGACAGCTATATACCAACACCAGAAAGAGCAACAGATCAACCATTCTTAATGCCAGTAGAAGACGTATTTACAATAACAGGAAGAGGAACAGTTGCAACAGGAAGAGTTGAAAGAGGAGTTCTACATACTGGAGATGAAGTAGAATTAATAGGAATGAAAGAAGAAATTACAAAGACAGTATGTACAGGAATAGAAATGTTCAGAAAAATACTTGAAGAAGCAATGGCAGGAGATAACATAGGAGCATTATTAAGAGGAATTCAAAGAGATGAAATCCAAAGAGGTCAAGTATTAGCAAAACCAGGTTCAGTAACACCACACAAAAAATTCGTAGGTCAAGTATACGTATTAAAGAAAGAAGAAGGTGGAAGACATACACCATTCTTTAACGGATACAGACCACAATTCTACTTCAGAACAACAGATGTTACAGGAACAATAAACTTACCAGAAGGAGTAGAAATGGTAATGCCTGGAGACCACATAGATATGTCAGTAGAGTTAATCACACCAGTAGCAATGCACGAAAACTTAAGATTCGCTATCAGAGAAGGTGGAAGAACAGTAGGTTCAGGAGTTGTTACAACAATATCTGAATAATTTTAAATT
>NZ_MRAE01000090.1 GCF_002008345.1 Clostridium tepidum
ATTTAACCGACCTCTTTATCAATCTCGCTATCATTTTCAGTGATAGCCAATTCTTTATTTTCATCTGTTTTAATATCCTCTTTTTTGTCCCCTATATTTTCACTTTTCAACCTAGCCAACTCTTGTGTTACATCTTGTGTTATTTCTGACTTTTCTATAATAGTTTGAAGTGATATAGCTCCCATTTCCCATTGTGTCTTTAAGTTTTGTAATAACTCATTCTGATTGATTGGCTTACTATAATTAAATTCTACGTCTATATAATCATCATCATTAAATACAATCCCTTGCATTGCTAATATCTTCTGTATCTTTTCAAACCTTTCATAAAATCCGTCACGTAACCATTGCTCATTCATCATTGCCTTTACACTAGCCAAACTATATAACATACTTAATGATACTTCTGATACATTAGCAACGTTACTATTACCCATAGCAACTGATGGAATACCTGCTATTGTTTCTAACTTCTTATGTAATGTATCTAATAATAATTTAATTGTACTATAATCCATATTTGCATTTATAAAATCAAAACTACCCGCATCAATATTAATTGAATAACCTACTGCATCTGCGGGAATACCTTCTTTGTCTACTACTCTTTGTCCTATTGCTACACCTATAGGATTTAAACTTAATGTATAAACTGCATCTGTCATTTTACTTAATATATCTTCTATTTGGTCTAATATAGGTTTTATATCTTCTAAATCACTTCGACCACAAGTTGTCGAATTATCATTAAAATTTTTATAATGTATAGGTAATCCTGTTATATTAATCTTTTCATCAAAACAATGTAGTTCTCCACCTTCATTGCTCCAACATTCTACTCTATCTTTATAATAGATATTATAATAACTAACTTTATTGCTATTAGTTGTATAATGTTCTATAAATGCTATATACTCTCCTGTATCTTCACTATAAACTGGATAACCATCTTCTGGACTTATCAATTTACTTTTTATTGTTTTATCATCTACATATACATATTCATATATATCACCATATTTTGAAACACTATCTAATATATTAAAATCTGTCCTACTATATCTACCTTTTCTATATACTTTATTATATTGTTCTACCATATCCTCTGAACCTTTTAAGGAAATTGGTTTACCTAGCAAATACGTACTATGAAAATTTAATATAGTTTTAGCTTCCTGTAAAACTAATTTAGTAGTTATAAACTCTTTACC
>NZ_MRAE01000010.1 GCF_002008345.1 Clostridium tepidum
ACTAAAGCCAATTAACGTTACCCTAGGTGATAGGTTTTTTTCTAATATTAAAATAAATTATTTCCTGTATAAAAGAGTGGAAATATGAAAGATTTTTAATCTACAAATTTAGTAAATTATTAAAAAATCAATAGTACATATAAGCAAAAAGTTATGTTATATATAAAAACATAGTATTTTTAATTATATTTATAGAAGTATATAATTAGAATTAAGGAAAAACAATGGTTTAAGATTACTATAAGTACTTTATATTTTAAACAAAGAAATAATAAAACTGTATTTAGAGAAGTTTAAGATTAATATAAATACTTTATATTATGATTTTTTTATATATTAGATTTAAATTATAGAAGATGTAATTTTGGAGTGGATAGATTTGCAGGAAAAATATAATTTTATTGCTTTAAAGTCTGAAAAAATAAGGATATTAATAGTAGGGGGAGGAAGAGCGGCTTTTATAAAAGGAAAAGCTTTTTTAGAAAGAGGATGTAGTATACATATATTAGCTCCTAAATTTTCAAAAGATATATTAAATTTAAAAAACTATTATAAGGTAGAATTTATAAAGAATAATTATGATAAAAAATACATATTAGATAAGCATTTAGTTGTTATAGCCACAGAAGATAAAGAAGTAAATAAGGAAATAAGAAATAATTGTGATGATTTGAGTAAAATATACATAGATTGTTCCAACAAGGATAAAAGTTTGTGTTTTAATAGTTTTCAAAGAGAGAGTAAAACTATGGTTTTAGCTTTAAATAATAAGGTAGGTTGTCCAAAAGCTACCTCTTTTATAGGAGAGAAAATAAAAAAAGAGCTAGAAAACTATGACAATTATATAGAATATGTTACAAACATAAGAAATATAACAAAAAATTATTTTTTTAAAGATGAAATTATAAGTTTTATCTGTAGTAATGATTTTCACTTCTTTTTTGAAAAAGGCTATGGTAATCTAATCTTATCAATGTTTTACGGAGGTATGGATTTTGAAGTTTATAATAGCCACACGAAGAAGTAAATTAGCTCAAGTGCAAACAGAAATAATAATAGACTTACTAAATAAAAAGCATAATATAAAATGTGAAAAATTATTAATAGAAACTGTAGGAGATAAAATATTAGAAGTATCCTTAGATAAAATAGGGGGAAAAGGACTATTTGTTAAAGACATAGAAATAGCGATGCTAGAACAAAGAGCAGATGCAGCAGTACATAGTATGAAGGATGTACCCTATGAAATGCCTAAAGGTTTTGAAATAATAGCTATTCCTAAAAGGGAAGATGTAAGGGATGCCTTTATATCCTTAGATAATATAAAATTTAAGGATTTAAGAAAGGGAGCTAAAATTGGGACAAGTAGTAGAAGAAGGGCAGCTCAGCTAAAGCTTTTAAGACCAGATTTAAATATTGTTCCTATAAGGGGCAATGTTCAAACTAGAATAGAGAAAATTAAAAAAGAAAATTTAGATGGAATAATATTAGCAGTAGCAGGGCTTAAAAGAGTAAATTTAGAACACCTAATAACAGATTATTTTGATACAAAAGAAATGGTACCTGCAATTGGACAAGGAGCATTAGGCATAGAGATTATGAAAGAACATCCTAACAAAGATTTATTTAAAGACTTGGATCATTATAATTCAAAAATATGTGTTTTGGCAGAAAGAGCTTTCATGAGAAGACTAGATGGAGATTGTCACTCAACTATAGGAGCTTATGCATCTATAAAAGATAATATAATACATATAATAGGTTTATTTGAAAGAAAAAATAAGATTATTAAAAAAGAAATTCAAGGTCCTAAAGAGCAATATGAAAATTTAGGTATAGAACTAGCAGAACAGATATTAAAAGATTAAAACCATTATATTAAATTATGAGAATAAATTTTGTTAAAGGGCAAAATCATAATAATATTCATTTTAATAGCATGTGTGATAATTATTCAGTGGGTAGTAGAAATTACTGAATTTGAATAAACAGTCATCTCACACTTTTGTGTTTAGGAGGAAAGTATGAGCAAGGTATATTTAATTGGAGCAGGTCCAGGAGATGAGGAATTAATAACTATAAAAGCTATAAGAGATCTAAAAAAATGTACTGCAGTTATGTATGATAGATTAGCAAATGGAGAATTGTTAAAATATTTAAATCCAAACTGTGAAATTTATTATTGTGGAAAAGAGCCAGGCTGTCATTATAAAAGTCAGGATGAAATAAATGAAATGTTAGTTAAATTAGCCAAACAAGGTCATATTGTAGGAAGAATAAAAGGCGGAGATCCTTACGTTTTTGGAAGAGGAGGAGAAGAAGCGCTAGCCTTACTTCAAGAAAATATAGAATTTGAAGTTGTACCAGGAGTTACTTCTCCAGTATCTGTGCTAAATTATGCAGGTATACCTATAACTCATAGAGGAATATCAAGAGGTTTTCATATATTTACAGCTATGACCAAAGATACTTTAGATATAGATTGGAAATCAGCAGTTAATATAGGTGGAACTTTAGTATTTTTAATGGGACTTGGAAGATTAGAATTAATAGTTAAGAGCCTTATAGAAAATGGTATGAATAAAAGGACTAAAGCAGCAGTAATTATGAGAGGAACCACATCAAAACAAAAAAAAGTTATAGCTGATTTAGAAAATATAGTAGAAAAAGTAAAAGAAGCTAAATTAGAATCTCCGGTGATAATAGTAGTAGGAGAAGTAGTTAGCTTTTCAGATAAATTAAATTGGTATGAAAAAAAGCCTTTATTTGGAAGAAATATATGTATAACTCGTACAAAAGAACAAGCTAAAGAATTAAAAGTTCAACTTTTAGATTTAGGGGCAGAGGTTACAGAAATAAATTCAATAGAGATAAAAAATACAGAAAAAAATTTAAAATCTTATTTAAATAGGATAAATGAATATGATTATATAGCATTAACTAGTGTAAATGCAGTTAAAATATTTTTTAATTATTTAATAAAAGAAAATATAGATATTAGAAATATTAATGCAAAATTTGCAGCTATAGGACCAGCTACTAGTGAAGCAATAAAAATGCGAGGAATAATTCCAAGTATTAAGTCCAAACATTTTGTAGCAGAAAGCCTTTTTGAGGAAATGAAAAATCATATAAAAAAGAGAGATAAGATACTTATACCTCGTTCAAAAGAGGCAAGACCTTTTCTTGTGGATGCATTGAAAAAGGAAGGCTGCATTGTAGATGAAGTATATATATATGAAACTTTATGTGGACAATCTTCTCATACTGAAAGATTTGAAAATGTAGATACAGTGTTGTTTACAAGTCCATCAACAGTTAGGAATATGATTTCTATAGTAGGGATAGATGCTATAAGAGAAAAAAATATTATAGCAATAGGTCCAATCACAGCCAAAGAATTAAGTAAAAATAATATAAAATGCACTATTTGCAATGAATATTCTATAAATGGAATAATAGATAAACTTTTAGAAACTAAGCAATAATAAATAAGTTCTTAA
This sequence comes from Clostridium tepidum, assembly GCF_002008345.1. Taxonomy (GTDB): domain Bacteria; phylum Bacillota; class Clostridia; order Clostridiales; family Clostridiaceae; genus Clostridium_F; species Clostridium_F tepidum. The sequence goes on from NZ_MRAE01000010.1 coordinate 3,504, forward strand.
ACTACAAATAAAGTTTTTGGTTTAAAAAAGGGGGGGATTTTATTGAATCTTAGCAAATAATAATTTGCTAGAATTTGACCGTACACCTATTGTAATTTATAATTTTATTCACTTTTAGTAAATGGTAATTTAAGGGGATATCTGTTTTGGGATTTTATTTTTAATTAAGGTGTAGATAAAACAAGTTAATAATTATACAAAATATTTGTAGTTTATATATAAATAATTTCAGTTATATGATGCTAGATATAAAAAGGAGATGAAAAGATATGTTTAGAAGACACAGAAGGTTAAGAGAAAATGAAGCAATTAGATCTATGGTAAGGGAAACTGTAATTAGAGAAGAGGATTTTATATATCCAATGTTTGTAGTAGAAGGAGAAAATATTAAAGAAGAAATATCCTCATTACCAGGAAATTATCATTATTCTATAGACAGATTAGATGAATTAGTAGAGGAAGTAAAAAAATCAGGAATAAAAGGAATAATGATATTTGGAGTACCAGATCATAAAGATGAATGTGGTTCAGCAGCTTTTGATGATAATGGTATAGTTCAAAAAGGTATAAGAAGATTAAAAGAATTAATGCCAGAGCTATATATAGTTGCAGATGTATGTATGTGCCAATATACAAGTCATGGACATTGTGGAATAATCCATGGTCATAATGTGGATAATGATGAATCATTAGAATATTTAGCAAAAATATCTTTATCTTATGCAAAAGCTGGAGCAGATATGATAGCGCCTTCAGATATGATGGATGGAAGAGTACAAGCTATAAGAAAAATATTAGATGAAAATAATTTTAAGCATATAGGTATAATGGCTTATAGTGCAAAATATTGTTCAGCTTTCTATGGTCCTTTCAGAGAAGCAGCTAATTCAGCGCCACAATTTGGAGATAGAAAAACATATCAGATGGACCCAGCAAATGGAAGAGAAGCAATGCTTGAAATAGAAGATGATATAAATGAAGGTGCAGATATAGTAATGGTAAAACCAGCTCTACCATACTTGGATGTTATAAGAATGGCAAAGGATAGATTTGATTATCCATTAGCAGCTTACAATGTAAGTGGAGAGTATGCCATGGTAAAAGCAGCAGCTAAACAAGGATTAATAGATGAAAGAAGAGTAGCACTAGAAATGTTAACATCTATAAAAAGAGCAGGAGCAGATATAATAATAACTTATTATGCCTTTGAAGCAAGTGCTTGGTTAAAAGAAGACAGAAAATAGAGTTAGTTTAAAGTTGAGAGTGGAGTTTTTTCATCTCATGAGAAAACTCCACTCTGTACTATGATTCTGTACTCTGAATCAAAGGGGGTTTTTATGAGAAGTATAATAATATCTTCAAATAGTAGTGGTGGAGGAAAAACCACAGTAACTTTAGGGCTTATGAAGGCTTTAATTAAAAAAGGTTATAAAGTTCAAGGATATAAAGTTGGTCCTGATTATATAGATGCTGCTTTCCATTCCTATATAACAGAGAATAGTTCTAGAAACTTAGATTTGTTTTTAATGGGAGAGGATGGAGTTAAAGCATCCTATAGTAGAGGAAAAGGTGATTTAGGAGTAATAGAAGGGGTAATGGGATTATATGATGGTAAAGGAATAGATACAAAATATTCTACAGCCCATCTATCAAAGGTTTTAAATTTACCAGTGGTTTTAGTATTAACTCCAAAGGCTCAAAGTGCTACCATATGTGCAGAAATTATGGGAATATTAAATTATGAAAAGATAAATATAGCTGGAGTAATTTTTAATAAAGTAAGTGAAAATTATTATAAATTACTTAAAAGATTAGTTGAAGAGAATTGTAAGCTAAAGGTATTTGGATATGTACCAAAGGAAGAAAAGTTAGAATTGAAAAGTAGACATTTAGGTCTTATACAAAGCAGTGAAATAAAAGATTTAGAAGAAAAAATAGATATATGTAGTGAATTAATTTTAAAATATGTAGATATAGAAAATTTAATAAATCATTTTGAAAAAACAGAAAAATATAAAGATAATTTTTACTTAGAAAACAAAAATCTAAATATAGGCATACCTTATGATAAAGCTTTTAGTTTTTATTATAAAGAGAACATAGAACTATTAGAAAATGTAGGTAGCATAAAATATTTTAGTCCTATGAATGATAAAAAATTACCTGATGATTTAGATTTTTTATATATAGGCGGAGGATACCCAGAAGTTTTTATAGAAGAATTAAGAGAAAATAAGTCTATGCTAAATAGTATAAATAAAGCATTAAATAATGGACTACCATGTTATGCAGAATGTGGAGGACTTATGTATTTAACTGAAGGTATAGAAGATCTACATGGAGAATATAAAGAAACAGTAGGATTTTTTAAAGGAAAATGTCACATGACTAAAAAACTTCAAAACTTTGGGTATGCTGAAATAGAAGTAGAAAAAGAAAACAAAATATTACCTAAAGGTTTAAAAATTAATTGTCATGAATTTCATAAATCCTATGTAGATTTAAAAGAGGATAAAATATATGAGTTTACTAAAAATCTCTATGATGATTCCACAAAAAAATGGCGCTGTGGGTATATAAAAAATAATACATTGGCAGCTTATGCTCATATACATTTCTTCGGAAATATGGATTTTGTAAGAAATTTATTTCATAGATAATTGTGTTAATTAATTATGAAAAAACTACTTTAAAAATCATGCAATTACAATAAGGAGAGTAATTATGATCAGAGAGTTTAGAACAACAGATATTGATAGAATAATGGATTTATGGCTTGATACAAATATTTTGGCTCATAATTTTATTGATAGTAAATATTGGAGAGATAATTTTGGAGTAGTTAAGGAAATGATGCCTAAAGCAACAATATATGTATATGAGGAGAACGGTGAAATACAGGCATTTATTGGATTGATGGAAAGTTTTGTAGCAGGATTATTTGTGGCAAGTGATTTTCAATCAAAAGGAATTGGGAAATTATTGCTGGATTATTCAAAAACTAAACACAATGAATTATCTTTATGTGTTTATAAAAAGAATGAGCGTGCATTACAATTTTATTTAAGAGAAGGCTTTATAATTTCTACAGAGCAAATAGATGAAAATACTGGTGAAATAGAGTTAGCTATGGAGTGGAAAAATTAAGCATAATGAAATTTAAAAATAACAATTTTTTTAGATTTGATACTAGAGTGTATTTGAATTTAATAGATAAACCATCAGTTTATATGATATTTGTTTAATATATTTAATGCTTAAAGGCAGGGAGATAGAGTTATGAAAGATTATATAAAAAGACCAATGGATATAGAAAAAAGAAGTTTTGAAATAATAGAAGAAGAGATGGGAAAACATAATTTTTCAGAGGAAGAATTAAAGATAGTAAAAAGAGTAATACATACTACAGCAGATTTTGAATACAAGGATTTAATTTATATAAAAGAAGGAGCTATAGAGGCAGCAAAAGAAATTCTTAAAAAGGGTACAAAAATTTATACAGATACCAACATGGCTCTATCAGGTATAAATAAAAAGGCTTTAGGTGATTTAAATTCTACAGTTCAGTGTTTTGTATCTAAAGAAGATGTAGCTTTAATTGCAAAGGACAGAGGTATAACAAGATCCATGGCAGCAGTAGAAATGGCAGCTAAGGAAGGTATAGAATTTTTTGTCTTTGGAAATGCACCAACAGCATTATACAAGCTTATGGAGCTTATGAAAGAGGGAAAAGCAAATCCAAAATTTATAATAGGAGTACCAGTAGGCTTTGTAGGAGCAGCGGAATCAAAAAGGGAATTAGAAAAATTAGATGTACCTTTTATAACTATAAGAGGAAGAAAAGGTGGCAGCAATGTAGCAGCTTCCATAGTAAATGCACTAATGTATATGTTAGTAAAAAGATAAAGATCCATGGCAAGGAGAAAACATATGAAAGTTTATAAATCATTGAGTATAGCGTTAACAATATGTATATTAATGCCTTTTACAGTAGGATGTTCTTCTTTTAGGTCCATTAAAAGCACAATCCATTATTTGGGAATCATAAAAGATGATATTAAATCTAAAGAAACCAAAAATTCAGCAATAGGATTTAGGTTAAAAAAAGGTGATAAGGTTAAATTTACATATAATTCCATCATAAAAGAAGGTACTATAAAAATTGAATTAATTGGTTCAGAACATAAAGAGCCTCAGTGTTTTCTAGTAAATAAAAGTGGTACTAAAGAATTTGTAGTGTAGAGAAAGACGAAGAGTGTACTATTAGAGTAAGTTTTAAAAATTTTATAGGTAAGTATGAAGTATATGCAGATAAAATTAATTAGATAAATATATACTTAATTTGGGGGTGTGACAAATGAAATGGAATCAATATTTAAGATATGTTGAATTATCGAGAGAAAAAGTAGAGTCATTTTCTCAATATCCATATTGCTTACCAGCCATAAAAGATTTGTCTAGAATAGAGTTTCACCCTAAAGTTACATATATTGTAGGTGAAAACGGCACTGGTAAATCAACAATACTTGAAGCTATTGCTATAGTATGTGGATTTAATCCAAAAGGTGGAACTAGAAATTTAAATTTTTCAACAAAGGATACCCATTCAGATTTATATAAAAACTTTAAATTGGTTAGAGGGGTTAAAAGAGAACAGGATGGATTTTTTCTAAGAGCGGAAAGTTTTTATAATGTGGCTACAAATATAGATGAAATAGAGGCCTGGGCAGGAGATCCTTTTGCGGCATATGGAGGAATATCATTACATTCACAGTCTCATGGAGAATCTTTTTTATCAGTTATTAGAAACAGATTTAATGGAAATGGTTTATATATTTTAGATGAGCCAGAAGCAGCATTATCACCATCAAGGCAAATGTCCATGCTTGTTATAATGAATGAATTAATAAAGAAAAATTCTCAATTTATAATAGCTACTCATTCACCTATAATAATGTCTTATCCAGATTCAATTATCTATGAAATAAGAGATGGTATAAAAGAAGTTAGGTACAAGGATACTGAACATTATAAAATTACCAGAAATTTTCTTGATAGACCTGAAAAAATGTTAGAAATACTTTTAGATGAAGAGTAAATAATATCATGAAATAAATGATGAGAAGCTAATGAAAGGATTTAGTGATAAATGTTTGAAGATGAAATAGTAATTCCTGCAAAGGTTGATGAATTTGCATGGAATGATAAATATATACTTGCAAAACAAGTTGCACTTAAAAAAGAAATCCTCTAATGAAGATGATACATATAAAATTCCTGATGAATCTAAAACATATTATTGGATTATACAAGTAGATAATGATCAGGTATATAGTTTACTTAGTTATGAAGAATTTATAGAAAAGAAAAGAGAACTACATATTCCTAAGAAGTTAATATTAAAAAAAGTATCTTCTTATGAAAAAAATTAATTTATCAAAAATAGGTTTAAATATAAATTCTTTATCCTTATTAGAAAAGATAAAATACAATTTACTATAAAAGATAGTGAGATTATTAATACAGAAAATAGAGAAATATATATAAGAGATATAATAGCAGAATTCCATTTTAGATTTGAAATGATTCATCCATTTCAATATGGTAACGGTAGAATAGGTAGGTTTTTAATGTTAAAACAACTGTTAGAAAATAACTTACCTTTATTTATAATATCCTGGGATACAGAGGATTTATATAAAAAATCACTAGCAAAATCTTCAATAGGAAATTATGCACCCTTAGTTGAATATTTAAAATCTCTTAATGATTTTAAAGAAGTAAATAAAGATTTATGGGATTTTTAAATTTGGCTATGTTTTAAATCAATGTTGAAATTTGATGTAAATTCGTGAATATGCTATAATTATGCTACATACAACAGAAGGAGGGCATGACTATGGCGGGTTCAAAAGATTTAATAGAACAGATACAAAGATTACCGTTATACCAACAACAGCATATATATTCTTTTTTAGAAGAAGTGCTTGTATTAGGTTCTCAAGTAAACCAAATAACACAGGAAGTCAAAGAATTTAGATTTGCCAAGGGGAAAGTCTGCCCTCATTGTGGTGCTGAAACTGTATCACGAAACGGAAAATACAATGGTAAGCAAAGATATATCTGTAAGTCATGTAGAAAAACCTTTACTGACTTCACTAACTCTGCAACTTACAAGAGCAAGAAAACATTAGATAAATGGCTTAAATATGCAAAGTGTATGATAAATGGTTACTCCATTAGAAAGAGTGCCGAAATAGTTGGTATCAATATAGCAACAAGTTTCTTTTGGAGGCATAAAATCCTTGACTGTATAAGAGCATTTTTTGGTATAGGCTCTGTTGAGGGTGTTATTGAGGCTGATGAAGTATTTTTTGCCGAGAGTTTTAAAGGAACAAAGCCTTCTAAAATGCCAAGAAAATCCCGTAAGAGAGGGAAACAGGTTAAAAAGAGAGGTATATCTAATGAACAAGTATGTATAGCGACTGCAATTGATAGACAGGGTAATTTAATCATGGAACTAATATGTAAAGGTAGAATGACACACAAAGAATTAGAAAGGCTCTATGATGGTCGTATAGGGGATAATTCTATCCTTTGTACTGATAGTCATAAGAGTTATGTTCAATTTGCCCATGATTTTTCATTAGACCATAAGCGTATAAAAAGAGGAAAGCACAAAGAAGGTATATATCATATTCAGCACATAAATGCTGTTCACAGCAAATTAAAGAAGTGGATGAATAGGTTTAATGGCGTTGCTACCAAATATATCAGTAACTATATGTACTGGTTTAAATGGATTGAAGTATTTGAAAATGATAAAGAAGCCATAAAAGTAAAGAACTTTATGGTTCAAAGCAATGTTGCGTATGCTTATACAAAAACAGCAGACTTTAGAGAAAGAGAACCGATATTTGTATGAATATATACGTTATCTTAATATTAATGCTATAATTAGAGTGTAATTTAACTATAATTTAGTACACAATTGTATGATATTTATAAAACAAGAAACTTTTAGGGAGGGGGTAGAAACTATGGCTAATTCATTAGTTAAAGCACTGCCAATGTTACTTTCTATGATGATAAGTCAACTTATCTATCTTAAAATTGATAATAAATATAATGTTACAAACAAGATTAGTTCGAGACTTTCCATAAGACAAGAATTGAAAGCGTTCTTTTGTATTTGCTGTGTAATGATAAGCATATTAATTATTGGAGTTATTGGCATATATGTAATTGATATTAATAATACTTTATATGGTGTAATAAGTGGAACTCTTACTGGAATTGGTATTAGCATTTCGGTTAAATTATCAAAGAAGCAAACTTTATAAAGTAGACATTGTACAGGTGTCTTTGACACCTGTACTTTTCTTCAAAGTGGGGATTAAAGGAAGTCATTTGGCTTCCTTTAAAAAACCCTTTAAATTTCAACATTATATTAAAACATAGCCTTAAATTTAATAAATTTGGAGGGAAATAAAATTATGTTAGATTTATTAAAACAAAGAAGAAGTATAAGAAAGTTTCAACAAAAGCCAATAGAGGAGGAAAAAGTAGAAGCTCTAAAAAAGGCATTACTTTTAGCACCATCATCTAGAAACATAAAACCTTTAGAGTTTATATTTATAGAAGATAAAGAAATTTTAAATGATATTTCAAAATGTAAACCTCATGGGGGAGCTTTTATAAAGGATGCAGCTTTAGCAGTAGTTATATTAGGTGATGAGAATAAAAGTGACGTATGGGTAGAGGATGCTTCTATAGCATCTATAATATTACAACTTCAAGCGGAATCTTTAGGATTAGGATCTTGCTGGTCACAAATAAGAAATAGAAGCTATAATGAAAATAAAATGGCAGAGGATTATATAAAAGAAAGACTAAATATAAAAGAAAATTATAAAGTGGAATCTATAATAGCCATAGGTTATAAAGATGAGGTTAAAGAACCTATAAGTGAAGAAAAATTAGATTTTAATAAAATTCATGTTAACAAATTTATTTAAAAGAAATAAGAAGGTAAAATATTTGTTAGTGAAAAGAAAAAAGCAACTCATAGCATCAACAAAATATAATTTGGAGGATTTATGTTAGATTTATATGTAAATTGTGATGGAAAAAAATTAAGATGCGGATATACTACAGGTTCCTGTGCAGCTGCGGCAGCTAAGGCAGCTGCTATAACTCTTTTTTATAATAAAAAATTAAAATATATAAATATAGATACTCCTAAAGGTATAGAACTTACCATTCCTATTGAAAAAATAATAATAGGCGACAATTTTGTAGAGTGTGCAGTTATAAAGGATGGTGGAGATGATGCGGATATAACCCACGGAATAGAAATATGGGCAAGAGCAGAAAAAAAGTCCAGTGGATATACTTTAAAAGGTGGAAAAGGTGTTGGAGTAGTTTGTGGCGAAGGCCTATATGTAAAAAAAGGGGAAGCTGCTATAAACCCAGTTCCACGTTCCATGATAGAAAAAGAGGTAACATCGGTAATACCAAAGGATTCTGGTGTGGAAATAACCATATTTGTTCCAAGGGGAGAGGAGATAGCTAAAAAAACCTTTAATCCAAGATTAAATATTATAGGGGGAATATCCATATTAGGAACAACAGGAATAGTAATGCCTATATCTGAAGATGCTCTAAAAGCCTCCATAGAATTAGAAATAAATCAAAAAACCTGCCATGGTGAAAAAGAATTAATACTTTTATTTGGTAACATGGGAGAAAAAATGGCTAAAGAGCTTAATTTAAAGGAAGATAATATGGTTATAATGTCCAACTATGTGGGGTTTGCTCTTAATTGTTGTATGACAAGAAAATTAGAGAAAGTAACTATAGTAGGTCATATAGGAAAAATATCTAAAATAGCTTCTGGCTGTTTTAATACCCATAGTAGAGTATGCGACACTAGATTAGAAACTCTAGCTTTAGAATTAGCACTTATGGGATATGACAAAGATTTAGTAACTAAAATATATAACCAAAAAACCACAGAGGGTGCAGTAAATTTATTAGGAGAGGGTTACGAGAAACTCTATAAAAAATTAGGAGAAAAAATAATAAGAAAAATAGAGCAGTATACCTATGATTCTATAAAAGCAGATATTGTAATGTACTCTATGGAAAAAGGAATACTGTACTCTTCTATAGAATAAGCAAATCCAATACATTGTTACATATTACTTAATTTAAGAAAGATTTTAATATGCTTAAATAATAATAAGCATTAAATGCATCTCCAACAGTTAAAAAAGGAGCTAGGAAAGATTTTAATATGTTTAATAATAAGTCAGTCATTGAACTAGTTAATTTAACTAATACATATAATGAAGAGATTTTGTATAAGCAATAAACTTTTAAATCCTTCTTAAACTTCCAAGACTATTTAAATTTTGCTTGATTTTGTATAAACAATAAATTTTTAAATAAATATAAAAAATTAAAAGAGATTTAAAAACTTATAAAAAAGTTACTTGCCTTTTTTAATATTCAACATGGATGAGGGTGATTTTCATGAATACTATACATAAAAATCTACAATTAAAAAATGTTTACATAGTAGGCTTAGGTCCAGGGCATAGAGATTATATGCTAAGTGATGCCGTAAATAATTTAGAAAAAGTAGATGTAATAATAGGTTTTAAAAGAGCCATAGAAAGTTTGAATTTTATAAAGAATAATAAAAAAATAGTAAATAAATTAAGCGAAATATTAGATTATATAAAAGAAAATAAGGATAAAAACATATCTATAGTAGCCTCCGGAGATCCCTGTTTTTATGGTATAAACAATTATATTAAAAACAATTATGAAGGCAAAATAGAGGTAATTCCAGGCATAAGTTCTTATCAATACATGATGGCAAAGATAAATGAAAGTTGGCAAAATAGTTTTTTAGGAAGCCTTCATGGTAGAGAAGAAGAGTTTATAGAAAAAGTTAAAAGCTATGAAAAATCTATTTGGCTTACAGATAAAAATAATAGTCCAGATAAATTATGTAAAAGGTTAATAGAAAATAACATAAAATCAGAGGTAATAGTGGGAGAAAATTTATCTTATAGTGATGAAAAAATAATCAAAGGTAAACCAGAAGAATTAGAAAATATGAAATTCGGAGATCTTACAGTGGTTTGTATAAAAGCTAGGTTTTAAATGAATGTTCAATATTTAATATAAGATGTACAATACTAAAATATGATGAAGAGATTTATACTAGGGAGATGAATAATATGCTCAAAATATTAGGAAGTATAACAATGATACTTGGTGGAGCAACTCTTATTATTTTAAGCTTTTATAATAATCACAAGGAAATAATGAAAATAGCTAATAAAGATAATAATAGGTTTAAAAAATACCTTAAACATAAAAAATTATCAAATTTAATAGTGGGGTTTTGTTTTGTTATATTAGGTATAGTTTCAATTTTAAATATATATAATGGTGATTTAATTTGGATTATGAGTTTGATTATTCTATTCTTTGATAGAGTAACAGAATTTATGATTAATAAAGAGTATAAAGACATAAATTAATATACAATGTATTTAAATTATAAAGTACATTTTGCAAATGATTTAAAATAAAACCTATATTAAATAAGGGCTATTTGGGAAGTAAATATCTATTAAAATATAAAACAAATTAGTTTTATTGATTTAGGGGGAAGGCCATGAGATATATAAAAGATGAAGAATTTATAAGAGGGGATTGTCCTATGACTAAAGAGGACATAAGAATTTTATCTATAGCTAAGATGAATTTAGATGAAAATTCCAAAGTTTTAGACGTGGGAGCAGGAACAGGAAGTATAAGTATACAAGCAGCTAAAATATGTGCAAAAGGACACGTTATAGCTATAGAAAAGGATGATAAAGCTTTAGATATCATAAAAAAAAATAAAAAGAAATTTAATTGTGAAAATCTAAAGATAATAGAGGGAGAAGCTTTAGAAGTAGAAGAAGATATAAATGATGGTTTTAACAGTATATTTATAGGTGGTAGTGGTGGAAATCTAGAAGAAATAATAAGTATATATGGAAAGAAACTTTTAAATCATGGAACAATGGTTTTAAATTTTATAACTATTAATAATTTATATACAGCTTTAGAAACCTTAAATAAAATAAATTATAAAACAGAATGTATTCAGGTTTCTATAAGCAAATCTAAAGGCAAATCAAATATGCTTATGGCTAACAATCCCATATTTATAATAAGGGCTACTAAAAATGGAGGGGATTTATAATGAATAAGGGGAAAAAACTTATACTTGCAGGTGTGGTTATATGTTTACTAAGTGTTATTGGAATATATAAATATTTAGATACCAATTATAAAAATTATTTTACAATAAGTGATGTTAAGTGGGATGGAGATGCAAGATGGTGGACAGAGAATTCTGGGGGTAATGAATATAATATTAAATTTAAGCACTTTAATGGAAAATGTATAAAGAAAATAAATTTTAATAAATCTAATTGTGATATAAAAATTAATAGTAAAACTCAATCAGGAGATTTAAATATAAAGATATATGATAGTGAAAAAATATTATTTAATAAAAATGGCATATTAGATGAAATTATAAAAATCTCTAATATCCATAATAAAGGTGTGAAAATTGAAATTACAGGTAAAGAAGCTAAAAGCGGATATTTTAAACTTAAAGCAATGTGATTTTCAAAACTTTTATAATTAAGTGATATAGTAACACATAATACTTTTGTTAAGTGTGTCATCTTTTATAAAATTTCTTACCACTAAGTGAGATACTAATTTGATTTAGAAGAAATAAGATTAGATAGTTCAATTAAACAAAATGTACTAAACTTATACTAGTATGAATTATTATATTATTTTTAGCTTACCTTTAATAGTTGAGTTAAAAAGGTTTATTAAACATAATGAATAATAGCAATAAATCACAGCAAAATATTATAACATATTTTGAGAAAGGACTTTAACAATGAGATATACTAAAAAGATGCCCCATACAAATAAAGAATTAAGTGAAAAATTAATATCACAAGGATGGACAAAATTAAAGGAACCAAACAATTTAGCAATAGCAATTTTAATATCTACACCTTTTATGATAATAAATGCATTTATATCTATATTTATTTCATATTATTTATTTCATCCTTTAAAAGAATTTTTAATTGATGATAAAGGATTCAAAATTCAATTTACAATAAGACCATCAATATTATTATATATTGTTATCATATTTTTATTTATGACACTACATGAATTTATTCATGGTATTTTTATACCTAATGTATTAAAATCAGACAAAACATATTGGGGCATTAATGCTTTTTGTGGCTTTGTTTTTACTACTGAAAAAATTAAAAAGGTAAGATTTATAATCATTTCTATTATGCCATTTATTTTGTTATCAATTATATTACCATTTATATTAAACGTATTAGGATTGCTAAATTGGTTTACTGTCTTATTATGTTTAATAAATTCAATGGGTTCATCTGTGGATTTATTAAATATTTGTTTAGTGGCACTTCAAGTACCAAAAGGATCATATATTATAAATAATGGTTTTGAAACATATTTTAGTTAATTTATAAATATAAAAGTTTCCTATTTAGGAAATAGAAATAAAAGTTATTTTAAAAAAGAAAACTATTATAAATTAATAAAAATTCTAAGTAAAAATTTACTTAATAATTTAATCACTATTGACTATGATTTGAATAATGAATATTAAAATATAAAAAAATAAACAATAATAGCAGTTTGATACCAATTAGATAATATTTAAGGGAGGAATTAATAGTGAAATCAAAATCATGGATATTATGGGGTATTGGTGCAGTTTGTCTTATAGCTGTAGGCATAATAAGACTTATTGATAAGAAATATTTAAATGGAGGTATTTTTATAGTTTTAGGAGTTTTATATATTGTATTTAGTGTAATTAATTATAAATTTGCTACTAAAGCTAGTAATACTACATTATCTGAGGAAGAATTAGAACATTTAAATAATGAATTAAGAGAGCTAATTAAGGAAGATAAATCTACAGATGCAATTAAAAAATACAGAATTGCCACAGGAGCAGATTTAATTCAAGCTAAAGAATATGTAGATTCTTTAATAAAAGAACAAACAAAATAGAATAATTTATTTAACTTTATAAATTGAAATAGATTTAGGGAGAAATTAGTGATGAAATTAAAACATTGGATATCATTTCTCATTAGTGAATTTGTTTAATGATTGTATCCATAATAAATATTGTTGATAAAAAATATTTATTAGGAATTATATGGATGGCTATAGTTATAATTAATTTTATTTCCATTAATATTAAGTATAGAGAGTATAATAAATCTCATAAAAATAAATTATAAATAATTAAAATTATTCTAAAGGTTATAGGTTAAGGAGTTAATTTAGATGAAAGATATATATATAAATTCAGAATCTAGTAATAAAAAATATGGTACCTTATATGGAATTGGAGTAGGTCCAGGCAATGAAGATTTATTAACTATAAAGGCTGTAAAGATATTAGAAAATTGTGATGTAGTCATAGCACCAATAGCAAGAGAAAATGGAGAAAGCATAGCTTTAAATACAGCTAAAAATTTCATAAACTCTAAAGCAGAAATATATTTAAAATATTTTCCAATGAAAAAGGAAAGAGAAGATAAGATATATGAAAACTATAGATTTATGGAAAAATTATTATCAGAAGGCAAAAATGTAGCATTTCTAACTATAGGAGATCCCTTTGTATACAGTACCTATATATATTTATTAGAATACATGAAAAATCATAATCTAAATATAGAAACAGTGCCGGGAATAACTTCTTTTTGTGCAGCAGCAAGTTTAGCAGAGCAAACCTTAGTTATAGGAGATGAACCACTTTTAATATTGCCAGGGAATAGGTTAGATTCTATAAAAGATGAAAAATATTTAGTAATAATGAAATACTATAAAAATGCAGAAGAAGTTTTGGACAAGCTAGAAGAAAAGGGTTTTAAATATGTATGTGTAAAAAGAGCCTATAGGGAAGGACAAGAAATATTAAGAACAAGGGAAGAAATTTTAGATTCTAAAGATTATATGTCAATTATAATAGCTAACAAGTAATAGAATATATTTATTAATCCAACAGTTAGAAGAAGAAAAAATAGATAAAGATAGACAAGTAATAGAATATGTTTATTATCCAATAAGATAATTTATTTTATTAAGGCTATAGAACATATTTATAAATTTTACAAGAAAGTTTATTTTACTTAGTGAAGTGGTAAAAGAATAATTTTAAAAATATATTAAAAGCTTATATACTTATTGAGAAAATAACAAAAAATTTAATGTGAATATTATAAAAGTTAATTTATTTTTGAAGAAGATTGGAGAGTTAAAATGGAAAGTAAGGTTTATTTTATAGGAGCAGGTCCCGGAGATCCGGATTTAATAACAGTAAAAGGAAGAGATATTTTAACTAAAGCAGATATAGTTATATATGCAGGTTCTTTAGTAAGCAAAGAACATTTAAATTACTGTAAAAAAGATGTAGAGGTTTATAATTCAGCATCTATGACTTTAAAAGAAGTTATAGAAGTTATAGAAAAAGCCCATAATGAAAATAAATCCATAGTAAGACTTCATACGGGGGATCCATCTATATATGGAGCTATAAAGGAACAAATGGATGAATTAGATAAATTAAATATATGTTATGAAGTAATACCAGGAGTAAGTTCTTTTTCAGCAGCTGCAGCGGCTATAAAAAAAGAATTTACATTACCAGGGGTAAGCCAAACTGTAATACTTACAAGGGTAGAAGGAAGAACTCCAGTACCAGAAAAAGAAGATTTGGAAGTTTTAGCAAAGTCGGGAGCATCTATGGCGCTATTTTTATCAGTAGGTATGATTGATAAAGTAGTTTTAAAACTAAGAAAAAGTTATGGAAGAAATGTTCCAATAGCAGTAATTCAAAGAGCCACTTGGCAGGATGAAAAAGTAGTTATAGGAACTTTAGATGATATATCTAAAAAGGTTAAAGATGCTAATATAACAAAAACAGCTCAAATATTAGTAGGAGATTTTATAGATTGCAAATATGATAAAAGTCTGTTATATGATGAAAAATTTACTCACGAGTTTAGAAAAGGGATTCAAAAGTAATATTTATTAAATAAAATTAATTTTAATTATAAATTGCTGTTTAATTTAAGTAGTGAAAAATTTAGCTAAAATAGTGTAAAGAAGGATTGGTCAATTAAAAATTTAGCTAAAATAATGCAAAGAGGAATTGGTCAATTAAAGATTTAATTAAAATGGTGTAAAGATTGATTAGTCAATTAAAGAGTTAGTTAAAATAGTGTAAAAGGGAATTACTCAATTAAAGATTTAATTAGAATATAAAAAATCATATAAAGATAGGGGCTGAAAAGTATTACAATCAACATTAATGGGTTTAAAAGTAATAAAAAAGAAAAATGTGAAGATAAAATAAGGATATCTATAATTAATGTAACCAAAATAGGAAATAACATAGCTTATAAAATTAAAGAAAATATGGATGCAGATTTGTATTCAAAATATGCTAGAGAAAAGCAAAGAGATAACTATATATATAAAGATTCATATTTTACAGGAGATAATTTAAACTCTCAGATTATAACTTTAGAAAAAGGGGATTCAAGTTTATTAAATGAACATAGTTATTCAAAAAAAGGGGATTCAAGTTTATTAAGTAAACATACTTATTCAAAAAAAGAGGAGTTAAACTTAGTAAATAAAGAGAATCATATTAAAAAAGAAGTCTTCAATTTTAAAGAAATAGTAAAACAATCCTTTCAATTTTATGATGCCCTAATATTTATAAGCTCTATAGGTATAGCAGTACGAGCTATTGCACCATTTATACAAAGTAAGGATAAAGATCCAGCAGTTATTGTAATAGATAGCACAGGTAAATACGTTATAAGTCTTTTAAGTGGACATTTGGGGGGAGCTAATGAATTAACAGAAAAAATAGCTAAAATTATAGGGGCAGAGCCTATAATAACCACAGCCACTGATAATTTAAATATAAAAGCACCAGATATAATAGCAAAAGAGAATAATTTAGTAATAGAGAATTTAAAAAAGGCAAAGGATATAGCTGCTTTACTTGTAAATGCAGAAAAAGTAGCTTTTATAGATGAAGATGGTTTAATAGATTTGCCTAAAGGATATGTTTATAACATTGAAGATGCTAAGGGTATAGTCCTTGTAACAAACAAATTACATGTAGATAAAACTTTTTTAGATGGAGATGGGAAGTTTATTTTACAAGATGAAAGTACATATAAAGAAGGAAATTTAGCTGTTAAGAAAACAATAATATCAAAGCAGAAAGAGAAAAAGATAAAACCAATAAGTGAATCTGTACAACTAGAAATAAAAGGAGCAGATTTTCAAAATAAAAGCTTAAATAATAAATGCATTATAAAATTAATAAGAAAAAATATAATTTTAGGTATTGGTTGTAGAAAAAATTATGACGAAGGTATTATGAAAGAAAATGTGATAAAGGTTTTAAAAAAAGAAAATATAGATTTAAAAAGTATAAACTCTATAGTTTCCGTGGAAATAAAAAAAGATGAAAAAGCAATAAAAGAGCTTTCGAAATTTTTAGGATGTCCATTTATAACTTATAGCATAGATGAAATAAAAAAAATAGAACATAAATTTAAAGGTAGCAATTTTGTAAGAAAAACTATAGGTGTAGGTTCAGTTTGTGAGCCCTCTATAGAATTGAGGGGGGCAACTATAATTAAAGGAAAGCAAAAATTAGATGGCATGACTTTGGCCATAGGGAAACTTCCAGATTAAGCATAACAAGGTATTAGTACCCTATGGATGTATTTCAACTTTATATTATGTTATTATAACTAATCATGATAAAGAATTAGTATCATATGGATAAATTTCAATTTTATATTATGTTACCATGACTAATCATGATAAGGGGATTAGTATCTTATACACTAAATATGAAAAGAGGTGGGATTTTAGTGAGATTTATACCCTTAATACATGATTTCAAAGAAAGCTAATCAATTGAAAATGTATTAATAAAATCTTACTAAATAAAATATGGGAAAACTTTACGTAGTTGGTATAGGACCAGGAAGCTTAGAACATATAACAATAAAGGCTAAAAAAGTATTAGAGGAAAGTGATATAATAGTAGGCTATTCAAAATACATAGATTATGTAAAGCCTCTTATAGAAGGAAAAGAAATATACACAACGGGAATGAAAAAAGAGGAAGAAAGATGCCAAAAGGCATTAGATTTAAGCAAAGATAAGGTTGTTTCAGTAATAAGTACAGGTGATGCAGGAATATATGGTATGGCGGGGCTTATATTAGAAATGAATAAAGACAAGGATTTAGAAATTGAAATAGTTCCAGGGGTAACAGCCTCCACTTCAGCAGCTTCAATAGTAGGGGCACCCCTTATGCATGATAATTGTAATATAAGTTTAAGCGATTTGATGACACCTTATGAACTTATAAAAAAGAGAGTTAAGCTGGCTGCAGAAGGAGATTTTGTTATATCTTTGTACAACCCTAAAAGTAAAGGAAGACCTCACTATTTAAAGGAATGTATAGACATAATAAAAGAATATAGAAGTAAGGACACTCCTATTGCAGTGGTGAAAAATGCCCTAAGGGAGGGAGAAGAAATAAAATTATATAATTTAGAAAATTTTACAGATGATTTTGCAGATATGTTATCAACAGTAATAATAGGTAACAGTAGTAGTTTTTTAAAAGAAGGAAAGTTTATAACAAAAAGAGGCTATAAAGTTAATAAAGATTAAAAATTTAAATTTTAGCTAAGGAAGAATAACATACAGGGGATTTTTTTCGGAATTTAAGGATAATTTCATTATAGAAATAAGATTATATTTATCTTATTATAGTGGAAATATTAAGAATTAAGTAATTCTCACTAGTTTATAGTAACAATATATAAGATGTAGGATAATTTTACAGTATTATTTTTTAGAGTTTGCATGAAGTTTATACTAACAATATATAAGATGTGGGAGAGATAAAATGATAGCTTTAATATTAGGTACTTCCGAGGGAAGAGAAATACTTTCTTTACTAAATAAGTTTACAGACAACATTTTAATATCTACGGCTACAACTTATGGTGGAGAAATTTTAAAGGATTATAAATACAAAAAATTAAATATGAAACCTTTAAATAAAGAAGAACTTTCAAATATGCTAAAGGAAAATCAAGTAAATATATTAATTGATGCCTCACATCCCTATGCTTTAGAAGTAACTAAAAATGCTAGAGAAGTATCAAAGGATTTAAATATAGAATATATAAGATATGAAAGACCATCTTCAGCAGAAGAGTTTAAAGGAAATAAAAAAGTAGTATTTTTAGAGGATTATAAAGATTTAAAGGATGCTTTAAAAAATATAAAAGGAAATGTATTAAATACTTCAGGCAGTAGAAACTTGGATAAAATTTTAGATTTGAAATTAGAAAATAGAATAATACATAGAGTGCTTCCATCTGTAAAAGTTTTAGAAGAATGTTTCAATTTAGGAGTAAAAGTAGAAGATATTATGGCTATAAAAGGACCTATAAGTAAAGAACTAAATAAAGCATTTATAAAGGATTATGACGCTAAGGCATTGATATTAAAAGATAGTGGACCACAAGGTGGCACAAAGGGAAAAATATTAGCCTGTTTAGAGTGCGATATATATGCTTTAGTAATAACAAGGAAAAAGCTAAATTATGAAAGAGAATTTCATGATATAGAAGAATTGGTTAATTACATAAAATCAACAATCAATTAATAATGAGTTTAATGATTAGTAATTCATAGTTTCAATTTGGATTAGTAAACCATAATTTGAATGAAATCGCACTACAATTAGGAAGTGTAGTAGGAATTATAAGTGAAACTTTTAGATGATTAATAGAATATATAATGGTTTATTAATAGATAATATAAAGATTTAGATTACAAAATTTATTATGCATATTATTTAAGATTTGAATAATTTAAAGTAGACATAGTTGTTGATTTCAAATGGAATTTTTGATTCTACTTTAAAAAAATATAAGTATTAAAGTGAGAGTCATAAGATAAATATATGTAATTTATAAGATTAAAAATTTAATGTTGGGAAAAATATTATTGCATGAGATTAGGGGGAAAAGTATGGTTAAGAATAAAAAAGCTATATTAGTGGTGAGTTTTGGTACTAGTTATGAAAATTCATTAAAGGATTGTATAGAAAGCACAGAAAATTTTATAAAAGAAAGCTTTAAAGAATATGATGTAAAAAGAGCTTTTACCTCTTATATGATAATAAATAAAATTTTAAAAAGAGATAATATAAAAATAAATAACCCTGTGGAAGCATTGGAAGAACTTAAAAATGAAGGATACGAAGAAGTTATAGTTCAACCTTTGCATATAATGTTTGGAGAAGAATATGAGAAAATAGAAAAGGCTGTTTCAAAATTTAAAAGGGAATTTAAGGTATTGAAATTAGGAAAGCCTTTATTATTTAAAAATGAAGATTATAAAATTGCTACAGAAGCCTTAAAGACTCAATTACCTAAATTAAATAAAGAAGATGCTATAATACTTATGGGACATGGAACTGAACATCCAGCAAATGCTGCTTATTTTCAATTTGATTATTATTTAAGAGAACATATAAATCCTAATATGTATCTTTGTAGCGTAGAAAGTGATCCATCAATAGAATCTGTAATACCAAAATTAAATAAATCAGGAATAAAAAAAGTTTTATTAATGCCTTTTATGTTAGTAGCTGGAGATCATGCTAACAATGATATGGCAGGGGAGGATGAAGATTCATGGAAAAGTATTTTAGAAAAGGAAGGCTTTAAAGTAGAGTTATATCTAAAAGGACTAGGAGCAAATAAAGAATTTCAGAAAATATATAGAGATCATATAAAAGAAGAAATGTGTCAATAGGAATATAATAAATATTTATTTTATAATAATTAGAATTTTATTAGTACATAGGGTACTTTGGTAATAGAGATGAATAATCTACTAAAGTTATTTTTAACTCTCTATAACATAATATAGTTTTATAAATAATGAACTAAAGATATTTTTAAGGAGAATATTTCATGGAAGTTACAGCCAAATATCCAGGAAGTTTTGGAGAAATACTTCAAGGAAATTTAGGAGAAAGGCCTGTATTGGTTTCTTCTCCTATAAATTTATATACATGTGTTAGATTATTTGAAAGTAAAAAGAAAAAAGATATTTATAAAAATATTAAGGCAAATAAATTTATAAAAAATATACTTATAGATTGGGCATATGAAGATTACATAAATACTATTCATGTAGAAATAAATAGTGTAATTCCAAGAGGAAAAGGATTAGCTAGTAGTACTGCAGATTTATGTGCTACTTACAAATGTTTAACCAAATTATTTAAAAAAAATTATTCCGTAGAGGAATTACAAAGGCATTGTTTAAGTATAGAACCTACAGATGCCATAATATTTAATGAATTTACATTATTTGATTATAAAAAAGGAATCCTTAAAGAAAGATTAGGACCTTATATAAAATTTTATATATTGGTTTTAGAGGGAAATAGGATTATAAACACCATAGATTTTAATAATAGAAATTTGAAAAAGATGGCTTCGATTGAGGAGTTAATACCAGATTTAAAAGAAAGTATAAAAAGAAGAAACATAAAAAATATATCAAAAATATCAGAGGAAAGTATAAAAAGAAATTTTAATAGATTATCTTATGATTATTTTAATATGGTAGACAAATATAAAAACAAAACTGGAGGACTAGGCATAATAGGATGTCATAGTGGTGACGCTTTAGGTATTGTGTATGATAATAAAGATGATTTATTAAAGGCAGAAAAAAATATTATAGATATAGGTAATTTAAAAAAGTATACTGTAGAAACAGTTTTAAATGTTTAATATATATGAATAAGTTTTTATTTTAAAACTGTAAATATAAATAATACATAATAGTGTACATTGTATAATAAAGAACACTCATTTAGGAAAGTTATTATAGAAAAAAATTATTGGTATGATAAATATTAACAAAAAGGAGGGGAATTTTAGTGAGAAATTATGTGTAAATATAAAATTATCAATAATTTTAAAATAAGGTATTGATAATTTATGATACATTTTTTCACTAAAAATAAATTATGAAAGAAGAAAAAGGATACATACAAGTTTATACAGGAAACGGTAAAGGGAAAACTACAGCAGCTTTAGGAATCTCTTTAAGAGCAATTTGTTCTGGAAAAAAAGTTTTCTTTGGACAATTTACAAAAGGAATGAAATATAGCGAATTAAAAGCTCCAACTATATTACCTAATTTCACCATGGAGCAGTTTGGACAAGATAAATTTATATTTGGAAAGCCAGAAGAAGAAGATATAAAATTAGCCAAAGAAGGGCTAAAAAAGATAGAAAAAATATTAATTTCTGGTGATTATGATTTAGTTGTTATGGATGAGATTAATATAGCTTTATATTACGGATTATTTACAGTGGAAGAAGTATTAGAAGTAATAGATAAAAGAAATCCAAAGGTAGAGGTTATATTAACAGGAAGATATGCTAAAGAAGAGATAATAGAAAAAGCAGACTTAGTAACAGAAATGAAAGAAATAAAACATTACTACAAAAAAGGAGTAACTGCAAGAGTGGGAATAGAAAGTTAGTAAATAAGGAAAGTTACATTTTAGCACAAGAAAGACATATTTAAAATAGCAACTTATATAGATAATAAAATTACCATAATAAAAGGAATTAATCTAAAGAGAGATTAAAAATATTGAATTTATGGGGCTGTGGCATTAATAATAAATTCTACAATATACTTTTTTAACTTTAAGTTTAAAAACAGTATATTGTAAATTCTCTAATGCTATAGCCCTATATAAGTAATTTACTTTTATGTAGAAATAGAAATACAAAGATTTTTATGATTTTCAGCCACCATCCAAACTACTTTATAGTCATCTAGGAGTAGAATACTAAGTTTTTTATAATTAAAAACTTCCAATTATAAGAATGGGGGTATTAATTCTCATGAGCAGTTCAATAAAATATAAATTAAAGGATTTAGATATATTTTTTAAGCTTAAGAATGATGAATTAAATATGTTAACTAATAAATCTAGAGTAATAGATTTAAAAAAAGGAGAAATTTTATTTTATGAAAGAGATTCTGTAAATAACGTGTACATAGTATTAGAAGGAAAAGTTACTTTGTATAGAACTTCAGAAAATGGTCAAAAAAGGGTAATATTTATAATAGATAAGGGTAAATTTATAAATGAAATTATATTAGATAAAAAACCAGCATCTATATGTTGTGAGGGCTTTGAAAATAGTAAAGTTTTATCAATTAAAAGAAATGATTTATTGTATATAATGGGGAAGAATTTTGAATTTACTCAAGAAGTGATGTTTTCAATGACTAATAAAATAAGAAGGATGTATAGACAATTAAAAAATACAGTACCTCTTAAAGTAGAAAAGAGAGTAGCAGCTAAGCTTTGGAAACTGGCCAAGGATTATGGTGAGTGTGAAAAAAATGGAGAAGTCATTAAGTTAAATATAACAGTTACTTATCTTTCAGAAATGTTAGGAAGTTCAAGAGAAACTATATCTAGGGCACTGAAGGAATTAAAAAACAAAGAACTTATATATTATGAGGATAAAAAAATAATAATCAAAGATAGAGATAAATTATCAAAATTTTTTAAGGGTATGTGATTTTCATCACATACTTTTTTTTGTATGCCCTGTAAAATGATTATAAGAAATAATAAATTATAAAAAAATGAAGGGAGATGCTGGCATATGTATAGTGAAGAAATTAACAAAATTAGTAGTACAGCAAAAGCTAAAGTGGAATTATTAAGAAATAATAAGATAGGTTATTTAATATCTTCTGCTCTTGCAGGAATATATGTGGGCATAGGTATTATACTCATATTTACATTAGGGGGAAGTCTGGAGGCTGATAAATCCCCTTATGTAAAGCTTGTCATGGGTTTGTCTTTTGGCATAGCTTTAAGCCTTGTTATTATGGCTGGATCAGAACTTTTCACAGGAAATAATATGGTTATGACCATAGGAACATTAAATAAAAAGACTTCATGGAAAGATACTTTAAGCATATGGGGGTTCAATTTTATAGGAAATTTAATAGGATCAATATTTTTAGCTTTAATATTTGTTAATGCAGGATTAGCGAAAGGAGCTATAGGTAAATTTATTTTAAAAACAGCAGAAACAAAGATGACATTACCTTCTATGGAGTTATTTTTAAGGGGATTGCTATGTAATATTTTAGTTTGTTTAGCTGTATGGTGTAGTTTAAAAATGAAAGAAGAGGTAGGAAAACTCATAATGATATTTTGGTGTTTATTTGCCTTTATATCATCAGGATTTGAACATAGTGTAGCAAATATGACTTTGCTTTCTATAGCTTTATTTATACCTCATGGAGCTCAAATATCCGTAAATGGAATGGCATACAATTTGATTTTTGTTACTCTAGGAAACATTATAGGCGGAGCATTATTTGTAGGAGCAGCCTATTATAAAATATCAAAAAAATAGTTTTAAGAGGTGAAACATAATGGGTTTTAAGATTAAAAAAGAAAATTTTGATAGTATTTTAAAAAATTTAAAAAAAGATTTTAAAGTTTATGCACCAGCCACTTTAGAAGGAAAGGGTACATTTTCAGATACAGATTCTATAAGATATAAAGAAATATCATCTGTGGAAGAAATAAATTTTAAAGAAAAATCTAATTTTTCGTTTAAAGAAGTTATATTACCAATAACCCAAACATTATTTTATTTTACAGAGGATAATTGGATTGAGCCTAAAACAGATAAGGGAAATATACTTATATTTTTAAGAAGTTGTGATCTACATGGTTTAAAGCGTATAGATGATATATATTTTAAAAATGGATATGAGGATCCTTATTATAAAGCTATAAGAGAAAGAGTTAAATTTGTTGTTATGGGATGTAGTGAAAGCTTTGAAAATTGTTTTTGTGTTTCCATGGGAACTAATAAATCAGAAAATTATAATTTAGGAATAAATATAGATAAAGAAAATGTGCATATAGATATTAAAGATAATTCTTTAGAAAAATATTTTAATGAAGTACAAATAGAAGAAAAAATTGAAGTAGAACCAAAGTATGTTAAAGAAAATAAAGTTAAAGTAAATGTATCAAATAAAATAAGCTTAGATAAAATAGTTAACTTAGATTTTTGGAATGAATATTCCGAGAGATGCATAGCCTGTGGAAGATGTAATTTTGTATGTCCAACTTGCACTTGCTTTACTATGCAAGATATATTCTACAAAGATAATGCTAAAGCAGGAGAGAGAAGAAGGGTATGGGCTTCTTGTCAAATTGATGGATATACTAATATGGCAGGAGGTCACGGATTTAGAATAGATAAAGGACAAAGAATGAGATTTAAAGTTATGCACAAGATAAATGACTATAAAAAGAGATTTGGATATCATATGTGTGTTGGATGTGGAAGATGTGATGATATCTGTCCAGAATATATATCTTTCTCAAATTGTGTAAATAAACTTTCAAACTTAGCAGAAGAGGTGAATTGTAATGATTGCAAATAATGTATATATGCCTTTTAAATCTGAAATATTAGATATAAAAAAACACACAGATATAGAATATACTTTTAGAATGTCTTATGAAGGAGAAGTAAAACCTGGACAATTTTTTGAAGTATCTTTACCTAAATATGGAGAGGCTCCTATATCTGTGTGTGAAATAGGAGAAGGATATATAGATTTAACTATAAGAAGAGTAGGGATAGTTACAGATGAAATTTATAATTATAATATTGGACAAAGTTTATTTTTAAGAGGACCTTACGGTAATGGGTTTCACTTAGAAAATTATAAAAATAAGGAAATAGTTGTAGTAGCAGGTGGTACAGGATTAGCACCAGTTAAGGGAATAATGGATTATTTCTCAAAAAATCCAGATGAATGTAAAGAATTTAATCTTATAGTAGGATTTAAAAGTATAAATAATGTACTATTTAAGGAAGATTTAGAAAGATGGAAGAAAAATATTAATGTAATTGTTACATTAGATGTGGCAGAAGAAGGTTATAAGGGAAATACAGGGCTTGTAACTAAATATATCCCAGAATTAAATATAAAAGATAAAGAAAATGTGCAAGTTGTAGTAGTGGGACCTCCTATAATGATGAAATTTGCAGTAGCAGAATTTTTAAAATTGGGAATAAAAGAAGATAATATTTGGATATCTCAAGAAAGAAAAATGTGTTGTGGACTTGGAAAATGTGGTCATTGTAAAATAGACGATACCTATATTTGTCTAGATGGACCAGTTTTTAATTATATAAAGGGAAAAACTCTTATAGATTAGGGAGGATTTTAAATGGATATTAATACTAAAGCTATAAAAAAGAATGCATTTAGAGTTACAAAACATAGAGGTAAAACAGCTTTAAGAGTAAGAGTTCCTGGAGGGGATCTACCAGTAAAATATTTTGTAATATTAGCTAAAATAGCTGAACAATATGGTAATGGAAAGGTTCATGTAACTACAAGACAAGGATTTGAAATTCCAGATTTAGATTTTAATAAAATGGATGAAATAAATGAGTTAATACAACCGGTTATAGAAGGGTTAAATATAAATCAATATGAAGTAGGAAAAGGATATTCAGCAGCTGGAACTAGGAACGTAACTTCTTGTATAGGAAATGAAGTCTGTCCCTTTGCTAATTATAATACTGCAAAATTTGCTAAAAGAATAGAAAAGGCTATATTTCCTAATGATTATCATGTAAAAGTGGCTCTTACAGGATGTCCAAATGATTGTATAAAAGCTAGAATGCATGATTTTGGAATACTAGGAATGACAGAACCTCAATATGATAAGTACAGATGTGTAGGATGCCAAGCCTGTGTTAACAATTGTAAAAAAAGAGCCACAGGAGCTTTAAGGTTTGAAAATTTTAAAGTTATAAGGGATCATGAAAAATGTATAGGATGTGGAGAGTGTGTAAGTAAATGTCCAACGGGAGCATGGACTCGTAGCAAAGAAAAATATTATAAATTAGTTATAATGGGAAGAACAGGCAAGAAAAATCCTAGACTAGCGGAAGATTTTATAAAATGGGCAGATGAAGATAGTATAGTAAAAATAATAGTAAATACTTACGATTATATACATGAATATATAGATAAATATGCTCCAGGAGGAAAAGAACATATAGGATATATAGTAGATAGAACAGGATATCAAGAATTTAAAAAATGGGCATTAAAAGATGTAAATTTAAAAGAAAAAGCAGAGTTAGCTAAAAATATAAATTGGGGTGGAATAAAATATAAATAGAATTAGATTGTGCTTATCATATTTTCTACAAGACCTAAATTTTTGTGGAATAAAGCATAAATAGAATTAGATTATTATAGTTACATTATATATTTCTTTTACAGGTAAAGCATATGGACAATTAAATGTGTGCACATTTGTGTATGAACTAGTATAAAAATTTTAAATTAATTAATATATGAAGCAAAATTTATTATTTTGAATTTCCAACAATATGATTATTATATGTAAAAATATACAATTTAGTAGTATAATATAAGAAAAAAGCTTTATAAACAGAGTTCTTAACTTTAAAGGGAGTTTTTGCTCTCTTAAAGTTTATTAAAAGAGTTATTTGAATCTATGCAATTAGAGCCTGTTTTATTTTCCTAAATTTAATTAACAGAATTCTTAGAATAAGCACTAATTAAATGTAGTTATTTTTTAGAAGAAGTAATCATCAAATATAAATATGATTTTAGAGATTTTTAATCATTTCAAAGTTTAGAAATTAAATAATTAAAATCTATGTTCATTTTATAATTATGTTAAAGTTTAGGAATTGAGCATTGTCATTATAGCAATTAAAATATATATTTAATTTATAATTATGTTAAAGTTTAAAAATGGGTATTTTAGGACAAGCATATTATTATTTTTAAAAATTTTATTATTAAAATTTATAGATTTTATATAAGTTAATAAGGTTTAAAATGGAGGGGTTTATATGAAAAAAATACCTGTAAGAGAAGCGGTAGGTTCTGTGTTGTGTCATGATATAACTCAAATAATTCCAGGTAAAATAAAGGATAGAGCTTTTAAAAAGGGGCATATAATTAGAGAAGAGGATATACCTGTGTTGTTATCTTTAGGAAAAGACCACATATACATATGGAAGAAAAAAGAAGGGTATTTACATGAAAATGAGGCGGCAGAAAGACTTAAGAATTTATCAGCAGGTGAAGGATTAGATTTTTCTGAAGTAAAAGAAGGAAAAATAAATTTTATTGCAAACAGAGATGGAATTTTAAAAATAGATAAAAAACTTTTAATGCAATTAAACTTAATAGATGAAATTATGTTAGCTACAAGACACAATAATATTCCAGTTAAAAAAGGGGAACAAGTAGCTGGTACAAGAGTAATCCCACTTGTTATTGATGAAAAGAAAATATTACAAGCAGAAAAATTAACTGAAGGTAAAAAAATAATAAGTATTAAACCTTATAAAAAACTAAAAGTAGGATTAATTGTTACAGGAAATGAAGTTTATTATGGAAGAATAAAGGATGCTTTTACACCAGTAATAGAAAAAAAATTATCTAAATTTAATTGCGAAATAATAGATAAAACTATATTATCAGATAATCCTGAAATCATAACTGAAACCATAAAAAATTATATAAATAAGGGAGCAGAGCTTATACTTTGTACTGGTGGCATGTCTGTAGATCCTGATGATACTACTCCTACAGCAATTAAAAATACTGGTGGAGAAATAATATCTTATGGAGCACCAGTACTTCCAGGAGCAATGTTTTTAGTTGCATATAAAAATAATATTCCTATTTTAGGATTGCCAGGTTGTGTAATGTATTCTAAAACAACTGTTTTTGATCTAGTTCTTCCAAGAGTATTTGCAGGAGAAAGAGTAACAAAAGAAGAATTAGCAGCCTATGGACATGGAGGATTTTGTACAGGATGTGAAGTCTGTACGTATCCTAATTGTGGTTTCGGCAAAGGATGGTAATAAAGAGTTTATAAACTTTAAAATTTATATATTTAAAAATGAGTATGCCTTAAAAAATTCAGGCATACTCATTTGGTATTTAAAATTATTATAGTAAAAAATATATTTTATGAGATTAAATTTTTTATTAATAGCACTGCAATTATGTTTAAAAAAATATAAAAAGGCATAAAAGCTAATATTGAAATATTAAAAAAAAATATCATTGTGAAAAACAAAGCAAAAACTAATAAAATTAATTCAACCAATAAATTAATTTTTAGTATTCCAGAAACAAAACCTAGAATAAGGCATATTATTGGATATCCCAAAAATAGCAGTGACAAAAGTGAAGACCTATTTATACCATTATTTAAAATTGATATAATGCATATTGGTACAATTAAAAAAATAAATGAGATAATTAAAAAAATACTATCCTTAGGAGCGGTCAGATAGGGATTTATAATTCCTGAAAAATTCGGCATAGTCGTAGATTTGCGGCTATGCCGTTTTTTCGTTTAGTTTGGTAAGTCGATAGCGCCAATGCAGTTATAAAAAATTTGAATCCGCTGGGTTCTGCGGCCATCTACTTTTTCAGCCTTAAATACAATAATTTTGTCAATGAACTCTCGGATAATCTCTGCATCCAATTCTGTAATTTCTGTGTACTTTTTAACCAGTGCCAAAAAGCGGTCGGTATTGAGGGACTGTTCATTTGCTGTATCAATGGTATGCTTTAATTTGGATATCCTTTCTTCCAGTGCCTTCTGCTCGGCTTCATATTCAGCCGACATCTTGTAAAAACGCTCTTCGGGAATTTTGCCCATCACATTGTCCTCATATAGCTTTCGAATGATTTTGTCTATGTCAGCAATGCGAGTCTGTGCTTGTTCATACTCCTTTTGACTTTGGCGGAGTTCTTTGGCAAGTTCCTTTTCTGAATTATTCATAACTATACGGATGAATTCCTGTTCATGGTCTTTGGCAAAGGAGGTCACACGCCTTAGGTCTTCTAACAAAAGCTGTTCCACTACAACATTGCGTATCTGATGTGAACTGCACATACCCTTTTTCTTGCGGTAAGTAGCACAAACGAAGTATTCCTTATCGTGTGTCCATCCCTTGCCTCTAACCTGATACAGCTTTGCTCCACAGTCGGCACAAAACATCATGCCAGAAAGCATTCCCATTTCACCTAATCGTGATGGTCTTCGCTTGCCATCTCTGATTTTCTGCACTGTTTCCCAAGTCCCCTCATCAATAATTGCTTCATGGGTATTTTTGAAAACCAGCCAATCTTCTGGATTGTTCAATATCTTGACTTTGCTCTTGTAGGACTTTTTAGAAGTCTTGAAATTCACTGTGTGACCTAGATATTCCATTTTAGCCAAAATATCTGCTACGGTACGAGCCGACCAAGCATATGGGTTTTCAGGTGGTCTTGCTGGAGTGTTAATACCCATTTTGCGAAGATGAACCGTAGGTGTATCAATGCATCGCTTTTCAAGTTGCTTTGCTATCTGCGTGGGTCCAAAGCCAGCCATGCACAGTCGGAAAATATCTCTGACCACTTCGGCGGCTTTCTCATCTATAATCCAGTGCAACTTATCTTCAGGGTCTTTAATATAACCGTAAGGTGGATTGGTGCAGAGTGGCTTACCAGATTGTCCCTTGGATTTGAACACAGCACGGATTTTCTTGCTAGTATCCTTAGCATACCATTCATTAATAATGTTAAGAAACGGTGTAAAGTCACTGTCTGCTTGGTTTCCACTATCAATACCATTGTTAATAGCAATGAATCGTACATCTGCTTCAGGAAACATAATCTCTGTGTAATAGCCTACTTTGAGGTAATCTCTGCCGAAGCGGGACATATCCTTAATGATAATCGTTCCAATTCTACCGGACTCTACATCTGCAATCATGCGGTTAAAGTCTGGTCTATCAAAAGTTGTACCGCTGACCCCATCATCCACATAAAATTCGATGTTGCGAAAATCGTTGTCTTCAGCATACTTTTTTAGAATTGCCTTCTGGTTTACTATACTGTTGCTGTCTCCTGCAAGCTCATCATCACGTGAAAGCCTGCAGTACAAAGCAGTAATTTTCGCTTCTTCAAATGCTAATGTTGATTTACGTATAGTGCTAAATGTTGACTGTCTATTCATTTTTCTCCTCCATTTCCGACAGTCTTCAAGCGGTTTAGCACTATGTATATTACCGTACTACCTTGAAGAAGTCGAGTTGATTTCCGTGGGTTTATATGAACTATCTGATAACTTTGAAAGGCTTTTTGCGTTTACCGTAATCAGTCGTTTCAGCTTGGAATATGCACTTTCCTTTGCTGAATCACTTACTCGTGATTCCACCACATAGACCGTACCTCCGATATCGGATTTGGTTGTGCGGCTGTTACTTTGATTCTCCATATCGTGACCTCCTGTCCGATGTTTTGAAGGAACTGGCACTGAGCTGAATTGATGACTCAGTGCCTAATCCATTATTTAAGCTTTTATTTGTAATATTTTCAGAGCATCCGGTTGAATTAGCTTCCCATCCAATCTCTCGTAAGCAGAAAAGCCAATTTGTCCTTGCAATGCATATAACTCACTTAATTTTTTTATTGTTATTGGTTGACGCTCAATCAGCCAGTAATAAGATAAATCTCCGAATACTATGCTTTTTGCTCCTGCTGATACTGTAGGCATATATGGAGAGGTAACTACAGGATTTCCGAAGATGGTGTTATCTGAAGAATTCCACAGATAACTGCCGCTTGTATCCTTAAGGGTTCTAAGAAGCATGGCTGTATTATCGTGCATGATAAACACAGCGTTATTGCGGTATTTATCTTTTAATGAAAAATACAGAGAGATAATCTCGTCAAAAGAGATGGTAGCACTATCTGCTGTAGTTACATCTGCATCTGTTGTAAGGATACCTGTTGGCTGTGTTGTGCCATTTCCATTAAGCAATGCATTTTCCTCAGCCTTGCCAAAACGCTTCGCAAAATCACCCATCAGATATTTTTCAAGATTAAAGTTCATATCGGTGACAAATGAGCGGTTTAGTTTGACAAGAGATGCCAGCTTGTATGATTTCACTAGAAACTGTGTAAATGTATCGGCGCTTTCGGGGATTGGATCTCCGTCTTCAACCCAATCTGCTGTACCCGTTGAGGATACCGCTTGAATTTTACCTTCTGCAGAAGATAGATTGATAACAGTAGCAAATCTGCGGAATATATTCTCCTTGGATAGAGCAGTGTTAAAGCCTTCTCTGAACTCATCTGGTGCGACATAGGCTCCTACATTATCAAAGCCCTCGCTTAGATTTTGATTGTTTTCTTCTTTTCCTTTCATAACATTCCAAAACGCTCTATTATAAGTTGTTGATGTTGCCATAATTGTTTACCTCCTAAATTAAAATGGATTGTAGGGTATATACCTCGTTTGAAACCGCGTTTTTTTACGCGTTGCCCCACGCCCGTTGTCCAGATGAAAAGGTGTGGAGATTTGAACTCCCCTAGGGGGTAGGTATTAACACATGGACTTGTATCCAGTGGTTTCAGTGGTTTTAAGCTTTGTAGCAAGATGTAGCAGGTAAAAACTAAACTCTCTATACGAGAGCGATTTTTTATATAACCTGTTTTTCTTGCTACAAGCTGCTACACTGTGTTTAAATAAGAAGAAATTCTTCTTCTGTCAGCTTATATCCGATAAGCATTGTGGTCATTCCACCACCAGAACGTGGTCGTTTCCGTTCTACACGGGCGATAGCTGTTAATGCTTGTTTGAAGTTTCTTGCATTCTCCGAATAACATCCATTGGCACTGCACCAACGCTGATACCGGGCATACACTTCGGATGTCCGCACCTCACTGTTAGGACTTTCCTCCAAGGCATCCTCGAAAAATAAAGTTATTTTATCGCTGTCACGTTTATAAGCCTCCGTTGCTGTCTTAACGGAATCAGGTAAAGTAAAGCCTTCCTTTTTTAACAGCTGATAGCCTTCAATTAGCCAGTTAAAGATAGCACTCTGATTCTTCGGTTTGGCAAATTCACGTTTTAAGCTTTTATCCTGTTCGCTTTCATCAAAGTGTCGTTCAAAAGGGATAATTACCACTCTACCACTAGAAAACAACGTCATATCCGTAATGACTGGCAGATAATTGGTGTTGATATACAGCTTAAACTTTGGCGAAAAGTCAAAAGAATTCTCATGTAGAAACCTTGCGTTGATGGTGTCACCACCCGTCATGCTTTTTACCTGTGCAGCATTTAGGACAAGTCCTCTGCTAGGTTCGGAGATATTCACAAAGCGTACTCCTGCAAGCCGGGCAATATCTTCACTTGGACTTGAACTGTTATTGTTCTTTTTCAGACTGATAGTCTCTGGCCTTGCGGTACAGCCATAACTGCCTAATACCTTAAGAATGCTCTCACATAGCGTACCTTTACCGTTTCGAGTTGTAGCACCGTAGAGAACAAACAGGCATTCATATCGAGTGTCTCCGCTGATACTGTAACCAAAGGCTTTTTGGAGGAATTTTGCCTTTTCCTCATCTCCGCTCATAATCTCATGAATAAATCTATCCCATCGCTCACTTTTTGCTTCTGGATCATATTTAACGCCAGATATCTTTGTGAGTCTGTCCTCGCTGTTGTGGGGATGAAAATCCATGGATGTTAAAAACAATGTTCCATTGGCACAGTTGAGTACCTGCGGGTCTTGGTCAAATTCAGCCATTGATATGGGATATACGCTCTGTGCATCCTTAAGAACCGTTTCTCTGTATCTTCTTGACTGCCACTTTCGGCAATAGTCAATGTATGCCTTTCTTTGATGTTCATCCTGAATAGTCAAAGCATAGGTTAGCAGTTGGTTAGCCAATGATTTACACATTTCCATCACTTTGAGATTCCCTACATCGGGAATCCAAATGCCATTTTCGTAGCAAAACCACATTTTCCTTTCGGGAACAAAGCGGGCTAAAGATTTATAATAATCAGCAAACAGCCTGCTTGCCCCAATATCCGTCCAAGGGTAGCGATCGTTACTCTCAGGCTTAAAGCCAGTAAGAGAACATTCACCAAAATCTTCTGTAGTTGATGAACGCTTGCCACCTGGTTTGTATATCTCAGTAGCATTTGCGATAGCTTTTTCTATGGTTATCATTCCATAACTGCTGCCGGACTGCGGTCTATTCCATTTATCCCGCATTAAGCCGCTTTTTCGGAAAAGTCTGTCCATCTGCCCAATATCCCTGCCACACCAAAATGCCAGTATACCGCAAAGTGCCAAATCAGCTTCACTGGCAGAAGCATAGCCTGATGTATCACCCTCCCATAATGCTTTGAACCTTTCTCCGTTTGCCGATTTTAAAGCCTTCTTAATAACAGACTTGTCAGACAGATAGGATTGACTTTCTGTATCAAGAATTTGCTTCCCAGGGGCAGGACGTAGCATATACTTGTCTAGTATCATCTGTAGCTCATTCGATTTCTCAGGTATATCACCATTTGCAAACATATTTCCCGTTACGGTAACAAAACGATTAGTCGCTCCAGCCACATAGACCTCAACTCCCAGCTTTCTGTTGTTGATATAGTATTTTGTTTTGTCAAAGTCATAGCCAGTGGCCTTAAAGAAGATATGCAACCCTTTTCCAGATGGACTGTGTTCCATATAGCAACCACTAAAAGCCTCTACAACATTTTGGGCAACAGGCTTAAGCTTACCGCTGCTATCAAAGCAATCATCTAAGTCGATAGCACAAATATCATTACCTACCAAAAATCCGATACCATCATAATCACTTACAGTAGCTACCGCCGAACTAAAATCTTTAAATGTACTCCGCTGATCTGCTTTTGCCCTTTTTCCTGTTACTGGGTTATAGGGAACTTTGGTTTTTCTACCACTTCGCGCTTCATATTTCCAACAGCAAAACTGTGGCTTATCTTTAAGCACCTGCGGCAAGTTTTCATATTGTATATTCAGTTATTTCACCTCCTTGCCTTTTATTAATGACCCGAAACGCTACTGTTCCAGAGGGTTTGCCTTGTTTGACACAACCTCGTTATCTTTCAAGGAATACGCTCGGAATTATCGTCATGGCATATTCTGCTTGAAGTATCTCTTGCATTTCGGGGTATTCAGTTGTCAAGGAGCAGTGAGAGAAAAACTATGCTTTCATTGGGGGATTATTTTTCCTCTCACCTTATAGCCTTGGTAGAACACATTAGTTGAGGATTTTAGAAAAATATCTTTCTTCCTCATTCATAAGCGAAGAATTTTATTGATTCGAACCCCTAAAATAAAAAAACAGCCTGTCTTTTTTCTAAGGTAAAGACGGCTGTAATGCTTATGCTTTTGCTCAAGTTTGAGCGGAAGTGATATTAAATTTAAGAAGGATTAATGTTATAACTTTGCCTTTGGTTTTACAAATAGACTTACAGACTTTTTTGTCTAAAAGTATTTATTCGAATAAAAGCGAAAAAGAAAGGCATACACAACGGTCATTATTTTTGTTAATATTGTAAAATTCCTTCACAAACGCAGAATTATCATGTTATGTTTGAAGAAAATGTGCTATAATGGAAAAAAGATATAAAGAGGTGACCAAGATGACCGTTAGCTATAAAAAGCTTTGGAAATTGTTGATAGACCGTGATATGAAGAAGAAAGATTTACAAGCTGCTGCGGGAATAAGTCCATCGTAAATTTCAAAGCTTTCTAAAAACGAATATGTCAGTATGGACGTTCTTGTAAAGGTTTGTACGGCGCTTGGCGTTGATTTTAAAGATATCATGGAATTAGTGCCAAATATGGTTGAAGAAAGGGAGTAGAGTTATGGAAAATAACAGAAAAGAACAGGAACGGGCGGAATTACACCGCACGATATGGAATATGGCAAATGATTTAAGAGGCAGTGTAGATGGATGGGACTTTAAGCAATATGTTCTAGGTATGCTGTTTTACCGCTACATATCTGAAAATATTACTGCCTATATTAACGCCGGAGAATGGGAAGCTGGCAATACGGAATTTGATTATGCCAAGCTATCCGACGAAGAAGCAGAACAGGCACGAGAGGATTTAGTTAAGACAAAAGGCTTCTTTATCTTACCCAGCGAGCTTTTTGAAAATGTCCGAGCTCGTGCAAAGGACGATGAAAACTTAAATGAAACACTGGAACAGATTTTCAGTAATATAGAAGCATCTGCGCAAGGAACAGAAAGCGAAGATAATTTCAAAGGTCTGTTTGAAGATATTGATGTTAACAGCAATAAGCTAGGTAACACTGTAGTAAAGCGTAATGAAAAGCTGGTTAAGCTAATGAATTCTGTTGGAGAAATGAAGCTAGGAGATTACAAAGACAATACAATAGATGCATTCGGTGATGCTTATGAATTCTTAATGGGTATGTATGCATCCAATGCAGGAAAAAGTGGTGGTGAATACTATACGCCGCAGGAGGTTTCTGAACTCCTTACCCACTTAACATTAGTAGGAAAAACTGAAGTCAACAAGGTATATGACCCCGCTTGTGGTTCTGGTTCTCTACTGCTAAAGTTTGCAAAAATCTTAGGAAAAGAAAATGTACGTCAAGGTTTTTTCGGTCAAGAAATCAACATTACAACCTACAACCTGTGTAGAATTAATATGTTCCTGCACGATATTGATTATGACAAATTTGATATTGCCCTTGGTGACACGCTAACAGATCCGCAACATTGGGATGATGAGCCTTTTGAAGCCATTGTATCAAATCCACCTTACTCCATTAAATGGAAGGG
This sequence comes from Clostridium tepidum, assembly GCF_002008345.1. Lineage (GTDB taxonomy): Bacteria > Bacillota > Clostridia > Clostridiales > Clostridiaceae > Clostridium_F > Clostridium_F tepidum. The sequence continues at coordinate 39,541 of NZ_MRAE01000010.1, forward strand.
CGACAATGATCCTATTTTGATTAACGATCCCCGTTTTTCTCCAGCGGGGGTATTGGCTCCAAAATCCAAGGCAGACCTTGCTTTTATTATGCATAGTCTTTCTTGGCTTGCAACAAACGGAACAGCGGCTATTGTATGTTTCCCTGGTGTAATGTATCGCGGTGGTGCTGAAAAGAAAATCAGGCAGTACCTGATTGACAATAACTATATCGACTGTATCATTCAGTTACCGGATAACTTGTTCTATGGTACTAGCATTGCTACCTGCATTATGGTGCTGAAGAAGTCTAAATCAGAAAATAGCACCTTATTTATCGATGCTTCAAAGGAATTTGTTAAGGTTACGAATAACAACAAGCTAACACAGGAAAATATTGAGACCATTCTTAATGCATTTAAGGAAAGAAAAGATATTGAGCATTTTGCTAGGCTTGTGCCAAACAGTGAAATAGCTGAACAAGATTATAACCTGTCTGTTTCTACCTATGTTGAACAAGAGGATACCAGAGAAAAGATTGATATTGTTGCCCTCAATGCTGAGATAGAAAAGATTGTGGCGAGAGAGCAGATTTTAAGGGAAGAAATAGATAAGATTATTGCGGAAATTGAGGTGGGCAAATGAGTAAGTTAGATGAATTGATTGCTGAACTTTGTCCAGATGGAGTGGAGTTTGTAACAGTGGAAGAAATTTGTGACATTACACGTGGGAGAGTAATGTCCAAAAATTATCTAAGAGAAAATACTGGTGTTTATCCCGTTTATTCATCACAAACAGCAAATAACGGTGTTTTTGGCTACATAAATACTTTTGACTATGACTGCGAATCCGTAACATGGACAACAGATGGAGCAAACGCTGGTTCTGTTTTTTATCATATTAACGAAAAATTTAGTATAACAAATGTTTGTGGATTATTAAGGGTTAAAAATAATGAACTGGTAAGTACTAAGTTTCTATTTTATGTTTTGCAAGTATATGCAAAAAAATATGTTAATGATGGTATGGGTAACCCAAAATTGATGAGCAACGTCATGGCAACGATTTCTGTTCCCCTTCCCCCTCTAGCTGTTCAGCAGGAAATTGTCCGTATTCTGGACAATTTCACAGAGCTTACAGCAGAGCTTACAGCAGAGCTTACAGCAAGGAGAAAGCAGTATGAGTATTATAGGGATCTGCTGCTTACGTTTGGTGATGAAGTGCCACGAGTGGCTATTGATGATCTTTTTAATATTCGTAACGGATATACACCATCAAAATCCAACAAGGAGTATTGGGAAAACGGAGTAATTCCTTGGTTTCGGATGGAAGATATACGCGAAAATGGAAGAATACTTTCAAATGCATTGCAATATGTTTCAATAAATGCTGTTAAAGGAAGACCATTTCCTGCAAACTCTATAATTATTTCTACTTCTGCAACAATAGGTGAACATGCACTAATACAAACCGAGTTTTTAGCAAATCAAAGATTTACAATACTCTCACTTAAAAATGAATATCAAGATGTGAATATAAAGTACCTATTTTATTATTGTTATATACTTGGTGAATGGTGTAAAAACAACTTAACACTTGGGCATTTTGCTTCTGTTGATATGGTTGCTTTTAAGAAATTTAGAATTCCCCTCCCCCCTCTCAAAGAACAAGAGCGCATCGTAGCTATCCTCGATCGCTTTGACGCTCTGTGTAACGACTTAACCAGCGGCATTCCGGCCGAAATCGAAGCACGGCAAAAGCAATATGAATATTACAGAGATAAACTGTTATCTTTCAAGGAGGTGACGGCATGAGCATTTACAACATCGTTGCCAGTACTGATGAAGCAACGGTTGTTGCTGAATATGCAGCTGAATATAATGTCCGTCCTGAAAAGTATCAAAGCGAGGCAGAACTTGAGCGGGAGTTTATTAGGCAACTGACTTCCCAAGGATATGAATATATTTCAGTGCACAATGAAGCTGCATTGATAGCAAATCTCCGAAAGCAACTTGAACTGCTTAATGATTTTACATTTACTGATAGCGAATGGGATAGATTTTTCACAGAATGTATTGCCAATACAAATGAGGGTATTGTTGAAAAAAACAGAAAGATTCAAGATGACCATATCCAGATTCTAAAACGTGAAGATGGAACAACAAAGAACATATACCTTTTGGATAAAAAGAATATCCATAACAATCGTTTGCAAGTTATTAATCAATATGAAGAAGCAGGCGGCAAGCATGAAACTCGATATGATGTGACTATCCTTGTCAATGGACTTCCGCTGGTTCATGTGGAGTTAAAGAGGCGCGGTGTTGCTATCCGTGAAGCTTTCAACCAGATAAAACGATACCAACGTGACAGTTTTTGGGCGGCTTCTGGTTTATTTGAGTATGTGCAAATATTTGTAATCTCCAATGGCACCCATACAAAGTATTATAGCAACACCACAAGAAATGCTCATATCAAGGAGCAAAGCAACAGTGAACGTCGAAGAAGCAAAAAAACAAGCAACAGTTTTGAGTTTACCAGCTTTTGGGCAGATGCAAATAATAAAATTATTCCTGACCTTGTGGACTTTACGAAAACATTTTTTGCCAAGCATACCCTCTTAAATATACTAACAAAATATTGTATTTTTACATCTGAAGATCTGCTCCTTGTAATGCGTCCTTATCAAATAGCTGCTGCAGAACGTATCTTATCACGTATTGTAGTATCAACCAACTACAAGAAGATGGGCACAACTGCAGCTGGAGGATATATTTGGCATACAACAGGCTCTGGTAAGACATTGACCAGTTTTAAGACAGCCCAATTAGCTTCTGCCTTGCCTTACATAGACAAGGTACTGTTTGTTGTTGACCGTAAAGACCTAGACTATCAGACGATGAAGGAATATGACCGTTTTGAAAAGGGAGCAGCTAACGGTAATACGTCCACAAGAGTTCTTCAAAGACAATTGGAAGACAGGGACGAAAAAGGAAATCCTCATGAATACAAAATCATTGTAACCACGATTCAGAAGTTGGATATATTTATACGTAAAAACAAACAGCATGATATTTACAAGAAACATGTGGTATTGATTTTTGATGAGTGTCACCGTTCCCAATTTGGTGAAATGCATCAAGCTATCACGAAGAGTTTTAAGAACTACCATATCTTCGGCTTTACGGGAACTCCGATTTTTGCTGCTAATGCCAGTTCAGGAGGTAACCCACTGCTTCGTACAACCGAGCAGGCTTTTGGAGAAAAGCTACATACCTATACCATTGTAGATGCCATCAATGATGGGAATGTTCTGCCTTTTAGAATAGATTTTATTAACACCATCAAAATGCCTGATTACGTTAATGATAAAAAAGTTTATAGCATTGACAGAGAAAAAGCCTTAGCAGATCCACAGCGAATCAGTGAAATTGTTTCTTATGTTCTTGAACACTTTGATCAGAAGACGAAGCGTAATAGTTATTACACATTCTCTGCGAAATGGGAAGAAGCAGATAAGCACAACCCTAAAAAGATGATTGAAAAGCGTGAAACAAGGCGAGTTGCCGGTTTCAACTCCATATTTGCTGCTGCATCCATCCCAATGGCAATCAAATACTATAATGAGTTTAAGAAGCAGATAGCTGAAAAGAACCGTAACCTTACCATTGCAACTATTTTCAGTTTTAGTGCAAATGAAGAAGAGCCAGATGGACTGCTTCCTGAAGAGGATTTTAATATGGAAAACCTTGACCAAAGCTCCAGGGATTTTCTTGATGCGGCTATCCGAGATTACAATTCCACATTTAGCACAAATTACGATACATCCTCGGATAAGTTCCAGAATTATTATAAAGACCTCTCTCTTCGTGTAAAGAATCGGGAGATTGATATATTGATTGTTGTTAATATGTTCCTTACTGGCTTTGATGCAACAACCCTGAATACGCTATGGGTAGATAAAAACCTGAGACAGCATGGATTGATTCAGGCTTTTTCAAGAACTAACCGCATCCTAAACAGCGTTAAGACCTATGGTAATATCGTTTGCTTTAGAGATTTGAAAGAAGAAACAGACAAAGCTATTGCACTATTCGGCAATAAGGATGCAGGCGGTATTGTACTGTTAAAAACATACGAAGAATACTATAACGGCTATGATGATAAAGGTGAATATAAGCCGGGCTATGCAGAACTGATTGCAACTCTTACAACACAGTATCCCCTTGGCCAACCTATTCTCGGAGAAGAAGCTGAAAAAGACTTTATACGGCTATATGGAGCAATACTTCGACTCAGAAACATTCTTACTTCTTTCGATGACTTTGAAGGAAATGAGATTTTATCTGAAAGGGATTTTCAGGACTATCAGAGCATTTATATTGACCTGTATCAGGAATACAGAAAAGGTGCTGATGGTGACAAAGAAACTATCAATGATGACATAGTTTTTGAGATTGAACTGGTCAAGCAGATAGAGGTAAACATTGATTACATCCTTATGCTTGTAGCTAAATATCAACAATCCAACTGTAAGGATAAAACCATTCTTACAACTATTGATAAGGCTATCAATTCAAGTATTGAACTTCGAAGTAAGAAAGAGCTTATCGAGCGTTTTATTGAGCAAGTCAATGTATCGACCAAAGTAGATGAAGATTGGCGTAAATTCCTCCATGAGCGTAAGGAAGCGGATATTTCAGCAATTATAGAAGAAGAAAAGTTAAAGCCTGAAGAAACCCGCCGATTCATCGACAATGCTTTCCGAGATGGGATACTTAAAACAACCGGTACAGCCATTGATAAAATCATGCCACCTGTATCTCGCTTTGGCGGAGGCAGAGCCGCGAAAAAGCAAGGAATTATCGAAAAACTAATGTTATTCTTTGAGAAGTATTTAGGATTGATATAGATTAATATCAATCGCTAATTCAAAAATAATATCTTTATAAAAAACCAGTCACTTCAAGCATTCATGCCTGATTGTGACTGGTCTCTTTTTGCTCCGCTTGAAGCTGTTCATTTAAGTTTTTCTTCAATCCCTAAGTGAACGCTTCTTTTGTTAAGGTTTTTTTATTAATTTCAAAGCACATTTAATCATCCCTCTCTTAAAGTAAAAGTCTTTCATCCTCATTATACCATTTAAGTATTAAAAAGGTAAGTGTTAAGAAATATGACAGAATTTAATTATAATTTATTTACAAAATTAGATAAATTATTACCCTTTTATATGATAATATATAAATTGTAATAAAATACAATTAATTATGTGCACAAATTAATTTAAATGTTTTATTACTGTCGATTACAAAAGGGGGTTTTTAATATGAATAAAAAAAATATTGGAATCATATTATTAGCAATTTCTATTTTGACTATATCAAGCAGTAATGTTAAGGCAGCTAAAAATAATATAGAAAGAGAACATAAGTATACTATTGAGGAAAAACGAGTTATAGAAAAAAACAATAAAGAAATGGAACAATTAATTAATAATTGGGGTAAGATAAAAGGGGTTTCACCAGAGGAGTTTATTAAGATAGAAAAAGAGAAAAAATCAAAGATGAAACCTAATAATATAAGATCTTTTAATACACAAGAGAGTAATAGTAAAACTGAACAAGAATACCTTAGAGATTATGAGGACTTTTTAGGAAGTTATGGAGATATTTTAATCACGCCCATGGGAAAATATGACAGTTTTACAGGCCATGCTGGTATAGTGTGTGTTGATAATCAATATACTATTGAGGCTTATCCAATGGGAAAACAAGAAGAAGGAGTTCAACGCAGAGTGAACAACTGGAAAGATAGGTATAATAAAGTTATTCTAGCAGGTGTTAAGGGAGCAAATGAATCTAATTATAGAAATGCTATAAATTATGCAGAAGAAAAAATAGGACTTGGATATAATTATAATATATTAAATAAATGGACAACAAGTAAATTTTATTGTTCACAAATTGTTTGGAGAGCTTGGATGGAACAAGGTTTTGATTTAGATAAAGATGGAGGAAGTGCTGTTCTTCCTAATGATTTGATAAGTGATAAATTACAGATATTAAAAGCTTCTGAGTAAAAAATAAATATTTTACCTATAATTTTTATACTTAATTTTGTTATAAGAAGAGGATGCCTTAAAATAAAATAGATTTAATTTTAGTTTTAAAAAGAAGAATACATATTATAACCTTAAATGTTTTAAATTAGTTTTATTAAAATCTTATAACCAACATAAGATGTATATATTTGCCATAAATTCCTCTTCCCCTGTGAGGAATTTCACTTATTTTTAGTTATCTCTATATAAGAATCATTAAAGTTTGATAATATATTTATTATATGTATTTTTCTTCTTTTCCTTATCATATTAAAATTAAATCTATTTGGGACATCTTCTTTTTTATTAAATCCATAAAAATTTTATTGAAATTGTCTTTAAAAACATTTTTCATGAAAAATTCTGCAGTTTAATATTTACTAAAGAATACACTCAAAAGAGGTGAAATATTATGAAGAAAAAGCAAATAATAATATTAATTTTATTAGGAATATTAATTTTATTATCAAGTTTAGGAATAAGTTATTATAAAAATAATGAAGCTTTTATTGGAATACTTTTTTCTGATGCATCAATGGAAGATAGTGAATTAAAAATTTTAAATGAAAATTTCCATAATAAAAAAAGCATTAGATTAGATGCTATGGATGCTCCTATGGTATCATATATTAATAATTCAGTATATATACCTACTTCTCTTGATAACAAATTGTTTTATATAAATAATAATTTTGAAGTGTCTGAGCAAAAGGTAGATCATGGATCAAGTTTTATCAGGAGTAAAAAAGATGGACAACTTATATTATTTAATCTGCCAAGAAACAAGATTAATGGAGATAATAATAGAGTATATTTTTCTTATAATAATAAAAAGAATACACTTGATATTGAAAAATCATTACTGTTGTGTGGGGATTTTGACAACAAATACATATATGTTATAGGTGCCAAATTTGATAGTGATACAAATACAGAAACTTATTTGTTTATAATAGATAGAGCTAGTTTTAAATTGGTAAAGGAAGAGAAGCTTCCTACTAATATAAGAGTAATTTGTACAGAATTGATAGATAATAAACTATTTATTAGTTCTGATACAAAGGTAGACTATTTTTTATATTATGACATCTTAAATAAAAAGATAGAAAAAATTAATTATAATAAATTAATTAAGAATAGTTTAGATATAAGTAAAATAGTATATGATGAAAATAACATATTTTTAGCTTCACTTACAGGAGATATTGTTAAATTAGATAGAAAAAAACTTATTATAAATGATGTTAAAACTCTAAATGACAGAAGAATAATTGGTGCTGATATTAAAGACAATAAACTATATTTATTAAATAAAGATGAGGAAAATAGAAGGGTTGCTAAAGTAAATGTGCTTGATGCAAGCACTTTAAAACAAATAAAAGAAATATCAGTAGGGCCTATAAGAAACACTATGCCACAGGATATATTCATTTATAAATAAATGCAGTCAAAGATAAAAAAATAACTTAGAGTTAATATTGTAACTATAAAATAAGAAATTATAAGTAAGTAAACTATTTTTTAAATATTAAATTAATCTTTTTGGTTAAAAAGAATTAAATATTATACAAAAAATAATAAGTTAAATATTTAATAAGTGTTACTAATTTATTAAAAAAATAAATTAGTAATTTTTTTTGTTTTGTAAGGTTTATTTAAGATTACATTTAATAAGTTGTAAATTATTAAATCTATAATAAGAATTGTTCCAAGGAAAAAATATAAAAATTCTTTGTATAAAGAAAATATAAAAAATATTATTTTAATCTATAAAATTTAATTTTATTTTTAAAAATTAATCAAAAAAATTTAACACATGAAAAATTGTATTAAACAATTAAAAAAATTAGTTTTATAAATAAAAAAAGCATTTTAAAAATTAATAATTTAGGAGGAGAAGAGATGATTGGTTGGGAGATAAAAAAAATAGTAAAATCAAAAATTTCTTTAATTGCAATTGCAATCTTTATTTTTTTAACATCTATAATGGCAGTAATAAAGCCAACTTTAGAAAATGAAATAAAGTATGTAAATGAGCAACATGAAACAATTAAAGATACAAGGTCACTTATAGTAATTGGCAACGAAAATTTTAATAAAAAAATTGATGCACTAGTAGAAATGTCTAAATCTAATGGAAAAGATCCTATGGAAAAAAGAATAGCAGAGGATTCTAAAAAGAAAATAGAAAATATAAAAGATAATGAATATAAAGAGGTTAATTTTTGGAAAGTTTTTAGCTATAGAAGTACTCATTCAGTTGCTAGCTTCTTTATGTTAATACTGATTATGTTGATTGTTAGTAATATTTATATTGATGAAAAGATATCATCTGTGGATAATTTGATTTTATCATCTAAAAATAAATTTAAATGCTTATATTCAAAAATGTTTTTAGCTATATTAATACCTGTTATATTTTATTCAGCATATTTAGGATTGGAATTTTTAATAAGTATAATTCAATATGGCACACCAGTAAATGGAAATTTGCAAGCCTTTAGAATAGTGGATAATTTTATTATCTTAAAGGGTGACCCAACAATAGTAAATTATGTTTTATCAAGAGTTTCTGTAATGTATCTAATATTAATAAGTATATCTTTAGTTATATTCTTATTTTCATCTACATTAAGTAGTTCCTTAGCAGTAATAAGTGGGGGAGCTATATTTATTGTATTGGGTAAAGTATGTATGCTTCTAAAGTTCTTACCTAAAAAACTATTAATGGTATTAAACAAAGTTAATTATATTGATATGCTTAGTTATTTTGATATAAATATAGGAATGAACTGGGGCAATATATCAATAATGGGTAATAATTTTGATCTTATAAACTTTTCAATAGGAATAATTGTTTCAATAATAATATTTAGTATTTTATTAATAATAGTAAACTTTAAAAAGTTTATAATTAATTAAATTGTATGGAGGAATGAAAAATGAATAAATTAGAAATAAAGAATTTAAATAAAAAATTTGGAGTAAAAAAAGCTACAGATAACATAACAATAACTTTAGAAAATGGAGTGTATGGACTATTAGGGCCTAATGGAGCAGGAAAAACAACTTTAATGAAACAAATAACAACCTTATTAACACCAGATAGCGGAGAAATAATTTTTAATGGAAAAAATATTAAAGAAAATGAAGATGAATATAGAGGATATATAGGATACCTACCACAGGATTTCGAAGCATATAAGAATTTTTCAGCTAAAGAATTTTTAAGTTATATGGCTGCATTAAAGGGATTAGATAAAGGACAAGCTAAGGACAGAATTGATGAACTTTTACACTTAGTTGGATTATATGATGTTAGAAATAAAAAAGTAGGAAAATTTTCAGGTGGTATGAAAAGAAGAGTTGGAATTGCACAGGTTTTATTAAATGATCCTAAAATAATGGTATTAGATGAACCTACAGCAGGGTTGGACCCGCAAGAGAGAAGTAGGTTTAGAAATCTTATAGCGGATATATCAAGGGATAAAATAATAATTTTATCTACTCACATAATTTCAGATATTGAATCTGTAGCAAAAGAAACAATCATGATAAAAAATGGTGGGCTTTTAATGCAAGGAACTCACGAAGATATATTAAGGGGTATGAAAAATAGGGTATATGTAATAAGAACAAAAGATGAAAGAGAAATTTCAAAAATACAACAAAAATATAAAATAGTTAATTTACAAAGAGGAATAGACCATACTGAAGTTAGGGTTGTGTCAGAAACAATACCTAGTTTTAAAGATGTAGATATTGCTACTCCAAAATTTGAGGATGTATATATGTTTTATTTTGATCTAGAAGACACTCAGGAGGTTTAAACAATGGGCAGAATTGTAAAATTTGAAATAAAAAAAATGTTATTAAGATTAGGAGTTATAATTCCTTGGATTTTAGTACTTATGTTTTCAACAATTTTATTAAATACTTCAGGAAATGATATTGTTGAAATTTATTCCAGTGTGTTTGATAAAAGTTATGGCATAGCTCCATTAATAGGATTATTAACATTTACAATTGTTTCAGGAGCTTATACTAAAGAATATGACAATAATATAGTAGGACTTATAAATAGTACACAAAATGGTAAGAAGAATATAGTTAGAGCTAAGTCACTAGCTGCTGGGATATCTACTTCTATAGTTAATTTATCAATTTTATTAACAATATATTTAACTGCATTAAGAAAAACTGATGGAAAAGGGCTACAGCTTCCATTAAAATCATTATGGTATTTTGATAATAGTGGATCAAATCTTAAAGTTTATCAAATGATGATAATTATGATTGTAACTGTAGTAATAGGGTCTTTTATATTTGCACAAATTGGACTATACTTGTCATCAATAAGTAAATCAGCAGTTATACCATTTATATTCGGCGGACTAATAATGGGAATACCTTATTTGTTAGAAGGATTTCTTATACGAGCAGGTAATAAGGGGAGTTTTTTATCTTATACACCGCTTTGGGGAATGTATTCTTGTCAAATTGTAAGACACAAGTCTTCTATGGGTATGGCATTGGCAACTTTAGTAGTAATATTTATAATTGTTATGACAGTATTATCAAAAGCTACCAGTAAGGCTTTTTCAAAATAAGATTAAATAATAATTTTATAGTATAGCTAACTGGTTTCATAGGGCTAACTTTTTACAACTAAAAGCAAAAGTTTAATGCTGGAGTATCTATAATCATTGTTGCCAACCGTTAACTTTTTACAACCAAAAGTAAGTTAGCTTTGAATAATTATTTGTTAGATTTTAAAGATAGTAAAACGAGATTTTATTTATTTAACTTTAAAAACTTAGTAACTTTGTTTATAAAAGTTTTAATTTAAAAATTTTGATAATAAAAAATATACTAATAACCATATTTAATTTAGTGATTAGTTTTAAATCCAAATATATTAAAAAGTGTTTATTCTAGCAAGGTCTCTCCTCCATTCCCTTACCTTTTAGAATAATAATTGAAATTTTTTATAGGATTAAGAATTGGTAAAAATTAATGAAAGGTTATTATGTATATTTTTTATTTTTCTATATAAAAATAAAATTTAATATTACAAGAAATTATAATTTTTATATTGTTATTTTAGTAAATTAGTTTTGTTACAAAGAATAAAGAGTTATAATAGTTATCTAAAATAAGAAATAGATTTATATGAAATATATTTAAAGTATTTTTTATAAAAGTAATAATTATGAGTAAGTTTTTAAGTATTTTTCATAATCTTTTATAATAAATTCCTTAAGTCTAAGATCTTTTATATAATTTTTAAAATTTTGTTATACTAAAAATAAGTTTGTTATAATAAATTTAGCCAATGTATTGAGATGGTTAATTATTTTAAATTAATTTTTATAATGAAAATAAAATTTAAGTCCATAAGAAAATTAAAAGAAAAGGGGAATCTATATGGATATGATGTCTTTAAATAATAAAAAAATATTAATAGTTGATGATGAAGAAGATATAGTTAGATTAATAAGAACAGTACTTAAAAAGGAAGGTTTTCAAAATATATATTATGCTACAAATTTAGAAGATGGATTAAAAGAATTTGATAAAGTAGAACCAGATATTTTAATTTTAGATGTTATGCTACCAGATGGGGAAGGATATGAATTGTGTAAAACCATAAGAGCTAAATCTAAAGTTCCTATATTGTTCTTATCTGCAAAGGGTGAAGAAATAGATAAAATATTAGGATTTGCAATAGGTGGAGATGATTATATAACTAAGCCATTTAGCACAAAGGAGTTAGCTTATAGAGTTAAAGCTCATTTAAGAAGATATTCATATGTAGATAAAGTTAAGGAAGAAAAAAGTATTTTATCCTTTGGTCCATTTGAGCTAAATATAAACAAGGCAGAGTTAAAAAAAGATGGAAAAATCATAGAACTAAAACCTAAAGAATTAGCCTTAATAACTTTTTTTGCAAAGCATCCAAATCAAATAATAAGTAAAGAAAAAATTTGTGATAATGTTTGGGGAGAAGATTATTATGGATTTGACAATACAATAATGGTTCATATTAGAAGACTCAGAGAAAAAATTGAAAAGGAACCATCAAGACCAGAATACTTAATAAATGTTAAAGGGCTAGGATACAAATTGGTGATAAAAAATGAAAAATAATATGAAATGGAGAATTACAGGAAGGTTTTTAATAACAGTTATATGTGTAGTTATAACTGTAGTTGTAATAAATATTGTATCTTTAATTGGACTTGCAATTTATAGAAATGTTAATGATATTGATTCTAAAGAATATAAAATTGAAGACTTAGTTAGAGATTTTTCTTCCAATATAAAACAAGCAGATAATAAAATATACATAGATGATAAGGGAAAATCTATTTTAGATAATAACAATGCTTGGATACAGATTATAGATGATAATAATAATGAAGTTTATAGTTATAAAAAGCCTTCTTATATAAAAAATAAGCCTACTGCTGCAGAAATAGTAAATTTACATAAATACAAAACTTCTGATAAGGGAAGTGAATTATCTACTAATTTTGTAGCTGAAAAAAATATAGGAAATAAAAGATTAACTTATATTATGGGGATACAAAATAAAGATATAAATAAATACGTAGTCACTACTAAAAACTCAGAAGTAATCCACCTTATAAAATCTGCTACAATAATAATTATTATTGTAGATGGTATTATAGCCTTAATTTTTGGCTATCTTTTTATTAGAAAATTAACCAATCCTTTAGGTGAGATATTGCTAGGCATAAAAAAATTAGAAAATGAAGAATATGATTTATATTATGAATCTAAGGGAATGTATAATGATTTATATTATAGTTTAAATAATTTATCAGATAGACTACAAGAGAATAAAAAAAATAGAAAAAAGTTAGATAATATGAGAGAAGAATGGATTTCAAACATTTCTCATGATATAAAAACTCCATTAGCTTCTATTCAAGGCTATGCAGAAATAATAAAAGATGAAGATTATGATTTTACAAAAGAGGAGATAGGGGAATACGCTGAAATCATAGAAAATAAATCTAAATATATTAAAGAATTAGTAGAGGATTTAAATTTGTCTACCAGACTAAAAAATAATACTTTAACTTTAAATAAGGAAAAAATTAATCTAGCTAATTTAATAAAGGATATTATAATAGATATATTAAATGATACCAGATATGAAAATAGGGAAATAGATTTTCACTGTGAAAATGACAATATTGAAATAAATGGGGATAGAATTCTTATAAGAAGAGCTATAATTAATATTTTATTTAATGCCATTGTGCACAATAGTGAAGATGTAAAAATAGATGTCACACTAAAAAAACAGGACAAAGTAAGTATAATTATTGAAGACAATGGTAGGGGAATAAAAAGAGAAGAGTTAAATAGAATTTTTGATAGATATTATAGAGGAACTAACACAGGAGATAAACATAAAGGATCAGGTCTTGGCATGGCTATATCAAAAGAAACAATTGTGGCTCATGGAGGGAATATAACTATTGAAAGTGAACTTGGTAAAGGAACCAAAGTGAATATATTAATATAATTAAATTTAAAGCAATAAATTTTTTATTCAACATAAGAGCAGTTAAAATTATTAAAATAAAAAGATTTTTAAAGAAAATAAGTATCTAGAAAAATAAATAGAATACTTTATTTGTGGACTAATATTTAAACGTAAAGTAAACAGGACGTTTACTTAGCTCTTTTGACACAGGACGTGGCATTAGAGCGTTAGTTTAAATATTAGGGCACAAACATTAGTATTCTTTATTTTTATAGCTATTTATTGATTAAAAATACTTTTTATTTTAATCTTTTAAGACCTATTTACAACAAGTTAAATAACTCACATTTAATTTGTTATTATACGGATTTCTATAAATATGAGCTTCTACTTCAAAAACTTCTCTAAACATTTCCTCTGTAAATACTTTTTCTACAGGTCCATGAGTAACTATTTTACCTTTCTTCATTACATATATATAGTCACAAAATGTAGCAGCTATATTCATATCATGAAGAGTGGTAAAAGTTGTAACATCTAAATGTCTTAACATATGAATTATTTGAAGTTGATATTTTATATCTAAGTGGTTAGTAGGTTCATCTAAAACTATTAGATCTGTATTTTGGCATAAAGCCATAGCTATCATAACCCTTTGTTTTTCACCACCAGATAAACTTAAAAAACTTCTATCTCCGCACTTTTCAAGACCTACATTTTCAAGAGATTTTTCTATAAGCTTTTCATCTTCCTCATCTATACTTGCAAATCTAGTATTAGAAGAAAATCTTCCCATAGATACTATTTCTTTTACACTAAAATCAAATTCTAATGAATGTTCTTGCATAACTACGGCCATAAGTCTAGAAAGTTCTTTATTTTTCATTCCATAGATATTTTTATCATCTATATATACAGCACCTTCCTTAGGAGTTAAATACCTGTATATATTTTTTAATAATGTAGTTTTACCGCAACCATTTGGGCCTATTAATCCGACAAAGTGGCCTTCTTTTACATTTAAGTCTATTCCACGTAAAAGTTCTTTGGAACCTATATCATATTTTATACCTTCTAATTTTAGTTTCATTTACTTACCTCCAAATCTATAGGTGCTTTTTTGCATTAAACATAGGAAGAATGGACCTCCTAGAAATGCAGTTATTACTCCTATAGGAATTTCCTCGGGAGATAATATAGTTCTCGCCATAGTATCTGTAATCACCATTAATATTGATCCAATAACCATACCAAAAGGTATTAATTTTTTATGAGAAGAGCCTACCATTTGTCTTGCCATGTGAGGGACTATAAGACCTACAAATCCAATTACCCCTGTAAAAGCTACTATAGTACCTGTTAAAAGGGTAGAAGCTATCATTATAAATCTAATTATAAATTTAGTATTTATACCTATGTTTTTTGCTACAGCTTCACCTAAAAGCATAGCATCTAAATCTTTATATAATAACATACTAAAAGTAGTAGCTATAACCATTATTACAAGAGAAAACTTTACTTGATTATAGTTTGCTCCTGCTAAACTACCAATAGTCCAAAATACTGCGCTTTTAACTAAGCTATCATTTTTGGCAAAGGTTATTATAAAGTTTGTTACTGCAGTAAATATAGATGATACAGCAACTCCAGTTAGTATTAATTTAGTTTTAGAATACACTTTACTTACTCCGGATATTTTAAATACCATAATAGATGCAATCAAGGAACCTAAAAATGCTCCCAAGGCTATTCCAAGATGTCCAAAAGAACTTAAAACACCTAATACTATAGATAGGGTAGCCCCTGCAGATGCACCAGAGGATATACCTAATATGTATGGATCTGCCAGTGAATTTCTAGTTAAAGTTTGCATCAAAATTCCAACAAGGGCTAAAGATGCACCAGAAACTATAGCTAGAAGTAATCTTGGAAGTCTTAATTTAAAAACTATGCTATCAATATTATTTTGCCAGCTTTTCACAAAAATTTCTTTTCCCAATATGTTATTTATAAGAGATTTAAAGGTTACATCTACATCTATTTTTACAGAACCAAAAGTTATGCAAACTGTAGTTATTAAAAATAATGCTATAATTAATATAATAAATTTTAAAGTGCAATTATTTTTGCACTTTAAAATTTTCTTATCCATACTCATTTTATCACCAACTAAAATTTATCTGGGTAGAATTCTTTAGCTAGTTTATTTACAGTTTTAGGAACTCTTACACCAGGATATAATTCAGTTAATTCAACTTTTATAAACTTGTTGTTTTTTATAGCATTTACATCCTTTAAAGCAGGATTTGATTTAAGAGCCTTAACTTTATTTTCAAAAGTATCTCCACCGTTTCCAACAGAATACTCTAAAACCATTATTACATCTGGATTTCTTTTTATTATTTCTTCCATAGATACTTCAGGGTAATCCTTTTTCATATCACCGAAAATATTTTCACCCTGTGCAAGTTTAATTATTTCGTTGTTTATTCCTTTTCCAACAACTACAGCTTTATCTTTTCCAGAGTCATATCCTAAAACTTTTACTTTTTTATCAATGTTTTTAATTTTGTCTGTAGTTTCTTTTAGTTCTGATTTCATTTTTTCTGTTAATTCTTTAGCCTTATCTTCTTTGCCAAAGATTATCCCAAGATTTTTAAAATCTTCGTAAATTGAATCAATTGTTGCATCTGGATTTACTGATCTTGGAATATAAGCTTTTATTTTATTTTCGTTTAGCCAGTCTATACTACCGACACCTTTATCATTGAAGTCTCCGCCCCAACCTATTATAAAGTCTACTCCATTTGAGAGTATTTGCTCTTTAGATGGATAAGTTTTACTCATAACGGGTACCTTATCATAGGCAGGTTTTAAATCTGGTAGTATATTGTTTTCTGCATATGCAGTACCAGCCATTTTGTCTTGTAGATCCATAGATAACATCATTTCGATCATACAATTTGTTATTGCTAAAGATTTTTCTGGTTTTTTGTCATAAACCATTGAAAATTTGTTGGAACTATCATCATGTCTACTAGTTTGTACAAAATCTAGTTTTAGTGGCTTATTAGCAGATTGTTCAGTTTTAGTACTGTCACTACTTGTACCAATACTCTTGCTAGAACAACCAGTAATACCTCCTACCAATACTAGTGTAGATAATATGATAGCAATTAATTTTTTGTTCATAAAAATTCCTCCCAAAACATTTACTTTGTTTTCCGATTAACAATTAATCATAAAATGTGTGCATAAAATATAATTAATCGTCAACAAATGACAGGAATTTTACATTGCCAAAAGTAATTTTATCATAGCATGTAAAAAGTATCAAACCATTACTTTACCATATAAAAGCAATTTATTACATTTAATTAATTTATACTAAGTAGAAACTGTTTCTTATTTTTATTTTAAATAATTATAATAATATAGAAATGTCAGAATAGGTGATTATTACATAAAGAATGTTAAAAAAATATAAAAGTAAAAACTCCAGTAAAAAATAGAGTTTTTACTAGAGTTTTTAGGTTAAATTTTAAATTATAGTATTGTATTGACTATTATAATATTAGAAGGCTTACTTTAACGAATTTGATATTTCTGTAAATATAACTCCTAATCCATAAGCACCTGCATCTGGGTAACCAATACTTCTTTCACCAACTGTACCTGCTCTACCCATACGTGCTACTATCTTTTCAGTCATTTTTGCACCTTCAACTGCTGCAGTGGCACCTTTTTGGAATGCTTCATGTATAGATGTATTGTTATTAGCACTTTCACTCCATGAATCAGCACATGGTACTAATGCATCAATTAAAGTTTTATCTCCAACTACTGCTCCTCTTCCAAAAGAACGTTCTCCTGTAGCTTGTATTCCTTTTACTGCTGCTTGCATCATTTCAGCAAAATCTGAAATAGATAATTCTTTTTTATCTCCAACTTTTTTTCCAGCAGATCTAAATGCTGATCCCCATATTGGACCTGATGCTCCACCGCAATATTCCATAATTACTAAGGAGCATTCGTTTAGGAATTTACCAATATTCATATTCTCTTCTTTAAGTATATCTTTCCATTCTCTTTTTAATTGTTTAAAGCCTTTTGCTACACTCATACCAAAATCGCCATCACCAGCATGAGCATCTAATTCACAGAAATGAACTTCATTTGCTATTATTACTTCACTCATTTTATCTATAATATAAATCATATTATCTAAAGTGATTTTTTCATCTTTAATTTCACTGTAACAATCACAGGTTTCTAAATCAAAACTAACTTCTTTTTTTATATCATTATTATCTTCTAAGCTTACATATTCAACTGATTCAACTGGGCCTGAAACTTTAAATGCAGGAGTATCACTTTCTTTTGATAATAATTTTTTAAGTTCATCATCTAATTTCATGATAGATACTGAAGCACCTTCCATATCTATACTAGTCATAAAGTTTCCTACAAATGTTCTATTGATTTTTATATTTTTCTTTGCAAGTTCAGCAGTAACTGAATTGTTAAATAGATATAACTCTTGTAGTGGAGTAGCACCAAAACCATTAATTAATAATGCAACTTCTTCATTATTAGTTCCATCTATCTTCATATCTTTTAATATAGAATCAACAATTTTTTTAGCTAATTCATCTGCTGTTGCAATTTTTTCTCTTACTATTCCAGGTTCACCGTGAATTCCAACACCGAATTCTATCTCATCTTCTCCTAATTGAAAAGTTGGAGTTCTTTTAGCAGGAACTGTACAAGAGGATAATGCAAAACCTAGACTTCTAACATTAGCTATGGCTTTTTCAGCTATTGATTTAACTTCTTCTAATGATAAACCTAATTCTGCAGCAGCACCAGCTATTTTATGAACTAGTACAGTACCAGCAACACCTCTACGTCCTACAGTGTATAAACTATCCTCAACAGCTATATCATCATCAACTTTTACATAATCAACTTTAATACCATCTTCACTAGCTAAATATGCAGCATTTTTAAAATTCATCATATCTCCGCTATAATTCTTTATAATTAATAAAGTTCCTTTTTCACTTGCTGTAGCTTTTATAGCTTTATATATTTGAATTTGAGATGGAGAGGCAAATACATCTCCGCATACTGCCGCGTCTAGCATTCCTTTTCCAATAAATCCGGCATGAGCTGGTTCGTGACCACTTCCACCACCACTAATTAAGCTAACTTTGTTTTTATTTATTTCTTTTTTCTTCATAACTTTATATTTTCTAACAAATTCTAATTCAGGATGTGCCATGGCTATACCATTACACATTTCCATAACTAAAGTTTCTGGTTTATTTATTATTTTTTTCATATTAACATTACACCTCTATTTGTTTAATTTATATTTTTTACCTAGTGTATCTGCAGCTATTATTGCAGCTGCTACTTCTGAAGGAGTTACTTTAAATGGCATTGAATGCATAGATTCTTCTTCTATACAAGCTTTTTCAGCTACTGCCATAAGTTCTTCATCAGTAATGCTGTCTACACCAATATCTTCTAAACAAACTGGAAGTCCAATTTCTAAACAGAA
Source organism: Clostridium tepidum (assembly GCF_002008345.1). Classification (GTDB taxonomy): domain Bacteria; phylum Bacillota; class Clostridia; order Clostridiales; family Clostridiaceae; genus Clostridium_F; species Clostridium_F tepidum. Next base: position 58,706 of record NZ_MRAE01000010.1, read on the forward strand.
GTTTATTACTTCGTCTATTTCTTCTTTTGGTGCATTTTCAAGAACTAATTGAGCAATTGTTCCAAATGCAACTTTTTCCCCATGGAAGTATTTATGAGTTCCTTCTAATATAGTTAATCCATCATGGATTGCATGAGCAGCTGCTAAACCAGCACTTTCAAAACCTAGTCCAGATAATAAGATATTTGTTTCTATTATGTTTTCTAAAGCTTGTGTTACTAAATTACAATCTGATGCTATTTTTGCTTTTACACCATCTTCTAGCAATGTTTTATAACAAGCTTTTGCAAGTGTTAATGCTGTGTTAGTTCCTTTTGCTGGCGGACATAATCCTTCTCTAACTCCACAAGGTAATCCTGCATTAACATTTGAAAAAGAATTTGAAGTTGCTCTTGCTTCAAAATATGTTGATAATGCATCACCCATTCCTGAAACTAAGAATCTTGTTGGAGCATTTGCAATAACTGTAGTATCTATTAAAATTACAGTTGGACTTTGCCAGAAGTAAGCATAATCATCAAATGAACCATCTGGTGTATAAAGTACAGCAGAGTGACTAGTTGGAGCATCTGTGGCTGCTATTGTTGGAACAATTATTAATGAATTTCCTTTAGCAACACATTTTGCTGTATCAATGGCTTTACCACCACCAAGTCCTATAGTGCATGCACACTTGTTATTCTTTGCAATTTCTTGTAATCTTGCAACTTCTTCTCTTGAGCATTCTCCACAGAATTCGCTTTCTACAAAAGTAACTCCAAATTTTTTTGAAGTTGCATCTAATTTATCTTTAACACGTTTTATATCATCTTTGTGAGCTATTAATAAAGCAGATTCCCCAAAGCTTTTTACAAAATAACCTAAGTTTAATAATTCATCTTCACCTTGAACATATTTAGTTGGACAAATAAACGCTTTTCTCATTATAATCTCCCCTTCAATTGTAAAAATACATTTAATTCTTCTAATATCGTTTACACAAATATACATTGGATTACTATGACAAAAAATTATGATTAAAAATCGTATTTTTTTGTGGTTGAATAATTTTATAGTAATTTTATATCTTTTCATTACTTTTAATGGATAATATTCAAAAATATTAAATTAAAACTATATAAAATATTACAATAAGGGAAATATTAATAATATATTCATAAGAAAATGAAAAGGGTAATATTTATAATATATAAATAGAAAATAAAAAAGATTTAACTTTAATAAAAATACATTTATAAATTACTTTAGGTTAATAAGAATTTCTACATTAATATTAAATTAATTAGAGTAAGTAGTATAAAAATTTTGAATTAACCAATCTAAAAAATAGAAAATTTTATTGTTGAATTTATTAAATGTATAATATATTAAAATCAAATCTTTACAGTATTTTTTATACATAAGATTTTATGTTTCAATATTTTTTAATTTTTTTTACAGAACTTTCTATATATAAAAGGTGTTACTCCTTCATGTTTTTTAAATATTTTTATAAAATAGCCTGGCTCATTAAATCCAAGTTCATCACTAATTTCATTTACATGCATATCAGTTTCTTCTAATAAGGTTTTTGCCCAATCTATTTTTAATTTAGAAATAAAACTTGAAAAGCTTTTTCCAGTTTCTTTTGCAAATAACCTACTAAAATAACTAGGACTTATATGGCAAACCTCTGCTAATTTTTTTGCAGTAACGTTTTCGCTTTTATGATTATAAATATATTCAATAGCGGGTTTTAGTGTATTGCTTACAGAAATATCCAAACTATCGCTAGAAAGATTTTTATTTACATAAGAATTTAGTAAAACATTAGATATTTCTTTTTTTGCATGTTCAATATTTTTCATTGTGTATCCTGTTAAAGTTTTTGAAGTTATTTGTGATTCAGGGTTCACAGATTTTTGATATATTTCTGAAATTAAATTTTTATTTAAAGCTTCCTCTACTAAATAATTACACAAGGAAAACAACATATTAGCTATTTTTTTCACTTCTTTTAACGATAAAACAGGAATTTCATTGTAATATTCTTTAAATTCTTCTAAGGCGTGTCTAGCCATAGAATTTTTAGGTGTTATAACTATTGTTCTAAGAAATCTGAATCATTATCATCAGCTAGTTTTATTTGCCCAGCCATAATTGCACCGATGTATTTACCATCTATAATTATAGGAATAGCTATATCTACTATATTATAATGACATAAATATATATAAGGTTTATTTAAACGAACTGCTTCTAAACCACCTCTTGAATCGCATTTTTGACAATACTTAACAAGAGTAGGATTAGATCTTACTGCATTGCAAAATTTATTGCAACCACTATGTTTTGTAACCGGATTTCCTTTATAATCAACGATTATTATAGCTGCTTTAGTAACTAATGATAAAGAATCTTGTAGTTCAATCCATTTTTTAAAATCTATGACTTTATCTAAGTTTAAATTTTCTTTAATCAATTTTATTTACTCCTATAAATTAATTTTATATTAATAAATTAATTCTAGTTAATATAATATAAGGTATTTATTTATAAATTTATCATTGCATTATATTTTATCATAACATTGTAAATTTTAATATTATAAATCTTAATATTACATTTTACCATAATATTATAAATTTTAGTATCATAAATCTAGTATGGTGCCAACTCTTAATGATCAGTTCTATTTAAGCATTTAAGAAAATCAAATGAATCACTTCTTACTGCTACTTTATAAGGTCATTTTTATAATAATTATATTAAAATGTTAAGCTTAATTATAATTTATCATAAAAAATGTATAAATTTATAATTTTAAAATTAAATTTAGTTTTATTACCAATAAATTAAAGTAATTGTTTATGTTAGCAATGTTTAACTTTGAAAAGTATAAAATATATTGCTTTTAAATATAAAATTAAGCATCTTATTAATGGTAGTAAACGGAATATAATGCAATTAAGTGCAGAAAATATACAACTGTAATTGTTTACTTTAAATTTAAGGTAATAAGTTTATAATAGAATGTTGAATAAAGAAAAAATATGTAATATTATAAAAAGATGACCGATGTCCATTTTTGATTTTATTAATATTAATAAAGTATTAATTTAAACTAAATATGAAAATTTTAAAAATTAATTGATATATTTGTCCTAAAGCTTTTAGTTTATTAAAAAATCCTATTTCAATTTTAATATATAAGCTTTAAGAAAATTTATGAAAGGTCTTTAGAAGTAGTAAATAAGATTAATTTGAAAACAAGGGAAAGATTACATAGGTTGTAATCTAAAATAACAAAAAATATGAAATGAATAGAGAAGGGAGGAAATTTGCCAAAGTTTATAACATTATAAAACTTAAGTATCTAATTAATTATTGTATTTTAGGAAAAATTGGGACTAATACTTAAAGTTTTATAAGGTTTTTAAAATGGCAGTAAAAAATAATGAATGGTTTTAAAAATGCAATTAAAGTATATAAAAGAGATATTAAAAGTTTACACAAAAATTTTATTGCAATAGTCATAATATTAGGAGTATGCATATTACCATCTTTATACGCATGGGTTAACATTAAAGCATGCTGGGATCCTTATGAAAATACAAGTACAATACCTATAGCTGTAATTAATAATGATAGAGGTGCCAATTTAAAAGGTAAAGAATTAAATATCGGAGATGAGGTAGTTAAAAAACTTAAAAATAATGATAAAATTGGCTGGAAGTTTACTAACAAAAACGAAGCGGACATGGGAGTTATAGATGGTACATATTATGCAAGTATAGAAATACCAGAAGATTTTTCTCGTGATATAATTAGCATTTTGTCTGATACTCCTAGACATCCAGAAATAATTTACAAAGTAGATACAAAGGAAAACCCTGTAGCATCAAAGATAACTGGAATGGCTAAAACTACATTAATAAATGAAATAACCACTAATTTTGTTACTACTGTAAATGAGACTATATTTTCTTCTGTAAATGGAATAGGAAAAAATTTAGAAGCTAATAAAGATAAAATAATAAAGCTTAAAGGTGCTATTATTACAATGAATAAAAATATAGATTTAATTTTAGCAGGATTACAAAGCGTGAATACAAATTCTAAAAATTTAAATGAATTTTTAGGAGTAATAAAAACTACTTTCCCAGAGGTAGCCAAAGGATTAGATGATGTTACATCTAAAACTTTTGATTCAAAGGAAACAATTAATAAAACTAAAAATATGTTAAACAATTCATTTTATAATATAGAGTTTATATTAAAACAATCTATGGCTGCTAATGAGCGTGTTGAGGCATTCTTAGATAAATTAATAGTTTTAAATAATAAATCTTCAAATAGTGAAATAAATCAATCAATATTAAACTTAATTATGGATATAGATACTGTAAATAAAAACATTGATTCTACAGTAGAATTTCTTGAAAATATAAATAATGTAAAACCAAATGCTAAAGTATCTCAACTTATAGTATCTCTTAAAAATATTAAAAATACTTTAAACGGTGAAAAAGAAAAATTGTTGAAGATGCAAGAAGCTCTTTCAAATTCAAATAAAATAAATGAAAGTTTAATAAATGAATTAAAAGCAAATACAGTTAATTCAAATAAAAGGATTGAAAACACAATAAATACTTTTAATTCAAGTACAAAGAATGAGTTAAATAATATATCTAATAGTTTTCAAAAATCCATGGATGATGCTAATGAATTTATAAAATTAGGAAGTGGATTAAATACACAAATAGAAAATTTATTAAAAACTTCTGAAAAAGGAACAGAATTGTCAGATAAAGTAACAGGAGAATTAATTGATAAGTTAAAAGAGTACAAAAGTGTAATAGGTGAGATAAGCAAAAGATTAGAATCAGTCAGTGATGGAGATTTAGTACAAATAATAAGCATACTTCAAAACAATCCTATATTAATGTCACAGACTATAGCATCTCCTTTTAATGTTAAAGAGGAATCTATATATGCTATACCTAATTATGGATCTGCTATGACTCCAGTATATAGTGTACTAGCTCTTTGGGTTGGAACTTTAATACTAGTTTCTTTATTAAAAACAGAAGTAATAGATTTTGAAGGCAGCGAAAATATAACAGTAAGACAAAAATATTTTGGGAAAATGCTTACATTTGTGACTTTAGCTGCTATACAGGGAATTATAGTCGCTGTGGGAAATAAACTTATACTTGGAGTGTATACAATTAATTTTCCACTTATGATTATGTTTTCTTTAGTATCTTCCATAACCTTTGCTATAATAACTTATACTTTGGTAGCTTTATTTAGTAAATTTGGTAATGCACTTGCGATAGTATTGATGATATTACAATTAGCAGGTAGTGGTGGAACTTATCCAATACAAGTAGATCCACTAATATTTAGAATACTTCAACCGTTTTTCCCATTTACTTATAGTGTAGGGGGATTTAGAGAAGCCATAGGAGGGCCTCTTGTGTCTAGTGTTTTATTAGATTTTTCAATGCTTATATTAATATCTATTGTATTTATTTTAATAGGATTTTTCTTAAAGGCATCAGTACATCATAAGGTTAGTAAGTTTGATGAAAATTTTAAGGCTTCAGGAATATCAGAGTAAATATAGAAATTCAAGAGGTGAAACATATGAAAAAAGCATTTAAAATCTTTTTAAGGGATTTAAAAAATATAGTTAAACATCCTGCAGCCCTTATCGTAGTAATAGGATTATGTTTTATTCCTTCTTTGTATGCATGGATTAATATAAAAGCTTGTTGGGATCCTTATTCTAACACAGGAAATCTACCTATAGCTGTAATTAACAAAGATGAAGGTACTATGGTTAAAGGTAAATATGTCAATGTGGGAGATGGAATTGTAAAAAACTTAAAAAATAATAAAAAAATAGGATGGACTTTTGTAGATGAATGGCAAGGAAATTATGGGCTTAATGAGGGTAAATATTATGCGCTTATAGAGATACCTTCTAATTTTACTAAAGGATTAATGAGTTTAACAACTACAGATCCTCAAAAGCCTAATATAATATACAGAGTTAATGAAAAAGCTAATGCCATAGCAACTAAAATAACAAATGCTGCAAAAGGAAGTTTAGCTAAAGAAATTCAAACTAATTTTATTTATACAGTAAATAAGGAAGCACTTAAAATATTAAATGATACAGGAGTAAAATTAGAAAAGAATAAGCCGCAGATATTAGAAGTAAAATCTAATTTAGATTTAGTCAATAAAAATATTGGACAAGTTAAAAATATTATAGGAGATGCTAGTAAAGATTCTGAAAAACTGCAACAATATTTAAAGGATGTACAAGGAAAGTTACCATTAATAACAGATAGTATAAATAATTTACAAGATGCAACAGAAGCTAGCAAGAAGTTAATAAATAAAGCGGAACAAAATTTAAATGATATATCAAGAAATATTAATAATGATAGTACAGAAATAGAAAGTATAAATAATAAAATTAAAGATACATTATTGAACGTAAAAAATCTTAATGATGGATCTAATAATGCTGAAATGATTAAGCTTGTAGACCAAGCATTAAAATTGTGTGATTCTATAAATACTAATATAGATGCTACTATAGAATCATTAGAAATAGTAAATACTTTAAACCCTAATGTAAATACTAATAAGTTAATAAACACCTTAAAAAACTTAAAAGAAAAAGTTAATACTAAAAAAAATAAATTAGTTGAGTTGAAAAGTAAAATCTCTGTAAATAATGATAAAGAAAGTATAAATCAGATTATAGATTCTATAATTTCACTAAATGATAATATAAATGATAGCATGAAAAATGTATCAAATATTTTTTATAATAATGTAACAACATCAATATCAAATACAACTGAGAGATTAGATAATGGTTTAACTACAGCTAATGATATATTAGATACTACAAAATTAATAATACCTCAATTAAAAGCTTTATCTAATTTAGGTATAGGAACTAGTAAGGCTGCTTTAGAAGATGGTAAGAAAATAAATAATAAACTATCAGAATTTGAAAAAACAATAAGCAAACTACAAGAAAAAACATCCTCATTAAATGAGGAAACTTTAGATAAAATAGTAAAATTAGCTGAGAAAGATCCAGAAAAAATAGCATCTTTTATATCTTCTCCAATAAATATTAAAGAAGAGGAAATATATAACACTGGTATATTTGGAATAGGACTAACTCCTTTTTATACAGTTTTAGCTATATGGGTAGGGGTCTTACTTATGAGTTCCTTGTTATCTGTAGAAGCAGAAGAATTTGAAGGAGAGGCAAAACTTACTCATCTTCAAGTATATTTTGGAAAATTATTTTTATTTTTATCAATAGCTATAATACAGGGGCTTATTGTAACATTAGGAGATGTATTTATTTTAGGAATAAAACCAGCAAGTATGAGATTATTACTGTTATTTACTATAGTAACAGCTATAACTTTTACATTTATAATATACTCATTAGTATCTGTTTTTGGGAACTTGGGAAAAGCTATTGCAGTGGTTATAATGGTATTTCAAATAGCTGGTGCAGGAGGAATATATCCAATACAAACTAATCCTAAAATATTTGGTGTATTACAACCATTATGGCCTTTTACTTATGCCATAGCAGGTTTTAGAGAAGCTATAGCAGGGCCTTTAAAATCTGCTGTAATTAGTAATTTAAAAGCTTTATGTATATTTTCAGTAGGATCATTAATATTGGTTGTATTTAAAAAACCACTACACAATATTATTGAATTTATGAACGAGAAGTTTATGGAAACAGGATTATAAGGAAATTACGACTTAAAAGGAAGTTATGCTAGTCTTGGTTTAAAAAAGGGATATGCGGTTAGAAAGGCAACTCACTTCAATAAGAGATTCTAAATTGTTTTTTTTAATATATGGTTCCAAATCATAACTCGCTGAACGCTCAAACAATAATTTGGAACATACATATATTTTGTAAAACAAATAAGAATCTCTAATCTTGTTCGAATGCCTTTTACACCGCATATTCTCATTTTTAAAACCAAGGAAAGCTAGTATAATTTTTTAAAGATAGTTTTCTGTAGAGCAAGAAAAGTATAAAATGAAGATTTTGCTCCACTCTGTTGCGTCAAATTCACAATTATATTTCTTTTTTTAGATATTTATATAATTGTACGCACATAAAAAGTTTTTAGCTATTTATATTCTTTTCAGTAAAGGCTTCAAAAAAATTTTGGTATAAAATTGATAAGGAGAATATCAATAGACTATAAAGAATTATAAAATACTTTAAAGATGTAAATTACTATATATGTGTAAGAGATGGATTAAATGTAATTAGCATAACTAATATGCCACTTACTAAATAGTAAGTGGCATTATATTTTTTTATTCTCTTATATATATTAAAAAGATATACGTGTATTTATCTATGTTAGTTAAGGTTCTTCTTCTTTTGAAATAATATACCAATTGCCATTTTGATTTTTAACAGTAAATGTTATTGGTACATCAGAAGATTCTCCTATAATATTATTTTTAGAATCTGTAATTTTAGCAGAATAAATCATTTCTACAAAAATTAAATCTTTCTTTTTATTTTGTGATTTTTCTTTTAGCTTAAAATCTATTTTTACAGGCTTGTTGTATTTAGGATTGCTTAAATTGAAAGTAGTATATAAGTTTGTACTTTTAAAAACATCTTCTGAAACACGTTTAGATAATTCATTAGAATATCCTTTATCAGTTAAAAATGTTTCTTTTACGGTATCATAAATATCAATCTTTTTATTGGTTTTACCATAATATATAAACAATGATATTATGGCAAGCAGTATAATGAATATAACTATAATTATTTTTTTCTTTATAATAATCACCATCCTTTAACAAATATTATTATAATTAAATTAACTTGTTGTACTAATAAATTAATAATATAAATACTATTAATTTAATTAGTGCAATAGTTTAAATTATTATATTTAATGCCAGAATTTAACATATATTGTTTTAGAATAAGTTGAAGATGGATATACATTTGCTATAGGATAATTTAATCTATTACTAGAATGTCCACGATATAACCATCCATGACCAGTACTACCTGTTATTATGACTGAATGTGTCCAATTAACTTTATTTTTATTATACAATTGAATAACATCTCCAAGCCTTGAATTTGAACTATAATCTCCACCAAATGTATATCTATTATTACGCATATAACTATAGAAATTAATAACTCTTATCCATGCATTTGAACCACTATACCATGTAGATGAACTTGGAATTCCTCCAGCATGTACAGCTTGAGAAACAAAATTAGTACAATCATTACTACCCCAATCTTTGTGATTTGGATTTCTACTATAGGCCCATTTCTTAGCATATTGTACAGCTGAACTAGCACTATAACCAGAATATCTTCTTGTATACATTTTATTACCTGTGGTATTTATCATATTTTTATATTCTTCTTCATATTTATCTATATCTTTTGAAATATTATCTATAGAATTTATTTTATCATTAAGAATATTTTTATAATTTTTAAATTCATCTCCAGATCCAATTGATATTGAACGTTTTTCATTTTGCTCAGTAGAATTGTCTAAGTTTTCATCTTCATTAAGATTTAACATTTTTGTAATATACCAATTTCCATCTATATTTTGTATTTCAAATTTATAATTTTCTTCTGAAGAAGAATTTTCTGTAGCATTAGTTAGAGCAAAATCTATATTGTATGTTACTTTTAAGACATATGTATTAGGTGATGTCTTTTTTAAATCATCTATAATTACATCTGATTTATAATTTGAAATTTTAAGATTTACCTTTTTGTACCATTTCGCCTTAAATTCATTAGTTTAGTCCATTAATTCAAGTAAATCAGAATTTTTTATTATAGATCTATTGCTATTAAATTCACCTGTTTTCATTATTTCATATTGTAAAGATAAAAGTTTATTAATATTAGTCTTTATCTTATTTAAATTTTCACTTTTTAAATTATAATCTGTTAAATTAATAGTATTAATGTTATTATTTGATGAGGCTTTAGCGTAAGGAGTATTACCTAAAATAAAAGATAAGCTTAAAAGTGTGATGCTAAATATTAGCGAAAGTATTCTTTTGGATATTTTTATTCCCCCTTAAAGTTAAATATATTTTTTTGAATGGTAGTATTTTATCATATTTTTACATATAATACAATAATAAATCTTAATGGGTTATTAAATAAAAATTGTAATATTATATAAAAATTATTTTTCTAAACAAAACAATAGTTTTACCCGCAAAGATAGAAAATTTGTTATACTATTTGAAGGAATAAAAAATATAGTGTATTTTATAAATGGTTTGTTTATAGGAACTATAATTGTATCTATAAAAAATTTAAAAATTCTGTTTATAGAAAATTTTTAAAAAAGTTGGGTATAATTTTAGATAAATAAATCGATGTAGAATTCTTATTAATAAATTTACACTAAAATTATATTTTAGACTATGTTACGACAGTGATTATATAAAATATAAGAACTCTAAGGAATTAAAACTCAACATTTATAAGACTTCCGGCTTTATAAAATATGGAGGTATTATAAATATATGAAATGGAAGTGAATTTATGTTACAGGGAGCTAAAAATTTACTAAAAAAACATTTTGGATATAATGAATTTAGAAAGGCTCAAGAAAAAGTAATAGAAAGTATTTTAAAAAAAGAAGATACAGTTGGAATTATGCCTACAGGAGCAGGAAAATCAATTTGTTATCAGATACCTGCATTGATTTTTGAAGGGGTAACAGTAGTAATATCTCCACTTATTTCTCTTATGAAAGATCAAGTAGATTCTTTAAAGGAAGTTGGAATAGAAGCTACATATATAAACAGTTCTTTAAACAATTTAGAGATAGAAGAAAGAATATTTAATGCTAGAGAAGGGCTTTATAAGCTTATTTATATAGCTCCAGAAAGATTAGAATCGGATAGTTTTGTAAGGAGTTTAAATGATATAAACATAACTTTAGTAGCGGTAGATGAAGCTCATTGTGTATCTCAATGGGGACATGATTTTAGACCTAGTTATACAAAAATAAGTAATTTTATAACAAAATTATCAAAAAGACCTGTAGTAACTGCTTTTACAGCTACAGCAACAGAGAATGTTAGACATGATATATTAAATAGTTTAGAGCTTAAAGATCCTAATGTGTTTGTAACAGGATTTGATAGGGAAAATTTGAGCTTTTCTGTTATAAAAGGAGAAGATAAAGAAAAATTTATATTTGATTATTTGAAAAATAATATAGGTAAAGTAGGGATAATATATACATCTACAAGAAAAGAAGCAGAAAGTTTATATAATAAGATAAATAAAAAAGGATATAAAGTAGGTGTGTATCATGCAGGATTAAGTGATGAGGAGAGGAAAAAAACTCAAGAGGATTTTTCTTTTGATAATATAGAAATAATAGTAGCTACTAATGCTTTTGGTATGGGCATAGATAAATCTAATGTAAGATTTGTTATACATAATAATATACCTAAAAATATGGAAGCCTATTATCAAGAAGCAGGACGTGCTGGAAGAGATGGAGAAGAAAGCGAATGTATATTATTATTTTCTCCTAACGATATTCGTCTTCAAAAGTACTTTATAGATGAAAGTTTTTTATCACCAGAAAGAAAAAATAATGAGTATAATAAATTAAGAGCTATGGTAGATTATTGCTATACTTCAAAGTGCTTAAGATCCTATATATTAGAATATTTTGGAGAAGAACCTTTAAAGGTAAAATGTAATAATTGTAGTACATGCAATGATAATAGAGAAGAAAAAGATATAACCTTAGAAGCGCAAAAAATATTTTCTTGTGTTTATAGAATGAAAGAAAGATTTGGTGTGAATATGGTAGCAGATGTACTTAGAGGGTCAAAGAATAAAAAGCTTTTATCTTTAAAGTTAAACGAACTGTCTACTTATGGTATTATGGAGGAATTTACTCAAAAGGATATAGTAGCTTTAATGAATAAACTAATAGCAGATGATTATATGGTAACTACAGATGATAAATTCCCAGTTGTAAGATTAAGACCCAAATCCTATAATGTATTAAAAGGAAATGAAACTGTATCTATAAAGATTAGTAAAATAGAAAAGAAAGTAAAAGTAGATAATGAGTTATTAAATAAGTTAAAGCAGTTAAGAAAATCAATATCTCAAGAAGAATCGGTACCACCATTTATGATATTTCCAGATTCTACTTTAAAAGAGCTTAGTGAGTATATGCCTACAAAAGATGAAGAATTATTAAAGATTAAAGGAATAGGTGAAAGAAAAGCACAGGTTTATGGAGAAAGATTTATAAAAGCTATTAAAGAATACATGGATGAAAAGGGTATAGATGTTAATAATATGGATAATTACGAAAATAGTAAAAATAATAAGGAACCTAAAATTAAGACACATATATTAAGCTATAACTTATATAAGCAGGGAAAAACAATAAAAGAAATTGCAGATGAGAGAAATTTAAAAGATATAACTATACAACAGCATTTATTTAAATGTATTTCAGAAGGAATGGAAGTTGATTTAGATAAGTTTATAAAAAAGGATTATGAACAATTAATATTAGATACTATAAAAAAAGTTGGTGGAACAAAACTAAAACCAGTAAAGGATGAATTACCAGCAGAAATAGATTATATGTGTATAAAATCTGTATGGTATAAGTATAAAGATATAATCTAAACTATAGAATAATTTTAGTTCATCTTTGAAAAGCTAATAAAAGGTTTAACAATTGACAGTTAACTAAAAAAGTTATTAGCATATGAAGTTAAATTAGAAAGGGGAATTTTCATGGATGAACTAGATATAATAAATGAAAATCAATTAGGTATAGCTGCCAAAAATGAAAAAATCAAAACTGATTTAGAAGGGCAATTTAGAGCTGAAACTGGTGAAGTTGGTTTATATATAGCAATGGCAAGGGTGGCACAAAGACAGGGATTTCCGGAAATAGCAGAGGTATTAAAAGTAATTGCTAAAGAGGAGGCAGAACATGCAGCCAGATATGCAGAGTTAAACGGAAAAGTTTCTGAATGTACAAAAGAAAACCTACAAAAAATGTTACAGGGAGAAATTGGATCAAATAAAATGAAAAAATCTTTAGCTGTAAAGGCTAAAGAAGAAAATATAGATGAAGTACATGATTTTATAGATGAAGCTTCTAGGGATGAAGCAAGACATGCAAAAATGTTAAAGGGATTATTAGATAGATATTTTAAATAAATCTAATATATAAAAAGTGGAGAAATTAATAAAAAGAGGGCGTTTCAAATTTAAATATATTGAAACGCCTTCTGATTTTTTATAGTTTTATATTAAACTAATTTTCTTAAATACATCCCCTTCTAAGGTTTTTATTTCAAATATGTTGTCTTTAAGTATTCCATAACAATGTGGTGTATTTTCCTTAGGAAATGTAATAGAACCGGGATTAATTACAAATATATTATCTATTTTTTCTGCTAAAGGTATATGTGTATGACCATATATTAAAGCATCGCCAGAGCTTATATTAGGCATATTATCTTTATTAAAAATGTGACCATGGGTTAAAAATAATCTTTTACCATTATATAAAATTATGGAATAATCACTCATAATAGGATACTTAAGAACCATTTGGTCTACTTCACTTTCACAATTTCCCTTTACAGCTATGATTTTATCTTTATAGGAATTTAAGATTTCTGTTACTTTTTTAGGATTATATTCTTTAGGTAGAGGATTTCTAGCACCATGATAAAGTTCATCACCTAATAAGATTAAATAATCTGCTTTTTCCTTTTCAAATATATGTAAAGCTTTTTCTAAATAATAAGCTGATCCATGAATATCGGATATAAAAAATAATTTCATTTAAACAACTCCTTTCTTAAAAACAAAGTATAAATATAATTATATATTTTTTTTAGTTTCATTAAAAGCAATCAAAGAAAGTTTATATAAAGAAAGTTTATATAATGTTTACTCATTTGTCTGTTGAAAAATATAATTAAGTAGTTTATAATTAGTGCATTATTTATTACATTAAAATTTAATAAAAGTAATATAATAACAAATTATTATAAAAAATACAAATAAAGTACAAGTTATGCTTTACAATCAAGAAAAATATAGCTATATTAACGTTAATAAAGATTTACTTTAGTATGATTTTAAATTATGCTAATATATAAGTATAAATGTATTAATAAGTTGTCATTTTATATTGTCAAATATTTTTTTATTTGTAATAAAATATTATATTTTGTTACAAATGAAAATAAGATTAATGTAACTTATTATTCATTATATAATTTATTAATATTTAGTATGATTTTAATATAATATTGGTATTTTTATTGATTTGCAGTGGTGGATACTTATTAATAAATGAGGGGGAGGTTATAAAAATGAGTAGTTCACAAAAAAATATATTGGTTATTGATGATTCTGCAATTATTAGAAGCTTTGTAAAAAATATTTTGGAAGATGCAAATTACAAAGTTTATGAAGCGTGTGATGGAGAAGAAGGCATAGAACTATATAAAAAATGTGAAAATATTGATTTAGTTATGACAGATATATATATGCCTAAAAAAAGTGGTTTAGAAGTTGTAATAGAACTGCAAAATAAGTATAAAGGGACCAAGATAATTGTTTTTTCTGATGGGGGAAAAGATAATTTTACTAATGATTCAGGAGTGTGTCAGGCGCTTGGAGCGGCTTATTTTATTAAGAAGGATTTAATTAAAGACGAGCTACTTAATTTAGTAAATAGAATATTTACTAAATAATTATTATTGAATATACAATTTAAATAATAGTACAAAAATTATAGGATGTTAAAAAATAAAATAGTATAGTAACTTATAATAAACACCTTTCATATAATGCTGTTAAAAGCACTATATGAAAGGTGTATTATTTTGATTAAAGGAAACTTATTTAATGTTATTAATAAATACTTACCTGTAGGATCTGAAATAATAGTTAATGAAATCAATAGTGAACCTTTAATAATAAATGATCAATTAAATGAATGTGAATCAGAAAAAATAATTGTATTCTATAGATGGCAAGAGGAAAACTATATTATATTATTAGAAAGATTCTGCAATCAATGGAGCATAATAGATAATATAAAGGGAAAGGGTTATGGTGTTTCTTATTTTAAAATAGCACCTATAACAGATAATGGTATAAATAATTTAATTGTAGGCTGGAGAAGGGGATCCATGTGGTCTGAATTAGATATACTTCAGTTTACCTCTTATGGATTTACAAGAGTTATAGAAGAAGGTATATATTATAGCAAAATTGAAGTGGAAAATATGAAAAATAAAAAAAATGTAAAGGATAAAAATGAAATAGCATTATGGTTACATGATACAAAGGAAGCATACAAAATTGAAATATACAGATGGAATTTAGGAAAATTAGTTAAAGCTGAAGATGTATATCCTTATTATTTTAAAAGGGTTATAGAGTTTTATAAGAAGAAAGTAAAAGAAGATGATAATTTTTCAGTGTATTGGTACTATTTGGTAGATGCTCAGATCAAAGGGAATAAGTATGAAGATGCATTAGAATCTATAAATAGAGCTTTAAAGTTTACTAAACCATACCCTTCTAAAAAAGAATTATTAAAACTAAAAGACTATATATATTCAAAAATGAATTGTGAATATATAAATTTATATCCTGCACCTATAAATACTGTTAATGGAGTTAAATGGGGGTATATAAATAAAAAAGGAGAGTTTGTAATTAAACCTATATATAATTTAGCTTTAGAATTTCAATGTAATGGAATTGCAGTTGTAGAAAAAGATAATTTCTATGGAGTTGTAGATAAAAATGGTAATTATATAGCGAAGCTTAAATATGAATTTATAAGTGAATTTTCTCATAAGAGAGCTATTGTTATTGATAATGAGAATTTTAATATAATAAATGAAAAAGGGAAAAAATTAATTCCTAAATTTAAACATTATAATTATATAGGAAATTTTAGAGAAGAAAGAGCTCAATATGGAATTATAGATTTTACTAAAGGATACATCTATGGATATTTAGATAAAGATGGAAAGGAAATTATACCAGCACAATATGAGTATGTAAATGATTTTTATAAAGAAAAAGCTGTGGTTAGGATAAAAGAAAATGAATATGCTCTAATAAATATAGATGGAGAAATATTAAATAAATATGAATATGTTTTTGTAGGAAATATAAGAGACGGTCTGTTATCTTTTAAGGAAGATATTGTAGGAAAATATGGATTTATAGATGAAGATGGAAATGTAGTTATAAAACCACAATTTTCCTATGCTTACGATTTTAACGAAGGAAGAGCTGTAGTAAATGTTTCTGGAAAGGGTATAAATAATTTTGGTGTAATAGATAAAAAAGGAAATTATATAATAACACCTAAATGCAATGATATAATTTTATTAGGGGATAATAGGATAGCTGTTGGAATAGCTATAGATAAGGCATTGCCTTTTATAGGATCTAAATATGCCATTGCAGATATAGATGGAAATATATTAACAGATTTTATTTATTATGGGGTTTCAAGTTATAAAAATGGAGTAGCTTCTGTTTATGATAATAACAATACATTTTTCATTGATAAAGAGGGTAACAAAGTTGATAAATTGCCTGTAGTAGAAGGCAGCGGAACTTTAACTATAGAAAATGAATTAATAAAGGCTTATGTGGATTATAGAATTTCTTATTTTGATATGGAAGGGATTTTAATATGGAAGGAAAATTTATCTATAGCTCTAAATGATAATTATACAATTATAGAAGAAAAACATAAACCTAATAAAGACTATTTAGTATATTATCCAAAAATTCAGGGAATAAAGGAGAAAGATTTAGAAGATAAAGTTAATAACAAACTTAAAACTTTATCACAAGTTAAGGTTATAGAAGAAAATGTTCAGTTAGAGTATAACTATTTGGGAGATTTTAAAATAGAATTTTTTGAAAAGAATTTATTAGTATTAGAACTTCAAGGATATAATTTACCTTTTGGAGCAGCTCATGGTATGCCAAGAAAAATATATGCAAAAATAAATTTAAATTCAGGAGATTTCTATGAATTGCAAGATTTATTTAAAGAGGGTAGTAATTATGAAATGGTGTTAAGTGATATAATAGGAAAACAAATAAAAAATAATCCGAAATATTCTTATGTATTTTCTGATAATTATAATAGAATAAGAGAAAATCAACATTTTTATATATCAAAGGATGCATTATATATTTATTTTTATCCTTATGAAATTGCACCTTATGCTGCAGGGTTTCCTACATTTAAAATACCTTATGAGGATATTATGGATATAATTAATGAGTCAGGTGAATTTTGGATGTCATTTAATTAAAAATGATTAAAAGGCTATGAAAAATAATTCATAGCCTTTTAATAGTTTATAAAAATGGATATTTAAATTTTTTATTCGTATGTTTTTTCATTTTTATTTTTATAAAATATTAGCATTAAAATAGATAATTTTTATATGAATGCTGGGATTGTTGTGGAAAAAACCTTGAAAATGTAGTAAAATTTACCATGTAAATAGTAAGCTTTGTTGTAAATTAAAAAAATAAATTCTAATTATCTTAATCTTATACAGACTAAAAGTATAGGGGGGGACATTTATGTTTAAAGTGGGAATTTGTGATGACGAGCCTGTTATCTGTGGAGATATTGAAAAGATTTTATTAAATTATCAAAAATACAATTTAAAAGAAATAGAAATTGAAGTGTTTTATTCAGGAGAAGAATTATGTACATATATGGAAAAAGGACATTTTTTTGATTTGATATTTTTAGATATAGAAATGAAAGAGATTAATGGTATTGAAGTAGGTAGAAAAATAAGAGAAGAAATGGATGATTATCTTACTAAAATTGTTTATATTTCAGGAAAGGACAGTTATGATAGGCAATTATTTGATGTACAACCTATGCATTTTTTATCTAAGCCAATTAGTGAAGAAAAAGTTATTGCAGATTTAAATTTAGCAATAAAATTATCAGAAAAACAAAAATTAGTATTTAGTTATAAGAAGGGATATGAAGTATTAAGAATACCTATTAAAAATATTATTTATTTTGAGAGTTTAAATAGAAAAATAAAAATTGTTACAACAAGAGGGGAAGATATATTTTATGGAACTATAGATGAAATATTTAATAAGGTTGCCAAATATCAATTTATTCGCATACACAGATCATATATTATAAATTATATTCATGTAATAAGATTTAAGTATGAAGAAGTTATTATGTCTAGTTCCTCCTGTCTTCCTATAGGACAATCAAGAAGAAGCGAAGTAAGAAAACTTCAGCTTGCTTTTGAAAATGAGGATTAAATTATGAATATTAGTGTGTATGACATTTTATATATAATAACTAATATTTTTGGAACATATATTACTTTTAAATTTATGATGGTGTTTTTTTCTAGGGAGGATGTAAATAAAAAAGTAGAATTGTGTTCTTATATATTATATTTTTTTGTTATTTCATTGGTATATTTATTTATAAAAGTTCCAGTAATTATGATGGCTTGTAATATTTTATTTTTTTTCATAATATCTTTGAATTATAAATCTGATATAAAAAAAAGAATTTTTGCTATTATGTTCATATATTTAATTTTTATGTGTATTGAAGTTATTGTGATTAAGTTACTTTCCGGTTTGCAGTTTGATATATTTGCAGAAAATAAATATTACTCTGCTTATGGCTTAATCGTATTAAAATTGGCTACATATATTGTGGTTTTAATTTTAAATAAATATAAAAATTCTAAGCAAGGTGAGCAAGTGCCTATTTCTTATTGGGTTTGCATTACATTTATTCCAATGGCATCTATGTATATTATATTATTGCTTTTTCATTTAAATATTGTAAATGGAGCTTTTATGATTTTAGGCGTTATATTTATACTATTAATTAATTTTTCTACATTTTACTTATATGAAGTAATTTCATTAAATTGTGCAAAACAAGCAGAAAAGAGATGGATTATTCAGCAAAATAAGTATTATAAGAAACAGTTTAATTTGATGAAATCCTCTATGAAAGCAACGAAAGCTATAAAACATGATTTAAAGAATCATTTGTTGACAGTTTATTCTTTGTTAGAAAAAGAAAAAAGTGAAGAAGCGCTAAAGCATATATCAGATATTATAGAAGTATGCAATAGACAAAAGGAATATGTATACTCAGGTAATACTGTTATTGATAGTGCCTTTAATTTTAAATTACAAGAAGCAAAGCAGAAAAACATAAAGATAAATTTAAATTTAAATATACCTGAAAATATAAAAATTCCATCCTTTGATGTATCAATTATTTTGGGAAATTTATTAGATAATGCAATTTGTGCAGTGGATAAATTAGAGAGTAATAGATATATTAATTTAAAAATGAAATTTACTAAAGGAAGATTAATACTGAAAATTGAAAATCCATTTAATGGACAAATATTAATGAATAATAATAAAATTATTACTACAAAAAAAGATAGAAGCAATCATAGTATAGGAATTGAAAGTGTTAAATTTATTTTAAAAAAATATAATGGATTTATGGATATAAAACATGATAATAATATATTTTCAGTGATTTTATTACTTTATATTAATTGATAAAATTACATAATTCATTTTTTAATATAATTATAATATATTAAAAAACAATATAGTGTATGTAGATTAGGAATAGTTTAGTTTGTTACATTAAAGGATAGCATCAAAATTATGAAAAATTTGTTGCTATTTTTGTGTTTGAAATATAAATTAAATACAAATCTTACTTCACTGCAAAAGCGTATATAGTTCGTTGCAAAAGTCTGCACAAAGAAATAAAAATGATTTAATATAAGTATAGAATAATTCTAAGTGAAATGGGGAGTGAGTAAAAATGAAAAATTTTAAAACAAAAATAGGTAAAATTTTAGCAACTTTAGCACTTATGATTACAGCTTACAATGTGAATGCAGCGTGCATATTCCTTGTTCACCAACCTAAAATGCCAAAAGGATCAGAAAAACTGAGAAAATTCTAATGGTACTTTCTATATCAGAAAAAATCGCAGATAAGCTCATTGATAGCAATATCATTGAGAGCGAGGATAAAGATTTATATACATATGGATTTTATCAAGGATTTTTAATAATTTTTAATATCCTTACTGCCATAGTTATAGGTCTTTTATTTAAAATGGTGTGGGAAAGCTTAGTCTTTTTGATGGCATATATCCCCCTAAGATCTTATGCTGGGGGATATCACGCCAAAACACCTTTAAGATGTTATATGTTTTCTTTAATTATTATAATAATGGTTCTTTTGGGAATAAAGTTTATACATTGGAATAGTATTATTTGTATTATTGTAACCTTTTGTGCTGGAAGTATAATATTTGCTCTTCAACCAGTGGAAGATGAAAATAAACCCCTAGACAATAAGGAAAAAATTGTTTATAAAAAAATAACACAATCTATATTAATTGTTTTAATTGGAATAGGATTAGTATTTTGGTGTTTTGATAATAAACAAATATCAATTACCATAATAATGGCATTATTTGTAACAGCCTTTATGCTTATACTCGGAAAAATAAAAAATACAATTAAAGCAAATAACTTATAGAAATTAAATTGCTTAATATCTTATTTAAAATATAATTTTATCAATAAACCTAATAATAAATTAGAAAAATTGAAGTGATGATAAAGTTATATTGAAAAGTAATGATTATAGCATTTTAATAAATAAGAAAATATAGATTAATATAAACAGTTTAGGGAGGTTGACTATGTTAATAAGAAAATTAGTAAGTTTTTTATTGATTGGGACAGTTGGAGTTTTAATTAGCTCATGTTCTATAAATGTAAGTATAAATAATTTAAAAAATGGGTTATACAAAGATACGTTGGCAGCTCCTATTGTTCATGATATTTATAACTATAAAGGAAAACCAAATGTGGAGGTATTATCTATTTTTAATTCTATTGGTGATATTAGAATCAGCAAATCGTATACTAATAATTTAAAGGTTAAAATAAAAATGGTACAAACTAAACCTATAAAAGATATAGAAAAAAAGATAAAAAACATTTATATTAAACCTAAAATTACAGATGATGTGATTTTTTATGAGCCTTTATATGCAAAAAATACAACTCGTAATTATTGGGAATGGATTAAATCTAATTTAAATGCAAATGGAATACAAGTGAATTTTGATATACAAATACCAGATACAATTAAAGAAGTTCGTGTTTATAGTGAATTAGGAAATATTGTATTACAAAATATTTCAACAAAAATTCATGCTCAGACTAATATTGGTAGCATTATTGGATCAAACATAAATCCTTTAGATAGTGCAGTGTTTAAAGTAAATGTACCTTCACATGGAGAAACTGCATTAGATCTTACATTATCTAGTATTGATAATGTAAATTCTATAATAGCAGGTATGACATCAGGCAATGCTGTTTTAAATTTACCATCAGAATCAAGATACAGTTATAAACAAATAAAACCTGAAAAAATACCCGTTACATATCCTTATGATATGTATTCAAAAGAGCAATTTGAATATTGTAGAAAGCATAGCTTAGCAACATTTAAACCAATAAAAATTAAACAAGGAAATACAATTATAAATACAGTTACAAGTGAAGAAAATTTACGTAAAGTTTTAATTGAAGAACAATAATATTTATTCATAAAATTAATATTGAAAAGGAGGGAAGAATAATATAAAGAATTTATATTAATTTAGTTGCTGCATTAATATAAATTATAGGAAAGACTATTAAAAAATTTAGAATTTCAAAAAAGAGAACTTAATTTTACAAATCTTAATTTGATGTTTGGATAAATGTTTATTGAGTTTTTGTTGCATGTCTAATAATTAAGCTTAATATAATAAAGCAAAATTAATAAGAAGTATTATAAATAATAAGGCAAATATCATCAGTATATTCTTAGTAAATTTGTTTAAATTTAATTTATAAAGTTTTAAAAAAGCTATTTGAATTGTTATTCTTATAGCTTTTTTGTTATATAAAAATAAGTTTATAATTGAATTATAAACTGAGCTTGACTTTATAAAAAGATTGATATGAAAATAAAACTATATTGGTACTATATAAAGGAAAGAAAAATATGTATTATTTTTTATTAAAAATAGAGTTATGGTGTGAAATGAAGGTTAATACAACCTATGTTAAAGTAGTAATATAAATATTAAAATTATGCAAAATCTATTAAAGTAAATTATGATTTAAGTTAATAACATAAAAGGGGGCAGCGTCAGAACATTACATTAATATATTGATTTATAAACTTAAAGTTAACACAATATATTGTAATATTTGTTCTTACTGCTACAACCCCCGTACTGTATTTATATAAATTTTTATTTTTTATTTATATTCTTTTGCAAGTTTTTCGAAAGCTGGCATAGAATTTTTTATTTGTTCAGTTGTAACACAATAAGAAATTCTTACATAGCCTGGAGTTCCAAAATCATCAGCAGGAACTAATAGTAATTCATGTTTTTTAGCTTTTTCATAGAAAGCATAAGCATCTGGTTCTAGTGCTTTAACGAATAAATAAAATGCACCATCTGGTTTTACACATTGGTAACCTAATTCAGTTAGTCCATTGTATAATAAATCTCTATTTTTCTTATAAACTGAAATATCAGAAGTTTGTCCAATACATTTAGCAACTACTCTTTGGAATAAACTTGGAGCACATACATATCCTAATGATCTACCTGCTCCACATACTGCAGCATATACATTTTGCCAATCTTCCATTTCATTAGATACAACTATATATCCTATTCTTTCTCCTGGCAATGAAAGAGATTTACTAAATGAATAGCAAACAAGCGTGTTATTGTAATATTTTGTTAAATAAGGAACTTCAATATCATCATAAACTAATTCTCTATAAGGCTCGTCTGAAATTAAATATATTGGATGACCATATTCATCTGATTTTTCTTTAAGTACTTTGCAAAGAGCCTTAATATTTTCTTCAGATAGAATAACTCCAGAAGGATTGTTAGGAGAATTAACAATAACAGCTTTAGTATTAGGTGTTATTGATTCAGTTAATTTATCTATATCAATTTGGAAATTTTCTTCATTGGAATTAACTACAACAGGCTTTCCACCAGCATTTTGGATAAATACACGGTATTCAGGAAAGAATGGAGTAAATACAATAAATTCATCTCCTGGAACAGATAATGCTTTTAGACATATACTAAGTGAAGCAGCTGCTCCAACTGTCATATATATATTATCAGGACTTAAGTTAGTAGAATATTTATTATTAATATAATCTGAAATTGTTTTTCTAACGTTAAGATCTCCTTGAGCAGATGTGTATCCATGCAAACGTATAGAATCCTCTGTTTCTAATAGTTCTTTAATAGCTTCATTTACACAATCTGGTGCAGGAATACTAGGATTGCCTAAACTGAAATCGTATACGTTTTCTGCTCCTATTTCTTTTTTTCTAGCTGTTCCATATTCAAAGATGTCACGTATTACAGAGCGTTTTTTTCCAAGATTAAGCATTTCATTTGAAATCATTTTAATTTCCCCCTAAACACAATATAATTTGAACTTATTATCTTTAATATCTTTTATAAGATATTAGTTCCTTAAAATTTTTGTAGGTTATTTTTTATTTAATTTAATTGCATACTTAAAAGTGGAAGTTTTGAATTTTCTGATATTTAATCAGATATTAATTTCTACTAATTTATAACTTTCACTTGTTTATTTAAAATATGCTTTTTTACATTATGTAAGAGATTATATTTTCACATAAAATATATATTAAAAAGATTATATATACCAATATACATTTATACATGAATTCTACAGGTTTGTTATTATTATAACATATAGAATCTATTTTGACTAATCTTTTATTAATTTTATGTTGAAATTTAAGAATATATATATAAATATATACTAATAATTTAATATCAAATAAAATATAAAGTTTTTATTTGATGTTTTATAATATTATAC
>NZ_MRAE01000091.1 GCF_002008345.1 Clostridium tepidum
CAACCTAAAATAAATAAAAAACAGTTTTTAGATTTTGAGAGCCTAAGATTTTTGGAGAGTAATAACAATATAATTTTAATCGGAAATAGTGGGGTGGGAAAAACACACCTAGCAACTTCAATTGGTATTGCTGCTGCAAAGAAAAGAATAAGCACATATTTTATAAAGTGCCATGATTTGATTGCTCAGCTGAAGAAAGCATATTTAGAAAATAAGCTTGAAAGCAGGATAAAACATTTTAGTAAGTATAAGTTATTGATAATCGATGAAATAGGTTATTTACCGATTGGTGAACAAGAAGCTAAAATGTTTTTCCAATTAATAGATAAACGATATGAGAAAAAAAGTACAATAATCACCAGCAATATAAATTTATCATATTGGAGTCAGATATTTGTGGATAATATGCTAGCTAGCGCTATTCTTGATAGGCTTGTTCATCATTCCAGTATTGTAAATATACTAGGGAATTCCTATAGAACAGCCTTTGCTCTTTCTAAGATATCTAATAAGGCTAACTAGCAAAACTGTACATAAAAATATTGGCACAATCGTACAAAAAAATGTTGACATTAATACATTCTCAGTATTTTCCCTATCTCTTTTTTCTTTTCTTCTATACTTAGGTGCAAATACTATATGATATTTACACTTCCACTTAGTATGTGCTAAACTATTATTGTCCATATTGGGCACTGCCTCCTTTGATTTTAGAGATTGGCTAGCAAAACCATATCTATTTTATCAAAGTGAGGTATTTTTTTCAACGCTTAAGCTTTTCTGAACACACCTTCATAACAGGTGGTTTTCTTTGTAGACAAAAATAAAAAAAAACTAGCATTTCTGCTAGTTTTTTCTGGTGGCTCGACCAGGAATCGAACCAGGGACACGAGGATTTTCAGTCCTCTGCTCTACCGACTGAGCTATCGAGCCATATTCATCTGGCAACGACCTACTCTCCCACAGGGTCTCCCCTGCAGTACCATCAGCGCTTTGAAGCTTAACCTTCGTGTTCGGCATGGGAACGGGTGTTACCTTCAAGCCACAATCACCAGATTTATTTTGTTGAAAGACTATTCTTTCAAAATTACACAGTGAATTTTTTATTTGATCAAGCCCTCGACTTATTAGTATCAGTCAACTTAACATGTTACCA
>NZ_MRAE01000092.1 GCF_002008345.1 Clostridium tepidum
ACCGTGAGGTGGAGCAAAACTTATAAAGCCTATCTCAGTTCGGATTGTAGGCTGCAACTCGCCTACATGAAGCTGGAGTTGCTAGTAATCGCGAATCAGAATGTCGCGGTGAATACGTTCCCGGGCCTTGTACACACCGCCCGTCACACCATGAGAGCTGGTAACACCCGAAGTCCGTGAGGCAACCGTAAGGAGCCAGCGGCCGAAGGTGGGATTAGTGATTGGGGTGAAGTCGTAACAAGGTAGCCGTAGGAGAACCTGCGGCTGGATCACCTCCTTTCTAAGGAGAACAGAAAGAAGAAAATTCTTTCTAAATAAAGGCTAAATTCTCTGTTTAATTTTGAGAGACTAATATCTCTTATATAATCTAAATAAGTTAAGATAAATTAGTCTTAACTATTAGTTGTGAAATATAACTTAAATATGGGGGTATAGCTCAGTTGGGAGAGCACCTGCCTTGCAAGCAGGGGGTCAGGAGTTCGAATCTCCTTATCTCCACCATTTAAGGGTCTATAGCTCAGCTGGTTAGAGCGCACGCCTGATAAGCGTGAGGTCGATGGTTCG
Source organism: Clostridium tepidum (assembly GCF_002008345.1). Taxonomy (GTDB): domain Bacteria; phylum Bacillota; class Clostridia; order Clostridiales; family Clostridiaceae; genus Clostridium_F; species Clostridium_F tepidum. The sequence continues at coordinate 565 of NZ_MRAE01000092.1, forward strand.
AGTCCATTTAGACCCACCATGTTCTTTGAAAATTGCACAGTGAATAAGTAAAGCTAAAGGTATAAAATCCTTTGTAATTAAAATGAAACTCACTCAGTATTGCTGAGGAGTATAGGATTCAAATAAATCAAAGAGTTATAGAATTCTTAATAGGTCAAGCTACAAAGGGCGCATGGTGAATGCCTTGGCACTAGGAGCCGAAGAAGGACGTGATAAGCTGCGATAAGCCTTGGGTAGCCGCAAATAGGCAGAGATCCAGGGATTTCCGAATGAGGGAACTCACATGGGTAACCCCATGTATCATGCACTGAATACATAGGTGTATGAGGGTAAACCCGGGGAACTGAAACATCTAAGTACCCGGAGGAAGAGAAAGAAAAATCGATTTCCTAAGTAGCGGCGAGCGAACGGGAAAGAGCCCAAACCAGAAACTTGTTTCTGGGGTTGAGGATAGATCATAAAAGAAGAGGTATCTTAATCGAAAAGGGCTGGAACGCCCTACCATAGAAGGTAATAGTCCTGTAGATGAAAAGAGAA
>NZ_MRAE01000093.1 GCF_002008345.1 Clostridium tepidum
CTTCTGTACAGTCCACCACTCCTTACGGTACGACTTCAACCCATACAGAAAGCTCCCCTACCGCGTACACATAGTGTACACCCATAGCTTCGGTGGTAAGTTTGAGCCCCGGACATCTTCGGCGCAGGATCTCTTGACTAGTGAGCTATTACGCACTCTTTAAATGAGTGGCTGCTTCTAAGCCAACATCCTAGTTGTCTTAGAAATCCCACATCCTTTTCCACTTAACTTACACTTTGGGACCTTAGCTGATGGTCTGGGCTGGTTCCCTTTTGACTACGGATCTTATCATTCGTAGTCTGACTGCCGTGATACAAGTATATGGCATTCGGAGTTTGATAGGGTTCGGTAACTACTATAGCCCCTAGCCCATTCAGTGCTCTACCTCCATTACTCAATTACACGACGCTAGCACTAAAGCTATTTCGGGGAGAACCAGCTATCTCCGAGTTCGATTGGAATTTCTCCGCTATCCACAGCTCATCCCATGGTTTTTCAACACCAACGTGGTTCGGTCCTCCACGAGATTTTACTCTCGCTTCAACCTGGCCATGGATAGATCACCCGGTTTCGGGTCTACACCATGCAACTTTTCGCCCTTTTCAGACTCGGTTTCCCTTCGGCTCCATACCTTAAGTACTTAACCTTGCTACATAGCGTAACTCGCTGGCTCGTTCTACAAAAAGCACATCGTCACACTTTAACGTGCTCTGATCGGTTGTAGGCACACGGTTTCAGGTTCTATTTCACTCCCCTCCCGGTGTTCTTTTCACCTTTCCCTCACGGTACTGCTTCACTATCTGTCACTAGGTAGTATTTAGCCTTGGGAGGTGGTCCTCCCTGCTTCCCACAAGGTTTCACGTGTCTCGTGGTACTCTGGATTAGATCTCGAAGTTTTCTCTTTTCATCTACAGGACTATTACCTTCTATGGTAGGGCGTTCCAGCCCTTTTCGATTAAGATACCTCTTCTTTTATGATCTATCCT
>NZ_MRAE01000094.1 GCF_002008345.1 Clostridium tepidum
GGATTACAAGGAGTAACAGGTCCTACAGGATTACAAGGAGTAACAGGACCTACAGGATTACAAGGAGTAACAGGCCCTACAGGATTACAAGGAGTAACAGGACCTACAGGATTGCAAGGTGTTACTGGCCCTACAGGATTACAAGGAGTAACAGGCCCTACAGGATTGCAAGGTGTTACTGGCCCTACTGGATTACAAGGAATAACAGGACCTACAGGATTACAGGGAGTAACAGGACCTACTGGATTACAAGGAATAACCGGTCCAACAGGATTACAAGGCGTAACCGGTCCTACTGGACTACAAGGAGTAACAGGCCCTACTGGACTACAGGGAGTAACTGGATCTACTGGATTACAAGGAGTAACCGGCCCAACAGGACTACAAGGAGTTACCGGTCCAACAGGACTGCAAGGAGTAACAGGACCTACCGGATTACAGGGAGTAACTGGACCTACTGGATTACAAGGAATAACCGGTCCAACAGGATTACAAGGAGTAACAGGACCTACTGGATTACAAGGAGTAACAGGACCTACAGGATTACAGGGAGTAACCGGACCAACAGGACTCCAAGGAATAACCGGTCCAACAGGGGCACAAGGAATAACAGGACCTACAGGATTACAAGGAGTAATAGGTCCAACAGGACTACAAGGTGTAACAGGTCCAACAGGACTACAAGGAATAACCGGTCCAACAGGATTACAAGGAGTAACAGGACCTACAGGATTACAAGGAGTAACAGGACCTACAGGATTACAAGGAGTAACCGGACCAACAGGACTCCAAGGAGTAACCGGTCCAACAGGAGCACAAGGAATAACAGGACCTACAGGATTACAAGGAGTAATAGGTCCAACAGGACTACAAGGTGTAACAGGTCCAACAGGACTACAAGGAATAACCGGTCCAACAGGATTACAAGGAGTAACAGGACCTACAGGATTACAAGGAGTTACTGGCCCTACTGGATTACAGGG
>NZ_MRAE01000095.1 GCF_002008345.1 Clostridium tepidum
ACCGTGAGGTGGAGCAAAACTTATAAAGCCTATCTCAGTTCGGATTGTAGGCTGCAACTCGCCTACATGAAGCTGGAGTTGCTAGTAATCGCGAATCAGAATGTCGCGGTGAATACGTTCCCGGGCCTTGTACACACCGCCCGTCACACCATGAGAGCTGGTAACACCCGAAGTCCGTGAGGCAACCGTAAGGAGCCAGCGGCCGAAGGTGGGATTAGTGATTGGGGTGAAGTCGTAACAAGGTAGCCGTAGGAGAACCTGCGGCTGGATCACCTCCTTTCTAAGGAGAACAGAAAGAAAAAAATTCTTTCTAAAATAAAGGCTAAATTCTCTGTTTAATTTTGAAAGACCATAGAGGTTTTTCATGCGGGTCTATAGCTCAGCTGGTTAGAGCGCACGCCTGATAAGCGTGAGGTCGATGGTTCGAGTCCATTTAGACCCACCATGTTCTTTGAAAATTGCACAGTGAATAAGTAAAGCTAAAGGTATAAAATCCTTTGTAATTAAAATGAAACTCACTCAGTATTGCTGAGGAGTATAGGATTCAAATAAATTAAAGATTTATAGAATTCTTAATAGGTCAAGCTACAAAGGGCGCATGGTGAATGCCTTGGCACTAGGAGCCGAAGAAGGACGTGATAAGCTGCGATAAGCCTTGGGTAGTCGCAAATAGGCAGAGATCCAGGGATTTCCGAATGAGGGAACTCACATGGGTAACCCCATGTATCATGCACTGAATACATAGGTGTATGAGGGTAAACCCGGGGAACTGAAACATCTAAGTACCCGGAGGAAGAGAAAGAAAAATCGATTTCCTAAGTAGCGGCGAGCGAACGGGAAAGAGCCCAAACCAGAAACTTGTTTCTGGGGTTGAGGATAGATCATAAAAGAAGAGGTATCTTAATCGAAAAGGGCTGGAACGCCCTACCATAGAAGGTAATAGTCCTGTAGATGAAAAGAGAA
>NZ_MRAE01000096.1 GCF_002008345.1 Clostridium tepidum
TGTAATCCGGTAGGTCCTGTTACTCCTTGCAGTCCAGTAGGTCCGGTTACTCCCTGTAATCCAGTAGGTCCTGTTACTCCTTGCAGTCCTGTTGGACCTGTAACTCCTTGTAGTCCTGTTAGGCCGGTTACACCTTGTAATCCTGTTGGACCCGTTACTCCTTGAAATCCAGTAGGGCCTGTTACTCCTTGCAGTCCTGTTGGACCTGTAACTCCTTGTAATCCAGTAGGGCCAGTAACACCTTGCAATCCTGTAGGTCCTGTTACTCCTTGTAATCCTGTTGGACCGGTTATTCCTTGAAATCCAGTAGGTCCTATAACACCCTGCAGTCCTGTTGGACCTGTAACTCCCTGTAATCCAGTAGGGCCAGTAACTCCTTGTAATCCTGTAGGTCCTGTTACTCCTTGTAATCCTGTTGGACCGGTTATTCCTTGTAGTCCTGTTGGACCTGTTACACCTTGTAGTCCTGTTGGACCTATTACTCCTTGTAATCCTGTAGGTCCTGTTATTCCTTGTGCCCCTGTTGGACCTGTTATTCCTTGCAGTCCTGTTGGTCCGGTTACTCCCTGTAATCCTGTAGGTCCTGTTATTCCTTGAAATCCAGTAGGTCCTGTTACTCCTTGTAATCCTGTTGGACCGGTTATTCCTTGTAATCCAGTAGGTCCAGTTACTCCCTGTAATCCGGTAGGTCCTGTTACTCCTTGCAGTCCTGTTGGACCGGTAACTCCTTGTAGTCCTGTTGGGCCGGTTACTCCTTGTAATCCTGTAGGTCCTGTTACTCCTTGTAATCCGGTAGGTCCTGTTACTCCTTGCAGTCCAGTAGGTCCGGTTACTCCTTGTAATCCAGTAGGTCCTGTTACTCCTTGCAGTCCTGTTGGACCTGTAACTCCTTGTAGTCCTGTTAGGCCGGTTACACCTTGTAATCCTGTTGGACCCGTTACTCCTTGAAATCCAGTAG
>NZ_MRAE01000097.1 GCF_002008345.1 Clostridium tepidum
CCCTGTTGGCCCTGTTACTCCCTGTAATCCAGTAGGACCGGTTACTCCTTGCAATCCTGTTGAACCTGTTACTCCCTGTAGTCCAGTTGGACCTGTAACTCCTTGTAATCCGGTAGGTCCTGTTATTCCTTGCAATCCTGTAGGGCCAGTAACACCTCGCAGTCCAGTAGGTCCTGTTATTCCTTGTAATCCTGTTGGACCTGTTGCTCCTTGTAATCCAGTAGGTCCTGTAACGCCCTGCAGTCCTGTTGGACCTGTAACTCCTTGTAATCCAGTAGGTCCTGTTATTCCTTGCAATCCTGTAGGACCGGTTACTCCCTGTAATCCAGTAGGTCCTGTAACACCCTGCAGTCCTGTTGGACCTGTAACACCTTGCAATCCTGTAGGACCGGTTACTCCCTGTAATCCAGTAGGTCCTGTAACGCCCTGCAGTCCTGTTGGACCTGTAACTCCTTGTAATCCAGTAGGTCCTGTTATTCCTTGCAATCCTGTAGGGCCAGTAACGCCTTGCAGTCCAGTAGGTCCTGTTATTCCTTGTAATCCTGTTGGACCTGTAACACCCTGCAGTCCTGTTGGACCTGTAACTCCTTGTAATCCAGTAGATCCAGTAACACCTTGTAATCCTGTAGGACCGGTTACTCCCTGTAATCCAGTAGGTCCTGTAACGCCCTGCAGTCCTGTTGGACCTGTAACTCCTTGTAATCCAGTAGGTCCAGTAACACCTTGCAATCCTGTAGCACCGGTTACTCCCTGTAATCCAGTAGGTCCTGTAACACCCTGCAGTCCTGTTGGACCTGTAACTCCTTGTAATCCAGTAGGTCCAGTAACACCTTGCAATCCTGTAGCACCGATTACTCCCTGTAATCCAGTAGGTCCTGTAACTCCTTGTAATCCAGTAGGTCCCGTTACTCCTTGTAACCCTGTTGGCCCTGTTATTCCTTGTAATCCTGTAGGACC
>NZ_MRAE01000098.1 GCF_002008345.1 Clostridium tepidum
TTGCAGCCTACAATCCGAACTGAGATAGGCTTTATAAGTTTTGCTCCACCTCACGGTCTTGCCTCTTATTGTACCTACCATTGTAGCACGTGTGTAGCCCTGGACATAAGGGGCATGATGATTTGACGTCATCCCCACCTTCCTCCTGGTTACCCAGGCAGTCTCATTAGAGTGCTCAACTTAATGGTAGCAACTAATAACAAGGGTTGCGCTCGTTGCAGGACTTAACCTAACATCTCACGACACGAGCTGACGACAACCATGCACCACCTGTCTCCTTGCCCCGAAGGGCTTCACCTTCTCTAGGCTATGCAAGGGATGTCAAGTCCAGGTAAGGTTCTTCGCGTTGCTTCGAATTAAACCACATGCTCCGCTGCTTGTGCGGGCCCCCGTCAATTCCTTTGAGTTTTAATCTTGCGACCGTACTCCCCAGGCGGGATACTTATTGTGTTAACTGCGGCACAGAGGGAGTTGATACCCCCTACACCTAGTATCCATCGTTTACGGCGTGGACTACCAGGGTATCTAATCCTGTTTGCTACCCACGCTTTCGTGCCTCAGCGTCAGTTACAGTCCAGAAAGCCGCCTTCGCCACTGGTGTTCTTCCTAATCTCTACGCATTTCACCGCTACACTAGGAATTCCGCTTTCCTCTCTTGCACTCTAGATATCCAGTTTGGAATGCAGCCCCCAGGTTAAGCCCGGGGATTTCACATCCCACTTAAACATCCGCCTACGCACCCTTTACGCCCAGTAAATCCGGACAACGCTCGCCACCTACGTATTACCGCGGCTGCTGGCACGTAGTTAGCCGTGGCTTCCTCCTCTGGTACCGTCATTATCGTCCCAGAAAACAGGGCTTTACAATCCGAAGACCTTCATCACCCACGCGGCGTTGCTGCGTCAGGGTTTCCCCCATTGCGCAATATTCCCCACT
>NZ_MRAE01000099.1 GCF_002008345.1 Clostridium tepidum
GCGTTACAGGACCTACTGGATTACAAGGAGCAACAGGTCCAACAGGATTACAAGGAATAACAGGACCTACTGGACTGCGAGGTGTTACTGGCCCTACAGGATTGCAAGGAATAACAGGACCTACCGGATTACAAGGAGTTACAGGTCCAACTGGACTACAGGGAGTAACAGGTTCAACAGGATTGCAAGGAGTAACCGGTCCTACTGGATTACAGGGAGTAACAGGGCCAACAGGATTGCAAGGAGTAACAGGACCTACAGGATTACAAGGAGTAACAGGTCCAACAGGATTACAAGGAATAACAGGACCTACTGGACTGCAAGGTGTTACAGGCCCTACAGGATTGCAAGGAATAACAGGCCCTACTGGATTACAAGGAGTAACAGGTCCAACAGGACTCCAAGGAATAACCGGACCTACAGGATTGCAAGGAGTAACAGGTCCAACAGGATTACAAGGAGTAACAGGTCCAACAGGACTGCAGGGTGTAACAGGACCAACAGGACTACAAGGAGTAACCGGACCTACAGGATTGCAAGGAGTAACAGGTCCAACAGAAGTACAAGGAGTAACAGGTCCAACAGGACTGCAGGGTGTTACAGGTCCAACAGGACTACAAGGAGTAACGGGGCCTACTGGATTACAAGGAGTAACAGGCCCTACAGGATTGCAAGGAGTAACAGGTCCTACTGGACTACAAGGAGTAACAGGACCTACTGGATTACAAGGCGTAACAGGTTCAACAGGATTGCAAGGTGTTACAGGGCCAACAGGGTTACAAGGAGTAACGGGACCTACAGGACTGCAAGGAGTAACCGGTCCTACAGGATTCCAAGGAATAACAGGACCTACTGGACTACAAGGAATAACCGGTCCTACCGCTACAAATCAAAGTGCATTTATTGTAAACTTGACAACCACAGGA
>NZ_MRAE01000100.1 GCF_002008345.1 Clostridium tepidum
CAAGGTTTCACGTGTCTCGTGGTACTCTGGATTAGATCTCGAAGTTTTCTCTTTTCATCTACAGGACTATTACCTTCTATGGTAGGGCGTTCCAGCCCTTTTCGATTAAGATACCTCTTCTTTTATGATCTATCCTCAACCCCAGAAACAAGTTTCTGGTTTGGGCTCTTTCCCGTTCGCTCGCCGCTACTTAGGAAATCGATTTTTCTTTCTCTTCCTCCGGGTACTTAGATGTTTCAGTTCCCCGGGTTTACCCTCATACACCTATGTATTCAGTGCATGATACATGGGGTTCCCCATGTGAGTTCCCTCATTCGGAAATCCCTGGATCTCTGCCTATTTGCGGCTACCCAAGGCTTATCGCAGCTTATCACGTCCTTCTTCGGCTCCTAGTGCCAAGGCATTCACCATGCGCCCTTTGTAGCTTGACCTATTAAGAATTCTATAAATCTTTAATTTATTTGAATCCTATACTCCTCAGCAATACTGAGTGAGTTTCATTTTAATTACAAAGGATTTTATACCTTTAGCTTTACTTATTCACTGTGCAATTTTCAAAGAACATAGCTAGACATCCAAAATCTACGATTTTGCGATAATCAGCTACTTCTCAATTTAATTGAGAAGTTTTAATTTTGAGAGAATGGTCTCTCAAAATTAAACAGAGAATTTAGCCTTTATTTAGAAAGAATTTTCTTCTTTCTGTTCTCCTTAGAAAGGAGGTGATCCAGCCGCAGGTTCTCCTACGGCTACCTTGTTACGACTTCACCCCAATCACTAATCCCACCTTCGGCCGCTGGCTCCTTACGGTTGCCTCACGGACTTCGGGTGTTACCAGCTCTCATGGTGTGACGGGCGGTGTGTACAAGGCCCGGGAACGTATTCACCGCGACATTCT